>DASXES010000136.1:0-78350 GCA_036489975.1 Roseiarcus sp.
CTCGCCAAAGCTCGACGTCCCGAAAAACCTAACCCTGCTGCTGCTCCCAGCCAAATGCCCCGAACTCAACCCGGTCGAGAACGTCTGGCAGTCCATGCGCGAAAACTGGCTCTCAAACCGGGTCTTCTTCGACTACGACAACATCGTCGATCACTGCTGCGACGCATGGAACAGGCTCACGGAACAGCCATGGCGCGTCATCTCCATCGCAATGAGGGATTGGGCATATAAGTTCTAGTCAACGGGAAGTGGTATTACTTAACCAAACGCCGCCCTCGTGCTCCTGTTGGCGCCGCTCCCGTGGCCGCGTCGGCGTGATCGGCGGCGAGAAAAGGCTTTGAATTGGGGATTGAGTAAACTGTCACTCCAATTCCCGCAAAGAGGGCCGTCCAAGAGCCAACGCTATAAGAGCCCATTTCACTCTCAAGAATTCTGTCTCAACCGCGCGATGCCGCACTTTTTTGCCGAAGGTCGCGCTATTTTTCCATTCGTCGCAATCTGCCTGCCGGCGCGCGACCCCGGGAGGAAGCGCGACGAAAGGCGTTTGAAGCAGAATGCAAAAGGCTTGAGACGCGTCCTGATTTTTTTATTTGAATCGTCCATAACCGCCTTGAAAAGACCCGGTTCGAAAAAACAAACGCTGGCGAATGCGCTAACTGGCGCATGGGCCGCGGCGGGAGACGGTCATGCTCGAAGGCCTGCCGCCCAACAACGCGGCGCATAGGATGCGGCTCGTCAGCGACGAGCGCCGCGCCCGCGCGGTCGCGGATCTGATCGTCGAGAGCTTCGAGTCGGCCGAGGCGGCGGCGACCGCGTTCGAGACTGACGATCCTTGGCCGGGCGGCGGCAAGGCCTGGCTCATGGAGGCCTATTTTGGCTCAGAGCCGGACGAGGCGGCGATCCGGGCGCTGACAGCCGCAGCCTCGGACGAAGCGACGGCCGCCTCCGCGACCTTCGGGCTGACCGAGAAGCGCGACTGGGTCGCCAATTCGCTTGCCGGCCTCAAGCCCGTTCGGGCCGGGCGCTTTCTCGTCCATGGGAGCCACGACCGCGCGCGCGTCAAGGTGAACGACATCGCGATCGAGATCGAGGCGGGGCTCGCCTTCGGCACCGGCCATCACGGCACGACGCGCGGCTGTCTCCTGCATTTCGACCGCCTGCTTAGGCGCCGCCGCAATTTCTCAAGGACCGGCCGCGTTCTCGACGTCGGGTGCGGCGCGGGCGTGCTCGCCATCGCCGCTACGAAAATCCTGCGCCGCAAGGTCTGGCTCGGCGATATCGATCCCGTCGCCGTCTCGGTCGCCAACGCGAACGCCAGGCTGAACGGCGTCGGCGCTTTTTGCCAGGCGGTGGTCTCGCGCGGGGTGGAGAGCGCACGCTTACGCGAGGGCGCGCCTTACGACCTCGTGTTCGCCAACATTCTGGCGCGGCCCTTGCGGCTGCTCGCGCCATCGCTCGCTTCGGTCATGGAACCCGACGGCGATGCGATCGTGTCCGGCCTGCTTCTTGCAGATGTCGCGGGCGTGCTTGCATCCTGGCGGGCGCAGGGCTTGCATCTGGCCGAGCGGATCGATCTCGACGGCTGGGCGAGCTTAAGATTACGGCGGTGAATTCGTTCGGGCCGCCGGCTCGGGCCTGTCTCAAGACTGTCGCAGCGCTACGGGAGACTCGCGCTCGGGTCAATTGGAAGGGTGGATGGCGCCATGGCGAAGATACCAGTTGGTGTGGGTCCCAAACTGCCTCAGGTCGTCGTCCTATTTGGCGCGACCGGCGATCTCGCCCACAAGAAGCTTTTGCCCGGCCTCTTTCACCTCGTCTCCGCCGGGTTCATTGCGAAATGCCGAATCATCGGCGTGTCGCTCGATACAATCGACGCCGAGGGCTTCCGCGCCCTCGCCCGCGACGCGGTGTTCGATCAACACGAGCATAGACCCAACAGGGAGGCATGGCCCGCGTTCGAAGCGACGCTGGATTATGTGCCGATCGCGTCCGGCCCCGGCGCGCTCAAGGAAGCGGTCGAGAAGGCCGAGAAGTCCTTCGCCGAGGAGACCCAGCTCGTCAACTACCTGAGCGTGCCGCCGAACGCCGCCCTGTCGGCGATCAAAATGCTGAGCGCGGCCGATCTCGCCAAGGGCTCGCGCGTCATCATGGAGAAGCCGTTCGGCACCGATATCGAGAGCGCGATCGCGCTTAACGACGCCTTGCACACGGTGTTCGCTGAAGACCAGATTTTTCGCATTGATCATTTCCTCGGCAAGGAGCCGGCGCAAAACATCCTCGCCTTTCGGTTCGCCAATGGCCTTTTCGAGCCGATCTGGAACCGCAATTTCATCGACCACGTGCAGATCGATGTGCCGGAGACGCTCGACATCGGCAATCGCATCGCTTTCTACGAGCAGACCGGCGCTTATCGCGACATGGTCGTCACGCACCTTTTCCAGATTCTCGGCTTCATGGCGATGGAGCCGCCGACTTCGCTCGCGCCCGGTCCGATCAGCGAGGAGAAGAACAAGGTTTTCCGCTCGCTGACGCCCGTCGAACCGGCCGACGTCGTGCGCGGCCAGTTCATCGGCTACCGCAAACAGGCGGGCGTCGATCCGGAATCCGACACCGAGACCTTCATCGCGCTCAAATGCTTCATCGACAATTGGCGCTGGGCTGGCGTGCCGTTCTTCCTGCGCACTGGCAAGCGTATGGCCGAGGGCCAGCGGATCATCTCGATCGCCTTCCGCGAACCGCCGAAGAGCATGTTCCCGGGCGATTCCGGCATCAGCGCACAAGGGCCCGATCACCTGACCTTCGATCTTGCCGACGAATCCAAGGTGTCGCTCTCATTCTACGGCAAGCGGCCGGGACCGGGGATGCGGCTCAACAAGCAGAGCCTGCAGTTCGCCATGCACGAAACCGGGATGGGCGGCGACGTTCTGGAGGCCTATGAGCGACTGATCCTTGACGCGATGCGCGGCGATCACACGCTGTTCTGCTCGGCGGAGGGCATCGAGCGGCTGTGGGAAGTCTCGACGCCGCTGCTCGACTCTCCGCCGCCGGTCAAGATCTACGCGCCTGGCAGCTGGGGACCGCAAGCCATCTATCAGCTGATCGCGCCGCATGCGTGGCGACTGCCGTTCGAGCGGGCCTGGCGCGACCCCAATCTGGTGGGCGCCTGAAGGAAGGCTGTCCGCGCCGCATCGACGTGCTAGAGCCGTTGGATGCCCGACCTCCCTCTCATTCTGGAGCCGGCGACGGACGACGATTCCGAGCCGATCGAACGCCTCAACGAACGTGTGTTCGGCCCGGGCCGATTCGCGCGCGCCGCCTACCGCATCCGTGAGCGGACTGCCGTCGATCCGACCTTGAGCTTCGTCGCCCGCGTCGGCACGCTCTTGGTCGGCGCCTCGGCGATGACGCCGATCGCCATCGGCGCCGCCCCGGCGCTGCTGCTCGGGCCGTTGATCGTCGAGCCGGTGTTCCGCAGCCAGGGGATCGGCGAGGCGCTGGTCAATCGCTCGCTCGAGGCGGCGAAGGCGGCCGGCTGGAAGCTCGTCATTCTGGTCGGCGATGAGCCCTACTATGCGCGAATGGGATTTCAACGCACGCCCAAGGGCCACATATCGCTGCCGGGACCGGTGGATCCGGACCGGCTGCTTTACTGCGAACTCGAGCCTGGCGCCCTGGCCGCGGTCAAAGGGGCAGCGCAATGGGGCTGAGCGCCCGCTCCGGCCTCGAGCGCGCGGCGTATCGCGGCCTCAACCGGCGCGTGACGATTGAACTGGGATCCTCGATGCAATAGACCCGGCGGTCTGCAACGTCCGAGTTGATTAACCCGGGCGATAAGGATGAAGGGACGCAAGGCCATGCCGACATTCGGCGCCTTCGCGCGGCGTATCCTCTGCGGCCGTCGCCGCAGCAGGCAGGAGGCGGCGGTCCTTGTCGCCGTTGCGCTGTTCGCGGCGCAACAGCCGGTGATAGCTGCGACGCGCAGCTCCGAAGCAGAGCCGTGGCATCTGGCGCAAGCGGCGCCTTCGCCTCAAACAGAAGTGACCCCGCCCTCGCAGCAAGCCGCTGCCGCGTCCTCCCCGCAGAATGACGATAAAAGCAAGGAGGAAAAGACGAGCGTTCCCGCCACTGTCGTCGACGGCGAGCAGCTCGAGAGCGTTCTCGGCATCGAAGCGCTGAGTTCGACCGGCGACAACATGGGGCACATCGACGACATTATCGTCGACCGCAGTGGCGAGGTCAGAGCCGCCATTATCGATTTTGGCGGCTTTCTGGGCGTCGGCTCTCGCAAGATCGCGGTCGACTGGCGCTCGCTGCATTTCGACCCAAAGAAGGCCGGCGCGGTTGTCGTCAATCTGACCAAGGATCAATTGCGCGTCGCCCCGGTTTACAAAGCGGCCGAGCCGGTTGTGATGATCGGAGGCCCGAGCGCGAAGCCCTAGAAGCTGCGCTCGGTCGCTCGTTTTCGATGCAATGACCCGCTTTCGGACTGACGCTCCAGGGAACTCATGTCCGATTTCCTAGGAGCCGGACCGCCCAGAACGAAATTACCTGGCGAGGCCGCGCGGGCCGCGGCGGCGCCTTCGCATCCGGATCGCCAGAGAAGAGGCTCTCCTGTTCCGTCTGGCGCGAGCCTGCGCGGGCTCGACTGGTTCGTCTTCTTTCTGGCCGATGTGCAGACCGGATTCGGCGCTTTCGTCTCGGTTTATCTGACTACGCAAAAATGGACTCAAACCGACATCGGCCTTGTCCTGAGCGTCGGCGCTTTCGTGGGCCTGGTCGGCCAGATTCCGGGCGGCGCGATCGTCGACGCCGCGCGCTCGGTGCGCTGGGTGGCGGCCGCGGCCGTCGCGGCCGTCGGGATCAGCGCCTTCGCGCTTGCCCTCTCGCCGATCTTCCCTGTCGTATTCGCCTCACGAATCCTGCAGGCAGGCGCAAGCTGTGTGCTTGGCCCGGCGATCGCGGCGATCAGTCTCGGCCTTGTGGGCCAGCGATTCATCAGTATCCGCCTCGGCCGCAACGCCTCGTTCGCTTCGGTGGGTTCAGGCCTCGCCGCGGCCGGCATGGGCGCTTTCGCCTATTATATTTCTGACCGCGCGGCCTTCATCCTCGTGGCGAGCATGTCGGCGCCGGCCCTGTTCGCCCTCTTCCACATACAGGCTATGGAAATCGATCCAACGAGGGCTCATGGCGGCGTCGCAAAACCCGGGCATAAAAATCCGATAAACGGGCTGCTCAGGCTATTTACGATCCGGCCGCTCCTGATCTTCGCCGGCTGCGTCGCTTTGTTCCAACTCGCCAACGCCGCCATGCTACCGTTGGCCGCAAGCATGATGACGTTGCGGTCCGCCAGGTTCGCCACCATTATGGTCGCGACCTCGATCGTCGCGCCTCAACTCATCGTCGCGGTGCTTTCCCCCTGGGTCGGGCGCAAGGCCGAGCTATGGGGCAGGCGCCCATTGCTTGTTCTTTGCTTCGCCGCCCTGGCGATCCGCGGCCTGTTGTTTGCGTCCCTGGTCGACCCTTATCTCCTGATGGGGGCGCAGCTGCTCGATGGCGTATCCGGCGCGGCGCTCGCGGTGTTGGTTCCCCTGATCGTCGCCGACGTTTCCGGAAACACGGGTCATTTCAACCTGGCCCAAGGCGCGGTCGGCTGCGCGGTCGGCATCGGCGCGTCGATCAGCACCACGCTTGCGGGATATGTGAGCGATCGTTTCGACAGCCAGACGGCTTTTCTGATGATGGCGGGATTCGGCCTGGTAGGTCTGGCGGCCATGGCCCTGACGATGCCCGAAACACGGCCGCCGCCAGGCGAGGACTGATGACACCAGGACTCGATGATTGGAACCGATCATCGCCTTGATGGCGCGAAGCGCGATGCGTCGCGCTCAACAGAACGGGCAATGACCTGTTAGCCCGAGACCGCCGCTATCCTTGGGCGAAGCGCAGTGGCGCCGACCAAATCTCGGTAAATCGCCAAATAGTCTCTCGCCATGCGGCGTGCTGTGAACCGTTCTTCGAAGCGCCTTCTGATCATTGTACGCGACAAGCGCGAAATGTGCCGCACAGCGCCGACGGCGCTGGTTTCGTCCTCGACAACAAAGCCGGTAACACCATCTTCGATCAATTCGGGAACGGCGCCACGATTGAAAGCGATGACCGGCGCGCCGCAAGCCATGGCTTCAATCATGACCAGTCCGAAGGGCTCCGGCCAGTCGATCGGCACGAGCAGCGCGAATGCATTGCTCAAAAACTCGGACTTTTGCGCATCGGAAATCTCGCCGATAAATTCGACATTCGGTTTCGTGAGTAGGGGCTTAATCATCTCCTCGAAATAGTCGTGATCAGCCGCGTCCACTTTCGCCGCGATCTTGAGCGGCAGGCCGCAGCGCTCGGCGATATGAATGGCCCGATCGACCCGCTTCTCTGGCGAAATGCGCCCCAAAAAAGCGAGATAGGACGGGTTCCCCGCCGCCGGCCTCAGGAGATCCAGCGGCATCCCATGATAAACCGTGCCAATCCAGTTCGCATCCGGCGCCGGCCGTCGCTGCGCGTTTGAAATCGATACCAACGGAACAGTGGGGAAGGTCGAGAAGACTGGCTCATGTTCAGGCAAATCGAGACGCCCGTGCAGAGTTGTGAGAAAGGGCGTCGACTGCCGGGACATCACCGAAAAAGGGTAATAATCGAGATGAAAGTGAATTAGATCGAACTCCTTCGCCCTTCGTGCGACCTGTTCGATCATGCTCATATGAAGCGCGTTGGGATCGCGCACCGACCCGTCGAGTCTGACCGCGGTCGGCCACATCGCTTCGAGCCGCGCACTGGTTACAGAATCCCCGCTTGCAAACAGCGTGACCTCATGGCCGAGCGCGACCAGCTCTTCAGTGAGCCATGAGATGACCCGTTCGGTTCCGCCGTAGAGCTTCGGCGGCACGGCTTCAGTCAACGGCGATATCTGGGCAATCCGCAATTTTCCCTCCGGTCGGCGACAACACCGGCGCTATGCAACGAACGATTTCAGGAGTTGGCCACAGCGCCCCAACGGCCTTAAACGCCTTGCGCGGAAACAAGTTCCAGCATTAAACCCTCTTCGCGAGCGATGCGCCGATGTAAGATTTTGGACAAGTGCGTGCTTCGCCAAACTTTGACCCATTTTTGTCCAAACATTTGTTTGCGGATGAACGAAGGCGACGACTTCACCCAATATGGACATCGGACGCTCGCGTTTCTCGGCCGCTATGTGCGAGCCCGGGCGGCGCCTCATGCCGCAATCGCCGCCGCCGTGCTGGCGGCGGTGGCATGTTCAGTCAGCACGCAATACGGCGTCAAGAGACTGGTCGACTCGTTGTCGGCGCCATCGAAAAGCGGAAGTCCCTGGCTTGCCTTCGGCGTTGTGCTGTTCTTCATCGCGGCGGACAACCTGTTCTGGCGCGTGGCGGGGCTCGTCGGCAGCTATACCTTCGTGCGCGTGACGGGTGACATCCGCGCCGATCTTTTCAGACATCTGACCGGTCACGCGCCGGGCTATTTCGCTAAGCGGATGCCCGGCATGTTGACGAGCCGAGTGACAGCGACGTCGAACGCGGTTTTCACGATTGAGAACATGTTCGTCTGGAATGTCGCGCCACCGTGCCTGGCGACCATCGCAGCAGTTGCATATCTCGCCATCGTCAGCGGATGGATGGCCGGCGTGCTCGCCGTGGGCTCCTGCGGGATGATTGTCGTTATTTTCCACATCGCGGCCGCCGGCAAACCGTTGCATCATGACTTCGCCGACAAAGCGGCCGCCGTAGACGGCGAAATGATCGACGTCATCGGCAATATCTCGCTGGTGAAGGCGTTCGGCGGCCTATCTCGCGAGCAACGCCGCTTTGACGCGACCGTAGCGAAGGAGCTGAAAGCCCGTAGCCGCAGCTTGCTCTATCTCGAGAGGCTGAGAGTGACGCACGCTGGCGTCACCGTCATATTGATTGTCGGTTTGCTTGCGTGGGTGATCCGTCTCTGGCAACGCCACGAGGCTACGGTTGGCGACGTGGTGCTGGTCTGCACGCTGGGCGTCTCGGTGCTCAGCGCCACGCGGGATTTTGCTGTCGCGCTGGTCGACGTCACGCAACACTTCGCCCGTCTGTCGGAGGCGCTCGTTACATTGCTCTCGCCCCATGAGCTTACCGACCATCCGCAAGCGGCCGCGCTCACGCCGAAGGGCGGAGCGCGCATCGTCTTCGAGCGCATCGGCTTCGCCTATCCCGGGAATCGTCAAGTTTTTGATGCGTTCACGCTAGCTGTCGAACCAGGTCAAAAGGTCGGCCTCGTCGGACCGTCAGGAGGCGGCAAGTCCACCCTGATCGGGCTCCTGCAGAGATTTTACGATCTCCCGAGCGGTCGAATCCTGATTGATGGACACGACATTTCGCGCGCTACGCAGGAGAGCCTCAGAGACGCGATCGCCGTCGTGCCGCAAGACCCGCCGCTACTCAACCGTTCGCTGATGGAGAACATCCGCTACGGCCGTCCTGAAGCGAGCGACGCAGAGGTCTGGGAGGCGGCGCTCTCGGCTCGATGCGGCGAGTTCATCGAGAACCTGCCTGCTGGCCTCGACACCATGGTGGGCGACCGAGGCGCTCAATTGTCCGGTGGTCAGCGCCAACGCGTCGCGATCGCGCGAGCCTTCCTGAAAAATTCACCTATCCTTCTCTTGGACGAAGCCACATCGGCCCTCGACAGCGAAGTCGAGGAGGCGATCCGCGACGCGCTTTCTCGCCTCATGCAGGGACGGACCGTCATCGCCGCTGCGCATCGGCTCTCGACACTGCGGAATTTCGATCGGATCGTCCTCTTGAAAAGGGGAACGATCGTGCAGGACGGCGAACCCGAGCGGCTGCTGCAGATCGACGGGCCGTACCGAACCCTCATCATGCAGGAAGTCAAACGTCTCTCTCGGCAAGCGGCGTAGCGCTTTGTGCCGCGCCGAGCGCGTTCGCGCGCGCTTGATTGCATCGAGGCGTGCGTTAGGTTCGGCGCGACCTCGTGGGCCGAGCGGATAGTCAAGACTTTCCCGCCATTTGCAGCGACGGTTGCGCGATTCCGGCGTAGGTGGTTTGCGAACGGCGCCATGAGAAGCAGAGGATCCGACAATGCAAAAGCCAGGAGCCGAACCGATCGTCGATGCGTCCGCGACGTTGGACGCGTCCGCCGCGGAGTTCTCCGTTCCGGCGGCGGTTTCGCTGCAGGAGCGGCGGCCTCGGACGCTCAAACACGGCGACACCTTCGCAGTCTTCGACCACAACGGCGACGTCCTGTCAGGGTCGGGCACTGCGGATGGCTTGTTCCACCGCGATACGCGCTATCTGTCTCATCTCTATTTGACGGTCGAGGGCCAACGGCCACTGCTGCTGTCGTCCACCGTGCGAGACGACAATGCGACTTTCACCTCCGACCTGACGAATCCCGATCTGTTCGATTCAGGAGGGAAGCTGGTCCTGGAGCACGACCTCCTGCATTTGCGACGCTCCCGCTTTTTGTGGAATGGCGCGTGCTATGACCGGCTGTCGGTGCGTAATTTCGACGAGCGGCCGCGACAAATCAGGATCGATATCACCTTTGCCGCCGATTTCGCGGACCTGTTCGAGGTGCGCGGCGCGCACCGGCTCCGACGCGGGACGATGCAGGCGCCTGATCTCGGCGCCGACTGCGTCACGCTGGCCTATCGCGGGCTTGATGATCGGCGCCGCGCCACGACGCTTCGCTTCGAACCTGAGCCTGACCGGTTGAGCGCGAATCTGGCGACCTTCTTTCTCGACCTCGAACCGAAGCATGCGAAGACTCTTCTGCTTGAGGTGAGTTGCGACAGCGCGGGCTCCGGCGGGGCGCTGCACGGTGTCGTTTTTCGCGCGATCCGCGAGGCGCGGCGCGCGTTGCGGACATCGTCCTCCCGGGCCGCGGCGATGGTGACCTCCAACGACATCTTCAACGAGACCCTTCGCCGCTCGATATCGGACCTTTACACGCTGATTACCGATACGCCTGAGGGACCTTTCCCTTACGCCGGCATCCCTTGGTTCAGCACGGTGTTTGGCCGCGACGCGCTGATCACCTCGCTCGAGACCCTCTGGCTCGACCCTGCGATTTCACGCGGCGTGCTTCTCCATCTCGCCGCCAACCAGGCGACGACCTTCGATCCCGCGAGCGATGCCGAACCGGGCAAGATCCTCCATGAGGTGCGCTGCGGCGAGATGGCGGAATTGGGTGAAGTGCCGTTTCGCAGGTATTACGGCAGCGTCGACTCGACGCCGCTCTTCGTCATGCTAGCGGGGGCCTATCTGGAGCGCACGGGCGACTTGGCGACGGTCCAGCGGCTGTGGCCCAACATCGAGGCGGCGCTTTCGTGGCTTGAGAAATATGGCGACCGCGACGGCGACGGCTTTATCGAGTATGGCCGCCGCAGCCCCGATGGACTCGCCAATCAGGGCTGGAAGGACAGCCGCGATTCCGTTTTCCACTCAGACGGCGCGCTTGCAAAGGGACCGATCGCGCTCGTCGAGGTCCAGGCCTACGCCTTCGGCGCCTGGCGCGCGGCCGCGGCGATTGCTCGCGCCGTAGGTTGCCCGGAACGCGCCGTTGCGTTTGACGAGCGCGCGCAGGCGTTGCGCGCGGCCTTCGACGCGGCGTTCTTCGACCCGGCCCTCGGCGCCTATGTGCTCGCCCTGGACGGGGAAAAGCGTCCCTGCCGGGTGCGCGCCTCTAACGCAGGCCACGCCCTTCTGACTGGCATCGCTCTGCCGGAGCGCGCCGAGGCGGTGGTGAGGACGCTGATGGGGCCGGCTTCCTTTTGCGGCTGGGGCGTGCGCACGGTCGCCGCGACCGAGGCGCGCTATAATCCAATGAGCTACCACAACGGCTCGGTCTGGCCACACGACAATGCGCTGATCGCCGCCGGCTTCGCCCGCTATGGCTACAAGCGCGAGGCGGCGCGCATCTTTGAGGGGATTTTCGCCGCTTCGACGTACATCGACTTGCGGCGATTGCCCGAACTGTTCTGCGGCTTCGTGCGCCGTCGCACCCGAGGTCCAACCTTCTATCCGGTCGCCTGCATGCCTCAGGCCTGGGCGGCCGCAGCTCCGCTTTTCATGCTCCAATCCTGTCTCGGGCTCGGCTTCGATCTCAACAGGTCTCACATCACTTTCGAGGGACCCGTGCTGCCTGACTTCGTCGGTGAGGTTACGCTGCTCAACCTCGTCCTTGACGGAGCGACGGTCGATGTCGCGTTGCGCCGCTCGGGGTTGCAGGTCGTGGTCGACGTTCTTGACCGACGTGGCTCTGTGCGGGTCGTGACGACAAACTGAGAGCTGCGGTCCGCCCTTCCGAGGCTTTACGATTGGTGAGCGGGATCGTGAATGGCGCCGGTCAGGAAATCGGGCCAGTCGCGTTCGAAGAACGGCTTATCCTCGCGCTTGCGGCGGCGGATCGGGCGCGCCTCGCAGACGAAGGTCTCCGAGTCGAATCGCACATGAATCTGCTCGGCCCGGTCCGCGGCGCGCTCGGACACGAAGCGGGCGCCTTCGACCGCGCCGGTCCGGGTTTCCGGCGCCCGGTCGCCGTCCGGCGCGCAGATCGCTCGCGCTCCGCGGCTTCCGCCGCCTTGCGCGATGTAGAGCGCGAGCACGGTGAGCACCGCTTCGGACAGGAGCGCAATTTGGCGCCATTGCATTGCCCTTACGGCTTCCGCCGCGCTTGAATAGGCGACCCCGTCACGGCGAATCGCCGCGTTGAGGGCTCGCGCGGCGGCCAGAGCCGCGTTCACGTCGGCGCCGTTGCAGAACACGCCGGCATGATCGCTCATGCGCGCCTGGACCTCGTTCCGGATCGATTTGGCGGCGATGGAGCCGTCGGGCTTGAGGACGTCGAGGATGCGTCCGACCGCGCCCTCGATCAGGCTCGGCGCAAGGGCCCTTGGGACTAGCGTCTTTCGGGCAACTGCGTGTTCGGCGCAGCGCATACCGAGAACCTGGCCGGCGTTGAGCGCCGCGCCGCCGGGACGGGTGACGCCGTGCGTTCCGGCCGCCTCGCCGACGGCGTAGCACCCTTCGAGGCTGGTCGCGCCCCAGCCATCGACGGCGAGGCCACCGTTCATGTGCTGGTTCAGAACCGCGAATTCGAGCGGATCGCGCGCGATGTCGTATTTGTAGCGCCTGTAGAGCTCAATCGAGAGCGGGTTCATCTTGCGAAGCCGATCGACCGGCTTGCGCAGGAGCGCCCCAGCGCTGGCGAGATAGGCCCGCACGTCCGGGTCGAGCCGGTCGAGATCGAAGTCGGCGTCGCCCGGAACGGCACGCGGATTGCGGTTGAAATCCATGAACACTTTGCGCCCCGCCCGCGTCTCGTTGATGATGGCGAGATCGACAAGGCTCGAGCCGAAGTCGAGCATCCGCGTCGCATGGAACGGCCATTGGTAGCCTTTGCGGAAGACGTTCGACGCCAGTTCTTGCGTCGTCCGGTAAGTGTCGCCAAGGAAATTGCGTTCCTGCCCGCGCGTGTCGCGCGAAAAAA
Source organism: Roseiarcus sp. (assembly GCA_036489975.1). Lineage (GTDB taxonomy): Bacteria > Pseudomonadota > Alphaproteobacteria > Rhizobiales > Beijerinckiaceae > Roseiarcus. The sequence goes on from DASXES010000136.1 coordinate 12,547, forward strand.
TATACGGCATCGCCTGGACATAGGTCCCGGACAGGTTCCATGGAAAATTGTCGCGCGAGGTGCCAATGCCAAACTGGCTTTCGGTGAGATTGACAGCCTCGAGCCCCGCCTCCAGCGCGAGGCCGAGCGAGCCGAAGCAATGTCTCGGATAGACGCTGTCGCGATAAAGCTCCCCGGGCCCTCCGGTCGCGATGACGGTCGCTCCGCTCAAGAACACGACGAGCCCCAGGGGATTGCCGTCCGTGCGCCGCCTCGGCGCCATTGCGACGACGCCCGCACAGCGCGGGTCCGCGCCGGGTTCGACGAGAAGCTGGACCGCCGTCGTCTGGTTGAACGCGGGGACATTGAGCCGGATCGCCTCCCTCGCCAGCGCCTGCACCATGAGACGCGAGGTGCGCGGGCCGCAGCTCGTGGCGCGGCCCGCTTCGTCATGGTCGGTCTGATAGCGCAGCACGCCGCCGAGGCGATCCTGTGGGATCGGCAGCCCCATGAATTGCAGGGAAGCGAGCGCGCGCGGCGACCCGACCGCCTCGATATAGGCCGCGTCATCGTTCATGGCGCCGCCCGCGCCGAGCGCTTCCGCCATGGCGCGATAGTCGTCGCCCCGGCCTGCGGTGTTCGCGGTGTGGAGGGTCTGTTTGTCGGATCCCGAGCACGCGGAGGTCCCGCCGAAGGCGCTCTGCGTCACGATCAGGACGTCGAGGCCGCCCCGCTTCATTTCAACCGCCGCCCGTAGCCCGGCCGCCCCGCTGCCGAGCACGAGAGCTTCGCTTCGATGGACGGGAATCGCGAAGCCGCGGGCCGCGACCGTCTCCTTCGCCTGCCTCTCGGACGTGAGACGCGGCATCTCGATATCGGTCAGGGCGTCGAGGACGTTTTGAGGGATCGCGGCGCTCAAGTCGGGTCCTGAGATGGGTTGACGGCACGGCAGTGCTGGTCTACAGATGATTAGCACGTTCCAATTGTAGCGACAAGACGCCACGGATTGTCGGTCTTTTGCCGGCGGCAAGGTCGCCGCGCGATTTGGAACGTGCCAAATGGACGCCGGAATGAACAGTGGGGCGCACAGGGAGGTCGAGCTTCGCGAAAGTCGTGCGACGATCGTCGACGTCGCCCGGCGCGCGGGGGTCTCGAAATCGACCGTCTCGCTCGTTCTCGGCGGAAGCTCCCTCGTCGCGGAGACGACCCGCGAGCGCGTCTCCGAGGCCATGATCGAGCTTGGCTACATTTACCATCGTGGGGCGGCGACCCTGCGGGGCGCCAAGTCCGGCGTGATCGGCATGGTCATCAACGATCTGTCGAATCCCTTCTATGTCGAGCTTGCGATCGGCATCGAGCAGGCGTGCCAGGGTGGCGCCTATATCCCCTTCCTCGCCAACACCGCTGAAAACCCGGTCCGCCAGCAGCAGGTGATCCGTTCGATGCGCGAGCACGGCGCCGCGGGGCTCGTGCTCGCGCCGGCGATGGGCGCCTCGGCGAACGAGCTGAAGCCCCTTCTTTCAGGATTGCCGGTGGTCCAGGTGATGCGCCGCCTCCCGGGGCTCAAGGCGTCCTTCGTCGCCCCGGAGAACAAGGAGGGCGCACGCAAAGCCGCAGCCCACCTCATCTCCAGCGGACACAGACGCATCGCCTTTGTTGGCGGCGTGTCGGCGATGCTAGTGCGGGAGGAGAGGCTTGCTGGCTACCGACTCGCCCTGGAAGAGGCGAAAATTCCGTTCGACCTGTCGCTGGTCTTGGAAACGATGACCAATTACACCGGCGGCGCGACGGCGACGCCACGGCTCTTCAGCCTCCCCGACCCCGCGACCGCGGCGCTCTGTTTCAACGACGTTGTGGCGATCGGGCTCACCCGCGCGCTGATGGAAAGCGGCGTCCCGGTCGGGGTCGCGTTCGACGTCATCGGTTTCGACGATATCGAGGAAGCCAAACACACGCTTCCCGGCTTGAGCAGCGTCGCCGTCAACGCTCGTGATCTCGGCGCGCGCGCCGCCCAACTCCTGATGCGGCATATCGCGAGCGGCGACTTCGAGCCGGAAACGGTGCTCTGTCCGACGACTTTGGCGCTTCGCAAATCCTGCCGGACCGCCGGCCCATATGAGCGAGGAGATTGATGACCGGACTTCGTTGGGGGCTGATCGGCGCGAGCACGATCGCCGCACAGCACATGATCGGAGCCATTCGCGCCAATGGCGGCGAAGCCGTCGCCATCATGAGCACAAACACGGACCGGGCGGGAGCTTACGCAAAAAAGCACGGAATCGCGCACGCGACGGCGAGTGTGAAGGAACTTGTCGAAGCCCCTGACGTGGACGCGGTCTACATCTCCACCACCAACGACCTTCACCGCGACCAGGTCTTCGCGGCGGCCGCGGCCGGAAAGCACGTGCTGTGTGAAAAGCCGCTCGCGCTGACGCTGAAAGACGCGCGCGCGATGGTCTCGGAATGCCGCAAACGCGGCGTGGTGATGGGCACCAACCATCACCTCCGCAATGCGGCGACGCATCGCGCGATGCGGGAGGCGATCAAGGCGGGCAGGATCGGCAAGCCGCTCTTCGCGCGCGTCTTCCACTCCGTCTATCTGCCGCCCCACCTGCAAGGGTGGCGGCTCGACAGGCCGGACGCAGGGGGCGGGGTCATTCTGGACATCACCGTCCATGACGCCGACACGCTGCGCTTCGTCCTGGACGCCGAGCCCCACTCCGTTATCGCGATGACCTCCCAGGGCGGCATGGGCCGCGAAGGACTCGAGGACGGCGCCATGGGCGTCATCCGCTTCTCGGGCGGCGTGCTCGCGCAATTCCACGATGGCTTCACCACCCAGTACGCAACGACCGGCTTCGAGGTGCATGGAGAGGCCGGCTCGCTGATCGGCCGCGACTGTATGACCCAGGCGCCGAAGGGCGATGTGATTCTGCGGACCGCGGCGGGCGAGGAGCTGCTCAAACTCGATCATGAGGACTTGTATGCGCGCTCGGTCCGTCTGTTCCACGACGCCGTTCAAGGGCGGGGAGCTCCCTCGGCGACTGGCGAGGACGGTGTCAAGTCCTTGAGCGTCGCGATCTCGGCCGCCGCCGCGGCGCGCACGGGCGCCGAGACGCCCATCGATCTGACCGTCTGACGACGCGATGGCCAAAGCAAAGGTGATTTCCGCCGCCGACGCCGCCCGTCTCATTCCCGACGGCGCGATCGTCACGGTTTCATCCTCATCGGCGCTCGGCTGTCCCGATGCGACGCTGGCGGCGATCGGCGCCCGCTTCGACGCCGAGGGGCGCCCGCGTGACATCACCACGCTGCATCCGATCGCCGCTGGCGACATGTGGGGCGTCAAGGGGATCGATCACCTCGCCAAACCAGGGTGCCTCGCGCGCGTCCTTGCCGGGTCCTATCCGTCGGGGCCATCGTCGGCCGAACCGCCGGAGATATGGAAGATGATCACCGGCGATGCCATCCCGGCCTACAACGTGCCGTCCGGAATCCTGTTCGACATCCATCGCGAGGCCGCGGCCAAACGGCCGGGTGTCTTGACCAAGGTCGGCATGGAGACGTTCGTCGATCCAGTCCACGAGGGCTGTGCGATGAACGCCAAGGCGGCGGCCGATCCGATCGTCAAACGCGTCAGTTTTGCTGGGGATGAATGGCTGTTCTTTCCCAGCATCATTCCGCAAGTCGCTATCATTCGCGCGACGACCGCCGACGAGCGCGGAAACCTTTCCTACGAGCACGAGGGCGCCATTCTCGGGCCGCTCGACCAAGCGCTCGCGGTGCGCAACAACGGCGGAATCGTCATCGCGCAGGTCAAGCGCCTCGCGGCGGCGGGAACTCTCAAGCCCCACGACGTCGTCGTTCCGGGCATCCTGATCGACTACATCGTGGTCGCGCCGGATCAGCTGCAGACGACGCACACAGCCTACGAGGCGGCGATATCGGGCGAGGTCTTTCGACCGCTGTCCTCATTCGAAACGCCGAAGTTCGACATCGCCAAGGTCATCGCGCGGCGTGTCGCGCAGGAGCTGCGCGAGGGCGATGCGGTCAACATAGGTTTCGGCATTTCGGCCAACGTGCCGCGAATCCTGATCGAGGAAGGCTTGCACGGCGCCGTGACATGGGTGATCGAGCAGGGCGCGGTCGGCGGCGTGCCATTGCTCGACTTCCAGTTCGGCTGCGCCTCCAATGCGGAAGCGATCGTCCAGTCGCCGCATCAGTTCATCTACTTTCAGGGCGCAGGCTTCGACATGTCGCTGCTTTCGTTCCTGCAGATCGACCAGGGCGGCTCGGTCAACGTCTCCAAGCTCGGCGTGCGGCCACATGTGACCGCCGGCGCCGGCGGCTTCGTCGACATCACAGCGCGCGCGAAAAAGATCGTCTTTTCCGGCTATTTCACCGCTGGCGCGAAGCTCGAGATCCACGACGGCGCCGTCACCATCGCCAAGGAAGGCAAGGTGAGGAAACTCGTCGAAGCGGTCGAGCAGATCTCGTTCTCAGGCCCGCGCGCCGCCGCTCAGGGCCAGGAGATCGTCTATGTCACGGAGCGCTGCGTCCTGCGGCTTGCCAAGGAGGGCATGACCGTGACCGAGCTCGCGCCGGGCGTGGAGCTCGAGCGTGACGTCCTGGCCCAAGCCGAGTTCCCGCTGCGCGTCGCGAAGGATCTCCGCACGATGGACGCGGCGCTGTTTCACAGCCCCCCGATCAAGCTTGCGCTGCGCCCGGCGAAGGAGACGGCGCTGTGAGCGCCTTCGTCGAGCTTCTATTCGAAGGCCCGATCGCGCGCCTGACCCTGAAACGCCCCGACAAGCTGAACGCCCTTGACCGCGCGATGATCAACGCGCTCGCCGACGCCGCGCGCGCCATCGACGCCTCGCCCGAGGCGCGAGTCGCGATCCTCTCCGGAGAGGGGAAGGCCTTCTGCGCCGGTGGCGACATCGCCGCGTGGGGCGATCTTCCGCCGCTTGAAATGTGGCGCGACTGGACGCGGGCTGGACATCGCGCTTTCGAGGCGCTCGCCCGCCTGCGTGTTCCGCTCATCGCGGCGCTGACGGGGCACGCCTTCGGCGGCGGGCTCGAACTCGCGGCCGTCGCGGATATCCGCATTGCCGAGAGCGGCGTCAAGCTCGGCTTGCCCGAGTCGGGGCTCGGCATGGCGCCGGGCTGGTCGGGCACGCAAAGACTGGTCCGGCGCTTTGGCGCGTCGGTCGTGCGCCGCATGGCCCTGGCAGGGGCGATGTTCTCAGCCGAAGAGGGCTTGACGCTCGGCCTCGTCGACGAGGTGGCCGCGAAGGGCGAGGGCGTCGCGCGGGCTGAGGCGCTCGCGGCTGATATCGCCAACAGAGGTCCGCTCGCGGTGCAAATTGTTAAGGCGATGATCAACGCCGCCGAGGGCGAGGATCGCGACGCGCCGATCGAGGGCCTGGCGGGAGCGCTCACAGCCTTCAGCGAAGATCTTGCCGAAGGGGTCACCGCCTTCAGGGCCAAGCGCCCGCCGGCGTTCTCCGGTCGGTAAGTCTTGGCGAGGACAAGGAGATTGACAATCGGGAGCCGATAGACGGTTTCTGAATTCGGCGCCGGACCGCTTCCGGCGGGAGAAACGCATAGGAAGGGTAGACGAATGAGGTTGAAAGCAATCCTGATGGGTGGAGCGGCCGCCGCGTTTGCGATCGGTCTCTCCGGCGGCGCGTGGGCCGCGGACACCAAGGAAGTGCAGATGCTGCACTGGTGGACGTCGGGGGGCGAGGCCGCCGCGCTCAACGTCATCAAGCAGGCAATGGCCAAGCAGGGTTTCGGCTGGAAGGACGTGCCCGTGGCGGGGGGCGGCGGTGGGGCCGCGATGACCACTCTGAAGGCCATGGTCGCCGCCGGCAATCCCCCCACGGCCTCCCAGATTCTCGGCTATTACGCGCTCGATTATGCCGATGCGGGCAAGCTCGCCGACATTACTCCGCTCGCGACCAAAGGCGACTGGGCCAAGGTCATTCCGACCGCACTGCAGAAGTTCACCACGGTCGACGGCAAGTGGGGCGCCGTTCCGGTCAACATCCATTCGGTCAACTGGATCTGGGTCAACAAGGCGCTCATGGAGAAGATCGGCGGCACGGAGCCCAAGACCTTCGACGAACTGATCGCGCTGCTCGACAAGGCCAAGAAGGCGGGCGTCATTCCGATGGCGCTCGGAGGCCAGCCCTGGCAGGAAGCGACGATGTTCGACTCGGTCGTCGCCTCGACCGGCGGCATCGACTTCTACAAGAAGGCCTTCATCGATCTCGACGCGAGCGCGCTCAAGTCGGACACGATGAAGAAGTCCTTCGACAATCTGGCGAAGCTGCGTGACTACCTCGATCCCAACTATGCCGGACGTGACTGGAATCTCGCGACCGCGATGGTCATCAAGGGCGACGCGCTTCTGCAGGTGATGGGCGACTGGGCGAAGGGCGAGTTCAAGAACGCCAACAAGGAAGCCGGCAAGGATTATCTCTGCTACCGCTTCCCGGGCACGGACGGTTCGGTGCTGTACAACACCGACATGTTCGCCTTCTTCCAGGTCTCGGCCGACCGGCAGGCTGCTCAGACGGCTCTCGCCGACACGACGATGAACCCGGAGGTGCAGATCGACTTCAACGTCATCAAGGGCTCGGCCCCCGCGCGCATGGACGTTTCGGACGCCAAGTTCGACGCCTGCGGCAAGAAGGCGATCGCGGACATCAAGGCGGCCAACGCCAAGGGCACCTTTTTAGGCTCCATGGCCCAGAACTACGCCCAGCCGCCCGCGATCGCGACCGCCTATTACGACGTCGTGACCAAATTCCTGCATGGCGAGATCAAGACCTCCGACGAAGCTGTGAAGCAGCTCGTCGTCGCGATCGATTCAGCGAAATGACGAGACCGCCCCTTTCAGCCAGCGGCAGGGAGGGGCGCCCGCCACGGATCCGTTTCGTGTGAGCGCAGAGGATATGCGCATGACCACGACCACCCAGCCCATCGCCCCGCCGATCGTGCGCCGCGCCCGAGGCGGCATACGCGACCGCGCGCGAGACCTCCTTCCGCGGCTTGTGCTCGCGCCGTCGTTTCTGCTGATTCTCATCTTCGTCTACGGGTTCAATCTCTGGACCCTCCTGCTTTCGTTCACCAACTCGAAAGCGTTCACCAACCTGAACCTGATCGGATGGGCGAATTATGAGAAGCTTTGGAACTGGACGTTCCAGAGCGATCCGCCGTCGAACTGGTACACGGCGATTGTCAACATGGGCCTGTTCGGCGGCCTCTATGTGATCTTCTGTCTGGCGCTTGGCCTTCTGCTGGCGATCCTGCTCGACCAGAAGATTCGCGGCGAAGGAATCTTGAGACCGATCTATCTCTATCCCTTGGCGCTGTCTTTCATTGTGACCGGCACGGCGTGGAAGCTGTTTCTCGATCCGGGCATCGGCCTTGAGAAGGCGATGCACGATCTCGGCTGGACGACCTTCCATTTCGACTGGGTCGTGAACCCCAACATGATGATCTATTGCGTCGCTATCGCCGGCGTCTGGCAGACCTCGGGCTTTGTCATGGCGATGTTCCTGGCGGCGCTGCGCGGCATTGACAGCGAGATACTCAAAGCCGCGCAGATCGACGGCGCGTCCGCTTACGCCACGTATCGGAGAATCGTCATCCCGCTCATGCGCCCGGCCTTCATGTCGGCTCTGATCATCCTCACCCACATGGCGATCAAATCCTACGATCTCGTTCTCTCCGTTACAGGCAAGAATCCCGGCGGCGCCGCCGAGCTACCTTCGACATTCATGTATTCCTACACCTTCACCCGCAACCAAATGGCGGTTGGTTCGGCCAGCGCGGTCATCATGCTCATGACGATCGCTGCGATCATGGTGCCCTACCTCTACTCCGAGCTCAGGGAGAAACGCTGATGAGCGCCGCGGACCCCCTCACGCTCGCGCCCTCGCGCGAACCGACGCGGCATTCAATGACGACCCGCCTCTTGATCTACGGCCTGCTCGTCCTGTTCGCGATCGTCTACCTCATGCCGCTCGTCGTCATGGTGATGACATCGCTGAAACCGCTCAGCGAGATCACGGGCGGGAACATGTTCTACTTCCCGCATCACTTGACCTTCGACTCGTGGAAGAAAGCCTGGGGCACGACCTGCGTCGGCCTCACCTGCGAAGGCATCAAGGGCTATGTCTGGAACTCGGTGAAGATGGTCGTTCCGGCCGTCCTCATTTCAACTTTGCTCGGCGCGCTCAACGGCTATGTGCTGACCAAATGGCGATTCCCGGGCCATAAGCTCGTCTTCGGCATGATGCTGTTCGCCTGCTTCATTCCTTTCCAGTCCGTTCTCATTCCGATGGCCACGATCCTCGGCAAGCTCGGCCAAATAGGAATGGCGCTGACCAATGCGACCGGGTTCTCCTGGGGGTTCGGCAACCCGACGGTGAACCTCGTGCTCGTGCACGTGGTCTACGGGCTCGGCTTCACGACCCTCTTCTTCCGGAACTATTACGAAACGTTCCCGACGGAGCTCATCAAGGCCGCGCAGATCGACGGCGCGAGCTTCTTCCAGATCTTCCGCCGGATCCTGCTGCCGAACTCGGCGCCCATCTTCATCGTGACCGTCATCTATCAGTTCACCAACATCTGGAACGACTTCCTGTTCGGTTCGACCTTCGCCGCCGGCGACTCGAGTCCGATGACGGTCGCGCTCTACAACATCGTCAACACCTCGACTGGGGTCATTGAATACAACGTCAATATGGCCGCCGCGATCATCGCCGCCGCCCCGACTCTTTTCGTCTACATCCTCGCCGGGCGCTATTTCGTGCGCGGCTTGATGGCCGGCGCGGTGAAAGGATAGAGCAAATGGCGACTCTCGAAATCCGGGCGCTCCGCAAGCGGTTCGGCAGCCTGGAGATCCTCAAGGGCATCGACATCTCGCTCGAGCAGGGCGGCTTTCTCGTGCTGGTCGGGCCGTCCGGCTGCGGCAAGTCCACCCTGCTCAACACAATCGCCGGGCTCGAGTCGATTACTTCTGGCGAGATCCTGATCGGCGGCCAGGTGGTCAACGACCTGCACCCATCGAAGCGCGATATCGCCATGGTGTTTCAGTCTTACGCGCTCTATCCAAACATGTCGGTCGCCGAGAACATTGCGTTCGGGATGGAAATGCGCGGCGTCCCCAAACCCGAGCGGGAGAAGGCGGTCGCGGCCGTCGCCAAGACGCTGCAGATTGAACACTTGCTGGGCCGGCGGCCGAGCCAGCTCTCAGGTGGTCAGCGGCAGCGCGTGGCGATGGGCCGGGCGCTCGTGCGTCAGCCGCAGGTGTTCCTGTTCGACGAGCCGCTGTCGAATCTGGACGCCAAACTGCGCGTCGACATGCGCGTCGAGATCAAACGGCTTCATCAACAGACTGGAACGACGGTCGTTTATGTCACGCACGACCAGATCGAGGCGATGACGCTCGCAACGAAGATCGCGGTTCTCAAGGACGGCGAACTGCAGCAGGTCGGAACGCCGTACGAAATCTACAATTCCCCGTCCAACCTCTTTGTCGCCGATTTTATGGGTTCGCCGGCCATGAACCTCCTCGAAGGCACGGTGAAGGGCGTGAACGGCGCGCGACGAATTGTTCTCGAACGCCACGACCATTCCCCCATTGTTCTTCCAGTTCCGGCAAGCGCCGATGAAAGCAGGCTGTCTGATGGCGCAGAGGTCATTTTTGGCATCCGGCCGGAGGCGGTCAACGACAAAGAGAGCGTCGATCGCGGCGCCAAGTCGGTCACTACCTTCGATGCGAGAGTGGAGATCATCGAACCAGCGGGCTCGGACACGTTTGTCGTCACACGCGCGGCTGGCAAAGCGGTTACCGCGCGAATGAGGGCTGAAACTCAATTGCGCATCGGGGAGAACCACACGTTTGCCTTCAACCTCGACAAGGCGGTGCTGTTCGATCCGCAGACGTCGCGCCGGATCTGAAAAGCCCGACCCATGTCGAACCTGGAAACCGTCGACATCCTGATCATCGGATCAGGCATGGGCGGAGCCACATGCGCCGCCGGCCTTGCGCCGACCGGCGCCCGGATCGTCATCCTCGAGCGGGGCTCCCGTCTGCGCGACACCGCCGAGGCGCGCGACGCGCGCGCAATCTTCCAGCGCGGCGTTTTCCGCCCCGACGAGACCTGGCTCGACGGCGCCGATGTGCCCTTCAATCCCGGCAACTACTACTATGTCGGCGGCAATTCGAAGCTCTACGGCGCTGTCCTGCTTCGATACCGGGAGCGGGATTTCGAGCCCGTCGCCTATCGCGACGGCGCGACGCCCGGCTGGCCCATTTCCTACGATGAGCTCGAGCCGTGGTATTGTCTTGCCGAGAAGCTCTACAACGTGCGCGGCGCGGTTGGTTTTGATCCGACCGAGCCGACGCGCTCCGCGCCCTATCCATTCGGCCCCGTCCCGGACGAGCCGGCGATCGCCAAAGTCCGCGAGCGCTTGAAGCGAGTCGGGCTGCATCCCTTTCCGCTGCCGCTCGGCGTCGACGTCGACAAATGGCTCAGCCGTGCGAAGACACCCTGGGACGCCTTCCCCGACACGCGAACGGGCAAGATGGACGCCGAGACCTGCGGTCTCAGCGAAGCTCTTGCGCACCCCAATGTCGAATTGCGTGAGGACGCTCTTGTCGAACGGCTGCTTGTAGGTGCGGACGGCAAGCGCGTCACGGGCGCGGAAGCTTTGATTTCCGGGGAGCGCAGAAGGATATCCGCTCGGATCGTGATTCTTGCCGCGGGGGCGGTGAATTCCGCCGCTTTGCTTCTTGCCTCGCGCGAGGGTGGGATCGCCAATCGCTCCGACATGGTTGGCCGGCATTTCATGAATCACAATTGCTCGGCCGTGCTCGCGATCGACCCGCGCTCGATCAATGACTCGGTCTACCAGAAGACTCTCGGGATCAACGACTTCTATCTCGACGACGGCCGTGGCGGGCCGCCGCTCGGCAACATCCAGCTGCTTGGCCGAGTGACGGCACCAATCCTCAAATCCAACATTCCGCGCGCGCCGGAATGGGCGCTTTCCCTCATGACCCGTCGGACGGTCGACTGGTACGCGATGAGCGAGGATCTGCCGAACCCGGAAAGCCGCGTGACGGTGGACGGCGAGCAGATCCGGCTCGACTGGCGGCGCAGCAACTGGAGCGCTCACGGGGGGCTAGTCAAGGCCTTCAAGGAGCGCTTGCGCGCCGCAGGCTATCCGATCGTGCTCACGAGACCTTTCGACCGGCGGACTCCGTCGCACCAGTGCGGCACCGTGCGCATCGGGTCAAATCCCGCGACCTCGCCGCTCGATCCCTATTGCCGCGCCTTTGACCATCCCAACCTTTTCGTGGTCGACGCCTCGTTCCTTCCGACCTCGGCGGCGGTCAATCCCTCGCTGACCATCGCGGCCCAAGCGCTTCGCGTCGCCGATCATATCGCCAGCACAGACCTTCGAGCGGCTTAAGGATCGCAACCATGGCGTATGATTACATCATTGTGGGCGGGGGATCGGCGGGATGCGTGCTCGCCAACCGTTTGAGCGCCGATCCGTCGATCGAGGTCCTTCTCCTGGAGGCCGGCGGCTCGGACTGGAACCCCCTGTTCAGAATGCCAGCCGGGTTCGCGAAAATGACCAAAGGGGTCGCGAGCTGGGGGTGGAGCACAATCCCCCAGAAGCATCTCAACGGCCGCGTCATTTGGTACACTCAGGCCAAGGTGATCGGAGGCGGCTCGTCGATCAACGCTCAACTTTACACGCGCGGCAACGCCAAGGATTACGACGCCTGGGCGAGCGAGGCAGGCGCGACCGGCTGGAGCTATCGCGAGATCCTCCCCTATTTCAAACGGAGCGAGGACAACCAGAAGCTTCACAACGCCTATCACAGCTATGGCGGGCCGCTCAGCGTGTCCTATCCCATCAATCCGCCCCCGATCAGCTACGCATTCCTGCGCGCCGCGCAGGAACTCGGCATTCCCTTCAACGACGATTTCAACGGGGCGATCCAGGACGGGATCGGCCACTACCAGCTTTCCACCCGCAACGCTGAGCGATCTTCAGCATCGACCGCCTTCGTGAAGCCGATAAAGGGCAGGAAGAACCTTACCGTTCGCCTCAACACGCAGACGCTGAGGATCGAGGTCCAGAATGGCCGCGCGATCGGGGTGAAGGTCGTCTCGGGGACCGGGACCGAGACCCTGAACGCCGACCGGGAGATCATCGTCAGCTGCGGCGCCATCGGCTCGCCGCGCCTTCTCCAGCTTTCCGGCATCGGGCCCGCCGATGCGTTGAAGGCCGCAGCGGTGGACGTAGTGCATGACTTGCCCGGCGTGGGTTCGAACCTGCAGGATCACCTGGATTTATATGCGATCTCCGAATGTACAGGAGAGCATACTTATGATCGGCTCGCGCAGCCGCATCGCACCGCATGGGCGGGCCTCCAGTATCTCGCCTTCAAGACCGGCCCCGTGACCTCCACGCTTTTCGAGACCGGCGGATTTTGGTATGCAGACAAACAGGCGCGATCACCCGACATCCAGTTTCATCTTGGCCTCGGCTCGGGCATCGAGGCTGGCGTGGCGGCGATGAAGAATCCGGGCGTTACTTTGAATTCGGCCTTCCTCCGTCCTCGTTCACGCGGGACCGTGCGTATCGCGAGCGCCGATCCAAATGCATCGCCTCTCATTGATCCGAACTACTGGGCCGACCCTTATGACCGCGAGTGCGCCATCAAGGGCTTGAGGATGGCGCGGGACATCTTGCGGCAGCCGGCATTGAAACCGTTCGTCATGGCTGAGCGGATGCCCGGCGACGATATTCGCACTGACGAGCAACTCGCCGAATACGCCTATCGCACCTGCAAGACGGACCACCATCCCGCCGGAACCTGCGCGATGGGCTCGGGTGCCGACGCGGTGGTGACGCCTGATCTGAGGCTGCGTGGACTCCTCGGAATCCGCGTCGTCGACGCTTCCGTCATGCCGTTCGTTCCATCGAGCAACACCAACGCGCCGACAATCATGGTTGCCGAGAAGGCCTCCGATCTCATTCTCGGCAAGGCGACGCCGCCGCCGGCAGAGATCGAGGAAAAGGGGCAGGCTTTCGTTCGGTCTCAATAACGGTTGGCGCGGAGCGGAGTTTTCGGGCGATCGCGCCAACGCCGCGTTCCCGCGGCTCTCTGCGGTTGCCCGGGAGGATGATTGTCCGATGTCCGTCGCCGCGCGCTGCGGAGCGCGCACCGGCGCGCCGGCGCGAACGTTCACCCAAGCTTGGATGGCCTTCAGGCCCGACCGTGAGCCAAGGCGCCGGACAGGTCGTCCACCTTCGGCTTGCTCGCGTCGAGGCGCATCTTCAGATAGTCGGCGGCCAGGATCGGCGGATAACGGGTGGACTGCCCTTCTCGCACGCAGCTCGGAATCGTGTCGACCATCGCGTCCGGATTCGGGTCGTAGAAAAAGGCGATCGAATAGCGCTCCTTCAGGCTGCGATTGACGACGCGATGCGGCGTCGAGACATAGACATCGTTGGTCCAGCGCATCAGACAGTCGCCGATATTGACGATAAAGGCGCCCCCGACGACCGGCGCTTCGATCCATTGTCCGGCGCGGGTGCGCACCTCGAGCCCGCCGACGTCGTCCGTGGCGAGCAGGGTGAGGTTGCCGTAATCCGTATGCTCGCCAGCCCCCGTCCGTGGATCGGAGCCGGGGGGCGGCGACGGATAATGCAAAAGCCTGAGCGTCGCCATCGGCCGATCGAACTTGTTGGCGAAGAAATCGGACTTCAGGCCGAGGTCGCGGGCGAAGGCGCGGTGCAACCGCCCGCCGAGCGCCGCGCAGGCATTGAAGTAGGCGAGCGTCGTCTCGCGAAACCCCGGCAGGCCGGGCCAGGCGTTGAGCGAGCGAAAGGGCTCGCCGGAGACAAGCTCCGGATCGTCCGCCGCGAGGTCGAGCCCGACGTTGAAGGCCTCCTTCATGTCCGGTCCCTGCGCCGGATCGAGCGCCTCATGCAGAAGGCCGGAATAGCCGCGATTGCCGCCGACTGTTTCGATCGCAAGGCTCCGCTTCTCGGCGACCGGCAGGGCGAAGAAGTCGCGCGATCGGGCGAAAGCTGCCGCGATCAGATTTGCGTCCACTCCGTGGTTGACGACATAGAAGAAGCCCACATCGCGGCAGGCCGCGCCGACCTCGGCCGCGATCCGGCTGAGCGAAGGCCTGTCGCCTTCGCCCAATGAGGCCAGATCGACGATGGGCAGTGCGTCCGGCACGATCGGCTCCCTTTCCCGTAATGGTCAGCAGCAGCCGAGGCCGCTTCGATAATATTGCGCTGCCGCAGGCTCCAGCGCGGCCCATGCAGCCAGAAACGGCGCCCGCGACGGCGTTCCTGCGCGATATTGGCGGCGCAGCTCCGCTTCCGCCGCCTTGAGATCGACGCGGGCGAGCCGCCCGTCGTGGACCACCTGTTCGCCCGCGACGATGAGTTCGGCGACATGCGCGGCGGTCGAGCGCGCGAACACAAGGTCGATCGGCTCCACGTCCATGACCGCGTCGCGGTCGAGCGCGTCAAGATCGAGCACGAGAATGTCGGCGGGCGCGCCGACGGCAAGCGCGCCAGACCCCGGCGCGCCATTGGCGAAGCGGCCGTTGCCGACGATCGCCGAAAGCCACCCGCCGCGCTCGATAACGCTGTCGAAGCCCCAGCCGCCGTGAAGAAAATGGCCAAGGCGCATCTCCCGCAAAATGTCGTCGTCCTCATCGAGGGCGGAAGCGTCGACGCCGAGCGCCACGCGGCAGCCGCGATTGAGCGCCTCCGCGATCGGAGCGACGCCGCTGCGCAGATGCAAATTCGAGCTCGGATTGGTGGCGATGATCGCGCCCGAGGCGCCAATCAGGTCGAGCTCTTCGGGGCGCGCGTGGACGCAATGGGCGAGCGTCAGGCGCGGCGAGAGAAGGCCAAGCGCCTTCAGGCGCTGCACAACGCCATCCGGATAGGCGCGGTCGGCGAAAGCGCGCTGATAGCGCGTCTCGAGGAGATGCATGTGGACGCGCCGGCCCGTCCGGCGCGACGCATCCGCGATCGCGGCCAGGAGCGGGTCCGAGCACCATTGCGGACCACTGGGGCCGAACTGCACGGAAAATGTCGGGCTCTCCATCGCCTCCGCGATGGCTTCGACCCGCGCGACCTGCTCCTGCGTGCCAAGGACCGGGCCGAGGAATTGCGCTTCGACCGTATCGCGCGCCTCCCCGGGCATTTGCGCAAGAACCGCCTCCTCGTCGCCATAAACGAGCGGGTTGCGGTCGCGCATGAATACGGCGAGCGTCACGCGCACCCCCACATCCGCGGCGGCGCGGGCGATCGCTTTGGCTTCCTCGACCGGCGGCATGGGCCCGTGAAAGCGGGTGTAGTGCGCCATCACCGAGCCCGCGCCCCCGCGCGCCGCACGTCCGAAAGCGGCGAGCGCGCCGAGATAGGGGTCGATCGCCGGCATCGCCGCGAGACGGAGAAGCCAGGTCTCGAGTGGCCTGGCCGCCGCGCCAAAGGAGGTCGTGGACAGGGGACGGGCGTGATCGTGCGCGTTGACCAGCGCCGGCATCGCCAGAAGTCGGCGCGCGCTGTTTGCGCCCGTCGGCGTGATCGCGGCAATGCGCCCGTCGCTTATCACGAGATCGACGGGCGAACCCGCCGGGCTGCCGTCAGTCGGCAGAAGGATGACGCCGGAAAGCCGGTCGACCGCAGTCACGTCGTCCGCTTCCGCCGGTCGATCGTGTCGCGCAGCGCGCTCAAGAAAGGGATGTCGGCGAACTGGTCCGGGCGCACCTTGTCCCAGTCCACGCCTTCCGGCTGCGGGTGGCTCGTCCGCGTCGCGATCAGTTCGAGTTCGGTCGCGATGTAATGCAAGGCCGAGTCATGGCTCTCCATGACGACCTCGGAAATGGGCACGACCTGCGAGGAATGAACGGTCGTGGCGATCGGCGTCGAGGCGTTGACAAGCCCTAGCTCGCGAAAGAGCCCCTGTTCGAGATCCGCGAATCCCGCGCCTTTCCCCGTGCGCCCGCCGGACCGCGTGACCGCGACGCAGCC
This sequence comes from Roseiarcus sp., assembly GCA_036489975.1. Taxonomy (GTDB): domain Bacteria; phylum Pseudomonadota; class Alphaproteobacteria; order Rhizobiales; family Beijerinckiaceae; genus Roseiarcus. The sequence continues at coordinate 28,633 of DASXES010000136.1, forward strand.
AACGACGCAGAAATCGAGCTTCGGCATGTCCTCGAATCCGAGCGGCTCGCCATGCTCCATGAACCCTTGCGCGGTGGCGGCGGTCTCGAAGTCCACGCCCTTTGCGGCCAGCTTGTCCGGGTCGATGCGCAGGTAGGGAAAGCCCTTGGTGAGATAAGGAACAGGCGAGAACAGGAGCTTGCCGTCATAGAGCGCGCGCAGGCGGACGGGGATTTGCGGCGGATCGGGGTTGCACTTGATGACCCGAGCCCGGCCCCATTCGTCGAGCTCGCTTAAGCGCTTGGCCGCGACGTCAGCGCCGACGAAATTGGGGATGCGATCGAAGACAGGGCCGACGTTGACATGCGTTTCGACCAGTCCGCTCCACACCCGGTCGCGGATAGCGGCCTTTGCGCCATTGCGCCCGGCCCATCGGGAATCGCCGCGCTCGGCCATTTTTCCCTCGTCAAGCCAATGTTGCGACCGGCGCGCGAACGACGCCCGCCCGCTCCAGCGCCGAGGCCACGCGCAGCGCGAGATCCTCCCGCCACGGAGCGGTGACAATCTGCACGCCGATCGGGAGCTTCTCGCCATCCGTCCACACCGGCGCCACGACGACAGGCAGCCCTATGAAGGAAAGCGGCTGGGTGAAAAGTCCGAGGTTTGGCCGCACCAGCATCTCCCGGCCGTCGAGCGTGAAGGTCCTCTGTCCGATCTTGGGCGCCCGGCACGGGGTCGCCGGCGCAAGCAGAATGTCGACGTCGCGAAAGAGCGCAAGCGCCTCGGCGCGAAACCGGCGCCGGAATTTTTGCGCCTGCGCAGCCCAGGCCCCCGGAAGCATCGCGCCGGCGATCAGGCGGTCTCGAGTGTCGGGATCGAAGTCGCCCACCCGCGTGCGCAGCCGTTCGAGATGAAGCGCCGCGCCTTCGACCATGGTGATGAGATAGGCGGACGAGCGCGCCACGTCCGCGCGAGCGAGTTCGACGATCCGGTCCGCCTTCAGGGCGCGCGCGACCCTGTCGACCGCCGCAAAAGCGCTCGCTTCGCCGGAATGGGCGAAATAGCCGCCGAGCCTTGCGATGCGCAACCCGGTGACGCCGTCATCGAGCGTCGGCGACGCCAGCGTCGCCGCCATGTCGGCTTGCGCCGGGTCCCCATCGTCGCGGCCAAGCATGGCGTCATAGGCAAGCGCGAGATCACCGGCGGAGCGCGCGAGCGGGCCCACATGGTCGAAGCTGGCGACGAACGGGAACGCGCCGGCCCGGGACAGCCGGCCATAGGTCGGCTTGAGGCCGAACAGGCCGCAGAGCGAACTCGGCACGCGAATGGAGCCGTTGGTGTCGGAACCCAGCGCGATCGGAACGAGGCCGCCAGCCACCGCCGCGCCCGATCCGCCGGACGATCCTCCTGACATATGCTCGAGGTCGTGCGGATTGCGGGAAGGGCCGTCGTGCGCGTTCTCGCCCGTAAAATCATAGGCGAACTCGCCCATGTTCAGCGCGCCCATCAGCACGCCTCCGGCCGCCTCCAGGCGCGCGACGATGGTCGCGTCTGTTTTCGCCGGCGCGCGGTCGCGATTGATCTTGGAGCCCGCGCGGGTCGAGAGCCCCTCGATGTCGAACAGGTTCTTGACCGCGAACGGCGCGCCTGCGAGCGGCCCGAGGCTCTTTCCGCGCGCCCGCGCCGCGTCGATTTCGGCAGCCTTGGCGAGCGCGCGCCCGGCGGTGACGTCGGTGAAGGCGCCGAGCGCGCGGTTATGCGACTCGATGCGCTTGAGCGTCGATTGCGCGATCTCGAGAGCGCTGACCACGCCGGTTTTGACGGCGGCCGCGATCGCTTGCGCCGATCCGTCGAGAAGCTTCGCCGTCACGCCGTGAACACCGGTGCGGGCTCTTCCGCGTCGTCGAGCGCAATCGAGAACAGCTTTTCCGCCTGCTGCGCGGCGATGCTCAAATGCAGCGCGGTTTGGGCCCGCGACTCCGGGGTGAGGGTCAAGCCCAGCAACGGCGCCACGGCGTCCATCAACGCCTCGGGATCAAAGGGTCCGGAACTCATGACGCCGCCAATTTTGAACGAAGCGAGCGCCGCCGTCCAGCCGGTGATTGCGCTTCCCACCTCAACGGGTCAATGACCCGCCATATAGCGGCCGATCGTCGTTCGGTCGGCGTTCGCGCCCTCGGTCAGATAGGCGACCTTGCCGCCGGACATGACGGCGATGCGGTCCGAAAGCTCGAGGATTTCGTCGAGATCCTCGGATACGAGCAGCACCGCCGCGCCGCGATTGCGCTGCTCCATGATCTGCGCGCGGATGTCGGCGACGGAGGCGAAGTCGAGACCGAAGCAGGGGTTGGCGACGATCAGCACGTCGACGTCCTCGGAGAGTTCGCGCGCCAGCACCGCGCGCTGCACGTTGCCGCCCGAGAGATCGCGAATTTGCGTATCGGGGGAAGGGGTCTTCACATTGTAACGGTCGATCAGGTCGCGCGCCTTGGCGCGCATCGGCGCGGGCGACAGCCAGAAGCCAAGACGGGTCATCGGCGACTTGTCGAAGCGCCTGAACGCCATGTTCTCGGCGACCGACATCGTCGGCACGGTCGCGTTCTTCAGCGGCTCCTCCGGCAGGCCGAAAATCTTGAACTTGTCGAAATGGTCCCGCTTCGGCTCGAAGTCCTGGTCATGAACGAGGATTTGCCCGAGCTTGATCGGCCGCTGGCCGGAGAGCGCCTCGACGAGTTCGCTCTGGCCGTTGCCCGACACCCCGGCGATGCCGACGATTTCGCCCGCCGCAACCTTGAGGTCGAACCCGCTGACCGCATCGCGCCCCTCGTCGTTCTCAGCGAAAAGACCGGCGATCTCGAGCGTCGTTCCGTTCTTCGCCGAGACGGTGCGCGCCGCGGAGGGGCGCACGACCGCATCGCCGATCATCATCGCGGCCATCTCGCGGGTCGAGACAGCGCCGACCTTGCCGCCTCCGACGCGTGCACCACGCCTCAGCACGGTGAAATCGTCGCAGAACGCCTCGACCTCGCGGAACTTGTGACTGATCATCGCGACCGTGATTTCGCCGCGGTGGGCCATGTCGCGAAGGAGACCCAGGATCTCGTCCGCCTCGCCCGGGGTCAATACCGACGTCGGCTCATCGAGGATGAGAAAGCGCTGATCGAGGTAGAGCAGCTTGAGAATCTCGAGCTTCTGCTTTTCTCCCGCCGCCATGCTGGAGACGGGCTTGCCGAGCGGAACACGGAACGGCATGCGATCGAGAAAGCTTTCGAGGTCTTTTCGCTCCTTCCGCCAGTCGATGAGCGAGGGCGCGTCGGCGCGGCTGACGACGAGATTCTCGGCCGCCGTCAGCGCCGGCACGAGAGTGAAATGCTGATAGACCATGCCGACGCCGAGCGCCTGCGCGTCGCGGGGATTGCGCACGGCGGCCTCGCTCCCGTCGAGCAAGAGCTGGCCCTTGTCGGGCGTGTAGAAGCCCATGATGCATTTGACAAGCGTTGACTTGCCCGCGCCGTTTTCGCCGAGAAGGGCGTGAAACGAGCCCGCCGGAACCTCGATCGACACGTCCTGAAGCGCCCGCAGCGCGCCGAACGACTTGCTCATGCCGATCGTCTCGAGCGAAGGGGCGCGCCTTGCGGCGCTGTCCGGGAACGCGGTCATGGCATCGCCTCGATGAAGGCCTTCGAACCGCCGACCGCGCCGAACACGCCGCCCTGCATCTTGACCATCTTGAGCGCCGCCAGGTGATTGCCGTAGTCGGTCGCCGCGCAGCAGTCCTCGAGCAGGACGCATTCGAAGCCGCGATCGTTCGCTTCGCGCATGGTCGTGTGGACGCAGACGTCCGTGGTGATGCCGGTCAGCGCGATGTTGTCGATCCCCCGGGTCCTCAGCATGAGCTCGAGGTCGGTGGCGCAGAACGAGCCCTTGCCCGGCTTGTCGATGATCGGCTCGCCCGGCAGCGGCTCCAGTTCGTCGATGATATTCCAGCCTTTTTCGCCGCGCACGAGCACCTTGCCGCACGGGCCCGGATCGCCGATGCCGACGCCGATCCGCTGCGAACGCCAGCGCTTGTTGGCCGGCAGGTCCGCGAGATCCGGACGATGGCCCTCACGCGTGTGGATCACGAGATAGCCTTTGGATCGCGCCGCGTCGAGCAGCGCCCGGATCGGCTCGATCGGCGCGCGGGTGAGCGACAGATCGTAGCCCATCGCATCGACATAGCCGCCCTTGCCGCAGAAGTCGGTCTGCATGTCGATGACGATGATCGCGGTGTTGTCCGCCCGCCAGTCACCGTTGTACGGCCACGGATAGGGGTCGGCGTCGAAAGTCGGCATTTTGTCACTCCGCGGCCTTCGAAAGCGCTTCGCCGTAGCGCCGCGTCGGCTTCGGGAAGCCATAGGCCGTTCCATCCTTGTGCACGACCTCGTCCTCCCACGGCAGCCGATAGCGGCCGGCGACGAGGTCCTGCATGAACGTATAGGGACAATCGCCCGCCCCGCCCGCAACCGCGGTCAGGCCGCGGTGACCGAGCTGATAAATGTTGTTCTCGACCGCCCAATGCTTGCGCGCCTCGCGGATGAGGTCGGGCCTCACTTCGGCGGTGATGATCTCGTCGGCGCGGCCGGTGGTCCCCTCGGCGAGGATCGAGCCGTCGAAATTGACGATCATCCCCTCGCCCATCGAATCGAAGGTCCCGTCCGAGCCGCACATGCAGACATTCGCCGTCGCCATCAGGTTCTGGAAGCTGTTCGCCTGATTGGTGAAGCGCCAGGCGTCGCGGATCGGCGCGGTGTAGCCGGCGGTCCGGATCATGATCTCGGCGCCCTTGTAGGCGCATTCGCGCGCCATCTCGGGAAACATGCCGTCGTGGCAGATGATGAGCGCGAGCTTCGCGCCCTTCGGCCCGTCGCAGACGGGGATGCCGATGGCGCCGGGCTCCCAGGGCTCGACCGGGGTCCAGGGATGCATCTTGCGATAGCAGAGCTTGAGATCGCCCGCATCATCGATGATGATTCCGGAATTGTAGGGGTTGCCGTGCGGATTGAACTCCATCAGCGAGAAGCAGCCCCAGATGTGGTTCTCGCGGCAGGCCTCCTTGAAAGCGGCGACCTCCGGTCCGTCGAGCGAGCACATGATCGCCGGGTTCATGTCCATCGACAGGCCGTGCAGCGAATATTCGGGGAAGACGACGAGGTCCATGCCGCCCAAGTTGCGGCGGGCCTTGGCGACCATGGCGACGATCGTCCGCGTCTGCGCCGCGAGGTCCTCGGGCGTGACGACAACCGGCAATTTAAGCTGCACGACGCCGATCGCCACGCCGTTCGGAGATTTGTTCAAGCCCCCAAGCCCACTCATGATCACCGCCTTTTGAGCCTCTCGCGCCCCACGCCCCGCGACGTTCCGCGTCCGACCGTCTCATCGATCCCGATCATTTGGCGCTTATTTGGCGATCGACAATTCGCCCGGCATGTCGCGCGCCGAGTGCTTGGCGCTCGAGGTCGCGATCATGATGCCGAGGGTGAGGATGTAGGGCGCGGCGTTGAAGAAGTAGTAGCCCTGGGTGATCCCGATCGACTGCAGCGAGGGTCCGAGCGCCCCCGCCGCGCCGAACAGAAGCGCCGCGGCGATGCAGCGCAGCGGGTCCCAGCGGGCGAAGATGACCAGCGCCACCGCCATCAGGCCTTGGCCTGAGGAGAGGCCCTGGTTCCACGAACCGGGATAGGAGAGCGACAGGAACGCGCCGCCGACGCCCGCGAGAAACCCGCCAACCGTCGTCGTCAAAAACCGGACCAGGCTGACAGAAATGCCCATGGCGCGTGCTGCCGCAGCGCTGTCGCCCACCGTCCGCACGACAAGGCCCCAGCGCGTGTTGCGGAAGGACCAAGCCATCAGCCCTGCGAGTACGATGCCGATGAAGAAGAGCGGGTTGACCTGCAGCGCGCTCTTGAGGCTGGCGCTGCCGCTCCAGAAGCCAAGCGAGATCGAGCTGAGCCTCGGCGCCGTCGGTTGTATGTAGGGCTTGCCGAAGAAGAAGGCGACGCCGACGCCGAACAGCATCATGGCGATGCCGACCGCGACGTCGTTCACCCGCGGAAGACCACAGATGGAGCCGTGCATGGCGCCAAGCGCAGAGCCCGCCAGGCCCGCCGCAAAGACGCCGACCCACGGATTGCCGCTATGATAGGACGCGGCGTAGCCGACCATGGCCCCGAGCACCAGCGTCCCCTCGAGCCCGAGGTTGACCCGTCCTGATTTTTCCGTGAGGCACTCGCCGAGCGCGACGAACATGAATGGCGTCGAGACGCGGATCGCGCCGCCCAGCATGGCGATGAGGACCGTGAGGATGTCGCCGCTCATGTTCGGTTCCCGGCCCCCGGCTTGAAAATCGAGAACCGGCCGTAGAGCGTCTCGGAGGTCAGCAGCACAACGAAGATCAACCCCTCGAGAACCTGCACGGTCGCGTCGGGGAGACCCATGCGCCGCTGGATGAGACCGCCGGCGGCGACGATGCCGCCAAACAGGATCGCCACCGGCGGAATGACGAGCGGGTTGTGCCGCGCGAGGAACGAGACAAGAATGCCGGTGAAGCCGTAGCCAGCCGCGAGCGAAGCGTTGGCGCGCCCCTGGATCGCCGCCACTTCGAAGAAGCCAGCGAGCCCGGCGCAGGCGCCGGCGATCGCCGAACAGGCGACGATGAGCTTGCCGACCGGCAAGCCTTGCGCAAGCGCCGCGCGGAAATTGCCGCCCGTGACCCGCGCGGCGAAACCGAACGTCGTCCGCTCGAGGAGGAAATAGAGCGCCACGCAGAGCGCGAGGCCGAAGACGATCCCCCAGTGCACTTCGGTGCCGGGGATCACCCCCACCATATAAGCCTTGCCGAGCGGCTTGGTTGACGGCTTGTTCGGATCGGAGAGGTCGCGCAGCGGGCCCTCGACAAAGAAGTTCATGATCGCGATGCCGATATAGGTCAGCAGAAGCGACGAGATCGTCTCATTAACTCCGCGCGCGTAGCGCAGAAAGCCGGCGAGGCCGACCCAGAAGCCTCCGACGAGCATCGCGAAAATCGCTATGATGATGAGCGTCAGCATCGGCGGCACGTGGCCGATCATGGGGATCGCGAGCACGGCCGCGGCGAAGCCCCCGAGCACAAGCGCACCTTCGCCGCCAATCATGATGAGGCCGATGCGGGCGGGGATCGCGACCGCGAGCGCGGTCAGAATGAGCGGCGCCGAGCGCTGCAGGGTGTTCTGCAGCGAGAACCAGGTGCCAAACCCGCCGCGCCAGACATAGGAGATGAAGTCGACCGGCGACTTTCCGATCGCCAGCAGAAAGACCGCGAACAGCGCCGCCGCGATCAGAAGCGCAATGAGCGGAATGACGACATATTCCGAATTGGCGCGTAGCCGCACGCCAAAATCAGACCCCGCCGCAGGCGTTGCGACGGAAGCGACAATGTCGCGCGGGGCGCCGGTTGCGAGAGGCGCGTTCGACACCGGCTCTTTCCCCTCCTCAGGTCGTCGAGCCGATGACGCCCTCCAGGAGATAGTCCATCTGGTCAAGATAGGGATCGAGATTGCCGTAAGTTTTGTCGATCACGATCTTGCCGGTCTTGTTGTCTTTGAGTGGGCCGACATAGATCGGCTTCTTCGCCTTCAGTCCCGCGATCGCGGCGAGCGCCGCAGTCTTCGCCGGCTCGGTCGCGCCGGCGCCGAACGGCGTGTTCTGCACGAAATCAACCTCATAGCCGCCGGCGGTGAAGTTCGGCAGCGTCTTGCCCTCGGCGAGATCGTCGGCGTAGCCCTTGTAGATCGTGATCCACTTGTATTCCGCGCCGGTGATGAAGCCTTTGGGCGCGAGCGGCGCCTGGCTCGCATTGTGGCCGCAGCTCTTGACGCCGCGCTTCTCGGCCGTCTCGATCACGACTTTCGGACCATCGACGTGGCAAGTGATGACATCGCATCCTGCGTCGACCAGTGCGTTGGTGGACTCCGCTTCGCGCACGGGTAACGACCAGTCGCCAGTGAAGATGACCTGCACGGTCGCTTTCGGATTGACCGAGCGCGCGCCCAGCATGAAGGAATTGATGTTGCTGAGCACGATGGCGATCGGCTTGGCCGCGACGAATCCGAGCTTGTTCGATTTTGTCGAGAGACCAGCGGCGACGCCGTCAACGTAATGCGCCTGGTTGAGATAGCCGAAATAAGAGCCAGCGTTCTTCGGGTCCGTGTCTTTGTTCCAGAGCGGCGCCGCGTGGCGGAACTGGACGTCAGGATATCTCTTCGCCAGGTCGAGCACGAACGGCTTGTAATAGCCGAAGGACGTCGCCAGAATAAGGCCGGCGCCGTCGAGGTTGATCATCGATTCCATCGACTTCGAGACCGCGTCGGTCTCGGGCACGTTCTCTTCCTCGACCACCTTTACGCCCGGCACTTCCTTGAGCGATTTGATCGCCACCGCATGGGCTTGGTTCCAGCCGAAATCGTCGCGGGCGCCGACATAGACGACGCCGACCGTCAGGTCAGCGGCTGCCAAAGCGCGCGTGAGCGCTCCGAGATTGAGCGTCGCGCCCGCGGCGCCGAGGGCTGCGGACTTCAGGAGATTGCGGCGGGTGAATTCCGTTACTGACATTAACGTCCTCATGCGTCGAAGGGCTCAGGCGCTTACCCGGGTGTCGCTTTTTGCAGGTCCAGCTTTCTGCAAGCTCGCAGGGCCAGCTTTTTGCAAGCTCCATGCCGCGCTGTCCTGCTTGCCGTTCCTGGAGTTTGCCGCCTCATCTTTTGGCGCCTGCCCGAATGTTGAGCGCAAAGCGCACAGCTTTTTCGCCCTGCTTGAGCTTCGCTCAGGCAATCGCCGCTGGCCGGGTTTGCCCGCCTTTTGCTTTCGTTGGATGCTGACGGCGCGCCGCAGCGCCGGCGCAGGGACCTTGAATTGATGACCGGGACGATCGGAACATTCCTCGCCGCGCATGCCGCGGGAAAGGCGCTGACGGCGACGATTGAGGAGACCTACGCGCGCATCGAAGCCCATGACGATCCGGCGCTCTTCATCGCCATCCGCCCGAAGGCGGAGGCTCTGGCGATCGCGGAGCGCCTGCAGGCGGGGCCCGGGGGCAGGCCCCTCTATGGGGTTCCTTTTGTCGTCAAGGACAATATCGATGTCGCCGGGCTTCAGACGACCGCCGCCTGTCCCGCCTTCGCTTACAGCCCCGCAAAGTCCGCGTTCGTCGTCGAGAGGCTCGAGCGCGCCGGTGCGATCGTCATCGGCAAGACCAATCTCGACCAGTTCGCGACCGGCCTCGTCGGCATCCGTTCGCCCTACGGAATCCCACGCAACGCGCTGCGCTCCGATCTCATACCGGGGGGATCGAGCTCAGGCTCGGCGACCGCCGTCGGCACGGGCCTCGTTCCGTTCGCGCTCGGCACCGATACGGCGGGATCGGGCCGCGTGCCAGCGGCGCTCAACGGGATCGTCGGCCTCAAGCCATCGCTTGGCGCTCTCTCCACGTCCGGCGTCGTCCCGGCCTGCCGAACGCTCGACACGGTCTCGGTCTTTGCCACGAATGTCGCCGACGCCTTCGCCGTCTATCGGGCGGCGATCGCGTTCGACGAGCAGGACGCCTACGGCCGCCCGCTCCCGGCGCCCGCGCTGTCCGCCTTGCCGGGCGGGATCCGGCTCGGCGTTCCCCGAGCCGGCCAACTGCAGTTCTTCGACGACGCAAACGCGGCGGAGGCTTTCTCGCAGGACCTCGAGCTTGCCCGATCGCTCGGCGCCCGGATCGTCGAATTCGACTTCGAGCCATTCGCCGAGGTCGCACGCGCCCTCTACGACGGCCCGTGGGTCGCCGAGCGCTATTCCGCGGTGAAGGGGCTGATCGAGAGCCATCCTGAGGCGCTCAATCCCGTCACGCGCACGATCATCGAGGGCGCGCGCAAGTTCGACGCAGTCGCGGCCTTCGAGGCGTTCTACCGGCTCGCGGACCAGAAGCGGAAGACGGCCCATGTCTGGTCGGAGTTCGATGCGATGCTCGTTCCGACCATGCCGCGCCCCTACACGGTCGCCGAGGTCGAGGCCGATCCGATCCGCCTCAATTCGCGGCTCGGAACTTATACCAATTTCGTCAACCTGCTCGATCTTTGCGCGATCGCGGTTCCCTCGACTATGCGCGCCGACGGGCTGCCGTCGAGCGTCACCCTGATCGCGCCCGCCGGCGCTGACGGCCTTATCGCGGGCGTGGCGGCGGCGATCGAGGCGCGCTCCGGCGCCTCCGCTTCCCTGCCGCCGGCAAAGTCCCGCGCGCCCGGAGATCGCATCGAGATCGTGGTCGTCGGCGCGCATCTCTCCGGCCTGCCGCTCAATCGCGAGCTCGTCGAGCTCGGCGCGGCCTTTTCGCGCGAAGTCGAAACGACGCCGGACTATCGCCTGTTCGCGCTGCCCGGCTCTTCTCCGGCCAAACCGGGGCTTCTGCGGGTCGGCGACGGCGCGGGCGCAGCGATCAGGGCCGAGGTGTGGACGCTCGACCCTGCGGGCTTCGGCGCCTTCGTCTCGCGGATTCCCCCGCCGCTTGGAATCGGGACGATACGGCTCGATGACGGCGGCTCGGTGAAAGGTTTTCTGGTCGAGGCCGAGGCGGTCAAGGCGGCGGAGGATGTTTCGCGTTTCGGCGGCTGGCGCGCCTATCTCAAGTCGCGATGAGGGGCGGGGCGGCGGCGGGGACGGTCGGCAAAATTAGCCTAGCGGCACTTTTACCGGCGCCCCTAACAGAATCAGGGACTTACGACCCCGTTTAGTTCCGCGCTTTCGACGGAGGGCTTTTTGGCTCCGCGCGCTCGCCGTGCGTGCGCCATAATAACAATATTTTATTGTGTAATTCGCGAAGCTTCGGCGATCTCCGGCTGATCGAGGGGCTGTCCCCGCCGCCTGATGGATCTCCGCCGTGTCGCCACCCGCTGCGACAAGCTTGCCGCCAGCTTCTCGTCCGCAGCGGCTGGCCGCCGTTGCGGCCTCAATGAAATCGCTCGCCGCGCTCCAACTGCGCGAGGATCTGGTGCATCCGCTTGGCTCGCGTCTCAGCCTTCTTCGCCGTGTGAAGGCGGTAGTAGATCGGATAGAGGTTCTTGCGGTCGAGGGTCAGGAAGAACGCTTTCGCCTTCGGCATTGTGTCCAGGGCGTCGAGAAAGTCCTGAGGGATCGTCATCGTCGCTGAACCGTCATAGGCTCTGTCCCATCGGCCGTCGGCCTTCGCAGCTTCAACCTGCGCCAAGCCGGCCAAAGTCATCCGACCTTCCGCGATCAGCGTCGTCGCATGAGAGCAGTTCCTGGCCGACCAATCGGATTTCGACTTCCTTGGCGCCAGGCGTTGCAGAAACGACTCGGCGTCGAGCGGCTTCTTCTGCCCGTCGATCCACCCGAAGCGGATTGCCTCCACGACACAATCAGCCCACGTCACCGACGGCCTGCCCGCGCCTGCCTTGAATATCCTCACCCAGAGTTCTGTCGCGGATTGATGGCGCTTCGCAAGCCAGTCGCCAAGCTCAGCGGCGCTCCCGAACGCCAGTGGGGCATGCTGCGCGCCGTCCCTGCCCGACGCTAGCCCGTCGGGCACGGGAAGCCCTGCATGATCGCGGCTTGCTTCACGCGATTGAGGCTCCGCGTCAACGCGCAGCTCCCTTCGCCTCGGCGAGCGGTCCCGGCCTGAGGCGCGCAAGATCGAATGCCAGCACATCGCGCAAAAGGTCGAGAAACGCCTCCGCGGCGTTCTCCGCGCAGGCTTCGCCCTTCTCCGCCGTCGCCTTCGATGCGTCGCCCGCCGTGCCGAGCGGATGCAGATCGCTCGCCATCCAGCCGAAGCCGATCGGCTGCGTCACCCGAAGCTGCTTGAACTCCTGCTCGATTCCGATCGCGGTGCTGACGAAGTTCTGCGCGTTCTCCATTCGCACCGTCTTCGGCCTGAAGGCGAGCATGAGCGAGGTCTCCGCTTCGCCGCCGTGGATGCCATGCGCACGCTCCTCGGCCGAGAACAAATCCGCCGGATAGCCGAGCCTGTGCCACGCCGCATGGACCGCGAGCATGCAATGGCGAACGCGAAGCTCCCGGGCCACAGCGTCGATGACCGGCACGTTGCCGCCATGCGAATTCATGAAGATGAGCTTGCGGCATCCGGTGCGCGCGACGCTGTCGCCGATCTCGGTCCAGGCGCGGGTGACCGTCTCGAGCGAGAACGTCAGCGTGCCGGGATATTCGATGTGCTCGTTCGACTTGCCGATCGCCTGGACGGGCAGGATCAGGACCGGCATGTCGTCAGGGATTCGCTTGACCGCGGCGGCGAGATAGCCCTCGTTGATCAGCATGTCGACCCCGACCGGCAGGTGGGGCCCATGCTGCTCGATCGCGGCGACCGGCAGAACGGCCACGACATTGCTCATGTCGGTCGCCGCGAAATCGCGCCAGCTCATCTCGGCCCAGAACTTGGTTGGCGGCATGCGAAATCTCCCTGGCGTTCAAGGCGCCCGCGCGGCGACGGCCTCGACCTCGACCTTGAATTCAGGCCGGGCGAAACCCTGAACGATCATCAGGGTGGACGCCGGCGGCGGATTGCTCACAAATTCGTCACGCACCTTCATGTAGCCGCCTAAATGTTGGGCCGACGAGACATAGGCGTTGAGGCGGACGAGATCGGCGAGAGACATCGACGCTTCGCTCAAGATTGCGGCAATGGCGCGAAAGCAGAGGCGCGCCTGGGATTCCGCATCATCGGGAACGACGCCGTCCGCGCCGATCCCCAATTGGCCGGAGCAGAACACGATGCGCGATCCGGCCCCAATCTCCACCCCATGCGCGTATTTCGCGAAGGGTGGATGGATGGCGTTCGGATTCAGTCGGCGCATCTGCTAAACTCTCCAACCGGGCGCATGAAGGGCGCGGCCGCCGGCTGGATCAGCCGGCCTCTCGATGGCGCCCAAGTTGCAGGCCTCGATATTGCAATTCGACATCGGAGCAAACAATGAAGTTCGTTGGCGCGGTCCTGTCGCTCGGCGTCTGCCTCGCCGCCTCCCCCACGCTCGCCGCCGACAAGGTCTCCTTCGGGACCAACTGGCTCGCCGAGGCCGAGCACGGCGGATATTACCAGGCGGTCGCCGACGGCACTTACGCCAAACACGGCCTCGACGTCACGATCGTCCAGGGGGGCCCGCAAGCCAATAACGAGATGCTGCTGGCGGCTGGCCGGCTCGACTTCTACATGGGCGGCAATCTTCTCCTGGCCTTCGACGCGGTCGACCGCGGCGTCCCCATCGTTGTCGTGGCCGCGGATTTCCAAAAAGATCCGCAGATTATGATGGCCCATCCTGGCGTCGGACTCGACAAGTGGAGCGACCTGCCGAAAGCGACGACCGCCTTCGTCGGCAAGGAGGGGCTTGTCACCTTCTACCGGTGGATGGAATCGGCCTATGGATTCAAGGAGGACGTCGTCAAGCCCTATACGTTCAACGCCGGACCGTTCATCGTCGACAAGCACTCGATCCAGCAGGGCTATGTGACCTCCGAGCCGTTCGCGGTCGAGCGCGAGGGCCATTTCAAGCCGAACGTCTTCCTGCTCGCCGACAATGGCTACGGGACCTATGCCACGACCATCGAGACCCGCGCCGATCTCATCAAGAGCCATCCCGACATCGTCCAGCGGTTCGTCGACGCCTCCGCCATCGGCTGGTACAACTACCTCTATGGCGACAATTCCAAGGCGAACGCGATGATCAAGAAGGACAATCCGGACATGACGGATGAGCAGATCGCCTTCTCGATCGGCAAGATCAAGGAATTTGGCCTGGTCGATTCCGGCGACACGGCGAAGCTTGGAATCGGCGCCATGACCGACGAACGGATCAAAAATTTTTACGAGTCGATGGTCAAGGCCGGCGTGGTCAAAGCGGGTATCGACTACAAGAAAGCCTACACGCTGCAATTCGTGAACAAGGCCGTCGGCCTCGACCTGCGCCCCAAATGAGGGGCGCAGACTTTTCCGCATGAACGATACGCGTCATCCGAATGCGAGCGTGCCGGCCATGTTCGCCCTGCCCCGCGCGCCCTATGTGTTGCGCCAGGCGCGGGTGCTCTGCCGCTCGCTACCCGAGCCTCTCGGCCCACTCGACTTTGACGGCTTCGCGATTCTCGACATCCTCGTCGACGACGGCGCGATCGCCAGGATCGCTCCCGCCGGCGCCGCTGATTTCGGCGACGCGGCTCAAGTCGCCATGTCGGGGCGGATCGTTCTGCCCCTCTTCGTCGACGTCCATACCCACATCGACAAGGGCCACATCTGGCGGCGCAAGCGCAATCCGCTCGGCGATTTCAAGAGCGCGATCGTCGCGACGATCGAGGACCGCGCGGCCAACTGGACTGCCGCCGATGTCGCCGCGCGGATGGAGTTCAGCCTGCGCTCGGCCTACGCCTATGGCACGGCCGCCCTTCGCACGCATATCGACAGCGTCGGGGCGCAGACGCGCATCACCTGGCCCGTGTTCGCCGAGGCGCGCGAGCGCTGGCGCGGCCGGATCGAACTGCAGGCTTCGCCCCTGTTCAGCGTCGAGTTTGCGCTCGACGATTCCCACATGGCCGACATCGAGGCGATGCTCGACGCCCATGGGACCGGCATTCTCGGCGCGGTGACCTACACGATCCCGCGCTTGCGCGAGGGCCTGGCGAGACTGTTCGCGCTCGCCGAGCGCAAAGGCTGGGAGCTCGACTTCCACGTCGACGAAAGCGCCGACCCCGCCGCCCGCTCGCTCAAGGTCGTCGCCGACACGGCGATCGAGCGCCGCTTTCCGCGTCGCATCCTGGTCGGCCACTGCTGCTCGCTGGCGCGGCAGGACGAGGACGAGAGAGCCCGGACGATCGACGCCGTGGCGCGCGCGGGGCTCAGCGTCGTCAGCTTGCCAATGTGCAACATGTTCCTTCAGGATCGCGAGGGCGGCCGCACGCCGCGCTGGCGCGGCGTCACCGCGCTACATGAACTCAAAGCCGCAGGTGTCAATGTGATGATCGCCAGCGACAACACCCGCGATCCGTTTTACGCTTATGGCGATCTCGACATGATGGAAACCTGGCGCGAAGGGACGCGGATCCTGCATCTCGACTATCCGTTCGCCGACTGGGCGCCGGCCGTCTCGGCTTCCCCGGGGAAGGCGATGGGCCTCGACCTCGGGGTACTGCGTCAGGGCGTACGCGCCGACATGATTCTCACGCGAGCGCGCGATTTTCCAGAGCTTCTGGCGCGTCCGCAATCCGATCGCATCGTGGTCAGGGGCGGCGAAGCGTCGAACGCCGCGCCGCCCGACTATGCCGAGCTCGACGCGCTCGAAGGCCTCGCGCCATGAGCGCGGTTTATGACATCGCCGCGCTGCACGCCGCGGTCGGCCCGATCAAGTGGGAGGACAATCCCATCCTGGTCAAGCAGAAGAGTCGCGATTTCTACTGGTACTCGCCGGTGCTCAAGCGCGAACTCGAGACGGTGACCGCCGACGTCGTCGTGACGCCTTCGAGCGAAGCGGAAGTCCGCACGGTCCTTGCGGCCGCCTATAAGCTCGGGATTCCGGTGACGCCGCGCGGCTCCGGAACCGGCAATTACGGGCAGGCGATGCCGCTCATGGGCGGCGTGCTCCTGAACCTCGCCGAGATGAACAAGGTCCGCGGAATCGAATGGGGGCGCGTCATCTGCGAGCCCGGCGCGGTGCTGATCGACATCGACAAGGCGGCGGAGGCGGCGGGGCAGGAATTGCGCATGTTCCCCTCCACCCGCGGGACCGCGTCGATCGGCGGTTTCGTCGCCGGCGGGTCCGGCGGGGTCGGGTCGATCAGCTGGGGTGGCTTGCGCGATTTCGGCAACGTGCTGCGCCTCAGGGTGATGACGCTCGAAGCCGAGCCGCGCATCCTCGAACTCACCGGCGAAGATCTGCACAAGGCGGTGCACGCCTATGGGACGAATGGAATCATCACCGAAGTCGAGGCGCCGCTCACCGCGCGCTACGACTGGGCCGACGTCATTGTCGGCTTCGACCGTTTCGACGCCGCGACCGCTTACGCGCTCGCGCTCGCCGAGCAGGACGGAATTCTGAAGAAACTGGTCACGGTCGTCGAGGGGCCCGCGCCGCACGCGTATTTTCTCCGCCATCGCGCGCTCATCCCTGAAGGGCAAAGCGTCGTCATTCTGATGATCGCGCCGCACGCGCTCGACGCCTTCGAGGCGTTCACCCGGCCCTACAGGGACGCGCGCATCCTGTTCGATTCGAGTAAGGCCTCGCCCGAGACGCGAGCCGGCCTGCCGCCCAATTATGAGCTCACCTGGAACCATACCACCCTTCGCGCGCTGAGGGTTGATCCGCGCATCACTTATCTCCAGGCGCGTTATCCGAGCGAGAACGCGCTTGCCGTCATCAAGCGCCTGCATGAAAGCTATGGCGAGGAGGTCAGGGGCCATCTCGAGCTCATCCGCTTCAATGGCCGGATCGGCTTCGCGGGGCTGCCGCTGGTCCGCTTCACCACCGAGGCGCGGCTGAGCGAGATCATCGCGGAGCACGAAGCCGCTGGCGTGATGATCTTCAACCCCCATCGCTACACGCTCGAAGAGGGGGGCATGAAACAGACCGACGCAATCCAACTCGCGTTCAAGCGCGAGACGGACCCCAAGGGGCTGCTCAATCCGGGCAAGATGATCGCCTGGGAGAATCCCGGGTTTGATTTCGCCGCCGGACGCAGTTTCCTCTTCCCCGGCCTCGAGGCGCGGGCGCGCGCGGCGCAGAACTGAGCCTCACCTTGCGCATCCTGGTCGTGTTCGCCCATCCGGTCGAGACGAGCTTCGCTTCTAGCCTGCATGCGAAGGTCGTTGAGGTCCTGCGCGCGAAAGGCCACGAGGTCGATGATTGCGATCTCTATGCTGAGGGCTTCGATCCGGTGATGTGGAGGCAGGACCGGATCGACTACCACAATGTCGCGGTCAACCGCCGCAACGTCGCGCCCTACGTCGATCGGCTTCTCGCCGCCGAGGCGCTGGTGTTCTCGTTCCCGGTCTGGAACATGGGATTCCCGGCGATGCTCAAGGGATTCGTCGACAAAGTTTTTCTGCCCGGCGTCAGCTTCACCCTCAGCGAGGACGGCGCCTACACGCCCTCGCTTCACAACATCAGGCGTCTTGGCGTCGTGTGCACCTACGGCGGTTCGCGCTGGCTGACCTTCATGATGGGCGATCCGCCGCGCCGCTTTCTCACCCGCTCCATGCGCCGCATCTGCGCGCCGGGGACGCGTTGCGACTATCTCGCGCATTACGACATGAACCATTCGACGCCGGAACGCCGCGCGGCGTTCCTGGGAAAGATCGAGGCGCGGTTCTCAAAGTGGTGAACCGGGATCCGTTCACTCCGCCTCGGCGGTCTCTTCGCCCTCGATCGCGCGCCGCTGTTTAATAAGCTCCGCTCCGGCGAAATCCATGAAGGCGCGCACGCGCGGCGAGCGGCGAAGATCGGAATGGGTCAGCATCCACAGGCCCAGGTCGAGCTCCGGCGCCAGATAGCCGACGCGCGCGAGGTGGGGGCTGCGATCGCCAAGATAGCACGGCAGCAGGGTCGCCCCGAAACCCAGAAGCGCGAACTCTAGTCTGCAATGGGCCGAATTGGCTTTGGCGACCAGCCGCTCGGAGGAGATGTTGGCCTCTATCCACCGCCGGGCGGCCGCCGGCGAGGAATTGTCGCCAAACCCGATGAATGGGACGGCCTCGGCCCGCTCCGCGCCCAGTTCCGCGAGCAGGTCGCGCCGGCAATAGACCGCCCATCGGCCGGTGCAGATTCGCCTTCCGACGAGCGATTCCGGCGGGTCGTTGGTCAGACGGATCGCAATGTCGGCGTCGCGCCGGCTCAAGTTCAGCGGCTGACTGGAGAGGATCAGTTCGACCACGATGCCCGGATTTTGCGCCTGAAACTGCGCCACGATCGCCGGCAGGAAGTGCTGACCGATCGCGTCGGGCGCGGTGACCGACAATTCGCCTGTCGGTTTGACGTCGCGCCCGGCAACCCGGCGCTCGAACTCAAGCACCGACTCGGCCATGGTGGCGGCAAGCGCGATCATCTCGTCGCCGGCCGAAGTGGGTTCGTATCCGGCGCGCGAGCGCTCGAAGAGGCGGGCGCCGACCGCGGATTCGACCGCCGCCAATCGCCGGAACACGGTCGAATGATTGACGCCGAGCCGTTCGGCCGCCCCGACCAGCGACCGGGCTTCCGCGATTGACTTCACCAGTCGAAATTCGTCCCAGCTCAACCCTGAGTTCATGTTCCCAACGTCGCTCGCCGCTCAATCCCGCCGAGGTCGCGCAGGGAGCTCGATCGCAAGTTCCTTACCATTTCCGCACGCGCATATCTACATGTTCGTACCGTCATTAAGCATCCCTCGGCGCGGCGGCGCGGCGCAGCCGATCGTTGATCGCAGCGCCAAGCCCGTGATCCGGGATGGCTGCAACCGCGATCCGTCGAGGCCCGTCCGCGTCCAGCGCGCGAAGGTAGGAAAAGAGATGCGTCGCTGCCTCGGCGACGTCTCCGGACGGCGAGAGATCGAGCCGGGCGCCTGGTCCTCCCTTGAGCGCACCGCCGAAATCGAGCGCGGCTTCGTCCGCCTCGACGCTGGCCGCGGCGAGCCGAAGCGCGGCCTTCGGCGCATAGTGTGACTTGAGTTGCCCCGGCGCGTTCGGGACGCTTCGCGCCGCGGTCGCCGGTCCAGCGAGCGGCGACCCAAGCGCCTCCTCCATCGCCTCCCGCGTCAGCGCGCCCGGTCGCAGCAGTTGCGGCCGGGGCCCAAGACAGGCGACGATCGTGGATTCGAGACCGTGGCGGCAGGGCCCTGCATCAAGGATGAAGTCCACCCGGCCGTCGAGGTCGGCTGCGACATGCGCGGCGGTCGTCGGGCTCACCCGGCCGGAGCGATTGGCGGAAGGCGCGGCGAGCGGGACGCCCGCCGCCTCGATCAGCGCCCGCGCCGTTTCGTGCGACGGCGCCCGGAGCGCCACCGTGTCGAGCCCGGCGCGCGCGAGCAGGCTGATCCTGGAGGCCGGCGTGACGGGGACGACCAGCGTCAGCGGCCCAGGCCAGAACGCGCGGGCGAGCGTCTCGGCGTCGGAGCCGAAAACGCCATGCTCGCGCGCCGCCTCGATGCTGAGGACATGGGCGATGAGCGGGTTGATCGCCGGCCGCTCCTTGGCGGCGTAGATCGAAGCGACCGCCGCATCCGAGGTCGCGTCCGCCGCAAGGCCGTAGACGGTCTCGGTCGGCATGGCGACGAGGCCGCCCGAGCGCACGCATGCCGCGGCGGCGGCGATCGCCGCGGGGTCTGCTTTGACGAGCCGGGTCATCCTGAGGTCGAGCGTCCTCTCTCCTGATCCGCGTTGCGCGCCGAGGCGACTGTACATAAGCTCATTTGGCCCTGTCGCGGCAAACGGCGCGCTCGGCGCCGGGCCGCGATCCGCGTGAGCGCCTGTTGGCGACAGGGAGGAGCGAAAAAATGCCTTATCGTTCGCCGGTCGCCGACATCCTTTTTTCGCTGAGCGCGGTCGCGGACCTCAAGGGCATGATCGGGCGGGGGCTGGCCGGCGATCTCGATTGGGACGCGGTCAAGTCCGTCGTCGGGGAGGCCGGGCGCTTCGCCGAGGAGGAGATCGCGCCCTTAAACCGCGTCGGCGATCTTGCCGGCGCGGTTTATGAAAACGGCGCAGTGACCGCGCCGCCCGGTTTCGCCGCCGTCTACAGGCGCTGGGCGGAGGCGGGCTGGAACGGCGTCTCCGCGCCGGCCGAGTTCGGCGGCATGGGGCTGCCGCATCTCGTCAATGTCGCCTGCACCGAAATCTGGAACGGCGCCGCGATGGCGTTCGCGCTCTGCCCGCTTCTGACCGAGGGCGCGATCGGGGCTCTGAAAGCGCACGGATCGCCCCAACTGCTCGACACCTATCTCGCTCCCATGATCGCGGGCAAATGGACCGGGACCATGAACCTGACCGAGCCTCAGGCGGGCTCCGATCTCAACGCCGTGAGAACGCGCGCCGAACGCGCGGAGGACGGCTCCTACCGCCTGTTCGGCCAAAAAATCTTCATCACCTATGGCGAGCACGACATGGCGGAGAACATCGTCCATCTCGTCCTCGCCCGCTTGGCCAACGCGCCGGCCGGCACGCGCGGCCTGTCGCTGTTCCTCGCGCCAAAATTCCTCATCAATCCTGACGGCTCGCTCGGCCCCCGCAACGACCTGCGCTGCGCCAGCATCGAGCACAAGCTCGGCATTCATGGCTCCCCGACCTGCGTCATGGTCTATGGAGATGACGCGGGCGCGAAAGCGTGGCTCATCGGCGAAGAGAACCGCGGCCTTGCCGCCATGTTCGTGATGATGAACGCGGCCCGCCTCGCCGTCGGGACGCAGGGCGTGGCGATCGGCGATCGGGCCTATCAGCAGGCGCTCGCCTTCGCCCGCGAGCGTCGCCAGGGCCGTGGGGCGAAGGGCGAGGGCATGGCCCCCATCATCGAGCACGCGGATGTGCAGCGCATGCTGATGACAATGAAGGCCACCGTCCACGCCGCGCGCGGGATCTGTCACCTGACGGGCGCCGCGCTCGACCTTGCCGACCACGCGCCAACGCCAGCCGAACGAACGGCGGCCGCCAATCGCGCCGCGCTTCTTACGCCGATCGCCAAGGCTTTCTCGACCGATATCGGCGACGAGGCGACGTCGATCGGCGTGCAGGTCCATGGCGGCATGGGCTTCATCGAGGAGACCGGCGCCGCCCAGCACATGCGCGATTCCCGGATCGCGGCGATCTACGAAGGCGCAAATGGCATCCATGGCGTCGATCTCGTGCAGCGCAAGCTGCCGCTCGCCGGCGGGGAGACCGCACGCGCCGAGATCGCCCAAATCCGCCAGACCGCGAGCGACGTCGCGTCGAGGGGCGGGGCGGGCTTCGGGGCGACGGCGGAGCGCCTCGCCGAGGCTGCGGACGCGCTCGAAGAATCCACCCGGCTCACGCTCGACTGGCTGGCGGCCGGCCAGAATTCGGCGCTTGCCGGTGCGTCGCAATACCTGCGCCTGTTCGGCCTCACGCTCGGAGGAGCGTGCCTGGCCAAGGCCGGGCTCGCGGCCGAAAAGCTGGCGGAAAGCGGCGACGAGAGCGAGCTTGGGCGCGTCGGCCTCGCCCGCTTCTTCGCCGAGAAACTCATGACCGCAGCGCCCGGGCTCGCACGCGCGATCGCCTCGGGCGACGCGCCGCTCGAACCCTATGAAGCCATCCTGGCGGAGACCGCATGACAGAGGAAATCGAAGTCAATCGCGAGGGCGCGGTCCTGTCGGCCGCCTTCGCCAGGCCGCAGAAGAAGAACGCGATCACCGGAGCGATGTATGAAAAGCTGATCGAGGCGTTCGAGACGGCCGAGCGCGATCCCGACATCGGCGCGCTGGTCTTGAGCGGCAAGGGCGGCGTCTTCACCGCCGGCAACGACCTGAACGACTTCCTCGCCGTCGCCATGCATGAGACGGGCGAGTTTCCCGCCTGGCGGTTCGTGAACAAGCTGGCCGAGTTCGAGAAGCCGCTGGTCGCCGCGGTCGATGGCCTGGCGATTGGCGTCGGGACGACGCTGTGCTTCCACTGCGACCTCGTCTACGCGACGCCTGAGGCGCGCTTCCAGACGCCCTTCGTCGATCTTGGCCTCGTGCCTGAGGCCGGCTCCTCGCTGCTCGCGCCGCAGCGCTTCGGGCGCGCCAAGGCGGCGGAATTGCTCATGCTCGCCGAGCCGTTCGGGGCTGAGGAGGCGCTCAGGCTCGGCCTCGTGAACGCGCTTTTGCCTCGCGACAAGCTTTTGCCCCATGCGATGGCAAAGGCGGCCGCGCTCGCGGCCAAGCCGAGGGCGGCCCTCATCGCGACGCGCCGCCTCATGCGCGGCGATAACGAGGCGGTGAAGGCGCAGATGGCGGCGGAGACGCACGCCTTCTCCGCCGCGCTCAAGTCGCCCGAGGCGCACGCGGCCTTCCAGGCGTTCCTGTCGGGGGGACGGAAGTAGCCGCCGCCCGGCCTGGCTAGATCGGCGGATCGGCCGGCGCCAGCCGCGCCTTCGGCTCCGGGGTCGCCGCGCGCTCATAAACTTCGGGCGGGTCGGTCGTCTCGGTGATGATCTGGGGACAGCGCCTGCAAGCCTCTCGTCCTTCCTGCCTCCACCATCGGCAATCCGCCCGGAGGGCGCTGGGCGGCAGCGATACGACGACCGGATCGAGCATGGCGACGATGCGCGAGGCGAGGCGGCAATCGTGGCCGTCGAAATGGCTGCACGCGCTTTCCTGACAACGGGCGGCGAATCGCATGACCCGTGTGGGCGGGAGAGGCGCGCTCGTCGCGAGAAGCTCGGCGGTGATCGGGACCGGCCGAAAGGCGACGATCCGACGATCCCCATCCCCGGCCTTTCTCCCGGCCTGGAGAAGAGGCGCGGCCCTGGCGGCGTCGAGGCCAATGATCTGCGTATAGCTGCGCAAGCGCACCGTGGCCTTTAATTGCTGCAGTGAGATGATCTAAATTATAGTTTAGTGATATTCCGCGATCTTAATGATCTAAATTATTATTTCGGATATCGCCCCTGTATCGCCTAACAATTGCAGCGCTATCGCCAAGTTGATGGTCTCTGAATACCATACAGGCGCGCCGCGTCGATTGGACCCTGGAGACGCGTCTCATTGGAGGCATGCCATGAAACACCTATTGATTGGAGTCCTATCGTCTGCGGCGGTGCTCGCCGTTGTTTGCGCCACGCCCGCTCTGGCCAATGGCGGCGACGCGAACGGCGAGGCCGATCAGGCTCAGATCCATCCCGGGGAACCCAACCAGTCGCCGGATTGGACTCCGAATGAGGTCGCTGTTGGCGAACTCTATCCAGTAGTCCCCGGGGAGTATGCCTTTGAGGGGCCGAACGGGATCAGACCGCTCGGCGCCATCAGCCCCCCAACGCGTTCTTGCCCGATCGTTCTTGATACGACCAATGGCCGTGAAACCGTGGTCTGCGGCATGTAGCATGCGCCGGTCGAACCCGCTGCGCCGACGCCCGAACGCGCCGTCCGGAAACACGCGGACGGCGACCCCGCGACGCGTGCGTTCTCCACCTTCGGCTTCCGCGACGGCAAGCTCGCGGTGGTTGAATCCGTCAACAAAGCCGGCGACCACGCCGCCGCCAAGCGCATCATCGGCACGACGAAGACGCGCCGCCCTCCCTTTTCCCCCCGGGAGAAGGCAGCCCGAAGGGCCGGATGAGGGTGAGCGCCGCCACCACTGAGCGCCGCCAAGAGACCGACGCGGGAAGAGCCCTCATCCCGGCCCTTCTCCCCGAGGGAGAAGGGGGGCGGGTCCCCGCAGCCTCAGTCCGCCAGGAAAAAACGCACCATCACGCGCGAGGCGTCGAGGCCGACGGTCTGCGTAAAGCTGCCGCGCGGATCGCCGCCGAACCAGGCGTGGCCGCCGCCCTCGACCAGCCATCGCTCGGCGACCGGCTGGCCGTCCGAATCTTTCAGCGCGACGCGGCTGACGCGGCCGCCTTCGATCGGCCAGTCGAGGTCGCTTCTCGTGAGCGCGGTCTCGCCGCGCTCGGCCTCGTCGAGCAGGCGCTCGCCGTTGACGGGAGCGACCGTCCCATCGGCCAGCCCGTGAACGATGATCCTGCGGACATTCCGATCGCTTGGGCGATCGTTGACGGCGAGCGGCGCGGGATTGAAGGGCGCCGATCCGCTCATCGCGGCAAAGGCGGACGGCACGTCGCCGGCCGACTTGTAGGGCAGGCCCGAGTGAATCCCGACCGCGTCGAACACGTCCGGATAGGTGACGGCGAGAATCTCCGCCATCGCGCCGCCCGCTGACAGGCCGGCTGCGAAAACGCGCTCCCGGCGGACGTCGAATTCCTTCGCTAGGGCCTGCGCGAGCCCCGCCAGTTTGGCCGGCTCGCCCGAGCCGCGGCTCTGATGGCGTCGGTCGAACCAGTTCCAGCAGCCCTGCGCGTTGGCGAGGCGAGGCTGGTGCGGATAGGCGACGACGAGGCCGAACTCCTCCGCGAGAGCGTTCATTTGCGTGCCCAGGGCGAAATCTTCCGGATTCTGCGTGCAGCCGTGCAGCATGATCACCAGCGCCAGCGCGCGCTTTTCGGGCTCGGCCGGGACATAGAGCCGATAGTCGAGCGCTCCCGCCGGCCCGCTATACGCTCGCTTCAAGAACCGTTCGCCGAGATCCGGCGCCGGCTGCGGTTCAGGCGCATCGGGCAGGCCAGGCGGCAGGACCGGCCGGACGCGAAGAGCGCGCAAGGTCTCGCCCAACGAGCGGCGTGGGGCTAACGGAATGACCCTCGCAGATGGACGGGGTGGGGGCGCTTTCGAATCGTCGTTCGCGCCCGCCGGCGCGCTTTCACCGGAGAGCGCCTTGCGGATAAGCGCGGTCGCGCCGCCAAGATCGGATTTTTTCACCAGCCCCAAAGCCTCGTTCATTACGTCGACAACGCGTAATTTCATTGTTTGTTCCTATCGAAATGTGTCAGCCCAGTCGATCGGCCAGCGCTGTTTTGATCTCGGCGGACGCGTGCAGCGCGCCGAGGACGGTGATCGATTCGATGGTGGCCCGCGCGAGATCGGGCGTGACGTCGTCGGCGATGACGGCGAGGCCAAGCACCCGTATCTCAAGCTTTTCGCCTGCCTCTCGAACGGCTTCGAGATCATCGCGGGCGAAAGTTCGGAGGCCCAATTCCAGCGTCAGCCGCGAAACCGCCTGCTTTGCGGCGTCCGAGTGAATCGCGAGCTGGTTGCGGATCGCCGTGCGGATGAAATCCGAGCGGTTGGAATAGAAGCCGTCGCGCACCAGGAGATCGATCGATCCGAGATCGACGAAGCCTAGGTTGATCGTGAGCTTCTCACTGTCCGGCGTCTTGGCGTATTGAGAGCGACTTGGCATTTACCATCCATGTGGATGCTGGGTAGATGGTATATGGAACCAAATCTCAATATTTCAAGGGTCGTCCACCCGACGCAAAAACAGGGCCGCTCACGCCGGCAAGCGACTCGTTAAAGGCGCCGCAAAGGCTTGAAAAGATTGAATCCGGACGCGTAAAGGGCGGGGGCCTTGAGCGAGCCCTCAGGGCTTCACCCACCTGCCGTTGGCCTTCGACGACCTGACCGCGGCCTCGACGAAGGCGAGGCCCTTGACCCCATCGTCGATGGTCGGGAAGTGGACGGACCTGGGCGGCTTCTTGCCCGCCCGGGCCGCCTTGATGGCGAGCGCGATCTCCGAATAGATGCTGGCGAAGCCTTCAAGATAGCCCTCCGGGTGTCCCGGCGGGACGCGCGTCACCCGCGCCGCCGCCTCCCCCGCATCGGGCCCGCCGCGGGTGACGATGCGGGTCGATTTCTCGTACGGGGTCCAGAAGAGGTAATTGGGATTGTCCTGCCGCCAGTGGAAGCCGCCCTTGGTTCCGTAGACGCGCAGCATGAGGCCGTTCTCGTTGCCGGGCGCGACCTGGCTAGCCCAGATCGCGCCGCGCGCGCCATTGGCATAGCGCAGCATGATCTGCGCATTGTCGTCGAGCTCGCGGCCCGCGCCGAACGAGGTGAGGTCGGCGGCGAGTTCGGCGAGGTCGAGCCCGGTCACGTAGTCGGCGAGATTGTAAGCATGGGTGCCGATGTCGCCGAGCGATCCGCCCGCGCCCGAGCGCTTCGGATCGACGCGCCATTCCGCCTGCTTGTTGCCGCTGGCCTCGGTCGCGCCGGTCAGCCAGTCCTGAGGATATTCGGCGTGAACGAGACGGATCTCGCCGAGTTCGCCGGCGCGAACCATCTCGCGCATGCGGCGCACGAGCGGATAGCCGGTGTAATTGTGGGTCAGCGCGAACACGAGGCCCGACTTCTCGACCGCGGCGCGCATCTTCTTGGCTTCCGCCAGGCTGAGCGTGAGGGGCTTGTCGCAGATGACATGCACGCCGGCCTTGAGGAAGGCGTAGGTCGGCCCCGCGTGGGCGTCGTTTGGCGTGACAATGGCGACCGCCTCGATCCTGTCGTCGCGCTTGGCCTCGGCCTTCGCCATGCTTTCGTAGTCGTCGTAGATCCGGTCCGCCGCCAGACCCAGCGCCTGGCCCGAGCGTCGCGCCTTCTCCGGCGTCGACGACAGCGCGCCGGCGACAAGCTCGTAATGGTCGTCGATGCGCGAGGCGATCCGGTGAACCGCGCCGATGAAGGCCCCTTCCCCGCCGCCGACCATGCCGAGCCTGATCCTCTGGCCCTTGCCCGCGTCCCCGCGTCCCTCGATCGCCATGCTCTCCTCCGTGGCGCGGCCAAAAGGCCCACGTTCGATTTCGTTTCGGTTGATCATCGTCGGCCGCGCCGTCTCTCGGCCTCACGTCCCCCGGCCGTATCGGAGCGGATTCGCGGGGCAGGGCCACCTCAAACGGGATGCTCGCACAGTCCCGACGAAGCGGGCAATAGCCCTGTCGCCTGGGCAGCGCCTGGGCCAGCCGGCCCAGCGATCGGGCGCCTTCGCGGAGATCCTCGGGCTTTCGCAGCCGCGACGATCCATAAAGTTGACGCCGCTTACAGAACAGTAACCCGGAAGCGTTAGGACAGTGGCCGGTCCAAATGAATTGGGCCTACCCGTCGCGCTATTGCCGGCCGCTGGTCCGGCTCCCGCCATGATGGCCGCCCGCGCGCACCAATCAAAGGCCGTCCCGAATGCGCAGCGCGCGATGCGGAACCGTCCCTTCGGTCGATTCTCACCCGCCGGCGGGGCGCGCCAGACGCCCTTCCCGCCCGCCCTCGTCAACCGCGCCGGCCCGCTCATGAAAAGCCTGAGGTTCATCAAGTCGCACGCCCACACGGCCTACGCTCTCGGGGCGGTCTCGCTGGGCGCCGTCGCGCTGAGCGCGCTCGCACCCCTGATTCCAGACGAAGCACTCAACGCATTGCGCTCGCTCGTTCCAGGGGAAACTCCGTTCATGCAGCTTCTGCTGCTCGGCTGGGTCGGCGTGGCGCTGGGCCGCATGACAATCGGAGCCCGGCCAAACCCAGCGCAGGGCGGGGCTCAAGCGGCGCCACGCCGGGACCGGGACAAGGATAAGGACGCGAAGGTCGACCGCGTCCTGCGCCACGTCGCGAAGGTGCTGCAGACCCATGCTTCCGACAGCGAAAGCTTCTCCGAACGGCTTGACGGCGCCAGCCAACGCCTGTCGCGGCAGGAGGGCGTTGGCCCGATCAGGGACATCGTGCTCGCCCTCATCGAAGACAATCGCGAGATGCGTGGCAAGCTGGACAGCGTCAGGAACGAGCTTGAGGACTCCCGCCTCCAGGTCGTCCAGTTGCAGAACAACCTCGAACGGGCGGAAGAAGCGGGCTTGCGCGACATGGTGACCGGGATCGCCAACCGCCGCTTCTTCGACGCGTGTTTCGCGGAGGAAGTGGAGAAGGCGCGCCGGGTCGGCGACCCTTTCTGCCTGGCGCTCGCCGACATCGACAAATTCAAGCAGGTCAACGACCGCTTCGGCCACCTGGTCGGCGATCGCCTGTTGCGCCTGTTCGCCAACATCCTGGTCAAGAACGTGCGCGCGCAGGACAAGGTCGCGCGTTTTGGCGGCGAGGAATTCGCGCTGATGTTCCCCGGCGCCCGCCTCTCGGAAGCTATGATCGCGCTCGAGCGAATCCGCGGCGTGCTCGAGGCCAAGCAATGGACGATCGAGCCGAGCGGCGAGCGGATCAGCAAGGTCACGGCCTCATTCGGCCTGGCGAAGCTTCGGGCGGACGAATCCTCGACCGATCTTCTGCGGCGGGTCGATCAACGGCTTTATGACGCCAAGATGCAGGGAAGAAATCGCGTGGTGTCCAAGGAGGAAGACGACGAGGCTCCGTCGGCGCTGGGCCTCTTCCGCAGCGGCCGGACCGCAGCGGAGTAGTGGCCGGAACGGGGATCGCGCGACCATGTCACGCCGACGGGACGAGGGGTTTGAGCGCGCGCTCGACGAGGCGCAGCGCACATATCGCGCTTCAGGTGACGGAGAGCCGGCGCCGACCCAGCGACCCCGCGTAGGCGTTGGCGTCCCGCTCGGGCCAACTCGAAACTCCGGGGGAAAGGCGCGATTCGGCCTGGCGCTCGATTGGACGGACGAGGCCGCCGACCAGCCCCGGCCTGAGCGCGACGCTCCGCCCCGGGAAGCGCCGCCGGGTCCCAGCGACATGCCGATCGGGATCGCGGCTGAGCTCGGGCTTGACGCGCCTTTGACGCTGCGCGAACTCACCTCCCGCTGGCGCGATTTCGTCTGGCGCCATCATCCCGACCGGCAGCCCATCGAGGCGCGCGACCGCGCCAATGCGCGCGTGGCTATCGCCAACGCGCTCTACCAGCGGGCTCGGCGCGAACTCGCTGAGAAGTGGTAACCTCGTGAGGTCAGGAGACTGTGAAGCGCCACAAGGCGGCTCGGCGTCACTAGACGGCGTCTGAAACCACCGGTCGCGGCAACCTGATTTTGGCCAGGATCTCCTCCGCCTGGGCAGTCGCTCGCGCCGCCGGAAAGAAGCCGTCGACGATCAGATGCGAAAGTCCATGCACGAGACCCCATGCGGCCATGGCCGCCAGGTTCTCGTCGAACCCCCGCTGGTCGAGCTCCGCGACGCCGCGCAGCAGCACGTCCTCGACGCTTACGGTCGCCGCATGGAGCGCCGGATACTTGCCGCGCTCGGCCAGGACGGGCCCGAACATAAGCCGAAAGAGGCCTGGGTTTTGATCAGCGAATTCGATGTAGGCAAGACCCGCTCGCGTGAGAAGATTGGGCCCGCGCGTCGCGTCCTCCATCGCCGTGGCCAGCTCGCGGAACCCTTCGGCGGCGACAGAAGCCAGGAGATCGTCCTTGCTGGTGAAGTGCCGGTAAGCGGCAGTCGCCGACACGCCGACGCGCCGCGCAGTCTCACGCAACCCAATAGCCTGCGAGCCGTCCTC
Organism: Roseiarcus sp.; assembly: GCA_036489975.1. Taxonomy (GTDB): domain Bacteria; phylum Pseudomonadota; class Alphaproteobacteria; order Rhizobiales; family Beijerinckiaceae; genus Roseiarcus. The sequence goes on from DASXES010000136.1 coordinate 57,611, forward strand.
ATCGAGGATCTTGCGGGCGGCGTCGAGCAGAGCCGCCGGCAAATTGCCGTGGCGATAAGGACGTGTGGACCGCATTCGAATGCCTACCGTGGGTACTTCACACTGTCAACGCGCCGCCTCCGTTAAGGTTCCCGCACGTTTCCCGCGGTGCTGCGCGAAGCGGCGATCCGCCGCCGATCAGGCGGGACTCCATGCCGATTGAGGCGCCTTGAGGCCGCCCTTAAGACGCAGGAAGGCGATGATCGCCTCGACACCAACCCCGGTCTTCATATTCGCCAGCACGAACGGGCGGCCTCTGCGCATCGTCAGCGCGTCGGTCTTCATCACCTCGAGCGAAGCGCCGACATAGGGGGCGAGGTCGATCTTGTTGATCACCAAAAGGTCCGAGCGGGTCACGCCCGGGCCCCCTTTGCGCGGGATCTTCTCGCCGCCGGAGACGTCGATGACATAGATCGTGAGGTCGGCGAGCTCGGGCGAGAAGGTCGCGGCGAGGTTGTCGCCACCCGATTCAATGAGGATGAGATCGAGATCGGTGAAGCGCTTGCGCATGTCCGACACCGCCGCAAGATTGATCGAAGCGTCCTCGCGGATCGCGGTATGCGGGCAACCGCCGGTCTCGACCCCGATGATTCGTTCGGGCGGAAGGGCCCCGGCCTCGACCAGAATGCGGGCGTCCTCCTTGGTGTAGATGTCGTTGGTGATGGCGGCGATATCGAATTCGTCGCGCAGGCGCTTGCAGAGCTGCTCCATGAGCGCCGTTTTTCCCGAGCCGACCGGGCCGCCGATGCCGACGCGAAGGGGTTGTTTGCTCGTGGTCATGACCGGAACAGCCTCGAATATTGGGTCTCGTGCCGCATCGCGGCGATGTCGGAGCGGAACGCGCATGAGCCAAGATCGGTCAGGCTGGAGCCCGACGCGTCACGGGCGAGCGCGCGGATGCGGGGGATGAGGGTCGCCTGGATCTTCTGCCCGTCGGTCTGGCCAATCTGCCCGAGCCGTACCACAGCCGAGACGGCGGCAGCGATCTGGGCCAGGATGAAGGCCTGCAGGCTCGCCTCGAGCGGCAACCCGTGACCCGCCGCGGCGGAGGCCACCGCCGCGGGATAGGCGACGCGCTCCGCGAGGGAAAGCCGACGCAGAGGCTCGCAATCCCAGGCGGCGCGAGCGGCGAGGACAAAGGCGGCTCCTTGAGACGTGGTCTCCAGGCGACGTTCGGCGGAACTGGCGAGCGCGACGGCGAACTCGTTGGCCACGGCTAGGGCTTCCCAATCGTCGGCCAACGCGGCGCGAAAACAATCCGCGAACAGGATGGCGTCGGCGCGCGGCGCGCCGAAGGTCAAGAGATCGACCAGCCACCCGCCGAGCGAGCGGGCGTCATGGATGTCGCCGCTTTCGACCGCCCATTCCAGTCCTTGCGAATAGGCGAACGAGCCGACCGGGAAAGCCGGCGACAGCCAGAGCATCAGGGGAAGCAATGCCGCGTCGACGTCGGCCGCCTCTGACGGAGCAGGGGGCGGTATCATCACCAACGCACAGCGGTCATGGGGAGCGCAGGGCGATCGGCTTCCGGGTCACGGGCGCCCATGGTCGCGCTGGTGATCTGGATGATCGCAGCCATCGTGATCATGGTCGTGATCGTGATGCGCATGATCGCCGCCATGATGATGGTCATGCATAGGGTCGTGCGCATGACCGTGGGCGTCACCGTGCGCGCCGCTCGCTCCGTGATCGTGATCATGATCGTAGTCATGGCCGTGGTGGCGGGCCTGTCCGGCGCCGCCCTCGGCCTTCACATAGGCGCCGCCCTCGGGATTGAACGGCGCATCGAGCGCGATCACGCGGGCGCCAAGACCTACGACCATCGCCTCGATCACCGGATCGCGGCGGATGCGCAGCGCTTTTGGCATGATTTCGGTCGGCAGATGGCGGTTGCCGAAGTGCCAGGCGAGCCGCGCCAGCGCCAAGGGATCGGCGGCCCGGATCTCAGCCAGAGGTTCCGGCTCGGCGACCACTTCCACGGTTCGTCCATCCTCGAGCTGCAACCCATCGCCACCGCGCAGCATCGTCGCCTCCGGGAGGTCGAGCAGGAACGCGAGCCCTCCAACGCCGGTCATGGTCACCCGACGGCGATAGCGTTCGTCGAAATCGAGCACCACCGTGTCGGCCGGAGCGCCGGACCAATGGCCGGCCGGGATGACTTTCTCAGCGCGCAACATCCATTCGTTCCCTTCGTCCGAAGGCCGCGTCATCTGGGCGATCGGGTCCCCTTCGGCCGAGTTTGAATGAGGCGCGCAATAAACGCCAGCCGGCCTGTAAGCCGGGTTCTGTATGGCCGGGGCTCATCGCCCCGACGTGACGGCCATTCCTCTGGGACGCCCGTCGCCGGGCGCCTCGAGCAACCAACCCGAGCGGCAGGGCCAACGGATGAGGCCTTGCGGCGCAAGCGCCGCGTGTCGCTCCTATTCGGTTTTGCTCCCGGCGGGGCTTGCCATGCCGCCGACGTTGCCGCCCGCGCGGTGCGCTCTTACCGCACCCTTTCACCCTTGCCTTCCCGCCAATAGCCTTGCGGCCAGCGATCAGGCGGTTTGCTTTCTGTGGCGCTTTCCCTGGGGTCGCCCCCGCCGGACGTTATCCGGCGCCGTATCCGTATGGAGCCCGGACTTTCCTCCGCTTTGAGACGGCGGCCGTCCGGCCGACTGGCTCAGCAGGGATATTGGGCCAGAGCGGCGTCGGTCAAGCACAATCGCGCGCCCTGAGGATCAAATAGCCCGGGCGGCAGCGGAACCGAGAGCGGGGCTTGTTCATTGTAGCTTCACTCGAATTATGGGATTGTGGCGGCTAGCGGACGGGAGAATGCATCGCATGAACAGGATTCTGACGCTGTCGGCGGCGCTGGCCGCCGCCGTCTCCGTCTCGGCCTGCGAGACGCCGCAGCAGACGAACGCGCTGGCCGGCGGCGCGCTTGGCGCAGGCACGGGCGCGCTCATCGGTTCGGCGGTGTCCGGCGGCAGCGCCGGCGGGGCGCTGGCGGGGGCCGCCATCGGCGCGGGTTCCGGCGCGCTGATCGGCTCCGCTGCGACGCCGTCCGGCTACTACGGCGGGCCGCCGCCCGGTTACGGGGGACCGCCGCCACGGCGATGCGCTCAGTGGGCGTATGATTACAATGGCAACCGGGTCTGCACCGCTTTCTACTGAGCCCAAGGGGAGGGAAATATGAAGAGAATTTCGGCCATCGCGTTGGCTCTGGCCGCCGCCTTATCGGTGTCGGCTTGCGAGACGCCGCAACAGCAGACAGGCACCCTAGCGGGCGGCGCGATCGGCGCCGGCACGGGCGCGCTGATCGGCTCGGCGGTTTCCGGCGGCAGCGCAGGCGGCGCGATTGCCGGCGGCATCATCGGCGCCGGTACGGGCGCGCTGGTCGGCAACGCGGCCACGGCGCCGCGCGGGAACTGCGCGCGATGGGGCTACGACTACAATGGCAACCGGATCTGCACCGCATTCTATTGAGTTTTAAGGGAGGAACCATGAAAAGAGCTCTTGGCCTGGCGCTGGCGTTCGCCGCCGCGCTATCCGTTTCGGGCTGCTACACGCCCCAACAACAGACAGGCACGCTGGCCGGCGGCGCAATCGGCGCCGGCGGCGGCGCGCTGATCGGATCGGCCCTTACCGGGGGCAGCCCTGGCGGCGCCATCGCCGGGGGCATCCTCGGCGCCGGAACCGGCGCCCTGATCGGCAACGCCGTGACGGCGCCCCGCCATCGCGGGCATTGCGCGCGCTGGGGTTGGGATCACAACGGCAACCACGTCTGCCGCGCCTGGTACTGATCGACTGAGGCTTCGCGCGCCATGGCCAGCTCTCGCCATGGCGCGTGTGCCGTCATGTCCCGCGGGCCGGTCCAGCCGCGGACATGACCGCGCCCCCGATCCCCGATACCCTGCTCGCCCGCCGCTTCGTCGCCTCGCCCAACTATGGCGAACGGCGCGGCTACGGCCGTCCCAACTGCCTCATCCTGCACTATACGGGCATGCCGACGGGCGAAGCCGCCTTGACGGCGCTGACCGATCCCGCCCGCGAGGTCTCGTCGCATTATCTTGTCTGGGAAGACGGCGCGATCGACCAACTGGTCGCGGAGCGCGATCGGGCCTGGCACGCGGGCAAGGCGTCATGGAAGGGCGAAAGCGACCTGAACTCGGCCTCGATCGGGATCGAGATCGTCAATCCCGGCCATGACGGCGGCTCGCCGCCGTTTCCTTCACCCCAGATCGAGGCGACGATCAAGCTCGCGCGCGACATCTGCGCGCGCTGGGGAATCGCTCCCGAGCGCGTTCTCGCCCATTCCGACGTCGCCCCGGCGCGCAAGCGCGACCCCGGCGAAGCGTTTCCGTGGGAGGCGCTCTCAAGGGCCGGCGTCGGCCACTGGACCAGGCCCGCGCCGCTCACAGGCTCGGCGCTGTTCGCTCATGAGGAGGAAGGCGCGCCGGTGCGGGCGATGCAGGCGATGCTGGCGCTCTACGGCTACGGCGTGGAGATCACGGGAATCTACGATCGCCAGACCCGGCAGGTGGTCGCGGCCTTTCAGCGCCGCTTCCGGCCGGAGCGGGTCGACGGCGAGACGGACGCTTCGACGATCGCGACGCTGAAGGCGCTGATCGACGGGCCGCTGGGACCCGCCGCATGACTTGGTGATCCTTCCGGCTTCGACAACCTGAGCGCGAACCTTGCGACAGCCGATGGAAATAAGCGCGCGTAAACGCTAGCAAAACGCCAATAAGCGCTAGTAAACGCTAGTAAAACAGCTAGCGTTTACTAGCGTTTATTTTTCCGAATCGCGCCTTTTCAAGGGGTTGCGGGTGATTGGCGTAAAAAAATTCCTCCTCGCGCTTTTGTTCGCGCGCCGGTTGTGTCGAGCGAGCCATTTTCCTTTTTCAATCAGCTCGGCTCTGCCTCGCCGCCCCGACTGCTGGTCCGGGCGAGGGATCTCTAACTTGGAACATATAGCGAACATCATCGCTCCGTCAAGGAATATTCACAGAAAAGGCCGGGCGCTTGCCGCCAGACTGAAGAGCGCGCCTAAGCCTGAAGGATCGCCTCGAACGAGGCCCGCACGCGCTTGCGCGCTTCGTCCAGCGCGGCCGCCAGCGCCTCGAAATCGGGAAAGCCGCTAGCCGCGGCGATGCGGCGCTTGACCCCGGCCCCAGCCGTGGCCGGATCGAACCTGCCCGAGGTCGAAAGGCGCATGAACTGGGCCGCGTCGGTGTAAAGCTTGTGCGCGTCGATGAGAATCTCGGCCTGCTCGGGTGTGATCAGGCCGGCGCGGCCGGCCTTCTCCACGACCGGGCGGGTCGAGACGTCGAGGACGCCCGGATGCTCGTGCGCGAAGGCGAGCTGCAAATATTGGGCGACGAATTCGATGTCGAGGAGCCCGCCCGCAACGAGCTTCAGATTCCAGATATCGGCGTGGCCCTTTTCCCTGGCGATTAGCCCGCGCATGGCGAGCGTGGCCCGGGCGACGACGGCGCCGTCGCGCTCGCGGGTCAGCGTCCGCCGCACCGTCTCAGCGATGTCGGCGCCGAGCGTCGCGTCCCCGGCGACGAAGCGGGCGCGGGTCAGCGCCATGTGCTCCCAGGTCTCCGCCTCGTCCTTTTGATAGAGCCAGAACGACGCGAATTGGGTCGCGAGCGGGCCTTGGCGCCCGGAAGGCCTGAGCCGCATGTCGACTTCGTAGAGGCCACCCGCCTTGGTCGGGGCCGTCAAGGCCGAGATGAGGCGCTGCGTCAGCCTCGCGTAATAGACGGCCGGCCCGAGCGGCCTGCGGCCGTCCGATTCTCCCGCCTCGGGGGGAAAATCGTAGATGAGGATGAGGTCGAGATCGGAGGCCGCTCTCATCTCGCGCGAGCCGAGCTTGCCCAGCGCCACGACCGCGACCCTCCCGCCGCGAATCTGGCCGTGCTCGGCGGCGAAGGCCTCGATGACGCGCTTGAGCAGCGCCTGGATCAGCCCCTGCGCCAGCGCGCTATACGCGCGTCCGGCCCTGTCCGGGTCGAGGCGGCCCGACAAGAGGTTGAGGCCGATGTGAAACATCTCCTCGGCGGCGAAGTCACGCGCCCGGTTCAGCGCATCCTCGAAGCTCTGCCCTTGCGCCACAAACGTCTCGACCCGGGCGGCCATCGCCTCGTCGTCGAAGCTCGTGTCGAAGTCGAGGCTGCGCGCCGGATCGATCGCAGCATCGAGCACATGGGGCCGGCTTGCGATCACCTCCGCCAGCCGCGGGGCGCTGCCGAGCACGTCGCCGAACAATTCGCGCAAAGCGGCGTTCGAGCGCAAAATCGACAGGAGCTCGACCGAGGCGGGCATGCGCCCCAGCGCTTCGTCGAAAGCGGAAAGCGCCGCGTCCGCATCGCCCGAACCGGCGAAGGCCTCGAGCAGCGCAGGCGTCAGCTCCGTCAGCACCTCTCTGGCGCGCGCGCTGCGGACGGCGGCCCGCCGGCCAAAATGCCAGCCGCGGACGGTCTCCGCCGCAACATCCGGACGCTGAAAGCCGAGGTCACGCAGAGTGGCCAATGTCGCGGGATCGTCGGCGACGCCGGTGAAGACCAGATTGCCCGAGGCGACGCTGAGCGTCGGCGCATCCTCGAACAGCCGCGCATAATGCTTCTCGACCCGGGTGAGGTGACGAGTGAGGTCCGCGGCGAAACCCTTGAGCCCGGCGTAGCCGCAGAACTTGGCGAAGCGGGTGAGCGCGGCGCGCTCGAAGGGAAGGCGCTGCGTCTGCTCGTCGGCGACCATCTGCAGGCGATGTTCGACGCGCCGCAGAAAGACGTAAGCCTGGGCAAGGTCATCGACCGCCTCAGCGCCGATCCATTGATCGGCGCAAAGCCGCTCGAGCATGTCGAGGGTGCGCGAGCCGCGCATCTGGGGACGGCGGCCGCCGAAAATGAGCTGCTGCGTCTGGACGAAAAACTCGATCTCGCGGATGCCGCCCCGCCCGAGCTTGATGTCGTGGCCGGGCACGACCACCTGCTCATGGCCGCGCACGGCGTGGATCTGGCGCTTCATCGCGTGGATGTCGGCGATCGAGGCATAGTCGAAATACTTGCGCCAGATGAACGGCGCGAGGTCGGCGAGAAAACGCTCGCCCAGGCCGAGGTCGCCCGCCGCCGGCCGAGCCTTGATGAGCGCGGCGCGCTCCCAGTTCTGGCCGACCGTCTCGTAATAGGCGTAGGCGCTCAGCGTCGAGAGCGCGACCGGGGTCGAAGCGGGATCGGGCCTGAGACGCAGGTCCACCCTCAGCACATAGCCGTCGCCCGTCCGCTCCTGAATGAGGCGCGCAAGCGCCTTGGTCAGACGCACGAACAAGGGTCCTGGCTCGGTTCCCGGCGGAATCGACGCCGCCGCGGGGTCGTAAAGAACGATGAGGTCGATGTCGCTCGAATAATTGAGTTCGCGCGCGCCATGCTTGCCGAGCGCCAGCACGACGAGGCCCGAACCCTTCTCGACATCGGCGGCTTCCGGATCGAGCGCCAGAAGGCCGGCGCGCGCGTGCTTGCGCAGGAGAAAAGCGACCGCGGTGCGCACGGCCGCGTCGGCGAAGCGGGTCAAGGCCTCGGTCGCCGCGACGACGTCCCATAACCCCCCGATGTCGGCAAGGGCGACCAGAAGCGCCGCCTCGCGCTTGGCGCGGCGCAAGGCGCGCATCAGATCCGCTTCGTTCTCGTCGCGGCGCGCAGCGAGCGCGGAAACGAGCGCGTCGAGCGACTGGCCGGGCGGTCGCTGAAGCAGCCCGACGAGCCGCTCCGGGTCTTCCCCGATGAGGGTCCACAGGTAAGGCGAATGATCGGCGAGGCCGAGAAGGACGTCGCGGGTCCGGCCGCGCTCGAGTTCGGGCTCGAGCGCCGCGGCCGGCCCGGTCTCGAGGAGCGAGGCGAGGCGGCGACGCGCTTCGGCGGGCGCGGCAAGGCGCGGCGCCTCGACGAGGCTTTCAGCCAGCGCCGCGGTCATTCAGGGCCAATTCGGCCGGCGCCGGCGCTTGAGGCGGCTCGTCCACCGCGGGCAAGGTGAGACGGACGCGAAGCCCGGGCCGATTGTCCTCGAGCTCGACCGATCCCCCGTGCATGCGCGCGACCGCCGCGGCCAGCGAAAGTCCCAGGCCCGAGCCGGGGCGCGACCGGGACCCTTCGAGCCGGACAAACCGGTCAAGCACGCGCGCCCGGTCCACCGGGGCAATTCCCGGACCTCGGTCGGCGACCGTCAGGAGGACGGACTGGCCGACCCGCTCTGCGGCAATGACCACGTCGGGCTTCATCCCGGCTTCTGCGGTTTCCTTGTTCGGCGCGCCGTATTTGATGGCGTTGTCCACGACATTGGCGATCGCCTGGCCGATCAGCTCGCGATTGCCCCGGACGATGAGTCCATCGTCCGCGCGTACAGTCAGCGCCACGCCCTCTTCTTCGGCGGTCGGCTCGTAAAGCTCGCCGACGCTCCTCGCCGCCTCGCCAATGTCGAGAGGTTGAAGCGGCCCGAGGTCGCCGCCCGCTTCCGCGCGCGCGATCAAAAGGAGCGCGTTGAAAATCCGGATAAGCCCGTCCGATTCTTCGATCGTCTTCTCCAGCGCCTGGCGATAGGCCGCGGCGTCGCCGCCGAACGCGAGCGCGGCTTCGGCGTGATTGCGCAGGCGGGTAAGGGGCGTGCGCAAATCGTGCGCGATGTTGTCGGAGACCTCCCTCAAACCCTCCATCAGTTCGGAGATCCGCCCCAGCATCTCGTTGAGGCCTTCCGCCAGCCGGTCCAATTCGTCGCCCGAGCCGCTGACCGGCAGGCGGCGCGTGAGGTCGCCGGCCATGATGCCCTGGGCTGAGGTGTTCATGTCATCGATGCGCTTGAGCACCCGCCTTGCGACGAACAGCGCGCCCGCCGCCCCGAGCGCGGCGAAGAACACCAGCGAGATCGCCAGCGAGCGCACCATGACCTTGCCGATGCGAGCCCGGTCGCTGAGGTCGTGCCCGATCAAGAGCCTGAAGCCGCCCGGCAGGATATAGACGCCCACCAGCGCCTCTCGCCCGCGGTCGCTGCTGCCGGTCCCGCGATACATGATGGGCAGGAAGCCGGGGTGCAGCAGCACCTCGGAGGGGATCTGCTCGACATTGCCGGCGAGCGGCTCGCCGATCGGGTTGGTAAGCAGGTAAAGCGAAGCGCCGGGTTCGCGCTTGCGCGCCTCGATGACCGCGTAAAGCCGTCTTATCCCGGCGTTGTCGAAGGCGTCGATGAGGCCCTTGGCTTCCGCGTCGACGGTGCGCGCAATCTCCTTGTCGACGACCGACTCGACCTGCCAGGCTATAATATAGAGGACGACGCCGGAGCCGACCGCGCTGAGCACGAGGATCGCCAGCGCCAGGCGAAAAGCGGTGGCGCCAAAGAGCTTACCGAGCGCCGTCACGTATCATGTAACCGGCGCCGCGAACGGTGCTGAGGAGCGGCGCGTCGAAATCGCGGTCGATCTTGGCCCGCAGGCGCGACACATGCACGTCGATCACGTTGGTCTGCGGATCGAAGTGATAGTCCCACACATGCTCGAGCAGCATGGTGCGCGTGACCACCTTGCCGGCGTTCTGCATCAGATATTCCAGGAGCCGGAATTCGCGCGGCTGCAGCACGATTTCCTCCGAGCGGCGGATGACCTTGTGGGAGAGCCGGTCGAGCATCAGATCGGCGACCCTGAGCACCGTCTCCTCCGGCGCGCCCTTGGGGCCGCGCCGCGACAGCGCCTCGACCCGGGCCAAAAGCTCGGAGAACGCATAAGGCTTCGACAGATAGTCGTCGCCGCCGGCGCGCAGGCCCTTGACCCGGTCGTCGACCTGGCCGAGCGCGGAAAGGATCAGGACCGGCGTCTCGTTCTTCTGCTCGCGAAGCGCACCGACCAGGGTCAACCCGTCCATCTTCGGCAGCATGCGATCGACGATGGCGACGTCATAGCCGCCTTCGAGCGCCAAATCGTATCCGGTGAGGCCGTCATTGGCCTGGTCCGCGACGTGCCCTGCCTCGCGGAACGCCTTGGCGAGATACTGCGCCGCGTCCCGGTCGTCTTCGATGATGAGGATGCGCATGTCGGACATATAGCGAATCCCGGGCGCTAAGGCCAAAAAAAGGTATGGCGGCAGGTCCTCGGGGGGCTTGATGGGACCTGCCGCCACCTTGTCGGAGTCGCGCGGGCGGGGATATGTGCGACGCCGACTTGGGCGGAAGAGCGCGCTTTGCGCCGGGCCGGGGACGAGCCCATGAACTCTTCCGTCCATTTCATTTCGGCGTCCCGCAGCGGGCGGGACGCCGGGAATTTTAGGACGCGCGCGCTGGCAGCGTCAGATAATGCTCTCCATCGTTGGACTTGACGCGTACGAGAACCGACTTCTTGCCATCCGACTTGGCGGAGTCGATCGCCGAGACGACCTCGGAGGGCCGGCTGACCGGCTTGCCAGCGACTTCGAGGATCACGTCGCCGCGCTTCAGGCCCTTGTCCGCCGCCGCGCCGTCGGGATCGACTTCCGCGACGACCACGCCGTCCTGTCCATGCGCGGCGCGCAGGGTAAGGCCGAGCCTGGCGAGCTCAGAGGCTCCGTTGTCGTCGGCGTTGCGCGTTTCCGCGTTCGCCGTCTTGTCGGCCGGCATGGTTCCGAGGACCACATCGAGGGTCATCGGCGAGCCGTTGCGCACGAGCGCGAGCTTGACCGTCTTCTTCGGCCCGAGCGCCGCGATCCGGCGGGCGAGATCGTGCGGATCGGCGACCGTCTCGCCATCGACCGCGGTGATCACGTCGCCGCTCTTCACCCCGGCGGCGGCGGCGGGCGAATCCTTCTGCGCCGCGGCGACCAGCGCGCCGGACGCTTGCTTGAGGCCGAGGTCGTCGGCCAGATCCTGTGTCACATTCTGGATCTGGACGCCGATCCAGCCCCGCGTGACCGCGCCGTTCTCCTTGAGCTGCTGCACGACGTTCTGAACGACGTCGCTGGCGATGGCGAAACCGATGCCGACGCTGCCGCCGGAGGGCGAGAAGATCGCGGTGTTGACGCCGACCACCTGACCCTCGGCGTTGAAGGTCGGGCCGCCGGAATTGCCGTGATTGACCGGTGCGTCGATCTGCAGGAAGTCGTCATATGGCCCTGAACCGATGTCGCGCCCACGCGCCGAGACGATGCCGGCTGTCACCGTTCCGCCGAGGCCGAACGGGTTGCCGACCGCGATCACCCAGTCGCCGACGCGCGGCGCATGAGGAGCGAACGTGACATAGGGGAAGTCGCTCCCCTGGGCCTTCAACAGCGCAAGATCGGTCTTGGTGTCGACGCCGATCACCTTGGCGGGCATGGTCTTGCCGTCGGAGGTGGTGATGGTCACATCCGTAGCGTGGTCGACGACATGGTCATTGGTGACGATGTAGCCGTCGGCCGAAATGAAGAAGCCGGAGCCTTGCGCCTGGGAGAAATGACGGCGCGGGGCGTGATCGCCATCGCCATTGCCCTCGGGCATGCCGAAGTGACGGAAGAAATGGTAGAACGGGCTGTTCTTCGGGATATCGGGCATGCCCGGGGTCGCGCCGTCGGAGTCCTCGTCATCGACCGGGTCGGCGTCGCTGAGCTTGACCTTGACCGAAACGACCGACGGCTTCACCCGATCGACAACGTCGGCGAACGAGGCAGGGCCGGCCGGGGCTTGAGCGGTCGTGGCCTCGGCGGAAACGGGAATGACCGAGTTTTCGAACGCGACGCCGCCGAGGGCCGCCAGCGCCACCGCGCCCAGAAGCGCCGCGCGGAAGGAATAAAGGGGTCGGTCAAACGACATCAAAGACTCCGAGCATCTTTTCGAGGAACGCTGCGAAGACTGTCCCCGCCGCCTCACAATGGGGACAATGCGCCCGGTCGCCTAAACGCGTGATGGCGCGAACATGAAAGCTTTGTAATGCGGCGCTCGGGCCTGTTTCATGCGGGGCCGGGCGCGCGTCGGCTGTCCTGATTGGATGTGCGGTGACCCGTGCTGGCCGCGGCGAAGCCGGTCTACCGTGTCTGCATGCAAGCCGGTCCTAACGCCCTCATGGCGAGGAGCGAGGCGAGGCCTCGCGTCTCGAACCATGATCCAGTGGGCGGCGCCGACTGTGCGCTCTGGAGCGCGCTTCAAGACGCGCCGCCCTGCGGCGCCGCTCTCAGCACGAGGCAGGCTTGGGAGTTACGGGATGGCGGAAAAAAGCGCCGAAACGGTTGAAAAGATTGAGTCACTGCCAGAACCTGGCGCGTGGCCCCTGCTTTAGAGCCGCAGGTCCTCGCGATGACGCGCGGAAGGACGCCCCGTCTGGCGGGCGACAAGTCGTGAATAGGAAGGCCAATTCATCGGAGGGGCTGCGGGCGCTGGATGAGGACGAGCGGTTCGGCCGCAACCCGTCTCCGGGCGGCGCCCGTTCAGGCGTCGGCGGACTTGGTCTTCGGCTTCAGCACCTGGCGGCCGCGATACATGCCGCTCTTGAGGTCGATGTGGTGGGGACGGCGCAATTCGCCCGAATCCTTGTCTTCGACATACGAGGGGGCTTTGAGCGCATCGGCCGAGCGGCGCATGCCGCGGCGCGAGGGCGAGGTTTTGCGTCGGGGGACGGCCATGGAAGAAAACTCCGAACAGAAGCGGGCTTACGTGGCCCGGAAATTCATGAAGGCGCGGCTCTTACACGCAATCGGGCTTAAACGCCAGCCGTTGTTAGAGCCAGAGCCGAAAAACAGCCTCGCCGCGCCAGTCGAGGCCGGTCTGCGTCCATCCCCTTGACCGGTAGAAGGCCGCCGCCTTCGTCTCGTTGCCGGTCGTCAGGAACGCCTGCCGGTGTCCCGCCTGGCGAAACCGGTCAATCGCTTCATTCAGAAGCGCCGTTCCATGACCGCGTCCCTGAGCCTCGTCGATTACGAACAGCGCCCAGACGTACCCGGTCTGATGATTGGCGCAGACGAACCCCTGAATTCCGGCATCGTCTTCGGAAACTAGGAAAATCGCTTCGTTCAGATACCACTCCGCCTCGGCCGGCGTGACGAGCGACGGATCCAAAAGCGGGTTTTCCGCGGTTCCATGCCGCACCTCGGAAATGCGTGGAAGGTCTAGCTTCGTCGCTTGGCGTATGCGCGGGGGCATCGCGATCAGGCTATGCCCGCGCGGACGGGCTAATCCAAAGCCTCAGGCCGCGCCGCGGGTCTCGAACGCGGCGAAGGCGATCGCCTCGCGCGGACCGCGATTCGCCCACAGCACGAACTGGAACGCCTGGTAATAGGTCTCGCACGCGTCGAGCGCCGCCTTGACCACCGCGCCGCATTGCGCGTCGCTCGCGCCTGTGCCGCCCGCCAGGCACAAGGCGTGGCGAAACATCACCACGTCCTGCAGGCTCCACTGGTCGAAATGCCCGAGCCACAATTGTTCATTGATGAGTTGCGTCAGTTCGCCTATCGCCGCGCGCTTGTGCGGCGGGACTTTCAGGTCGAACGAACAGCTTACATGCAGCGATTCGAGGTCCGGCAGCCAGGTGAAGGCGACGTCGTAGTTGGCGAACTTGCCCGAGACCAGGATTGAAATCTCGTCGGTCTCGGCGCGGTCGAAGGCCCAATCGTTAACCGCGGCCAGCCGCTCGACCACGTCGACCGGATGCTCGCGACGCTCGCCAGCGCTGGTGTCGGTGTCGATGAAGGTCATCAGGGTCTTCCGGCGGATCGAGGAACGAAGCAGGAGGCGACTCAACCGTTCAGTTGAGCAGCGCATGCAGCCTTGCTGATTCGCACGCGTTCGTAAACCGAAGACCTCAAGGGCTCCACAAAAACAGTAAACGGAATCAAGACTCTGCTAACGGCGACGCTCTCCTAACGGAATGCGAGTCCGATCAAGGCCTTGGCTCGCCGAGCTTCGCCTCGAGCGCAGTTATCCTCGCGGCAAGCTTCTCGTTCTCCTCGCGCGCCTTGGCCGCCATCTCCCTGACCGCCTCGAACTCCTCGCGGGCGACGACGTTCATGCCGGCCATCATCCGCTCCATCTGCGACCGGGCAAAAGTCTGCGCCTCGCGCTTCGCGCCATCGGCGAGGCCCGCGGCGTCGGTCATGAGGCGGGAGAGGTCGTCGAAGAATTTGTTCTGGGTCTGCGGCATGGGTGAGGCTCCGGGCGGCGCCCGCACGAGGCCGAAGCGGGCTTGATCGACATGTGGCGCGGGCGCATTCGCGGCGCAAGGCCGGGCGCGGGCCGTGTTCATTTTCCGGTTGCCCCGTCCGCCGATCTCGCCCAGCATCGGGGTTTCCTGTTCCGAGACCCGTGATCCCCATGCGCATCCAAGCCGCCGTCCTCCGCCAGCCCGGCCTGCCGACCCCTTACGCCCAGTCGAAGCCGCTCGAAATCGCCGAGCTAGACCTCGCTCCCCCAGGCCGGGGCGAAGTGCTGGTGAAGATGGCTGCCGCGGGCCTCTGCCATTCGGACCTATCGGTGATCGACGGTTCGCGCCCCCGTCCGATGCCGATGGCGCTCGGCCATGAGGCGGCGGCGGTGGTCGAGCAGGTGGGCGAGGGCGTGACCGACCTTGAGGTCGGCGATCACGTCGTGCTCGTGTTCGTCCCGAGCTGCGGCCATTGCGGCCCGTGCGTGGGCGGGCGTCCGGCGCTGTGCGAGCCGGGCGCAAGAGCGAACGCCGCCGGGACGCTGCTTTCCGGCGCGCGGCGGCTTTCGTTCCATGCCGAGCCGGTCAACCATCTTCTCGGCGTCTCGGCCTTCGCCACCCATGCGGTGGCGGCGCGCGAATCGTGCGTCAAGATCGACCCCGACCTGCCGCTCGAACTGGCCGCGCTGTTCGGCTGCGCGGTGCTGACGGGCGTCGGCGCGGTCGTCAACACCGCCAAGGTCGAGCCAGGCCAGTCGGTCGCGGTGGTCGGCCTGGGGGGCGTGGGCCTGAGCGTCGTGCTCGGCGCGAGGCTCGCCGGCGCGCGCCAGATTGTCGCCGTCGATCTCTCGGACGAGAAGCTCGCCTTCGCGACCCGACTCGGGGCGACGCAGACAGTGAACGCGCGCTCAAACGACGCGGTCGGCGAAATCAGGCGCCTGTCCGGCAATGGCGTCGATGTGGCCTTCGAAATGGCCGGCTCGGTTCCGGCGCTCGAGCTTGCCTATGCCGTGACCGCGCGTGGCGGCGCGACCGTGACCGCCGGGCTTCCCCATCCGGACAAGCGCATGAATCTTTCGCCGCTCGCTCTCGTCGCCGAAGAACGGACGCTCAAGGGCTCCTATGTCGGCTCGTCCGCTCCGCAGCGCGACGTGCCGCGCATGATTTCGCTTTTCCGCGCCGGCCGCCTGCCGGTCGACCAGTTGCTCACCCATCGCCTGAAGCTCGAGGAGATCAACGAAGGCTTCGACCGGCTGCGCGAGGGCGTCGGCGTGAGGCAGGTCATTCTATTCGAATAGGGCCGTCCGCGCTCTCATGGCAGGTAAGCCCCGAGATCGGGGGAAGCCGCGCTGCGGGCATGACCCAGAATGTCGGTCGCCGGCATCAGGGTGGCGTTGCCAGTCCCGATCGCCGGATCGGTCGCCTTCGTTCCCTTCAAGACGAGATTGTATTGGGCCGTGCTGGGGCTGAACGTCACGAAGAGCGTCGGCGCCGTGTAGGCCGTCTGGTCGAGACTGAGATTGTGATCCAGCTCGACATATGGATTGGCTGTGTGGCCGCAAAAGCTTTCCGTGATCGGACAATTCCCGCTTGCCGCGGCCGTCGCGGCGATCAAGGGCGCAATATTGTTGCGGACGATGACATTGCTGGTCGTTCCGCCCTCATGGGTCGTGCCGCCGGCCGTGATCCAGGTCGCCCCCGAGTACATCCAATAGGCCGCGGATTGAGAGACGCCGTTGAGCGGAATATTCATCACCGTGTTGTTGATGATATGCAGCCCGTTGACCCCGGCTATGGTGATTCCGGCGAGACCGCCCGTCAGAACGACGTTGTTGGTGATGGAGACGTTCTGCCAGAATCCATCGAAGATCGAGATGCCCTGCAGGGCGACGGCCAAAGCGAGATTCGTGACCGTTTGGCTCTGAATGAAATTGCTGTCGATAACGACGTTTTTGTTGGTGATTCCGAGCTTGTCGTTCCAGTTCCAACCCTGAATTCCGTCGTTATGAATGCATTTTGACTGACAGATATCCAAGGCGTTGGTGATGTGGTTGCCCTGGATGATGATGTTGGTCGCCGAATGGTCAATGCCGTCGCCGGCGAAATGATCGATCGTGTTATCCGCGACCATATAGTTCTGCCCGTCTGTTCCGACCTGATCGCCGCCGACATAAATGCCGTTGAATACGTTTTGAATTCGGTTGCTGTTCAGGGCGAGGCAATCGTCCTGGGAGGCGTTCACTCCGTCACTGGGCGCAACGGTCGCGTCGATGACTGTCTCGTTCGCCGTCTCCGCCTTCCAGGGGAAGGCGGTGGAGGTCGATTCGACGATGTTGTTCTCGAAAACGACGTTGTTGCTCGACGCCAGGTTGACGAGAATTCCGCCGGGCGATTTCGATCGGACGCCATTCCCGTTGATGGTCAGCCCCGAGAAGACCAAATGGCTCGACCCGCTGACCGCGAGAGACGACAGGACCGGCGTCTGCCCTGAGCCCGCCTTGATCGTCAGAAACTGCGCGTACTTCCTGCCTGAAATGCTGACCGCGCCATAGGCGCCCGAATTGAGAGAGATGAGGTCGCCCGCCGCCGCACTGTTAAGAATTGAACTGAAGGTGGTGGGGGTCGCGGTGAGAGTCTTTGTGAACGTGGTCGGGGGCGCGGCGCAACCCGAGTATACCCCAGCCGCCAGCGCCGGCGTTTGCAACACGGCAAGGCCGGCAAAAAGAATAACACCAAAGCGTAAGGCTACTTTCACAGTCCCCTCCGTCGGAATCTGATCGCACGCAAAGAGTCTGCACATTTTAACGCTGCGAGACTCTCAATGACCAAGCTATTATCCAGCTTAGATGGGATCATAAATTGATATCAGTTTGTTATTGTTAGATTCACATCAATATATTCTGGGCGTCGGCATTCCTTATAGCGCTTTTTCTCTTGCCGCGCCACCCCTGATAAGTGGAGGGAGCTGCGGTGGATAAGTATTTCCGTCCCGAGCAGGGGACTTATGAGACCGCCATTCGGCGGGCGGCTTCAACTCAACCCGACTGGGCTTGATGCGTAAAAATGTGTCGACGGCGCCGCGGCCCCCCCGGGTTGAGGTTCGCCCTCGTGTTCGCTTAAGGCTTCGGAGTGGCGGGCGACCGGCCGACCCGTCCAGGCATCCCCGGGACCAACAATGAAGCCAAACAGCGTCAGCGCCGCCGTGATGACGGCGCCCGGAAAGTTCGAGATCAGGCGCTATCCCTATCCGGACGTGGACGATGTCTCGATGGTGATCGAGCTCGAAATGTGCGGCCTCTGCGGAACGGACAAGCACACGTTCCGCGGCGAGACGGTGCAATATGCGGGGACGCCGGCGGAATCGCATACGCCGTTTCCGCTCATTCCCGGACACGAGATCGTGGGCAGGGTCGCCGAGATCGGCAAGACGGCCGCGCATTCCCTCGAATATGGCGGCGAAAAGCTTAAGCTCGGCGACCGCGTCGTCATGTGTCCCGACATTCTCTGCGGCAAGTGCTGGTATTGCAGGAACACGTTCGGCTTTCCCCTGTGCCAGAACATCAAGGGCTACGGCAACGCCTTCACTTGCGACGAAATCCCCCATCTCATGGGCGGCTGGGCCGATTACATCTATGTCCGCAAGGACGCCTTCGTGTTCAAGGTTCCCGACGACATGGAGCCGCGCATCGCGGTCATGTCGGAACTCATGACCTGCACCTTCAATCTCGACAAGGCCAAAGAGCTCTACACGATGGGCGGCGAAGGCTTCGGCTCAGGCGCGACCATCGTCGTCCAGGGCGTCGGTCCGCTCGGCCTCCTGCATGTGCTTAAAGCGCGGCTGATGGGCGCGGGCACGATCATCGCGATCGACCGTTCCGATTTCAGGCTTCAAATGGCGAAGGATTTCGGCGCCGATGCATTGATCAGCCTGAACGGCACGACCCAGACCGAGCGCGTCGAGATGGTGCGGGATCTGACCCAAGGGCGCGGCGGCGACGTCATCGTCGAATGCACCGGCGCCGCCGAGGCCATCCCCGAGGGGCTGGAGATGGCGCGGCGCGGCGGCGCCTATTTTGTCGCCGGCGTGTTCGCCGATGTCGGCGACATTCCCATCAATCCGCACCGGCATCTGCTGGCCAACCAGATCCGCCTCTTCGGCATGACCAACCATCCTCCGACCGGTTACCCGAGCAGCCTGCGCCTCTTGAACAAGTTCAAGACAATTTATCCGCTGCAAAAATTCGTCACCCACGAATTCCCGGTCGATCAGGTGGACAAGGCGATGGCGCAAGCTTTTGACATCGACAGCTGCATGAAGGTCGTGCTGACGCCGAGCGGGGGCTAGCGGGCTGATGCCGTCGCCAACAAAGGCTTCGATCGGCTGAGTGACGAGGTAGATGTTCGCGGATCATAGTGTTCGATTTGGGGCTGCTGGAGGCGGCAGCTTTTACACCTGCCATCATAGCCGGACCGGATGATGCGGTAAGGGAGGGCGCGCGCATGGCCGCGAAATCGAAAAAGGGCCTAACGGACCTCGAAAAGCGTATCATCAAGGGGCTGATCGCCAAAGCATGGCGCAATCAAGACATCCATGCCTGGATAAACATCGGACGTAAGGCGACGGTGAACTTCGGCCGCATATCTGGCGTGAAGAAAAATGCAAATCAACAGCCAGCGACGGGAGAGGAACTTGAGTACTTTACGCTCCATCGACAGGCGTACGACGCTCAGACCGGTCTCAATCGATACGAGGACGAACGGCTGATCCGAGCAAGGGAGGCAATGATTCTAGCGGTTCAAGTCTTCAACAGCGCCGGCCTAAAATTCAAGACTGAGGTCTTCACTATGCTTGCCACTGTGGCATGGACATATCTCATGCACGAGTACTACTCGCGCAAGCCGTCCGTGGAAATCGTCAATGACCAGGGCCAATCAATGGCGTTGAGCGAAATGATTGCCCGAGCAGATTGCCCGCTCCAGGATGGCGTCAAGAAGAACCTTAATGCGCTGAGGGTCCTGCGAGACAAGGTCGAGCACCATCTTCTCGGAAAGGCAGACCTGAAGTGGCTTGGAATTTTTCAGGCATGTTGCCTCAACTTCGACCGGGCTATGTGTCACCTCTTTGGAGACAAACTGTCTCTGTCGAGCGATTTGGCTTTCGCGTTGCAGTTCGCCAGAATGAACCTCGACCACGTAAGTCAAATCAATAAGTACGAGCTGCCAGAACATATTACTGCGGTTGACGCCCTAATTACAGAAGGCATGACATCTGAGCAGTTAAGCGACACCGATTTCCAATTTCAGGTCGTCTACACACTGAGTGCAGCGCCGAAGTCAAAGGCGCACATCCAGTTCGTGAATCCTGACTCAGCAGAAGGAAAAGAGATTCACAACGTATTGTCGAAGAAAATCATCGCTGACGAACTCTATCCGTACAAGCCCGGCAAGGTGGTCAAGCTAGTCGCTGCAAAGACAAAAACAGAATTTACCTCGCATACCCATCAGCAGGCAATCAGAAGATACAAGGTTCGCCCGAAAAACGGTTCGACGCAGCCCGAGAACACTGATAAGGCGTACTGCATTTATCACGCGGCACACAAAGACTATACCTACTCAATCGCATGGGTCGAAAAGCTGGTAGCGGTGGTGATCGATCCCGAGGAACTTTCCGCGATCAAGGCGCTAAAAATCAAATAACTCGTTCCACTGCACACTTTAATGTAGGGACGCGATCGATCAGTTTCCACATTGGAATATTACATGCATGCGGCTCTAGAAGCAATACCTTCAAGGATCTTTCGCTTGGCCGAGGGAGCGCTTGCGCAGGCAAATACTCACGCCGTATACTCAGATCCTGGGAAAGAGTATTGGGATTTTATCTCGGTAATAAATACAGGGCATGCGGGGGAGCTTTTTATCAAGGCTGTTATAGCTCAAGAGCATCCGCTCCTCATTTTTAAAGATCTTTTCCTTCTAGACGATAAGTCCTCTGAAAATCTCAACATAGAAGATCTCATACAGAGAGGCAAGACATACGAATTAAACAATCTACCTCAGGTACTATGGGCTACGACGGGCTATAGGATAAAGGAGATCGAATGTTTTGAGCGACTCCGAAAGGCGAGAAACGCAATCCAGCATTTTTGCGACCCAGATACGATAAGTTTACGAGCATTGTCGCTTGAGTTCATATATAAGATCATTGATCCTCTTGTCGCTCATTATTTTAATATTTGTGCTATTGAATATCATGAAGATGACGGCGTTAGCTACGATTACGTCGTGATGCAGATATTGAGTCGGGAGTTAAAATTCACGATGCCTAAAGATTTTGATATCACAGAAATTAGTATCAAAGAAGCCTTAGAAGGGTGCAGTGAGACCTATCGGAGTTGGGTTCAAGATGAGCTCGGAAAGATTGGGAGGCTAGATCTTTACACCTGACAGGCTCTGAGAGCCTGTCCCAAAAGTTCTGGCGTTTGCGATGTCGGCATGATTCACCGCCTCCAGGGTTGCTGGGAGGCTTTGATTCGGGATGTGGACGCAAGCTGATAGGGCGACGTACGAGCAGTGCGGAACAGGGCTGCCGAGCGA
>DASXES010000138.1:0-96845 GCA_036489975.1 Roseiarcus sp.
GGTTCAGAATGTTCAAAAACATCGCCATGCGCACCCCCTGAAGGGCTTCCGTCCGGCGCATCCCAACCCCTCCAAAAGGGGCCGGATCTACCGGACAGGTCGTGCGCTACCTAAACCGGACATATCGTCTGCTACCGACAATTGAGTGAGCCATCGATTGCCGCATAGTCCAACAAATAGTAAAGTTCCGACGTATGACCGGCGCCGACGTGATAGCCGGGAGGCGCGGGCTGCGCATTGCCGAGCGACTTCCAGTTCGGGCACGGTCATGTCGGCGAATTCGTACATCGACACCGGCGCGAATCTCGAGATAAGAATCGCGAGCTGAAAAGCTGGGCAGACAAAGAAGCTGTCGCCGCGCAGCGCGCCCAGCGCATATTCGATGTGCGGATATTTGTCCGTGACGTAACGGGCGAGCAACTAGGGCGCCTTGTCCGGAAAGCCTTTCCGGACGGCTGCCTTGTCGACATTGGCCCCGGCCTTATGATTCGGTCGGAGTCCTACGAATCATGCTTGATTCCGCAGAGGAATCTCAAAAACCTCATCTGACAAAATTCGTCCACACGACCTAGCCGCCGTAGTCACTTGCTCGCTTAGGGGAGTTTGCCCAGGTCAAGTCGTTGGCCGACGCATCCGCGATCGAAAAGACCGACTACCTCGAGAATTTCTTATATTTCAGCCGGTGCGGAATGACGCTGTCGAGCCCGAGGCGACGCTTCTTGTCCTCCTCATAGTCGGCGAAATTGCCCTCGAACCACTCGACGTGGCTGTCGCCTTCGAAGGCCAGCATGTGGGTCGCGATGCGGTCGAG
The DNA here is from genome assembly GCA_036489975.1 of Roseiarcus sp. Classification (GTDB taxonomy): domain Bacteria; phylum Pseudomonadota; class Alphaproteobacteria; order Rhizobiales; family Beijerinckiaceae; genus Roseiarcus. The sequence goes on from DASXES010000138.1 coordinate 812, forward strand.
GAAGAAGCGATCGTGGCTGATGATGACGGCGCAGCCGGCAAAGTCGAGCAGCGCCTCTTCGAGCGCGCGCAAGGTGTCGACGTCGAGATCGTTGGTGGGCTCGTCGAGCAAGAGGAGGTTCGCGCCGCTCTTCAGCATTTTGGCGAGATGCACGCGGTTGCGCTCGCCGCCCGACAGCTGGCCGACCTTCTTCTGCTGGTCGGCGCCCTTGAAGTTAAAGGCGCCGACATAGGCGCGCGAGTTCATCTCGCGCTTGCCGAGCGTGATGATGTCGTAGCCGCCGGAGATTTCCTCCCAAACGTTCTTCTTGCCGTCGAGGGCGTCGCGGGACTGATCGACATAGCCAAGCTGGACGCTTTCGCCGATCTTGATCGTTCCTGAGTCCGGCTTCTCCTGGCCGGTGACCATACGGAAGAACGTCGTCTTGCCGGCGCCGTTGGCGCCGATGACGCCGACGATGCCCCCGGGGGGCAGCTTGAACGAAAGCTTGTCGATGAGCAGCTGGTCGCCATAGCCCTTGCTGAGATCGACGACGTCCACGACGTTCTGGCCGAGCCGTTCGGCTACGGGAATGACGATCTGTACGCCGGTCGGCGCCTTCTCGTTGCTCTTCCTGACGAGTTCGTCATAAGCCGCGATGCGCGCCTTCGACTTGGTCTGGCGCGCTCGCGGCGACGAAGCGATCCAGTCGCTTTCCTCGGCAAGGGCGCGCTGCCGGGCGGCGTCTTCGCGGCCTTCCTGCTCGAGTCGCTTCTGTTTCTGTACGAGCCAAGCGGAATAGTTGCCTTCGTAGGGAATGCCGCGCCCGCGATCGAGTTCGAGAATCCAGCTCGTCACGTTGTCGAGAAAGTAGCGGTCGTGGGTGACGATGAGGATCGCGCCCGGATAGGCGCGCAAATGCCCTTCGAGCCAGTTGACCGTTTCGGCGTCGAGATGGTTGGTCGGCTCGTCGAGCAGCAGGAGATCGGGCTTCTCGAGAAGCAGCCGGCAAAGCGCGACTCGGCGCCGCTCGCCGCCCGAGAGCTTGGTCACGTCCGAATCGTCCGGGGGGCAGCCGAGCGCGTCCATCGCCTGTTCGACTTGACTCTCGAGATCCCACAAACCCTTGGCCTCGATCTCGTCCTGGAGCCGCGTCATCTCGTCGGCAGTCTCGTCGGAATAGTTCATGGCGAGCTCGTTGTATTTATCGAGGATCGCCTGCTTATCCTTCACGCCGAGCATGGCGTTGCCCTTCACGTCGAGGGCGGGGTCGAGGTCAGGCTCCTGCGGCAGGTAGCCGACCTTCGCGCCCTCGGCGACAAAGCCCTCGCCGACGAATTCGGTGTCCAGCCCGGCCATGATGCGCATCAGCGTCGATTTGCCCGAGCCGTTGACGCCAAGCACACCAATTTTCGCGTCCGGGTAGAAGGACAGGTTGACGTTGTCGAGGACCTTCTTGCCGGCCGGATAGGTCTTGGAGAGACCTCGCATATGATAGATGAACTGGCGCGCGGCCATGATAATTCCTGATTGTTCGGAGATTACGGCGGACATATCAGGGGAGCGCAGAGGTGGCAATGGCGGCGCTCAGAGACGCGACATCGCCGTTCCGAGCGGGCGCCGTGTGCTCGCCGCTGGGCGGCCGCCCCGCACATGTCTAACAAGCGCGGCAGCAGTCTCGCGCCGCGCTCATTTTCCCATGGACCCTCCTGGGCTTGGCGCCATTTGGTGATCAGCTCTGGATTGTCGATCTCGAACGGCAATTGCCCGGCGTGACGTTTTGGCCACGCTCGACAGGGCGCTCGCCGACTCGCCCGTCGACCCGCGCGGCGATGTCGATGCGGGTCGCATCCGCTTCGCCCTGGATTATGAGCGGCTGAGGCCGCGCGAGATACAGATCGAGAGGCCCACGATCCCGGCGAGGATAAGGGTCACGATGGCCGCGGCCGCCGTCGCGCTTCCGGTCGGCCGCTCTCGCGCGCGCTCTGCGCTCGCGCGCGCCGGCGGCTCTTTCACATCCTTCATGCGCGCCTCGTCTCCTGCCGCGAAATCGCCAATCGTGCTTGCCTGGCGCAAGCATAGGTGACGATCGAACGTCCTGCTATTCGCAGTGAGAGAAACCATGGGGCGCGGGGTCGCGCGCGACTGGCGCGCCTTAGGTCAGAACCGCGTCGTGAGATCGGTCAGCCATTGCGGCGAGTGGTCGACGAGCGCCGTTTCGAGCGTTCTGTCGGCTCCGGTCACGATCATGAGGCCGAGCGCGATCATGAGAAGCCCAAGGGCCGCCTTGGCCCGCTTGCCGCCCGAGAGAAGGCGGCGGCGCCAGCGCGTCATGGCTTGCCGCGAGGCGAGACCGAGGGCGACCAGGGGCGCGGCGGCGCCGATCCCGAAGACGAACATGGTCAGTGCGACGCTCCCGAGCGATGAGCCTCGCGCCGCGAGGACGGAGGCCGCGCCAAGCGTCGGCCCGACGCACGGGCTCCAGGCGGCGCCGAGCAACAGGCCCACGCCGAACTGTCCAAGGAGGCCACGCGAGGGGAGGGCATTGATGCGCTCGTCGGCCCACGCTGTCACCGGGCCGCCTGCGACGGCGAGCCGGGCTTGCAGGCCCGGCGCCAGGAGCACGACGCCAACTCCGATCATGAGGATCGCTGCGGTCGTCCTGAAAGCTTCGCCGTCGAGGCCGATGGCGAAACCGAGCGTGGCGACGAACAGGCCGATCGCGGTGAAGGAAAGCGCAAGACCCGCGGCGAGCGCGAATGGGCCGCCGCGCACCTCGCCGGCGGCCGCGCCGAGCACGATCGGCACGAGCGGCAGCACGCAGGGCGAAAGGACTGAGAGCAGGCCCGCGAGCAGCGCAAGGCCAAGGGTTCCCGGGGACATTGCCGCGCGTCAGACGACCTTGGCGACAAGCGCGGTGAGCGCGGTGGGGTCGGTCTCGCCGACCGAGCGTCCGACCTCCTTGCCGTCCTTGAAGGTGATGAGCGTGCTCTGCATCCGCGCGCCAAACCGCTTCACCGCGTCCTTCTGGGAATCGAAGTCGACCCGAACGACCGTGAGATCCTTGTAGCGCGGATCGGCCTCGATCCTGGCGAGGGTGGGCGCCTGCGCCTTGCAGGTCGGGCACCAGCTTGCGTGAATCCACACGAGGACCGGCTTGCCCGACTTGAGCGCTGCGTCGAAAGCGGCCGGCGAATAGTCGACCGGGGCGGCCGCGAACGCGGGCGCGCCGACGCTGACGGCGGCGATGGCGGCGAGAAGCGAGCGTCTGGACAACATGTCGGGCGTTTCCTTATCCGAGGAGGGCCGAGTCAACCGTCCGATGAGTTCGCAGCAAAGGCGGCCCTTGTTACGGCGGAGGCCGCCCGCGCGGCGGCGATCACCACATCGTGAACCGATCCGCGGGTGGGCCGCCGGGCGGACTATATCGCCAGGCTGACCACGCCGGTGACGATCAGGCTCACGGCCCAGACGCTTTCGAGATTGAGCCAGGCGCTGCGCAGGAGCTTGAGCCCGGCCCAGCGGTAGACGATCCACGCCATCGCGCCGCCCGCGAAAACCATGGCGATCGTATGAACGGTGGACACCGCAATCGACGTCGCGATCCCAGAGCGCATCAGTTCGGCCAGGGCCTCGTGGCCGCGAGCGGTCGCAGACGAGGGCGCGGCTTCTGAGCCGGAACAGAGGCCAAGCGCGATTGGGGCCAGCATGAGTCCGGCGCCGTGCGCGGTTGCGGTCAGGAACGACCATAGGGTCAGATGTCTCGGGCCAAGCCGGGCGGCTATGCGCGGATGGCGTCGATCGATCAGCTTGTAGACCCCGAACGCCGCGACAGCGCCGCCCGCGGCCATTCGTATCGCGTGGCTCCAGTCGAGATAGGCGAGGAAGAGAGCGAAGGGCAGAAGCGCTGCGGCCATAGCGAGGAAATGGCCACCGGCGAGTGGAAGGAAAGTCGCGAACACTGCCCGTTCCCTTTTCGCCCACATCCCGTTCGAAACCGCGAGCGGCCAGCCCATCCCGGGATTGAGTCCGTGATAGGCGCCGAGCGCGATCACCGCCAGCCAAAGCTCGGGACGCCAGCCGACGCTCATCGTCGCGTAAGTCACGCCGAGGGATAGCAGAACGAATCCGTCGAGCAGTCGCCCCCTTCGAGCCGGATCTGGTGCGAGCCGTAGCCCTCGTCGAATTCGACGAAGAAAGCTGGATCGAGCGTAATTCCGCCGTTCGGATCGACGTTGCCCATCACTTGCACGCCTCGCACGCCCTGCGGATAGAACTGCTGATCCCAAGTGCTGTAGAGCGAGTTGGTGAAGTAGACGCGCTTGCCGTCGCGGCTGATTTCCACCATCTGCGGGCCGCCGCCGAACGGCCGGCCGTTCGGGTGGGCGGCGTGCTTCGTAATTCCACCCACTTTGACCGACCCTGAGAGCTTCGGCTTCATCGGGTCGGAGACGTCGTATTGTCTGAGTTCGCCGGTTCCCCAGCACGCGACATAAAGAAAGCGGTCGTCGAGCGAGAGGTCGATGTCGGTCACAAGCGGCGGGACGGCCCCGAAGCCTTTGAGGAGATCGGGCAGAAGCGCCTTGTCCGCGGGCTCGGGCGGGATGGTCGCGGTCTTGTGAATCGAGAACTTTTCGCCTTCGCGCCGCCAGGTCCAGATCGACCCTTCGAGATTCGTGGTGTCGACCACGACGCCGAGGAATCCGTATTCTTTGACCGGATCATGAGCAGGCCGGATCTCGAGGGCCATCTGGTGATTGGCGCCGAGATCGATGGTCTGCACGTTCTTCCGCCCCGCCAGATCCCAGAAGTGCACGGAATGGCCGTATTTGTTGGCGAGCAGGTCTTCGGGAACGATGCCGTTTTCGAATTGCGGCGGCAGCCCCCATTCGCTCGTCACCATGTAGTTGCGCGGCAGGTTCCACCAGAAATCATAGTGCAGCCGCTGAGGCCCGCGGTCGATCTCCCAGCGGCCGAGAATGTCGAACGTGTCGCAATCCATGATGAAGACGCCGGGCGGGCCTTGCGCGCCATCGGCGCCGGCGCCCCCGAGCGTGCTCACGTAGATGCCCTCGGGACCGCAGTGCACCGTGTGGGGGCGCGAATAGCCGGTCTTCCGAAAGACTTCCTCCGGTTCGATGATCTTGGCGATCGTCGGGCGCCTCGGGTCGGGCTTGGTGTCGACGATATAGATCCGCGACGAGCGGATGCCGGGAATGATCAGATATCGGCGCTCGACGAACGGATGGTTCGAGAACGGCGAAAGCGCCGAAGAGCAGGCGTTCCAGCCGAAGTGGTGAAACTCATCGCCGACGTAGGGCATGTCGAGACGGTGTATGGCTTTGCCGAAGTCCGGCGAACTCCGGTCCACATCGATCACCGCGAGTGCGTCCGGCTTCGAATGATCGGGCGACAGCAGGAGGGTGTAGGCCAGCCGTTCGGCTGGCGCCTCCATGGCGATGCGGGGGGATGGATAGAAGGTCGGATCGGGGCGCAGCTTTTCCAGCATCGCGGTTCCTCCTCAATCTTGTTTGGGCGAACTGGGACGCGGCGTCGCCCGTCTTGCGTCGAGAAATTATAAGCGAATGTCTATCAAGTGGCTCAACATACCTCCATTCAATCGGCATTGCGATACCGCATGCCGGTCGCAAGGTCGTCGCCTCGCGCCCCCGTGGGCTTGGATCTCAGGCCAAACCCGTTCCCCCGACGCGCCTGACGAGAAGATCCGCCGCCTTTTCAGCCGCTGCGCCAAACCCGCTGAGGAACTGCTGCAGCAGGGTCTTGCGCGCTTCAGTCGTCACTTCGTATAGCCGCGCCGTATCGCGGGCCCGGAACAGCAGTTCGTCCCCGGTCATGATCTCGTCGACCAGACCCAGGGACATCGCCTCGCGCGCCAGCCAATAGTCGCCGTTGGCGACGCGCGCGATGTCTACGTTCGGGCGGCATTGCGCGACATGGGCTTTGAACGCGTCATGCGTCGCGTCAAGCTTGCCGCGGAAGTGCTCGCGGCCCGCGGGCGTGATCTCGCCCAAAACAGAGACGGTGCGCTTGAATTCACCCGCCGTCATCTCCTCGAAGTCGATTTGATTCTTCTGCAACAGCCGGTGCAGGTTCGGGACCGGCGCGACGACGCCGATTGAGCCCACGACCGCGAACGGCGCGGCGACGATGCGGTCCGCCGCGCAGGCCATCATGTACCCGCCGCTCGCCGCCACCTGATCGACCGAGGCGGTGACTTTGATCTTGCGCTCGCGCAGGCGCAGAATCTCGGCGGCTGCGAGGCCGTAGCCGGTCACCGTGCCCCCTGGGCTTTCAATCCGGATCAAAGCTTCGTCGGTTTCCGGTCGGGCGGCGATGAGGACGGCGTCGATTTCCGCGCCCAGGCGCATGACCGCGCTGGCGCGCATGTCGCCTTTGAAGGCGAGCACATAGATGCGCTTGCCTGGCTCCTGGCCGCGGCGCGCCTTGGCATTGGTCTTGGCCTCTTTCTTGTGCGCCTTGACGAGCGCCTTGCGCTCTCGTTTGTCGAGGAGCGTCGCGTCCATCGCGTCGCGCATGTCGTCGTAGCGCTCGTCAAGCGCGTGGACCTTGATCTCCTGGTCCTTCGGTTCGGCCGAGCGCGCGAGCCGCGTGATCAGCAGCGCAAGGCCGCCAACCGCCGCCACGATGATGAGGGCTTTGACGAGAAAGGCGGCGATATCGAGCCAAAAGGGCATGCACGGGTCCGTTCACGAAAGGTTTCGGGAGCGCGTGTTCCACGATGGGCGGCGGATGGCAAGATGGGCACGTAAGCCGTGGGCCCCAGCGCGCTCAAGATCTGGTCTTCTGATCGCGGGGAAACAGCGCTGTTTCCAGAAACCGACGCGGATGCTCCGTCTGCGATCGCTCCCGGTCATGAGATCATCTCGCCATCGCCCTTATATCCGGACGAGCGCAAACAATCGGGCCTGCGTCGACCGGCTTATGGCGCTTGTGCAAAATTGTTAGCTCCGTCCACAAAAAGCCCTTGCGCCTCGGCGCGATTCGCACAAATAGTGATCTTGCCCAATACGCACGTGCCTGTGGTCGCGTGTCGGTCGGCGGGGATCTGGACAAGAGGCCAGTCAACCGCCCCTTAAAAGACCGGCAGCCGGAGGCGAACCGGCGAACCCCGCCCAACGGGGGACGCGGCTTGAAGCAACGACGGACCGGGCTTTTTTGGTCTCTGCCGGCCCTCCAAAGGTCGGCGCCCAAAGAGGCTTGTCTATCTTGCCGGGCGTGCGGACGGGATTTCCTCGTCCAAACGATGGCTCTGACCGCTTGAGGCTTGCTCGCCTCCGGTGCGTCTTGGCCACGGCGCAGCAACTGACCGCTCGAGCGGTCCGTCGGCGGCTCGCCCGGGCTGTCGTCGGATTCGCGAGGGGCGGTCGCGTCGGCGGGTCAACGACTGCGCTATCCGCGTCTCCAACGCGCGGGAGCGTAAGGTCGCATCGCCGGCGAATCCTTCATGTTTCCAGGCGCGGAATCGTCCGCGCGCTTGGGGGATGGCGCCCATGACTGACCGTATCAAGGACTTCCTCGCCCGCAACCGCGAAGACGGGCCCCGCCTCGTCGTCGATCTCGACGTTGTGCGCGAGAACTATCTTGGCTTCGCTGGGGCGCTGCCCGACACGCGCGTGTTCTATGCCGTGAAGGCCAATCCGGCGCCCGGGATCCTCGATCTCCTGGCGGACCTGGGCTCATGCTTCGACACCGCCTCGCTGACCGAGATCGAGCTTGCTCTGGCTGCGGGCGCGACGCCCGAGCGCATCAGCTTCGGCAACACGATCAAGAAGGAAAAGGACATCGCGCGCGCCTACGCGCTCGGCGTGCGCCTGTTCGCCGTGGATTGCGAGGCGGAGGTAGAGAAGATCGCCCGCGCCGCTCCAGGCGCGAAAGTGTTCTGCCGAATCCTGTGCGACGGCGCGGGCGCGGAATGGCCGCTCTCGCGCAAGTTCGGCTGCGCGCCGGAGATGGCGGCGCGCGTGCTCGAGCGCGCGCATGTGCTCGGCCTCGTCGCGCACGGGCTTTCGTTCCATGTCGGCTCGCAGCAGCGCAATCCGCGCATGTGGGACCGGGCGCTGAAGGTGTCGGCCGCGATCTTCCGCGACCTCGCCGAGCGCGGGATCCAGCTCGCCATGATCAATCTCGGCGGCGGCTTTCCGACCCGTTATCTCAAGGACGTGCCCGCGATCCGCACTTACGGGCAGACGATCTTCCGCGCGCTTCGGCGCCATTTCGGCAACCGGATCCCGGAGACGATCATCGAGCCCGGCCGCGGCATGGTCGGCAATGCCGGCGTGATCGAGGCCGAGGTGGTGCTGATCTCGAAAAAGTCGGACGAGGACAAGAGCCGCTGGGTCTATCTCGACATCGGCAGGTTCAACGGCCTCGCCGAGACGCAGGACGAGATGATCCGCTATCCGATCCGCACGGCTTTCGACGACGATCCGCTCACGCCTTGCGTTATCGCGGGGCCGAGCTGCGATTCGGTCGATGTCCTCTACGAGAAGGAGCCGTATCTGCTGCCGGTCTCGCTCGAGATCGGCGCCAAAGTGCTGATCGAGGGAACGGGCGCGTATACGGCGACCTATTCTTCCGTAGGCTTCAACGGCTTCCCGCCGCTCAAGTCCTATGTGATATGAGCGGCGCCGCTCAGATCTTCGAGCCTTCGCCCCGGCGCCTCATATAGACGAGCGGGGGAGCGCCGAAGGTTCGCTTGAACATGGTCGTGAAGGCGGTCGGATTGTCATAGCCGAGGTCGGAGGCGACCGTGGTGACGGACGAGCCGGCCGCGAGCCGCGGCAGGGCGGTCATCAGGCAGGCCTGCTGGCGCCACGCGACGAAACTGAGGCCGGTCTCGGCCCTGAAGAACCTCGTGAACGCGCGGCGGCTCATGCCGAGCGCCTCGCTCCACTCGTCGATCCTCGCATGGATGTCAGGCCACTGGACGAACGCGCGGCAGCGGGCTGCGAGAGCTGCGCTCGTGGGGTAGGGCAGCGCGAGCGGCAGGATCGCGAGTTCCCGCATCTCGTGGCGGATGAGGGCCATCAGCGCGCCGCCCCGGCTCTCCGCACCGTACTCGGCCGGCAGATCCAGCGCCGCGGTCATCAGCCCGCGCATGAAGGTCGAAATGCCCACCACCTGACAGCGCTCCGGCAGGCGCGGAACGGCATCCGGCTCCAGATAGAGGCTCTGCATGCTGACCGCGCCCAGCATCCGCACCTCATGCATAGTCGCGGGCGGAATCCACACCCCCCGCTGCGGCGGCGTGACCCAGGCGCCCGCCGAGGTCGCGACCACGATCACCCCCGACGCGCAGGAGATCAGCTGCCCACGCCGATGCTGGTGGGGCGCGACGACGTGGCCGTCCGGATAGAAATTGCCGATGGCGAGGATCGGCGAGGGGATGTGGTCGACCGCTTCGACACGAATATTCTTCATGGCTGGCCCACTCTCGCAGGAATCATGCCCAGCTTCGGTTGCAGGCAGCCCCCGCCGCTTTAGATTCGGGGACAGGCGCGCGCAAGATTTTTCGCGCGAGCCCGATTATCCGCGAGCCCCGAGACTGCCCCTTGAGCCAGAATATCGCGACGCCAGGGCCGGTTCTGACCGACCCGATCGAAGTCCTCGCCGCGCCTTCGAAAGCGGGCAGGACGGTCTTTCCCGTCCTGTGGGCCGCCAGCTTCTGCCATTTGCTCAACGACATGCTGCAGGCGCTGCTGCCGGCCGTCTATCCGATCCTGCGGGGAAACTTCGATCTGAGCTTCGCGCAGGTCGGGTTTTTGACTTTCGTCTATCAGATGACCGCCTCGCTGCTTCAGCCTTTCATCGGCCTCTACACCGACCGCCGGCCGATGCCCTTTTCGCTGCCGTTCGGAATGGCCTCGTCTATGGCCGGGCTCCTGACTCTGGCCTTCGCCCCGAGCTACGCGGTGCTGCTGGCCGGCGCGATGCTGCTGGGGCTGGGTTCGTCGATCTTCCATCCCGAATCGTCGCGCCTCGCCCGTCTCGCCTCGGGTGGCGCGCATGGGCTTGCGCAATCGCTGTTTCAGGTCGGGGGCAATTTCGGCTCGGCGCTCGGGCCGCTGGCGGCTGCATTCTTCGTTCTGCCGCGCGGACAGAGCGGCCTTGCCTGGTTCGCGCTCGCAGCGCTTGGCGGCATCGTCATCCTCACCGGTCTCGGCGCCTGGTATCGGCGCAATGGCCACGCGAGGCGCGCCCAGAAGAGCGCGCCCGTTCAGGCCCTCGCCTTCTCGCGGGGCCGGGTCTCGAAGGCGCTGACCGTGCTGATCGCACTTCTGTTCTCCAAATATATCTACCTCGCGAGCTTCACCAGCTATTACATTTTCTACCTCACCCAGACCTTCGGTGTGACGACCAAGTCGGCGCAGATCCTGCAATTCGTGTTCTTCGCCGCCGTCGCTGCGGGCACGATCGCGGGCGGCCCGATCGGCGACCGGCTCGGCCGCAGGATCGTCATCTGGGTCTCCATTCTGGGCGTTCTGCCGTTCACGCTCGCCCTGCCGCATGTGGGCCTGGAGATGACGGTCGTTCTCAGCGTCGTCATCGGCTTCATCCTCTCCTCGGCCTTTCCGGCCATCGTGGTCTATGGACAGGAGTTGATGCCCGGCCGGGTCGGCATGGTCTCGGGCCTCTTCTTCGGCCTCGCCTTCGGCATCGGCGGCATGGGCGCGGCGGCGCTCGGCATATTGGCGGACTGGAAAGGCATCGGCTTCGTCTATGAAGCCTGCTCGCTGCTTCCGGCCATCGGGATTCTCGCAGCCTTTCTGCCGGAGACCCACGAGGCCCGGACTTCGGCCCGGTCCGGCCGAGGGGCGAAATGGCGAAAATAAGCGCGGGAATCCTTCTCTTCCGCCGCGCCCCGGCAGGCGTCGAGGTCCTGCTCGTCCATCCGGGCGGCCCGTTCTGGGCGAAAAAGGATCTGGGCGCCTGGTCGATCCCCAAGGGGCTTGCGGACGAGGGCGAAGAGCGCCTCGGCGCCGCGAAGCGCGAGTTCCTCGAAGAGACGGGCATGGCCGCCGAGGGGGACTTTCTCGACCTCGGCGGCCACAAGCAGCCGGGCGGCAAGACGATCGTAGCCTGGGCCTGCGAAGGCGATTTCGACCCGGCGGCGCTCACGAGCAACACGTTCTCGCTGGAATGGCCGCCGCGCTCTGGCAAGACGGCCGAGTTCCCCGAGGTCGACAAAGCCGCGTTTTTCTCGCTCGACGAGGCGCTGGTGAAGATCAACAAGGGCCAGGCGCCGATCCTGGCGACCCTCGTCAAAAGGCTGGGGGCCGGGGCGCGCGGCCCAGAGACAGAGCTGGACTGATGAGGGGCCCCGCCTGGCGTAACACGCCCTCGATGCAACCAGGACACGAATTCCCTGCAAACAAATCCAAGCAAAACCAAACAAAAATGCTTTTTTATGCTTGGATTTGTTTGGTTGAATCGGGACTTTTCAATGGGTTACGCGTGAAAAAAACAAAAAATTCTCCCGGCCTTAACCTCGCGCGCCGGGTTGTGGTTGAGCCTGCCTGTCAAACAGCACGGCCTCGCGCCGCCCGATGGGAGCCGTCCACGAGGCCGATTTCCGTAAGCGAGAACATATAGTCCAAATTTCTGATTTTGTCAAATCGATTCGAGCGCTTCACCCGCAGCTTCCAATCGATCCCGCCCCTTGGCTTGAATGCCCCGGCGGCGATTGGCGGCGTCCGACGTTTGCTCTTAAGCGACGCGCCGGCTCGAAAGCCGCTCTCGGCCTGACGACTGCAACCAGTCAATAGATTTGAAACGATTCTAAATTGAAACTGTTCCAATTTTGCCAACATAGCTTTAGCAGTCGAATATATAGTGGTAATGTCCATTACTAAGCTATTCATAGTTCGTTCAAATGTAGTCGGTTTGGCCACATAATTTGGCGTAATCGGCTGCGTCGCGCGCGTCTATGCGCCAAGAGACACATATAGTCAGCCTGATCGTGACAGCCGGGGCCGCAAAGCCGCGCGTCAAGTGCAATCAGTGAAGTTTAATCTCAAGATACGGATCGAGCAGAATAAAATGGGGCTTTTCAAGGATCTGCTTCTCGGCTCGGCCGCCTGCGCCGTCCTTGTGACGGGGGCTGAGGGCGCCGACCTTCCGACCAAAAAGGCGGCCCCGGTCGACTATGTCAAAGTCTGCAACGTCGGTGGGATCACCGGCTGGACCTTGCCCGGCTCCGACACCTGCGTGAAATTCAGCGGTTTCATCACCGCCCAGGTCGCCGCCGGCAATCTGGGCGCCCAGTATAACTGGGGAGGGGCCCCGGCCTTTTCGGCGATCGCCGCGGCGACGTTTCCGGCGGCGATCTCGACCGGGACGACGCCGAGGCTGCTTGTCGCCGCGAGCAACGCCCAGCAGAACACCCCCTTCTTCCGCGATTCCTCCGGCTGGTCCACCCGCGCCAATTTCGCCGTCGACATGGCCTCGAACACCGCCTACGGGCCGCTCATCGGCCATTTCGATTTCAATGCCGACACCTCCAACGGCTTTGACGCGCTTCAGCCTTTCCCGATCAACAACGCTGTCTATGTCAACACCGCCTATCTCACCTGGGCGGGGATCACCGCTGGGTCGGCGCAGTCGTTCTTCTCGTTCACCGCGGGCGGCGACAATTTCGCCAACTTTTTCTCGCCGGACCGCAAGGGCTATAACGAGCCGTTGCTCCTGGCCTATACAGCCTCGTTCAGCGGCGGCTTCACGGCGACATTGTCGGCGGAAAGCCCAGGCCCGGTCGGCTTTTCGGGCGGCGGCACGCAGTTGACCGGAGCGGGCGGGTTGAATGAAGGCCCGGTGGGCGCGTTCAATAACGGCAATATCACGTTCGGCGGACAGCGCTGGCCCGACATTGTCGGGTCCCTTCACCTCAAGCAGGGTTGGGGCGAGGCTCAGATCTCGGGCGTCATCCACGACGTCAACGTCTCCGCCGACGGCTTTGACAACCAGACGCTTTGCGGTCCTGATTTCGCCAGCGCCTGCAACGGCAGGGAAACCAGGGTCGGCTGGGGCGTCGACGCTGGGGTGAAGGTGAACCTGCCGTCATTGGGCGACGGCGACGACGTGATCCTCACCGGCGCGTTCACGCAGAACGCGACCTGGTACTCGGGCCTGCCGGACGGGATGTGGGGCGAGAACGGCCAGGTCAACGGCAATGGCCAGCCCATGTACCTTGCCGACGCATTCTTCAATCCCGTGACAAACGGCTGGGCGAAGCCGACGGCTTGGTCGGTCTCGACATTGATCGAGCATCACTTCACGCCCCAGTTCTATATCGATCTCGAAGGCTCGATCGGGGGAATCAACTGGGACAACCAGGGCGGCTGCAGCGGCGCCTCCGTCCTCTCCGGGCTATGTGCGCTTTCGTCGATCGGCGGGCCGCTGTCGCCGCATGCGTTCACCTGGATTGCGGGCGCGGATCTTGGCTGGAACCCGATGACGAACCTCAACTTCGATCTGGAGATCATGTACCAGGCGGTGAACCAGAGCGCGCCGAGCGGCGCCCTCGGCACGGTCTACAACTTCGGCCAATCAAACCAGGTTTTCGTTCCGGGCGCCTGGGAAGGAAACAGCAACGGCGTCGCCGGCCGCCTGCGGATCACCCGGTACTTCTGACCGAACCCCGCGGCCGGCGGCCGCAAGAGCGCGGCCGCAAGGCTCGGGCGCCGCCCCAAAGGGCGCCCGAGCCAGCGGGGTTAGGGAGAGCGCGTCTCCTTCCGAATTGCAGGTAACAAATCTCGCGGCTCGGCGTAACTTATGGCCAAGCAGTCCGCGCAAGATTCGCGACGTTGCGTTTGTTCCTCGGTTGACGCCCGGAATCTCGATCGGCGCGGACGACATGAAGGAGGATCGCTCATGACTTCCGCTTTCCACGTCTATTTCGGACCCGAAGCCGTCGCCGCGACCCCACGGGTGCGGCGCATCGGCGCCGAAGACTGCTTTTCCGCGCTCAAGGAGGGCTTCGACGATTTCCTGGCGATGCCGACCTATCCGGTGTTCGTCGGGCTTTTCTACGCTGTCGCGGGAATAGCGCTCTTCGCCATGACTTCGTTGGGCGACGCGCTGCATCTGGCGTTTCCGCTCGCCGCCGGCTTTGCGCTGATCGGTCCGTTCGTCGCCATCGGGCTCTATGAAATGAGCCGTCGGCGCGAGCGGGGCCTCGTCGTGCGAGGGCGTGACGCTTTCACCGTCCTTCGCTCGCCCGCGCTGCCGTCGATTCTCGGGTTCGGCCTCGTCCTGCTCATGATCTTCGCCGCCTGGATCTTCGCCGCCGAACTCATCTACGTCTGGCTCTATGGACCCAATCCGCCCGCCGCCGCCGAGTCATTCCTCCGGGATGTCATGACCACGCATCGCGGGTGGACGCTGATCGGCGTCGGCGTCCCGGTCGGCTTCTGTTTCGCGGCGCTTACGCTTGCGATCAGCGTGGTCTCCTTCCCGCTGATGCTTGACCGGGACGTCGGCCTCGTGCCGGCGCTTGACGCGTCATGGCGCGTGACGCTGGCCAATCCGTTCACCGTCGCGCTCTGGGGCCTCATCGTCGCGGTGGCGCTCCTCCTCGGCTCGCTGCCGCTGTTCTTCGGCTTGGCTCTCGTCATCCCGGTCCTGGGCCATGCGACGTGGCGCCTTTACCGCAAGGCTATCGAGCGCGACGTGGCCCGTGAACTCCCGATCGAAGCGCCCTTGCATCCTGATGTCACCAGGAATCCGGCTCTGCGGCTCATCTGGACGTTCCTGGATGCGCTCGATGTCCTTGAGGAAGGAAAAGACACGCATCGAACCTGACGAAAGCGCGACGCAGCAGGCGTCAGAGCGCTGTGGAAATCGTCGCCGCTGATAGCGTCATTGTGTGAGCGGGCCCCACGAGGGATCGCTGGCGTAGTTGGGGGTCGGCACCAGGAACTCGGCATGGCCGAAAATATCGGTCATGTAGATCTTGGGGCCGCCCGAGCCGCCGGTGTCGCGGAAGAACATAAGATAGAGGCCGTTGGGCGAGAAGGTCGGCCCTTCGTTATGGAAGCCCTCGACCAGGATTCGCTCGCCCGAACCGTCCGGCTTCATAACGCCGATGCCGAACGATCCGTTGTTCATGTGGGTGAAGGCGATCAAGTCGCCGCGCGGCGACCAGACGGGCGTCGAGTAGCGGCCTTGGCCGAATGAAATGCGCTTGGCGGGGCCGCCCGTCGCGTTCATCACATAGATCTGCTGCGTGCCGCCACGATCGGATTCAAACGCGAGCTGCGAGCCGTCGGGCGAATAGGTCGGCGACGTGTCGATCGCCGACCCCTCGGTCAAACGCGTTGTGGCGCGCGAGCGCAGGTCCATCGAGTAGAGATTGGTGCTCGCCCCGTCCGAGAGCGACATGACAATCTGTTGTCCGTCCGGAGAAAAGCGGGGCGCGAAGGTCATGCCAGGAAAATTGCCGACCGACTCGCGCTGTCCGGTCTCGAGATTGAGCAGCGTCACCTTGGGATCGCCTTCCCCGAACGACATGTAGGCGACCTGCTGCGCGGAAGGCGAAAATCGCGGGGTGACGACAAGCTCTTTGCCGCCGTCGAGATATTTGACGTTGGCGCCGTCCATGTCCATGACCGCGAGGCGCTTGCGGCGCTTCTCCTTCGGGCCGGTCTCGTCGACAAACACGATTCGCGAATCGAAAAATCCCTTCTCGCCGGTCACGCGCGAAAATACCGCGTCGGCGATCATGTGCCCGACGCGGCGCGCGTTGGCGGTATCGGTCGAATATTGCTGGCCCGCGACCTGTTCGCCGGTCGCCGTGTCCCACAAACGGAATTGCGCGGTCACGCGCCCGGCCTCCTGATGCAGCACCCGTCCGGTCAGCACGAATTGCGCGGCGGTCGTCTTCCATGAATTCATGTTGGGGGGCGTGTCTGGATTGGTGATCGCTTCGGGAAAGTTCGCCGGGTTGAGCGGCAGAAGGAAGATCGAGCGCGCGAAATCGGCGGCTACGATGCCGCTGATCTTCGCGCCGGTCTCCTCGCCGGCGAATGGCGTGACGGCGACGGTCACCGGTTTGAAATTGGCGCCCGCATGAACATAGATGTCGCCGTCGGCGCTCGCGGGCGCGCCCGCGAGCGCAACAATGCCGAACGCGAAGGCTGCGATCGCCTGGCGGCGAGATACGGGACAATGCACGCTCATCGGGAATCTTTCAGGACGACGACAACGCTTCGACGCCCGTGATCATCGGGCGGCGACTTCGGGATCGAAGTGGATGGTCTTGGTTTTCCATTGCTCATAAAACGGGCGATATTGGGCCGGCACCGGAAGCGGGTTGCAATTCTCGACCGCGGCCATGACGCTCTTGGCCTGCGGTTTGAGAGCCGGGTCCGACGGCGGGTTGACGAGCCTCGCCGGCTTCGAAAGCGAGCCGTCCGGGTTGTAGGTGAGACGCACCCGCGCGATGTAAAGATCGGAGTCGGGCGCCTGCCGTGGCGGCTTCCAGCAGGTGAGATAGGTCTTGACCAGCCAGGCGTCGAAGCCCGCCTGCTGCGCCTGGGACATGCGCGCGCGCGGTTCGATCGGCGGCGTCGCCGTTGGGGTCCGGGCCGCCACGACCGCGGCGGGCAGCGTCGGGGGCGTGAGCGCCGCCGCGGCGGATCTGGGCGCTTCGACGGAGCGCGAGGGATGGCGATGCCAGAGCCGGTGGTATCCGTATGCGCCCGCCGCGATCGCAACGAGAATCAGTCCAGCGATTGGCTTTGAGAAAATGCGCATGGGCGTCGAATCCCGGTTTCGGTTGTGGCCACGACGCGGCGAAGTTCGGCGAGGAAGGCGCGCGGCTGTCATCCCTGGGTGTCTCTCGGATCGAAATGGATGGTTTCGACCTTCCATTGGTCGAAAAAGGGCATGTATTCGGCTGGAACCTTCAGCGGGTCGCATTTCCTGACCGCCCGCATCGCGCTTTCGGCGTGCGGGCGCCAGGCCCGGTCGGTCGGCGGATTGAGAAGAACCGGGCGCCCGGAGAGCGAGCCGTCCGAGTTGAAGATCACCCTGATCTCCGCGACATACGTGTCGCCCTCGGGCATGGTCGGCGGAGGCGTCCAGCAGTTGAGATAGCTCTCCGTCAGCCACGCGTCGAGCGCGGACGCCATCGACATCGACATGTGCGGAGCGTCGTGGTGCGGCAGGCCCTGGGGCGTCATGGCGGCGGTTTCGGTCGGGTCGGGAATCGACGTCTTGCCTTGTCCAATGAGCTTGGCGATCGTGTTCGGGTCAAAATTGTGCGAGGGCCTGGGTTTGTCCGGCGCCGGCTCCTTCGTCCGTTCGGGCGGAGAATCGAGGAATTTCGGCCGGATAGGAGGCTCGACTGGCGCCGTCTGCATGGCGACCTTCGGCGTCGGCGCCGTCTCCGGCCTTTCGGGCGGCATCGGGTCGGGGGCGGCCGCGTCAGCTTTCGGCGCCGCCGCGGGTTTTGGCGGCGGGGTTTCGGCTTTGGGCGGTTCTGGCGCGGGCTTCGGCGGCGGCGCGGCCTCGGGCTTTGGAGGCGGCGTCGGCTGAGGGGACGGGGGGGTTGGCTCGGTAGACGCCCGCAAGTCAGGGGGCGGCGGCGGGGGCTGGGGCGCAGGCTTGGCGTCCTTCTCGCCGTTGGCGATCTGATTGAGCTCGCTCAGCGAGACGGTCTCGATCGGGATAGCCTCCGGATTGTCCGCGAATCTCGGAGCCGAGGCGAACCCGAGCAGGATCATCCCCAGGACCGCGGCATGCATCGCCGCGGAGCCCGCAAAACCCCGATATGACCGCCGTTCTTCCAAAGCCGCTCCCGGCTATTGTTTGACCGGCTCGGTGACCAGAGCCACCTTCTTGAACCCGGCGGCCGTGACTGCCGCCATGATCTCCGCGACCCGCCCGTAGGGCACATCCTTCGAGGCGCGAAGATAGATGCGCTGGTCGGTGTCGCTCTGTGACGCCGCCTGGAGCTTGGAGACGAGATCCGTGTCGGCGATCGGCTGGTCCATCACATAGAGCTGCCCCTGCTCGTTGAGCGAGACCGCGATCGGCTTGCGTTCGACGTTGAGCGCCGTCGCGCTTGCCCGCGGCAGGTCGACCGCAACACCAGTTGTGAGCAGCGGCGCGGCGACCATGAAGATGATCAAAAGCACCAGCATGACGTCGATGAACGGGGTCATGTTGATGTCCGCCATGGCGCGGTAGCGAGGTACGCCTCGGCGGCCCCGGCCTGCTTTGCGACCGCCAGCGACTGGAGAGATGGCCATCGGTCGCGCTCCGCCCGCCTCAAGAGACTTTTTCGATCGACATGTGATGGTCGATCTGCCGCGACAGGATCGACGAGAACTCGTCGGCGAAGCTCTCGAGCCGCGCCTGCGCCTTGGCGACGTCGCCCTGGAGCTTGTTATAGGCGATCAACGCCGGGATTGCGGCGAAGAGTCCGATCGCCGTCGCCAGCAGCGCTTCGGCGATCCCGGGCGCGACAACAGCGAGCGAGGTGTTCTTCGACGCGGCGATCGACTGAAACGAATTCATGATGCCGAACACCGTGCCGAACAGGCCGATGAACGGCCCCGCCGAAGCGACGGTCGCCAGAACCAGGAGGTTCGACTCGAGCCGCTCGACCTCGCGCGCGATCGAGACGTCGAGAACTTTGTCGATGCGCGCGTGGAGGCCCCGAAATGAACCTGCGGCCTGCTGGAATGAGCGCTTCCATTCCCGCATCGCCGCGACAAATAGCGCCGCCGCGCCCGCGTTGTTCGGCTGATTCGAGAGCGAAGTGTAGAGCTCTTCGAGCGATTGTCCCGACCAGAAGATCTGCTCGAAATTCTCCATCTCGGTTCTGAATTTGTGAAACAGGCGGGTCTTGTCGAAAATGATCGTCCAGCACCAGAGCGAAGCGATGAAGAGGCCGAGCATCACCGCCTTGACGACGATGTGAGCCGACCAGAACATATCGAAGAGGCCGGTTTCCGGAGTCGCGGCTGCGGCGGCTACGTCGGCGGGATTCATCGGGACAGGCAACCTTTGTTAGCGGGCGGAACCGCGGTGCACGGCGGCGGAAACGGGATCGGGCGGGGTCTGCGCCGCAAATCGGCCGAAACTTGGGCTTTTGCCTGACGCCGAAAAACCCTGATTTTCCGCAGCTCGATTTAAGACTCTGATAGTGTTAACGGCGCGTTACCAGCCTGCGCCCGTCTGGTGAGGCGCGAGGTCTCCGGCGCGCCCCGCAACCTGAGCGCTCGATCTCGATCGACCGGCGCCAGCGAAGCTCGACTCCCTACCCAAACCGCGCAGCCGCCTTTATCGTGATTCAGACGGGCGCAAACATCTGCCCGGAGGAGGCTGGTTGATGGGGGCGCTCTGGACCTTCGGCTGGGAATGGGGCTCGGCGCTTCTGCGCTGGCTCCATGTGATCGCGGCGATCGCGTGGATCGGCGGGTCGTTCTTCTTCATGCATCTCGACGCCAGCCTGCGCAAAAAGGCGGGTGACGATCCGGCGATTAAGGGAACCTCCTGGCAGGTGCACGGCGGCGGCTTCTATGAGATGAAGAAATACGTGCTCGCGCCCCCCGCGCTGCCCGAGCATCTCATCTGGCACAAATGGCAGTCCTACTGGACCTGGATGAGCGGCTTCGCCCTACTGTGCTGGGTCTATTATGGCCAGTCGTCGCTCTTTCTCATCGATCCCGCGGTGATGCCGCTTGAGCCGTGGCAGGCGGCGGCGATCGGAATCGCCGCGCTGGCGCTCGGCTGGCTCGTCTACGACTTCCTGTGCCGCTCGCCTCTCGCCGCCAATGAGCCGCTGCTTGGGCTGGTGGGCTTCGGCTATGTCATTGCGACGAGCTGGGTGTTCACGCTCGTCTTTTCCGGCCGCGGCGCGCTCATCCACACTGGCGCTCTCATGGCGACGATCATGACCGCCAATGTGTTCTTCATCATCATGCCGAACCAGCGCAAAAGCATAGCCGCGCTGCAAGCTGGTGAGACACCTGATCCGGCCTGGGGCCAAAGTTCGAAAATACGGTCGACCCACAACAACTACATCACCTTGCCGGTGGTGTTCATGATGCTGTCGAGTCACACGCCGTCGGCCTTCTCCAACCGCCACGCGATTCCCGCCATTGTGACCTGCATCATCGTCGCCGGCGCGATGGTGCGCTATTTCTACAACGTCTGGCATCTCGATCACGACCGTGCGCCCTGGTGGGCGTGGGCGGTGGCCGCGGTCGCCGTCCTGGGCGCCTTTGGGGTCGCCGCGACGGCTTCGCCCGGCATGCGCTCGCTGATGGGGCTGGCGGAGCTGCCGACAGAAACCGCAAGCCTTGATCAGCCGAAAGCGCCGCAGGAAGTGGTCGACATCGTGCAGCTGCGCTGCATGATGTGCCATGCGCCTGAGCCGATGGAGGAGATCGGCGAAGCGCCCAAGGGCGTGCTCCTCGATACGCCCGAGCATATCGCCCGTTTCGCGCCTGCGATCCGCGAGTTCGCGGTCCTCACCCACGCGATGCCGCCCAACAATTTCAGCCAGATGACGGACGACGAGCGCAAGGCGCTGGCGCGCTGGCTCGGGGTCGAGACGGCGCAGAACTGATGGGCGCTCACATATCGGACGGGGATCTCGCGGCCGGCCGCCGGTTGATGGCCCGCCTCGAAGCCTTCGCGGATTTCTCGGACGAGCCGCGGCGGTTGACGCGTCTCTTTCTATCGGAAGCCCATCGTCGCGCGGCGCTTGCCTTCATCGGCTGGTGCAGCGAGGCGGGCCTTGAAGCCAGAATCGACGCTGCCGGCAATGTCGTAGCCCGCTACGAGGGCAGAAGGGCAGGGGCGCCGGCTCTCATGCTTGGCTCGCACATCGACACAGTGCGCGACGCCGGGCTCTACGACGGCAATTATGGCGCGCTGGCGGCGCTTGCCGTTGTTGACGGCTTGAGGGCGCGCGACGAGCGCCTCGATCACGCGATCGAGATCGTGGCCTTCGGTGATGAGGAGGGTGTTCGCTTTCGCACCACGCTCACCGGCTCGCGAGCGCTGGCCGGGAACTACCCGGAGGACGTTCTCGACCAGAAGGACGCGCAAGGCGTCTTGATGCGCGACGCGCTGCGGGCATTTGGCGGCGATCCCGAACGGGCGAGCTCGATTCGTCGTCGCGATGTCGCCGCTTTCGTCGAAGCGCATATCGAGCAGGGACCGATCTTGGAAGCCGAAGGTCTGCCGCTTGGAATCGTCACCGCAATCGCGGGCGCGACGCGGCTCGAGGTCGGCGTCGATGGGGTCGCGGGACACGCGGGGGCGACCCCGATGGATCTTCGCCACGACGCCATGACCGCGGCGGCGGAGATGGTGCTCGCGATCGAGTCCCACGCGCGTCACGAGGTGGCGTCGCTGGTCGCCACCGTCGGCCGTCTTCAGGTCTGGCCCGGCGCGACCAACGTTATCCCGGGCCATGTGCAGTTTGCGGTCGACATTCGCGCCCCCGACGACGCGCGCCGCAACCGCGCGGTGACCGATATCACCGAGCGTATCGAGGACATCGCCGTTAGCCGCGGCGTGGGCGTGAGCGTCGCCAGGGCGCACGAGGCAAATGCCTTCGCTTGCGATACAGGCATCATAGCCGGCCTGACGAAAGCGGTCGAAGCGCTTGGCGTGTCCCCCCGGCTTCTGCCTTCGGGCGCCGGTCACGACACGATGGCCATGGGAGCGCTCTGTCCCGCCGGCATGCTCTTCGTTCGCTGCAAGGGGGGCGTCAGCCACAATCCGCTGGAATCGATAAGCGTCGAGGATTGCGCGATCGGGCTTAAGGCGCTTGCCCAATTTGTGCGGGACTTCCGCGCTGGGTAAAGGTCCCGAGCGGCGGGGTGGGTGCGAAGGGAGGATCGGCGTCCTCGGGTCGCCATTAGCGAGTCCGGATCGAGCCTTTGCAATCGGTTGCGGCGCGATTAGCGAGTCGCCTGCGGCCTCCCTCCGCCGCCCGCGCCGCTCCAGCGGCCGCCCGCAGGCAATGCCTGAGGTTCGTGGACGCCTGTTGAGCGGCCGGGCAATTCTGCTTAAGACCGTGTCATCTTGAGGAGACGACCCATGAGCAAGCCATTCTTCGGCGACATCAAGCCGGTGAAATACGAGGGGCTGAACAGCGACAACCCCTATGCCTACCGGCATTACGACCCGTCCCACAAAGTGATGGGCAAGACGATGGCCGACTGGCTCCGTCCGGCGGTCTGCTACTGGCACAACTTCGCCTGGATGGGGACCGACATGTTCGGCGCGCCGACCTTCGAGCGCCCCTGGGACGGCGAGACGATGAAGGGCGCGCGCCTGAAGGCCGACGTTGCGTTCGAGATGTTCACGACGCTGGGCTTTCCGTTCTTCAGCTTCCACGACCGCGACGTCGTTCCCGAGGGCGAGAGCCTCAAGGCGTTTGGCAAGAACCTCGCCGAGATGACGGATCTCTTCGCCGAGAAGATGCAGAAGACCGGGGTCAAGCTGCTCTGGGGCACCGCCAATCTCTTCAGCCATCCGCGCTACCTTGCCGGCGCCGCAACCAATCCCGACCCGGACGTGTTCGCTTACGCCGCTGCTCAGGTGAAGAACGCCATCGACGCGACGCACAAGCTTGGCGGCGCCAGTTACGTCCTGTGGGGTGGGCGCGAGGGCTACGAGACCCTGCTCAATACGGATCTGCGCCGCGAACAGGATCAGCTCGGACGCTTCCTGTCGATGGTCGTCGAGTACAAGCACAAGATTGGTTACAAGGGCGTGATCCTGGTCGAGCCGAAGCCGCAGGAGCCGACCAAGCATCAATACGATTTCGACGTGGCGACCGTGTTCGGCTTCCTGCAGCGCTTCGGGCTCGAGCGGGAGGTCAAGCTCAACATTGAAGTCGGCCACGCGGTGCTTGCGCACCACTCTTTCGAGCACGAAATCGGGCTCGCGGTCGCGCTCGGAATGCTGGGCTCGGTTGACGCCAACCGCAACGACTACCAGTCCGGCTGGGACACCGACCAGTTCCCCAATAACGCGGCCGAGCTTGTGCCGGCGCTCTATTTCATCCTGAAGTCGGGCGGCCTCGGCGCGGGCGGCTTCAATTTCGACTCCAAGGTGCGCCGCCAGTCGATCGATCCGGAGGACCTGCTGCTTGGCCATATCGGGGGCATCGACGTCTGCGCCGCGGCGCTGGTCGCGGCGGCGCGCCTGATCGAGGACGGCAAGTTCGACGCCGCCCGCACCGAGCGCTACGCCGGCTGGGACAAGCCCGAGGCCAAGGCGATGCTGGCGAAAGGCGCGACGCTGGAATCGATCGCGGCCCGCGTCGCCAAGGAGACAATCGACCCGAAGCCCAGGTCCGGCCGGCAGGAGTTCTACGAGAACCTGCTCAACCGCTATCTCTGAGGCCGAGCGGAAATTGCATTTGAATCGAACCGCGATCGCCGCGTCGCTTCGCGCCTCGCGATGACGATTGCGCGCGATCGCAACGCGTTCTGTCAAAGGCCTTATGCGGGAACATCCGATGGCTCGGCGCTTGACTTCGATCGCGCTTGTCGCGCTCACCCTCGGGGCGCCAGCCTCGGCCGCTGGGGCCCCGCCGCCGCTGGTTGCGGGCGTCCATGGCATTGCGACCGGGATCGCCGCCTGCTGGCGTCCGCCGCACAGCAACGACCAGGTGACGGTTCGCCTGAGCTTCACCCGCGCGGGCGCGGTCATAGACGAACCGCGCATCGTCTTCGTGCGCTCGAGTAGCGGCCGCGCCGGCGATTCCGCGCTCTCCCGATCCATGCTGAAGGCGATCCGCGATTGCACGCCGTTGCATTTCTCCGGCGAGCTTGGCTCGGCGATCGCGGGCCAGGTTCTGGATATTCGCTTCATCGGCCGCAAACGGGCGACCATCGTCGCCCCGCCCTGACGGGGCTCACGGGCGACGGGTGGGCGCCGACGTTCGTTCGTTGACCGGGTCGGCTTTGAGCGAAATGCGTTGAGATTGCGCTAATCGATTCACCGGATTTTCGACTCTCGTAGCGATGCTTCGAGGACCGGTGTCGCTTGAGCATGGCGCCGGGCGGAGGCGCGATGCTTGGGCGGGTGATTTTTGTCGCGGTGCTCGGCGTCGTGGCGGCGCTTCTGGGCTCCTTCTCGGCTCTGGACCGGCTGTCGGCCCGAGCGCCGGTCGCCGTCGCGCCGGTTCCGGCCGCAGTTGTCGGCGAGCCGCCGGCGCCCGCGCCGGCCGTAGCCGAGGCGGGCGGTTATCGCGAGGCCGCACTGCAATCTGACGGACGCGGCCAATACGCGGCCGGGGTGCTCATCAACGGGGCCCCGGTGCAGATGCTCGTCGACACGGGCGCAAGCGAAGTCGTCATCTCCGCTTCAACCGCAGCTCGCCTGGGCCTCGTCCCGTCAAGGGGAAGCAAGCGCGTGATGCAGACGGCGAACGGCCGGTCGACCGCTTCGCTGACGATCTTACGAAGCGTCAGCCTTGATGGCCTCTATATGAACGACGTCGAGGCGCTCATCCTGGCGCCGGAGGCGGGCGACGTGAATCTGCTCGGAGCGAGCTTTCTCAAGCGCCTGATCAGCGTCGAGCAGCGCAACGGGACGCTGGTTCTGCGCCAGTAGTCGGCGTCAGGACACGCGCACGAGCCGCGTCAGCTCGAACGGGATATCGTAGCCGTCCCAGATGAAATCGAAGTCGAGCGCCGTCCCGATCGGCGCCCAGCGCGAGACGCCCGGGCCGTTGCGGATTGCGGCGACCGCTTCAATCTCCCCGCGCTCCCAGCCGAAATAGGTGATCGTCTGGTCGGCCTCCCGGATGAAGCTCGAGACCTCGGCGAGCGCCGGTATGAACACGACGCTGAGGAAGCCTCCGCCGACCCGGATGTCCTGTCGTTCGGCGGCGCTCGCGACGACGCTGGTCAGGTTCGTGTTGCGCCAGTTGACCGACGAGGCGCGTCCGGTTCCAGCCGCAAAGAACGCAGCCGTCATCTTACCGATCGCGTGTCCGACACGGGCCTTCGGATCGTCCATCGTCCATTCGAGGGCGGAGGCGTCGAGAAGGCGCCGGACGGCGGCCGAATGCGCCGCGGCTTCGCCGACGACATAGAGCGCATGGGGCGACGAGCAGGCCATCTGGTCGAAGACGAACACGTCGTTGTGGAGTTTTTTGGCGAGCGCCCGAAGAGCAACCTCCTCGAGGTTGTCGAGCGCTGCGCCGTTGATCGTCGAGAACGAAAACCGGTCGCCGAACCAGATCGACTTTCCGCCGTTGCGCAAGGGCAGGGGGGCGAACAGCGCCACTTTGGCGTCGCCGCCCCACACAACGCGCGCGTCGCTCAGCGCGGAGATTTTCGCGCCCAGATCGCCTTGCGAGGGGTAGTGAACGAAAAACTGCGATCGCTCGCCCGCAGCCTCGAGCTTTTCGAGAAAGAGGTCGACGATCGCCCTCATCTGCGCGCTGATCGCCTGCGGCAGGCGCACGATATTGGCGTTGCCGGAAAGATAGGCGAGCGCCCACGAGTAGAGAAAAACCGTCTCGACATTCTGCGGCGGCAGATGAAAGACGAGGCCCCGCGGCCGCGCCAGCGCGTTCTGCGGCACGCGCGCCTTGAAACTGGCGGCGAGTTTCATCAGCGCAGCGCGGCGCGTCCAGAAGGCGAAATGAGCGGCCGGTCCTGAGGCGGCCAATCGCTGGGCGCCGAGAAGGGCCTCAGCCACGCTTGCGACCAGATCGATCCGCTCGGGGGCGAATGGCGCCGCCAGATGACGGCGAGCCCCATCAAGCTGCGCCAGGAGCGCGCTCTCGTCGACCGCGGCGTCACGCGCGGCGGCGCTGTAGCCAAGCACGTCGGTAATGATCATGTCCTCACGCTAGAGTCTGCCGCGTTCACCGCGAAACCGTCATTGCGAGGCGCGCAGCGACGAAGCAATCCAGAGAACGAAGGGCGCCTTACGATCACTGGATTGCTTCGCTTTCGCTCGCAATGACGAGGCCGAGTCACGCCGCGATCACGTCGCTGCAGCCCCTGAGCTCGGTCTTCGGCGCGCGGCCGACAACCCGGATCGCCTTGCCGAAACGGCCGCCCGCTCCCGCATCGATGGTCTCGACGACACCCATATCCTCGGTCAAGACGCTATGGCCGGGATAGGATCGGGGCAGGAGCGAAACAACCTGGATGACGCCCTCTTCCCCGACCTCAGCCGGCTCCCAGCTGTGGGGCCGCCGCACGATGATGTCGGTGAAGTTGGGCGGATAGAGCAAGCCGTCCGGGCCTTCGATGAAGACCGAGCCGATCTGCTCGACGAAGCCATAGAAATTGTAGATGTTGGTCAGATTGAAGCGGCGCTTGAGCGCGGAGCGGAACTCGGCGTTGGAGACCTTCTGCGCCTCGAGCTTTTTCCATCCCCCTGAATGAATGAGGATTGCGTTCGAGAGGTCGAGCTCGCCGTCGGCGAAGCTCCGGTAGAGCTTGTCCCAAACGAGAAAAGTGAAGCCGAAGATGAGGAATGGCTCATGGCCGTTCGCTCGGACGAAAGTCTCGACGAGCGCCTCGTCCAGGTCCAGTTGCGAATTGAGGGCGAAGGCTGTCTTGGCGCCGAACTTCATCATGCCCAACACGCCCCCGCCCCGCGCGGTGAGGTCAGTCGGCTTGATGACGTCCTTGGTGTCGATCGCCAGGAACGGCAGGCGGCGGCTTCCAAGGATGGGGCGGAACGACGCGACCAGCGCCTCCGACTGGCGCCGCGCGGTCTCGTTGTCGATGACGATGCGGCTCGTCCGCTGTCCGGTGGTGCCGCTCGAGCGCATGACCATCGCAGGCAACGTGGTGCTCTTCAGCTCCATCTCCTTGAACAGGCTGACCGGCAGATAGGGAACCTCGGCGATCGCGCGGTAGGTCTCGAGGCCCCCCCAGGCCGCGTCGAGGATTCGGGCGTATTCCGGGCTCCTCTCGTAGTGATGGCGCGTGAGTTCGTTGAGCCCTTCGAGCAGAAGCGGCTCCTTCTCGTATTGCTTGAGCGAATAAGGCTGCTGCTCCAGGAGACGCTCAAACACTCACCAGGTCCTTCAGTCGGGCATAGTCGATCTTGCCGCTCGCGGCGCGCGGGATCTGGACGATCTTGCGCAGCGCGAAGCTCGACGACGGCACCTTATATGTGTCGGCGAGCTCGCGGATGCGAGACTTGAGCGCGGTTTCAGATTCCTGCTCGTGCGCGACGACGATCTTCTCCCCAAGATCAAGACAGGCGAC
This sequence comes from Roseiarcus sp., assembly GCA_036489975.1. Taxonomy (GTDB): domain Bacteria; phylum Pseudomonadota; class Alphaproteobacteria; order Rhizobiales; family Beijerinckiaceae; genus Roseiarcus. Next base: position 28,051 of record DASXES010000138.1, read on the forward strand.
CGGGCAGACGGGGTTAAGCTCCTGTTCGATTTCGTCCAGGCCGAGGCGGTATCCGGCGATCTTGGCGAAGCGCCTGGCGCGGCCGGTCAGGTAGAGGAAGCCGTCCGCGTCCAGCCGTCCAAGATCGCCGGTTTCGAGGCGCCCCTGCATCTCGTCGCCTTTGCCGAGATCGGACCTCTCCATGGCGTAGCCCAGCATGACGTTGGGGCCTTCGTACACCACCGTCCCAATGGCGTCGGCGGGCAGGGCCGCGCCCTTGTCGTCCACGATCGACAGCCGCCCGCCGGCGAGCGCCACCCCGACCGACCCGGATTTTTCGGCAAAGTCGGCATGCTGCAACGTGGTCATGCGCGGCGAGGCCTCGGTCTGTCCGTACATGACGAAGAACTGGCCGCCGCGCGCTGTCGCCCATTCATGGATCTTCTTCTGAACGCGCAGATCGAGCGCGCCGCCAGCTTGCGTGAAAACTTTGATCGAATTCGGCGCAAGCCCCGTCCCCAGGCGCGCCAGCGCGGCATAGTGGAAGGGAACGCCGGGGAAATGCGATCCGCCAGCGTTTCCGATCTTCGACCAGAAGTTCGGCGAGGTGATCGAATCGTTGACGAGGCAGATCCGCCCGCCCGCCGCGAGATGCGAGGTCACGACGGAAAGCCCGTAGGAATAGTGCAGCGGCAGATGGGCTACGCCGACGCTTCGTTCGTCGATGGCCAGCGCCTCGGCGATCTGGCGCGCGTTGGCGACAACTGCGTCGCGCGAAAGGCGCACATATTTCCGGCTGCCTGTCGTTCCCGAGGTGGAGAGAAGCAGCTCCAGGGATGGATATATCTCAACCGATGGACGCTCCGCCTTCGTTGCGATCCATTCGATGACGCCCGCGCGCGACTCCACCGAATCCGAGGCTCCTGCGGCGCCCGCGACAGCGCGCAGTTTTTCGCCAAAATCGCGCGACCCGAGGACGAGCTCCGGCTGGTAGGCTTCGATAAGATTCCTAAGAACCTCTTCAGGAGCCGCCGGATCGATCAGCGCGGTCGCGTGACCGGCCGCGGCCGCGGCGAGGAGACCGATCAATGTTTCGGAATTGAGGCCGCAGAACAGGAAGACGAGCTGTTTTCGCCCGGAGGCGATCTTGCCGGCAAGATCAAGGCTGGCGGCGCGGATCTCCGCGCGGGTGAGCCAGGTCTGGCTCCGGTCATCATGGATCGCCGGCGAGGTCTCGAGCGGCGCGATCAGCGGAAGAAGTCCCCCGCAAGTGGGGTCCAGGCCGCTCATTGGGTCGACGCCCGCGATCGATCCATCGGCGCTGTTTCAGCGCCCCTCAAATGACGAGCCCGCCGTCAACCCCGATGACCTGCCCCGTCACGTACGACGAAAGGTCGGAAGCGAGAAACAGGATCGTGTCGGCCACATCCTGCGCGCTGCCGACGCGACCCATCGCGATTTGTGATTGCAGGCTTTTGCGCCTCTCCTCGGGGATGGCGTCGATCATCGACGTTTGAATGAGGCCCGGCGCCACGGCGTTGACCCGGATATTCATCGGCGCGAGTTCCTTGGCGGCGGAAAAAGTCACGCCAATGACGGCGGACTTCGTCGCGGAATAGACGGTCTGGCCGCTGTTTCCCCTTCTGCCGACGATCGACGAGACGTTGATGATCGATCCGTTCTTGCGCCTCGACATCAGGCGGGCGGCGAGCTGCGTGATTTTTATCAAGCCGATGACATTGACGTCGAACAATTCCTCGATCTCGGCGTCCGAGATCATGCCGATCAGCTTGTCGCGAAGGATGCCGGCGTTGTTCACCAGGATGTCGAGGCGCTTGTGCTTCATCGCGCTCTGGACGAGCGCGGTCGCGGTGGCGCTGTCCGCAACCGAGCCGTAAACCGCGCTCACCCGCCCGGGATAGGCCTGCTCCAGTTCCGTGAAGCTCGCCGACGCCTCGTTCGAGGCGCGCGCGTTGAGCACCACGCTCGAGCCCGCTTTGAGCAGGCTCTCGGCGGCGGCCCTTCCGATGCCGCGAGACGCGCCGGTCACGATGGCCACGCGGCCGCTGAGATCGATTACGGTCATAGGTTTTGCGAACTAGCTCGAGCTGGCGATCAGATTCAAGAAGCCGCTTTTTCGGTCGCCACGGACGGCGCTGCTCCGAAGTCGGGACGGACGGTGCGATTGATGACGCCAAGCCGGCCCGTTTGAATGCCCTTCTCCATGATGCGCGCAGGGTTTCCGGCGACCAGGCAATTCGACGGCACGTCCTTCATCACCACGCTCGCCGCCGCGACCACGCAATTGTCGCCGATTTTGATCCCGGGCAAGATCATGCTTTGCGCGCCGATGTTGCATTCCTTGCCAATCCAGGTGTCCACGTGCATCCCGCGCACCGTATCGTGAGCGAGAACGCAAGCGCCGAAATTGATCGCCGTGCTTTCGCCGATATGGATGCCGCGCGGATAATTCTTGTCCAGTTTGGCCGAAAATGAGATTCGGCAACCGGGCGCGATATCCATGCCCCACACATTATTGAAGTAAAGGCGGCGCAATTCCGAGAACAATGGCCGCAGCTCGCGGCGCACGACGGCGAGGATTCCGGTCGAACCTAGGTCGGATAAGAGCACGATCGGGACTCCATCAGCAAAAGCGCGCCGAACCCCGCGTTCGCGCCCCTGACCATCCAGTTCGTTTCGCCCCTACACGTATTGTAAGACGCTCAGCCGACGCGAGCGGCCGTTGGGGTAAATCCGCTGGCGAGGACGCTCCGGCACAGATCGCAAAAGAAGCGTCGGCATGCAAGCCTTTCGATTCCGAGGGGCCCGCGTCGATTCCGCGGGCGCGACAACGCTCTCTTTGCGCGCCCTTGGAACGAAAAACTCACATGTTATTCACCCTTCGTAGGCACGATAAAGCGCTGTTTTTGGCTTTCACCATGGCTACACTTGAACTTAACAGGCCGCGCAACAGGGTCAAGCACGCGAAATCGATGCGGCGTCCCCGCGCGCACGAGTTGATTCGATCAGTCGGCTCCTCTAAGCCCGGCTCCAGGCCTGCGGCTCAGCCGCCGCGTAGGCGAATCCCGATGGCTGAGGCCTGCCTTGTTTCCCAAACCTGAGCCCAAGCTTTCTCCCAACACCTACGCCTATGAATCGCGCCCGCTGGTCAAGCCGACCGGTTTTCGCGAATACGACGCGCGCTGGCTGATCGAGAAGGAGATCAACCTGATGGGCGCGCAGGCGCTCGGGCTGGGTCTTGCGCGCCTCCTGAAAGAGCTTGGCGTTGGGCGCGAAATCGTCGTCGGCCACGACTTCCGCTCCTATTCGGCTTCGATCAAGCTGGCGCTGACCGCTGGCCTGATGGCGGGCGGCGCGCAGGTGCGCGACATCGGGCTCGCGATCACGCCAATGGCCTATTTCGCCCAGTTCGCGCTGAATACGCCGGCGGTGGCGATGGTGACCGCCTCTCACAACGACAACGGCTGGACCGGCGTCAAGATGGGCGCGGCGAGGCCGGTGACCTTCGGGCCCGAGGAGATGGGGCGCCTGCGCGACATCGTCCTCTCCGGCGACTACGGTCCGGAGGCCGGCGGGGGGTATGAGTTCGTGCCCGACTTCCCCGCCCGCTATATCGCCGATCTGACCACCCGGCCGAAGCTCAAGCGAGCCCTCAAGGTCGTCGCGGCCTGCGGCAACGGCACTGCGGGCGCCTTCGCGCCGAGGCTCCTCAGCGCGCTCGGCGTCGAGGTCGTCCCCCTCGACTGCGAGCTCGACTTCACCTTCCCGCGCTACAATCCGAACCCCGAGGACATGCGGATGCTGCATGCGATGGCGGCGGCGGTGAAGGAGAGCGGCGCCGACATCGCGCTCGGCTTCGACGGCGACGGCGACCGATGCGGTGTCGTGGACAACGAGGGCGAGGAGATTTTCGCCGACAAGATCGGGGTCATGCTCGCCCGCGATCTCTCGACTCTCCATAAAGGCGCGACCTTCGTCGTCGACGTCAAGTCCACGGGACTGTTCGCGACCGATCCCGGGCTTCGCGCCAATGGCGTCAATGTCGACTTCTGGAAGACCGGCCATTCGCATATCAAGCGGCGGGTGAGAGACCTGAACGCGCTCGCCGGCTTCGAGAAGTCGGGGCATTTCTTCTTCAACGCGCCGGTCGGGCGCGGCTACGACGACGGCTTCGTCACCGCGATCGCCATCCTCGACATGCTGGACCGCAATCCGGAAAAATCGATGGCCGATCTCTATCGCGCGCTGCCCAAGACATGGGGCTCGCCGACGATGTCGCCCCATTGCGCCGACGAGGTCAAATACGAAGTCGCCGACCGTGTCGTTCGTCGCTTCCAGGCGATGCGCGATAAGGGCGAGCCGCTCGCCGGCATGGCCATTCGCGACCTCGTCACGGTCAATGGTGTGAGGGTCACGGCCGAGGACGGCACGTGGGGACTGGTCCGCGCCTCGTCGAACAAGCCCGAGCTCGTGGTCGTGGTCGAGAGCCCGGTCTCGGAGGCGCGGATGCGGGCGATGTTCGAGGCGGTCGACCGGACCTTGCGCGAGAATCCGGAAGTCGGCGCCTATAACCAGACGATCTGAGATCTCATGTCCGCATTCGAGATCGAGACCATCGCCGCCATGAACCCCTCGGTCGCCGCGGAGATCGCGGCCCTGGTCGGACAATTGTCGTCGTCGGCGAAAAGTCCGGCGATGGAAGCGCTGGAGGCGATCGTCGAATCGCCCGCGACGATTCTTTTCGCCGCCCGCCAGTCCGGCCAAATGATTGGCATGCTGACGCTGGTCGTCTTTCCCATTCCCACCGGCAAACGGGCGCTGATCGAGGACGTCATGGTCGACGTGCGGTGGCGGGGGCAGGGCGTCGCGCAGGCCCTGACCCGGGCGGCGCTGGCCTGCGCCGAAGCGGCGGGGGTCAGGACGGTCGATCTCACCTCCCGTCCCTCGCGCGAGGCGGCCAATCGCCTCTATCAGAAGCTGGGGTTTGAGAAGCGCGACAGCAATGTCTACCGCTACACGCCCCGATAGCGCGGGGAAGGCGCGCGCCGCGATCGACGCGCCCGCGCCTGTCCTGCCGGACGTGCTCGAGCCGGGCCTTCGCATCGTCTTCTGCGGCACGGCGGCGGGAACCGTCTCGGCCAGGCGCGGCGCCTATTACGCCCATCCGCAGAACCGGTTCTGGCCGACGCTCCATGCCGTCGGGCTGACGCCCCGGAAGCTCGAGCCGGAGGACTATCCCGAACTGCCGCAATGGGGCCTGGGGCTGACCGACCTCGCCAAGCATGTGAGCGGCATGGACCGCGAACTGCCGCCCGACTCGCTCGGCCGAGCGGCCTGCGCATCCCTTGGAGCGAAGATCGCAGCCGCGCAGCCAGAATGGCTCGCGTTCACGAGCCTCAACGCCGGACGCAGCTATCTCGGCCGCGCCGCCACCTTTGGCGAACAAGGAGAAAGCATCGGCCAAACCCGCCTCTGGATCCTGCCGTCCCCATCGCCGGCCGCTGGCTGGAACTGGGACCGCAACGCGCACTGGTGGCGGAGCCTCGCCGACGGGGCGCGCCGATAGCTTCGCTCGCCCTCCCGACCGGGCCGCGTCCCGGGCGCAGCCGAGATTGAGACGGAAGCGAGCAGCGCCGCGAGGATTGCTCTCGCCATCCTGATGTCCCTTCACCTGCCGTTTACCGGGCGGTGCGCGGCCGCTATCCGCCGGCGGCTGTCGCCTCGAGTCGGGCGCTGAGGCGCAGCGCGTCCTTGATGACGATCGCGCCGCGGCGCCGCTCGATCAGGCCTTCGCGCTCCATGGCGTTGATTTCGCGCGACACGGTCTCCCGCCGCGTGTTGATGCGCGAGGCGAGCTCCGACTGGTTCGGCGGCGCGAGGATGATGGCGCGTTTCGGATCGTCGCGGTCCGGATGGGCGAGGCGGAGGAGTTCGGCGTGGACGCGGCTGCGGACGTCGAGCGCGCCAAGCTCGCCGACCCGCCGGGTCATCGCGCGATTGCGCGCGACCAGGGTGGCCACGACCGCTTCGCCGAGTGGACGATGCGTATACATCGTCTCGACGAAGACCGCGCTCGGCATTTTCGCCACCAGCGAATCGTTGACCGCGAAGACGCTCAGCGAGCGCGGCGCGCCGTCCAGGGCGGCCAGTTCGCCAAAGAACGAGCCCGCCTCCATGTCGGAAAAGATAAGGTCCTGCCGCACCCCGTGAAGCACGGCCCTCAGGCGGCCGGAGACGACAAAAAAGACGTCGCGGTCGTTCGCCGTCTGACCGATCAGCCACTGACCGACCGCCGTCTTGAGCCAGGTGCAATGGCGATCCAGAACCCGGCACGCTTCGGGAGCGAGCGTCCTGAAACAGGGGTGCGTGGAAAGCGAGTTCGCGACCATCGCGCTCATCGATAAGCCCCGCTGGCGAGGCGGGCGTCGACGCCCGGGTAAGAGCGGCAGCGAGGCGGTCGCGACCGCGTCGGGCCAACACGGGGGGCGCGGTTGCGCGCGGCCAGCCTCGCCGGTGCCGCTTCGCCGTGCGACCGATGGGCGAACGCCGCCGGAGTCGCGTCCCTCGCCGCGAAGACGGCGTCCCAGCGAGGGGCGCCCTCTGGCGCGCTCATCGCGCCGAAGAGAGAACCCGCTTCGATATCGCCTGACATAAGCTCCCGCCGCGTCCCGTGAACCGCCGGCCCGACAAAACGGACATTGCCGTCGTTGTTCGTCCCGCCAACAACCCGGCCGCCCGCTGCTGGTTTAAGCCAAGTGCAACGAGGGTCAAGAACCCAAGAGGGCTCCGGGTCGAGCGCTTTGTGACGGAGGTGTGCCGAAAGCGAATCTGTGACCGTCATCGCGTCGCCGATGATTGCTTGCGACGGTGGCGGACGCCGACCGTCACGTCAAGCGGCTTTGCGAGGTCCCCGCATTGGGCCGACATAAATGTGGAGGGGCCCGCCACAAATATCGGCCGCCATTCGGTGTGTCGCGGGTGTATAAGTTTGATGTGTGACAGGGATCACAGCCGAGACCGCACGATCGTATAATGTAAGCTTGTTCTGGCGGCCTCTCCCACCGCCCGGAGCGAAAAAGAAGGCCCCATCGACGGACGGCGATCTTTCACTTGGGTCACAATCTCGCGCGGCCGCGCCCCGGGGCTGGGTGCAAAGCGCGGCTCCCGCGTAGATCTCCCACTGCGCGGGGGCGAAGAGCGCGGCGCCTGCGCTATTTCCGCTGGCTCGGGCGTCGCGCTCGCGATCTTCACCCTCGCCTAATGGACGTGAAACTCCATATGCACTCGACCATGGATGCGCTGGGAGCCCTGCGTGTCGTAGAACCGCGTGCTTTGCGTTGCGGGCAAGCGCGCGCTCGGCGCTGCGCGGAACCGCGGGCTCGGCGCTGCGCGGCTGTGTCCGCGCCGAACCTGATTCGGCGAAGCACGGCCGGGTTGCGGGCCGCCGTGAAGCTGACCGACGCCCTTGGCCTTCGGCCCGTGGCGGGCGAGGCACAAGTTATACGCCATCGGCTCGCGATATTGCGCGCACGCGGGATCGTCTGCGGCTCGCGCGCTCGCGGTCCAGGCGAGAGCGGCAAGCGAAAGGGCGAGAGCGGCAAGCGAAAGGGGAATTGCAGCGCGGGCCGCCATGGCTTCAGCTCCTGAGCGCCGCGCCGGTCTTTCGCGACACCTCGGCCACGACCTTGGACACCGCCGCGTCGATCTCCGCCTCGGTCAGCGTGCGTTCGCGCGGCTGCAGGGTCAGATGGATGGCGATTGACTTCGCGCCCTCAGGCAGCCCTTGCCCGCGATAGACATCGAACACGCCAACCCTGGCGACGAGCCCGCGGTCGGCGCTCTCCGCCGCTTTGACAATGTCGGCGGCGCCGACCGTCTCGCCGACAACGAACGCAAGGTCGCGCTCGACGGGCATGAAGTCAGAGCGGTTGAGCTTTGGCCTGGTCTTGCTCGGCCTTGCCTTCGGCGCCGGGATGGCGTCGAGAATGATCTCGAAGGCGACGATCGGCCCTTCGGCGTCGAGCGCCTCGCACACGCCGGGGTGCAATTGTCCGAACCAGCCGAGGACGGTCTTCGGCCCGAACTGGAGCGTGGCCGAGCGGCCCGGATGCAGGAACGAGGGGCCCCCGGGGATGACCTGCACCGCATTCGTGTTCACCTCGAGCGCCGAGAGAAGCGTCATCGCGTCGCGCCTGGCGTCGAACACATCGACGGCGCCGCCGCCGCTCCATTGCCGGCCTTCCGAGTCGAGCTTCGCCCGGCCGCGCCGCACAGAAGCGGCGGCGATGCGCTGGTCGTTTTCGCCCGAGCCCAGGAAAATCTGCCCGACCTCGAACAAGGCGACGTCGCTCAGGCCCCGGCGCGTGTTGCGTTCTGCCGCCGCGACGAGGCCCGGGATCAGGCTCGGGCGCATGTCGGAGAGGTCGGCAGCGATGGGGTTGGCGAGCGCAAGCGAAGGCGAGCCGCCGCCGAAGGCTTCCGACGCCACTCTGGAGACGAAGGACCAGGTCACCGCCTCGCGCAGAGAGAGGGCAGCCAGCGTGCGCTTGGCCAGCCGCGTGCGCTTCTGCATGAGCGTCAGCACCGGCCTCGGCACGCCCCCGTCGAGCCGGGGCAGGGGCGCAGGCGGCGCCCGGTCGACGCCGGCGATGCGCAGGATCTGCTCGACCACGTCGGCCTTCACCTGGACGTCGGGGCGCCAGGAGGGGACGAGAACATGGCCCTCCTCGACCCCGAAGCCCAGCCGCCGGAGGATCGCCTCGCCCTCGTCGCGCGGGATATCGACCCCGAGGAGCCGCTTTGCTTCGCCATACGGAAAGGGAATCGAGCGCCGCGGCGCTGACGGGTTCCCCGCCACGATCATGCGCGAAAACTCGCCGCCGCAGATCGAGAGCACGTATTCGGTCGCGAGATCGCAGCCGGGCACGCAGAAGTCGGGATCGACGCCGCGCTCGAAACGATAGCGTGCATCGGTCATGATCCCGAGCTTGCGGCCGGTGTGTGCGATGTTGGTCGGATCCCAGAGCGCGCTCTCGATGAGAACATCGCGGGTCGTCTCGTCGCAGCCGGAATGCTCGCCGCCCATGATTCCGGCGATCGACTCGACGCCGTTCTGGTCGGCGATGACCACCACGCTGTCGTCGAGCGCATAAGTCTTGCCGTCGAGCGCGAGCACGGCTTCGCCCGCGCGGGCGCGCCGCACGGCGAGGTCCCCCGCGACCTTGGCGAAATCGAACACATGCAGCGGGCGGCCGCGGTCGAACGTGATGTAGTTGGTGATGTCGACGAGCGCGCTGATGGGCCGAAGGCCGATCGCCCGCAGCCGCTTCTGCATCCACTCGGGCGAGGGACCGTTGGTCACGCCGCGGACAAGGCGAAGCGCGAAGGCCGGGCAGAGATGCGCGTCGTCGGGGGCGAAATCGAGGCGCACCTGCGTCGGGCAGTCGAACGCGCCTTCATAAGGTTTGAGCTGCGGCGTCTTGAGCTTTCCAAGTCCAGCCGCGGCGAGATCGCGCGCGATTCCCGCGACCCCGGCGGCGTCGGGACGATTGGGCGTCACCGCGACGTCGATGACAGGGTCGTCGAGCCCCGCATATTGAGCGTAGGGAACGCCGATTGGCGCGTCGTCGGGCAATTCGATAATGCCGTCGTGGTCCTCGCTGAGCTCGAGCTCGGCGGCCGAGCACAGCATGCCGTTCGATTCGACGCCGCGGATGATTCCCTTGGCGAGCGTCAGCTTCTTGCCGGGGATATAGGTCCCGACGGGCGAGAACACGCTTCTCAGGCCGGTGCGCGCGTTCGGCGCGCCGCAGACGACCTGCACCGGGGCCTGGCCCGCATCGACGACGCAGACCTTGAGCCGGTCGGCGTTGGGATGGGGCTTCGCCTCGATGACCGAAGCGACCACGAAGCCATCATATTTGCGGGCCGGGTCCTCGACCGATTCCACTTCGAGGCCGACGCGGGTCAGCGTATCGACGATCTCGGCCAGCGAGGCCGTTGTGTCGAGGTGGTCTTTCAGCCAGGAGAGGGTGAATTTCATCGCAATTCAGCGGCGAGGGGCCGGCACGGCGTCATCCGCTCAGTCCCCCCGCGAGCGTCGGGACCTCGAGCGGCTTGAAGCCGTAGTGGTTGATCCAGCGGAGATCCGCGTCGAAGAAATCGCGCAGGTCCGGCAGGCCGTACTTGAGCATCGCGAGCCGGTCGAGGCCGATTCCCCAGGCGAAGCCCTGATAGACCTCGGGGTCGAGGCCGCAGTTCGTCAGCACGTTGGGATGGACCATGCCGCAGCCGAGGATTTCGAGCCAGTCCTCGCCCTCGCCGAAGCGGATCTCTCCCCCTGAGCGCCGGCACTGGATGTCGACCTCGAGCGAAGGCGAGGTGAACGGGAAAAAGCTAGGGCGGAAGCGCATGCCGACATGCTTGACTTCGAAGAACGCCTTGCAGAATTCCTCGAGCACCCACTTGAGATTGGCCAGCGTCGCGCTCTGATCGAGCACCAAACCCTCGATCTGGTGGAACATCGGCGTATGCGTCTGGTCCGCGTCGCGCCGGTATGTGCGGCCAGGGCAAATGACGCGGATCGGCGGCTTCTGGCTCAGCATCGTGCGGACCTGCACAGGACTGGTATGGGTGCGCAGGAGCCTGCGCTCGCCATTGGCGTCGGCTTCGAGAAAGAACGTATCGTGCATCTCGCGCGCGGGGTGGCCGGGCGGGAAATTGAGCTTGGTGAAATTCAGATCGTCGCTTTCGATGTCCGGCCCTTCGGCGACGGCGAAGCCCATCTCGGCGAAAATGGCGGTGATTTCGTCCATCACCTGGCTGATCGGATGGATGCGACCGGTCTCGACGCCGGCCAGGGGGACAGGCAGGGTGACGTCGAGCGCCTCGCGCTCGAGCTGCGCCTCGAGGCTCGCGCGCTTGAGCACGGCGCGCCGCGCCGCGAGCGCCTCCGTGACCTGATCCTTGAGCGCATTGATGGCGGCTCCTCGGGTCCTGCGCTCGTCCGGCGCGAGCTTGCCGAGGGTGGCGAGCAGGGCGGAGATTGCTCCCTTCTTGCCGAGCGCGGCGACCCGCGCCACTTCGAGCGCGCTCTCGTCGCCGGCGCTCTCAATCGCGGCGAGCGTCTCCCGTTCAAGGGCGGAAAGGTCCGACATCTTTGACTCCCGGCGTGCGGGTTATCGCTCCCTCACGCCACGGGGAGAGAGATTGCGCCCGCGAAGCCGTTTTCCGTCCCGAGCAGCCGGGAAGGGGTCCGCCTCAGGCGGCCTTCGGCAGCGCGCCCTTGGCCTGTTCGACGATCGCGGCGAACGCCGCCGGCTCGGTAATGGCGAGGTCGGACAAGACCTTGCGGTCGACTTCGATCCCCGCCGCGGCGAGGCCGGAGATAAACCGGCTATAGGTCAGCCCATGCTCCCGCGTCGCGGCGTTGATCCGCTGGATCCACAGAGCGCGAAACTCGCGCTTGCGGTTCTTGCGGTCGCGATAGGCATATTGCATCGACTTGTCGACCGCGGCCTTGGCGGCGCGGATGGTGTTCTTGCGCCGGCCAAAGAAGCCCTTGGCGGCTTTCAGCACCTTCTTGTGCTTGGCGTGGGCGGTTACGCCCCTCTTGACGCGCGACATGGTTCATTCTCTCCGGGAAAAGGTTCAGCCGTTCGGCAGGAAGAATTTCTTGATCTTGTCGCCGTCGGTCTTGAACATAACCGCCGTGCCGCGCAGATCGCGGATCTGCTTGGCGGTGCGCTTGATCATGCCGTGCTGCTTGCCGCGCTGGGCGTAGACGACCTTGCCGGTCCCGGTGAGTTTGAAGCGCTTTTTGGCGCCCGATTTGGTCTTCAACTTGGGCATTTGGCTCTCCTTCAAGGCTTTACGCCTTCTTGGACTTGGCGGGACGGAAGCCCCGGTGCTTGGAACAAGCAGAAAAACCGCCACGGCAGCCCTTGACGCCGGGCGGTTCACGAACGGGGGCTCATACGCGAAAGCAGGCCGGTGTGCAAGGGGCGGATCGCCTCCGCAGGCGGCGTCTATTGCCCGTGCCGGATCCGTGTAAGATTCTGCGCGCGACGAAGCGATTTCAAGGCCTTAGGCTCGATTTTCTGCAACTCGGAAAAGAATCCGCCGGCGAGCCGATTCGCGGGTGGCAAGCCAATATAATATATTAATATCAATGTGTTAGATAGAATTATAAATTTAATAAATTAAATATATCGCCGGCCGCGCTGAGATCGCGTCCAGGAGCCAGCGACGGGGTTGATCATCATTTGCGCCAGCGGCAGGGCGCCGAAAGGCGACCACTCGGCGCGCCGGCCGCAAAGAGAGACCCCGCGCCAGCCATCGCGGCCTTTGGGTCTACCGGACGATCGTCTGCACGAGGGACGCGGATCCGGCGATATCGTGGGATTGCGCGCGGATCTGCGCCGACACGAAGACCAGTCCAAACGCCGCTATCCACACCATCACGATGGTGGCGAACGCGATCATCAAAGGCCGCGCGTTGCGATCATCGATCACGCTTGCGTCGTAGAAGCCGGGATTCTCTAGCGTTTGCAACATTGCCGCATCTCCAAACCCGCCGCCGTTGCGAATCCGGCGGTTCTTTTCTGGGATGGATAAGAGCATGACAGGCCGCAAAATACTGTGATCCGGATCACACTTCGAGGCGCCGGGCTTGAGCGACGCGCGATCCCTCGGCGCTTAAGAGGTCAGTCAATAGTCGGGTCTATGGGTCTGAAAAGGCAGTCGAATTCGGTGGCAGAATCCTTCGCCCGGCTATGCACGTTCACCGGGTGGGCCTGAGCCAGGACGAAGTCTTTCGCGTGCATATAGGCCATGGCTTCGTGGAATCGCCAGTTGTCCTTGTAAATGTTGATGATGGGCAGCTCCAGAAGAACGCCGCTCACCCGTTTGAGGGTCTCTGTCGCACCCTCGAGCACCGGCCGCTCATAACCCTGGGTGTCGATCTTGAGAAGAATCCGCGTGTTCGGGTCGGCTGGCGGCGCAGCTTCGTCCAAGGTCTTGACGACGACGCTTTCCGACGCCTTGAACTCCGCCTCAGGGTCAAAGCTTGTCGCCGTCGCCGTCAAATCATTGAATGAGCTGAACTGGGAGTTCTTCGAGACATGGATCGCCATGACCCCGCTCGACGCGCCCAGACCTAAATTCAGTGTCGTCCAGAGATCGTCTCCGCGCGCCGCGTTTTCGAGCGCGGTGAAAGCCTCCTTCACCGGCTCAAATGACAGGATCCGCCCCGCATAGCCGCGGTTGCGCAGCGACCGGGCGAACTGACCAACATTCGCGCCGACGTCCAGGACCAGATTGACCCTCCTGTTCTCGATAAAATCCATGAGATTCGGGTTTTTCCTCGCCCGAACGACTTCGATGCCGGCTTGCTGCCGCAAGGCCTTAAGAATCATCCACTTCATGTCTATCCCTGTCGTAATGCTAAACGCCGGATAGAGGTCCCTATCCGGCCTTGTCCCTCCCGCAAAACTGGACTCCCCGATTTCGCCGCTGGTAGCGGTCGCAGCGGAAAGACCGGTCACGGGGCGCGCTAGCGGGTCAACTCCTCGAAAGCCTGTCCGACGTCCGGAGTCAGCGGCTTGCCCGATGCGGAATCGCACCCGCCGGGGCGCTTCCAGAGGCAAATGCGCTCCTTGGTCATCGCCCGGTCATAAGGATCAGCCCAGCACTGGACCTCATGAAAACCGAGATTCGCAAAATCGGCTGGCAGATTGGCCGGCTGTCCGCCGCGCTCCCTGCTGCGCGGTTGCAGGGTGACCACGTAATTATAGGCGCCGGGCGCGATCGGATTGGCGGTGTCTCCGGCGGTGAAGAGCGGGATGCCGGGGCGCAGATCGGCATAGCCCGACGCGCGCCACCACATGTCGCCGGGGTAAATCGCGACGCCGCAGGCGTTCTTGTCCGCGTCGACCGCGCGCATCGCCAGGATCGACCCGCGAGACCGGACCCAGAACCATATGCGGTTGGGCGAGGCGGCCAGAGCGAGGGAGGCGACGGTCCAGCCGAGCGGCAAGGCGACGAGGAGGGCGCGCCGGGCCCAGGGCCGGCTCAGCCGGTTCGCCAGCCAGTCGGCCGCCATCGTCGAGCCGACGCCGGCCAGCGTCATGATCAGCGGCAGGGCCGGCGAAATATACCGGTATTCCTTGTGGGCGAAGGCGGAGTGGACCACGAAGAGGACGGCCGCCACCCAGAGCAGCAGCGGCAACCTCAACGCGCCATAGAGCGCGCAAAGCACGATCACCACACCGAAGAAGCCCCAGGCGACCCCTTCCCAGCCGAAATACGAATAGAACGGGTTAATGCCGGCGGCGGAGGAGACTTTGGACTGGTAATAGGCATACATAATCGTCGCGTGAAATGGCCATCCCCAAGTGACCCAGTCGAGCAGCCCGCTCAGAACGATCGGAAGCGCAAGTCCGCCGATGAGCGCCGGGTAGTGCGCGCGCAGCCGAATCCCGCCCACGGCGACGACGATGAGGGCGATCGCGGGGACGAGCTGGGGACGCAAGACCGCCGCAAGGCCCAGCATCGCCGCGCCAATGAACATCTGCCGGTCGGACCAGACGTTGCGGCCGGGATAGAGCAGATAAAAACCGACGACAAGCGCCGCGCCGGCGGCGCTCTCGGAAAGGGGATGGGCATAGAAATAGACGAGCTCGAACCAGACCGCGTTCAGGACACCCGTCGTGACCGCGCCGGCGAAGCCGGCGACGTTGCGGCCCCAGAGAAAGCCGCAGATCACCGGCGCGAGCGAGATGATGCAGATGAGGGCGGAGACGCCGCCCAGACTGGCGTTGGGTGGCGCGCCGATGAGCTCCCCGAGTTTCATGAAGCCGGCCATCAGTCCTGGCCACAGCCAGCTTCGTTCGCCCACCTGGAAGTCCCAGGTCACGAGCCCCTGGTGATTGACGAGGCGGTTCGCCGCATCGAGCCACATCCGCTCGTCAGGGTGCAGGATGCTTGGCAGGAATGTCATGACGCTGGCGCGGATGACGACCGCCAGCAGGCAGATCAGGATGAGCGCCAGCCAGTCGCCTGGCAGAAACGGCCCCCCGGGCGACTCGACCAGTCGCCGTCCCGCGGCGGAAGGCTTCATCGGACACCCCCTGGATGGATTTTGGGACATGCCCGGGCGGCTTCCCACTGGAAACAACCGGAAACCGGGCTCACGTGCGATCCGCTCGTCCTGGCGCGACGTTAGCGGACCAAGCGGCGAGGTCAAGCTCGGCGGAGCCAAGGCTGGGCCAAGTCCGAGCCAAGTGCGGATTGGATCGTCTACGGCGTTGCGATCGAGGGCTGATCGGTTGCCGGCGAGGTCGAGGCATGCGCCGGGCGCGATCGCGCGCCGCGGTCCATCCTCTTTGACAGCCGGCGGCCGACGTCAATGAACGGCCTCTCGATCACGAAATATGAGATGAGGGCCGGGATGAGGAAGAAAAGCGGGAAGCTGAGCAGCCGGCCGCCCCCATACTCGAACGCCGGCCCTAACGAGAGTTGCTGCCAGAGATAGACGCTGTACGAAATCAGCCCCAGACGTTGCAGCCAGACCAGATTGACGATACGGCAGAGCGGCCCGCCTTTGGTGAGCGCGCCGAAGAACACGACCGCGAGAAGCAGGGGTCCCGCTGCGTCGAGGATCCTGCCCGCAACGGCGAGCTCCGGCGGCAGGAAGGCGATCGCGAACAGCCCGACGGCGAGAAAGGGCGCCCAGGGGCGTGCGCCAATCGCATCGATCTCCCGCTTCACCCGCGGCGACATCGCGTACAGGGCGCCAATCGCGATATAGGCGAATCGTCCCGCCAGGGGCGAAAAGGCGGACACAGCGACGAGCCCGACAAAGCAGGCCAGTCCCAGCCACCCGCGCGCCTTCGCGAAGACAATCAGCAATGCGGGCCAGAGGATGTAAAACTGTTCCTCGACGCTCAGGCTCCACGTGTGAGCCACGAACCAGTGACGCGAGAATCGGTGCAGGTCTGTGAGGAAAGCGCCGCTGCGCAGAATATCGGCATAGGGAACGTGGATGACGCCGATCAGCGTCAGCGCGACGATCGCGAGCAGATAAGCGTAGAACGCCGGCAGGATACGGAAGATACGCCGCGTATAGAACGCTCCCACATTGACCGAGCCGCGCGTCTCTTCTTCATGCAGAAGAAGAGACGTTATCAGATAACCGCTGATGATGAAGAAGAGATTGACGCCGACGTCGCCGAGCACATGACCAAAATTAAAAGGGAATTGAGGGATGAAATCGGCGGGATACGTGTAGATGGAGACAGAGCGCGCCTGGAGATAATCCAGGAATCGGAACTGCATCAAGTGCCCTACGAGTACAAGGACGATGCTTAAGCCACGGAAGCCATCAATAAGCGGATTTCTCCCCATCGTTAAGTCCCTGGAAGAGGGTGTGGTGACTTCATAATACGGACCATCAACCTCGTTCGCGGACAGAGTCACCCGACAGTGTTTGGCATTCTTGTTTGTGGGGGCCAGCAGGGCTGGAGCCGCCGTCGCTCGCGCCGCCCCTTTGCACGGACGTCCGCGAACGGCGCCATGTTAGCCTCTTAGGTCTGCTGCTTCAATGCGCTCACGTCCACCGGCATCTTTCTCAGTCGTTTGCCGGTCGCGGCGAAGATCGCGTTGGCGACCGCGGGCACGATCGCCGACGTCCCCGGCTCGCCCATGCCGCCCGGCGCCTCGGAGCTCGGCACGATATGGACCTCGATCGCCGGCGCTTCGTTGATGCGGAGCATCTGGTAGGTGTCGAAATTGGCCTGCTCGACGCGGCCCTTGGCGATCGTGATCTCGCCATAGAGCGCGGCGGTGACGCCGAAAATGACGGCCCCCTGAACCTGCGCCTCGATCGTATCGGGATTGACCACCGCGCCGGCGTCGAGCGCGCAGACGACCCGGCGCACCCGCACGGCCCCGTCCTTGCCCACTTCGACTTCCGCGACCTGCGCCATATAGGTTCCGAAGCTGGTCTGGAGGGAGACCCCGCGACCGACCCTGTCAGGCAGCGGCTGACCCCAGCCGGCTTTTTCCGCGACCAGATCGAGAACCGCCTTGGCGCGCGGCGACTTCAAGAGGAGCGCCCGGCGATAGGCGACCGGGTCCTGCTTGGCGGCCGCCGCCAGTTCGTCGATGAAGCTTTCGGTCACGAAGACATTATGCGACGGCCCGACGCTGCGCCAGAAGGCGGTCGGGACCCCCGGGGGTTCGACCCGCAGATATTCGACCCGCATGTTGGGCAGCCCGTAGGCGAGATCGATCGCCCCGTCGGTGCTGTCGGGGTCGAGGCCCTTGTTGAATGCAGGCGGCAGCCACCGCGCGATCACCGAGGAGCCGGCGAAGCGATGGCTCCAGGCGACCGGCATTCCCTTGGCGTCGAGACCGGCGGCGAACCGGTCGAACCAGTAGGGGCGGTACATGTCGTGCTGGATGTCTTCCTCGCGGGTCCACACCACCTTCACCGGCCCCTCAACCTGCATGGCGATCTGAACCGCGCGGGTGACGCCGTCGACCTCGAGCCGGCGGCCAAATCCGCCGCCGATCAGGTGATTGTGGACCGTGACCTTGTCCAAAGGCAGGCCGGCGGTTTTCGCCGCGGTCTCCTGAGCCCGCGCGATGACCTGGTTGCCGACCCAGACCTCGCAGCCATCCTTGCGGACATGGACGGTGCAATTCATCGGCTCCATCGCGGCGTGGGCGAGAAACGGCGCCTGGTAGATCGCCTCGACCTTGCTCGCGGCGCCCGCCATGGCCGCCTCGACGTCGCCGATATTCTGCGCGACCGGCCCCGGTTTCAGCGTCGCCTGTTCGAGTTCGGCCGCGACATCGTCGGTGGTGAGCCTGGCGTGCGGCCCCTCGTCCCATTCGATGACGAGCGCCGCCAACCCTTTCCTGGCCGCGCCCATATGGTCGGCTACGACCGCGACCGCGTCGTCGAGCGTAACGACCTGGCGCACGGCGTTGACCGCCATGGCCGCCCTGGCGTCCACGCTCTTGACGCGGCCGCCGAAGACCGGCGACTGGGCAAGCGTTGCGATCTTCACCCCCGGCGGGCGAACGTCGATCCCGAAGACCGCCGTTCCGTTGACTTTCGCCGGCGTATCGAGGCGCTTCGCCCGGGTGCCGATCAGGGTGAAATCCCGCGGGTCTTTGAGCGCGACTTCTTCCGGGACAGGCATGAGCGCCGCGTCGGCTGCGAGCTCGCCATAAGTTGCGCGCCGCGCCGTCGCGGAGTGAAGAACCTCGCCGCCCTGAGCATGGCAGGAAGCGGGATCGACATTCCAGCGCTTCGCCCCCGCGGCGACCAGCATGGTTCTCGCGACGGCGCCCGCCTCGCGCATCGGCTTCCACGCCGCGCGGATCGAGGTCGAGCCGCCGGTCGCCTGGAGGCCGCCCAGCGCGGGGTTGCCGTACAGCTTCGGGTTGGGCGGAGCATGCTCGAGGCGCACCTGATCGAGGCCCACTTCGAGCTCTTCGGCGATCAGCATCGGGATCGAGGTATAGGTCCCCTGACCCATCTCGACATAGGGCATGACGAGAACGACGCGCCCGTCGCTCCCGATGCGGATGAAGGCGTTTGGCGAGAATGTCTGCGTGTCGGCCGCGCGGACGTCGTCGGGGCCGAACGGCAGGCTGAGGCTCAGCATCAGGCCGCCGCCGGCGGCCGCTCCCGCTTGCAGGAACCGGCGCCGCGAGGGACCGCTCGCAGCGGCGGACGGGTCGGGGTCGGACGAGCGGAAAACGATGCGATCGTGGATCATTGCAAGGCTCTCCTCAGATCGATTGTGCGGCGTGCTTGATGGCTTCGCGGATGCGGACATAGGTTCCGCAGCGGCAAATGTTGCCCGACATCGCGTCGTCGATATCGGAGTCGCTCGGGTGCGGATTGCCCGCGATGAGGGCGGAAGCGGACATAATCTGGCCCGACTGGCAGTAGCCGCACTGGACGACTTCGAGGTCGAGCCAGGCCTTCTGGATCCTGGCGCCCGCCGGCGTCGCGCCGATCGCCTCGATCGTCGTGATCTCGGACTTGCCGACGCTGTCGATGGGCGTGACGCAGGAACGGGTCGCGGCGCCGTCGATCTGCACCGTGCACGCGCCGCAGAGCGCCATCCCGCAGCCGAATTTGGTGCCAGTCATGCCGAGTACATCGCGCAACACCCAAAGCAGCGGCGTATCGCCGTCGACATCCACGCTGTGCGTGGTTCCGTTGACCTTGATGGCGAAAGCCATGGCTGTTTCTCCTTTTCGATCCGTGCGGTCGGCGGGCCGGATCGGGGCCATATTGCGGGTATTTACCCACAATTGCGGCGACGGTGTGATAGCTTCGTCCGTAGCAGCAGATTAGGCCTTTTTTTCGCAACCGCGAAGAGGTCTCATGGCGCCCGCGAAGTCGGGGCGGCGGTTCATCCAGGTTTGTTATTGCACAAAGCTAGTTTGAGCGGCAAAGCTCATGTGAAACATGAAGCGCAGAGGCGGCCCACCGTCGCATTGCCGACGCCCGGGGGCGGCCGGGAACAGCCCCGGCCTGCGCGGGTCAGGACCTATCGAACTAATCGATCGCCGACAGCACGTGAACCGCCCGGCTGGCGATCAGATCCTTGGTTCGTTGGCCATAGGCCTTCATGTGAGGGGTCGCGATGTGAGCCCTCAACGCCTCCGGGCTCTCCCACGATTCGAGAACGACGAACGTGTCTGGCCCGAATTGGGCCTGAAATGGGCCGATGTCCGCGGCGTCGGCATGCGCCGCATATTCGATGCATCCCTTTTCCGCCCGCACGTTGGCGACGTTGCCCCGGAAGACCGACAGGATCTCCTCGCGGCGGCCCGGATTGGCGGTGATGACGGCGACGACGCGGATCATGAGTCACTCTCGCTTGTTTAGGTCCGGCTCCCCGGCCGGCGGGGCGCAGCTAACCTGACACGCTTCTCTTTCGCCAGCGAAAACGGCGCTGACCCCCGTCCTTGCGCGCGCCGCCCTGGCGCCCTATCGCAATGCAGCATTTCCGCCCCCGCCAAGGCCTTGCCTGATGGACCCGTTGATCGAAGGCTACCGCCGTTTCCGCGCCGACATCTGGCCGGCGGAGCGGGCGCGCTACGAGGCCCTGGCGCACTGGGGGCAGAGTCCGGAGGCGCTGGTCATCGCCTGCTCCGATTCGCGGGTCGATCCGCAGACCATATTCGGCGCCGTGCCCGGCGAATTGTTCGTCGTGCGCAATGTCGCCGCGCTGGTGCCTCGCTATGGCCCCGACCCGGGCCATCACGGAACGAGCGCGGCGCTCGAATTCGGCATAAGGGTGCTGAAGATTCCCCGCCTCGTGGTGCTGGGGCACGGGCAGTGCGGCGGCGTGAAGGCGATGGCCTACGGGCCGCCGCCGCAGGCGCGCGACTTCATCGCCTCCTGGGTCGAGATCGGCCAGCCCGCGCTGGAGGCCGCCGGCGACAAGCCCGAGGGCCGCCTCGAGCGCATCGAGGCGGAAGTCGTGCGCCTCTCGCTTGCCAATCTCATGACCTTCCCCTGGATCGCCGAAGCGGTCGCCGCCAGCCGGCTGACGCTGCAGGGCTACTGGTTCGACGTCCACACCGGCGTGCTGGCGGGCGTGGGCGCAGGCGGGCTCGAGCCGGTGGATTGAGGGGCGGCGGAGCGCGCCGGGCCGTCCGGGCGGCTTCTCGTCAGGGTGTCCGAACCGGCGTCGCGCCCAGTTCAGCCGCCGTCGATTTGAGGGCGCGATCGAAACTGGTGAAAGCCTCGCAGGCGGAGGCCGCGGCGAGATGAAGCGCGTCGGCAAACTCCATGCCCCGCTCAGCCCAATCGAAAGCCCGGGACAGGCGGGCCGGGTCGTCGATCGAAACCGTCGGCAAGGTCGTAAGCTTCCGCAAGGCCCCGAGGACCGCGGAGCGGTTGAGACGGTAGATCGAGCGAAGCACCCACTCCGCCTCCAGGACGACGGTCGAGGAGATGAGGATAGCGTCGTTCTCCATGAGCGCTGTCGCACGCCGGAACTGTTCCGGTTCGTCCGCCACGAGGTAGCGGACGATGACATTGGTATCAACCGCGATCACGGCTCTTGCGCCTCCAGCGGCGCCGCGCCTCATCGAGCACGCCCTGGTGCATGTCTTCGACCGATATGATCCGGTCAACCGACCCAAGCGACCCGCGCACTTCGTCGAAGGCGGCTGACGTCTCCTTGGACGCCGGCCGCAGAAGCACCCCTTCCGGCCTTTCCTCGAGGATGAGTTCGCTGCCCGCGGTCCAGCCGCGCCTCTCCCGCACCGCCTTGGGCAGGACAACCTGTCCTTTGGTCGAGACCCGGGTTCTCAGACTTACGGATTTCGCCAATGGACCGCTCCCGGGAGGTAAGACGACAAGTAAGATAGCGGCGCGACGGCGAAAGGACAAGCGCCCCGTCCCCTATCCCCGCGCCTTCTCACTCCCCCTTATTGAACAGGAACGGCGCGACGTCGGAGACGCCGGGCGCCTTGTCGACCGAAAAGGGCATGGGCCGGCAGACGGCGAGCGCGGACAGACCCACGCGCGTCGTGAGCATGCCGTTGAGCACGCCCTCGCCCGCTCGCGCCGAGATGCGCGAGGCGAGCCCATGGCCGACCAGCTGCTGCAGCAGGCTGTCGCCGACCGCCATGCCGCCGGTGATGGCGATATGCGCGCCGATCGAGCGCGCGAGCTTGATCAGCCCCAGAAGGCCCGGCCGGCCGCCATAGATTTCGGCGATCCGCCTGACCAGCCGCACGATCTGGCCGACGACGAACACGACGTCGAGAATCGCGCGCGGACTGATCGCGGTCACCAGCGACACGCGCTTCGCGGCGGCGGCGATCTCGGCTTCCGCCTTAAGGTCGAGCGGACGCAAGAGCGCGCGCTCGGCGACGTCGATGAGGTCGCGCCCGTCGATGATCGCGCGCGCCGCGTCCTCGACCTCGGCCCGCGCGCGAGCCGTCTCCGGCCGGGTCCGATAGAGCGCGACAAGCTGGCCGACGAGGCGTCGCGCCCCGACGCGGTCGTCGGCCGCGCGCGCCTTCGCCAAAGCGACGTGGATCTCCGCGATCCGCGTCTGCCGCGCGACCGCGATGATCTCGCGCATCGCGACGCCGATGAGGCCGACCAGGAACACGAGGCCGAACGCGACGCCGATGATCCCGAGCGATTCGGCCCTGGCGAAAAGCCCTTCGATGAGGTCGGTCGCCCACAGGCCAAGCGCCAGCGAGACGAGGCCGCCGAGGCCCGTCCAGGCGAGCCCGGCGAGGGTCAGGCGCGAGCGGGCGATGAGGCCCGATTTCTGCGCCGCCTCGACCTTGAGCTCCGCCTCGTCGATCGGCGCTGGCTGAACGGCGGGCGGAATGGGCTCGTGCTGGGACTGGATGATGGCTTCGGGCGCGTATGGCGCGGGGCCGTCGTCGAGCGCGATACGGCGATCGTCGAGACGAAAGGCGCGGGGGCGGGGAGGGCGCGTCATGCGAGACGGTCCCCGATCAGGAATTGCAGAGCGCGGTCGAGCCTGATCTGGGGCGCGGGCTCAGCCCGTTGGGTGAGTGGCGGGCGGAAGCGCACGAACCGCCAGTCGTTGTCGGCTTCGGGCAGCGCGATCGCGTCGCCCTCGAAGATCGCCTCCGGGTCGGCCGGCAATTCGCCGGGAAAGACGGCCGCCTCGGCGATCCCGTCGAATGTCTGCCCGCCGATCGTCTCGCCCTTCTCCGGCACGCCGATGATGGCGTCGAGCGCTTCGCCGCCGGTCCTGATCTCCGCCTCGCGGGTGGCGCGGATGGCGGCCAGCGCGATCACGTCGATCTCGGCCCCGACCCCTTCTACTCGCGCGATCGCCTTCGCTGTCAGCGCACGCAGGATCGCCTCCAGCCGGTCGTGGCTCTTGTGATGCAGATGATCGGCCTTGGTCGCGGCGAACAGGATCCTGTCGATCCGGGGACGGAAGATCGAGGCGAGATAAGAAGAGCGTCCGGCGCGGAAGGCGCGCATGACGTCGGTCAGCGCATTCTCGAGATCCTTGACCGCCGCCGGGCCGGAGTTGAGCGCCGAGAGCGCGTCGACCAGCACGATCTGCCGGTCGAGCCTGGCGAAATGATCGCGAAAGAACGGCCTCGCCACATGCGCCTTATAGGCCTCGTAACGTCGCGCCATCATCGCCGCGAGCGAGCCGGAAGCGATCGCCGCGTCGTCGCCGAGCGGAATCGGCGCGAAGGTGAGCGCCGGCGAGCCCGCGAGATCGCCGGGCATTAGAAACCGGCCGGGCGGCAGGGTCGAGAGCGCATAGACATCGTCGCGAGCGCGCTTGAGATAGGCGGTGAACAATTCGGCGATGCGCCGGGCCGCATCCTCGTCGGCGTGGGCGTCGGGATCGAGGCCGACCAGCGCCGCTCGCCAGGGTTCCGAGAGCGCCGCGCGGGCGGGGGTCTCGCTTGCCGCCAGCGTTTCGCGCGACCAAGTCGCGTAGCTCTTGTCGAGGAGCGGCAGGTCGAGCAGCCATTCGCCGGGGTAGTCGACGATGTCGACGGTCAGGCTAGAGCGCCGCGCGCCCCAGCCGGAAGCGCTCTCGAACTCGATCGTGAGCCTAAGCTCGGCGATGCGCCGGGTCGACTCGGGCCAGCGCCGATCCGGTCCCGAAAGGCTTTTCAGATGCTCCTCGTAGGCGAATCTCGGCACCGCGTCGTCCGGCTGCGGCTCGAGGCGCACCCGCACGATCCGCCCTTCCGCGGAGGCTGCGAGCACAGGCAGGCGCGCGCCCGCGATCAGATTGTTGATAAGCGCGGTGAGGAAGACCGTCTTGCCGGCGCGCGAAAGCCCGGTCACGCCGAGGCGGAGCGCGGCGCCGGAAAAATAGTCGCCGATCGATCGGGCGACGAGCTCCGCCTCGAAGACGAAATCGCTGAAACCTGGCAAAGAAAGACCCGCACGCCGACCCGCGACGCCTATTTAGGGGGCGCCCGCCGATTTGGACACCCCGGCGCCGGTCCCGCCCTTGACTTGTCCCCGCGCGCTCGCTTACAGATTCAACCGAGATTTGCTGGAAAAAGACCCCGCGTCGCGGCGACAGGACGCGCCTTGGTCACGCGGCGCGGCGGCCTCAACATTATGGCTGGGAACTCTTTGATGGATGACGTGGTACGATCTTGAAGTTGGATAGAATCTACAATCGGACCATGGCGACCGCGACTCGCAGCAACGTGCTCGGCGAAGGACCCGATCCGAGTTCAAGACTGTATTGGCTCGACATTGACGTGAACTTCCACGAGATCGTTCGTCAGAGCCGAATCGCGCGAAGCCATGCTCGCGTCCGCCGGCCGCCGTCGTCCTTGCAATATTGCGTTCTGAACGGCGTTGGGACTGTCGCGAACGCGCTCTCTGTAGGCGGGCAGGGAACGACTTTTCAAAGCTTTGAGGTCGATGTCGCGGCGCTCGTCGAACCCGATCAGGATTCCGATCATACCGACCTCAATCGGTTAGCCCGGATGACCTGGAACGAAGCCGACGTTCGTTCACCGCGGCTGGAAATCTACGTTCAGCCGAAAATGTTGCGCCACCTGGTGGAATTATTTGTCACGAAACGGATCGATACGGTCATTATGTCGATGAAGATCGCCGTTGTGCTGGAGGCGATCGGCGCCACGGGTCCGGACGCGGAATTATTGCCAATTCTCGACAAGGACGGGCGCCTCTACTTCCGGCGCACGCATTGCGAACTCCTGTCGATCCATGCCGCGCTGGCCAGCGAGCGCGTCGGGAGACAGCCCAGCTAATTCGCGTCCGTCTCGAGTTCCGCAGGCGTGAGGTAAAGCGCAAGCCTCGCCGAATTGCGTTCGACCTCTCCCCATCGCCTGATCGAGAAGTCCAAAACCGCAACCGCGCCGGTCGGATATTTGGCGGCGAGGCGGCGCACTTCCGGCTCGGCGCCCGAACCGGTCAACGCCGTCGCCAGTTCGCCAAGGCCGGGATTGTGCCCGACCACACCCACGGCTTTGTGTTCGTCGCCAAGCGCGCGCGCGTGATCGAACAGCGTGGCGAGGGACGCGTCGTAAAGCCAGGGTTCTTCCTTGAGCTCGACTTTGCCGCGCCAGGCGGCGCCGAAAATCTCCGCCGTCTGCCTGGCGCGCGCGGCGCCGGAATGGATGAGAAGGTCCGGGAGAATGCGGCGAGCCGCGAGCGCGGCGGCGATCCGCTTGGCGTCGTCACGCCCACGCCCGGTCAGTCTGCGCTCGTAATCGCCGCGCCCGACGTTGGGCTCAGCCTTGGCGTGACGGATAACAAACAATCGGCGCATCGGGCGATGATTGCGCGAGCGCGTCTCGATTCGCAAGCGCGCGAAACCGCCGTCACGCAGCGTCCCGTTGCGTGGAGGGGGGCCATTGGTAGTCGGGGAGGGCGAGACTGTCGACGAGCCCGCGGCCAATGACGAAGCGGGCGACGCCCGGCAGCGCGAAGGCGTTCACGATGAGGTTGCGGACCTTCAGGCCCCATTCGGTGCGCGGCGCGAGGGCGTCCGCGAATCGCTCGGCGCCTTTCTGCTTGATTGCGATATGGGGCCGCAGCAGCGCTTCGTAAGCATCGAAGGCCGCTTCGCGTCCGCCGCGCGCCAGTTCACCCGCGAGCACGTAAGCCGCCGTCATCGCCAGCGCGGACCCTTGTCCGGCGGCGAGCGAGACGCAGAACGCGGCGTCGCCGACCAGCGCGACGCGGCCTTTCGACCAGCGCTCCATCCGGATCTGGCTCACCCGATCGAAATAGAGCTCCGACGCGGAATCGAGCCGATCCAGGATTTGCGGACACTCCCACCCGCCGTCCTGATAAACCTCCCGCAGCGCAGTCTTCTGAGTGGCGATGTCGTGCGGCGCTTCCCGGGCTTCCGAGGTGAAGATAAGCAGGAAGAGCGTGCGGTCGTCTCGCAGCGTGACGCGTCCGACCATCGCTCCCGGCTTGTTGTGAACCACATAGACGTCGTCGTCGCGCGGGCGGTAGCCTTGAGCCTCGAAGGCGGCGATCGCGTAGCCGAGATCTTTCTCGAAGCGATCATCCGGGCCGAAGACGAGCTCACGCACCCTGGAGCGCAGCCCGTCGGCGCCGATGACGAGATCGAAGCGCCGCGCGGGCGCGCGCTCGAACTCGATATGCGCCGCGTCCGCCTCCTCGCGGATCGCGGCGATCTGGTCGCCGAACATGACCTCCGTGCGCGGCGCAGCCTTCTCGAACAGGAGGCGGGAGAGCCCGCTGCGCGGAACGGTGATGAAGCGACCCCCGGCAAGCGAATAGAGGCCCTTTACGCCGAAGCCCGCGAGCCTTTCGCCGCGGTCGCCGACGACGCGGAACTCGCCTATATGGTAGCCGATCGCCTCGAGCGCGTCGTGAAGCCCCATCCGCTCGGCTATGTCGTAGCCAAGCCCCCAGAAGTCGATCACATAGCCGCCACTCCGCAAAGCCGGCGCGCGCTCGACGATCGTCGTCTGAAAACCGGCGGCGTTCAGCCAGAAGGCGAGCGTCGGTCCAGCCACGCCAGCGCCTGAGATGAGAACGGATTGTGCGCCCATGCGGAGATGATAGCGGGCGCGCAAGGCCAAAATTGGATGGCGAGGGAAGCCGTCGAGGCGTGTGCCGGACGGAATCCTGGATGTTTTCTCGGAAGAACGAAATTCGATTCCACGAAACCAAAGCGAAGGCTCGCCGCCGCCGGCGAACGCCAAGGGCCCCAACGGAGCGGCGGACCTGGAATCGTGATGACCCAGGTCGCCGGCTCCGGAACGGCCTCCACGGACGCCCGTTTCTGAATATTATTTTATGACTGGGTCTTCGGCAAAGTTGATATCGTTCGGCAAGTTCGTCGCCGCGGGCCCGAACCGCGGTCTTTTTTGATGAACGTGTTTTTTTCAATTGAATTGTCCGGCGCTGGGCTTCCCGGCCGGGATTTAAAATAATGTCGAAAGGATTTGCGCCATGCGTATGCTGGAATTTGGCGACGTCGGCGACGACGTCAGACAAGTGCAGAACGACATCAATCAGTATTACGACGAACCCGCGTTCAAGAACGCCTTTCGAGCGGAACTGCTCAAGGCCAATCTCATGCCGGCCGGCCTGAAGAAGCTCGATCCCGACGGAAAGTTCGGGCCCCTGACGCGGGCTGCCGTGCGCGCATTCCAGACCTATGAGGGGCTCACACGGATCGATGGAATCGCCGGCCCGGAGACGTTGAGCGCCCTCTATCCTTGTGCGGTTTACCGCATTCAGGCGAACGTTAGCCGGGCGGCGACGCAGGGGGCGGGTTCGCAACGGGTCGGGGACCCGCCGGCCAAGGGCTCCGGCCAGACGATCCCCTTGCAGGTCGAGCGGAACAACCAGCTCCAGCTCCAGAAGTTTGTCGATTTCAGCTCCCAGTTGCCGGCGCCGGCTCTTCCCCCCTTGCCGTCGCTCGCACCCCCCAACGCCAAGAAGCGGTCGGCCGTCTTCCAGTTGAAGGGCGGGTTCACGCATAACGTCCCGCTTCTGGGATCGTCGTCCACGCCTTACGATACCCTGAACCTCGATATGGTCGGCGTGATCATGACCACGGCGGGCATCGCCCATGGTCTTGACTTCGGATGGGGGCTTCCGCTCTCCGACGGCGCAAGTGGATCGGCCAACCTCTCCTGGGCGATGTCCTACTGGCCCAGGCTGTTTCGCTGGAAGCAGTTCGACCTTCTTGGGGTGAGCGCCAAGGCAGGCGTCGGACTGGGGGCAAAGAGCGGCAAACCGGTGCAGCCTTCCCTGTCGGGGAGCCTGGGCGTTTCGGCGCGATGGCGGATCATTGAAAACGACACCCGCGAACTTGACCTCGTGCTTACGGGAACGCTTGGCGAGAAGGAGACGCTTTCGATCGGCCCGACCTCGCTGACGGCCTCGACCACCTTCACCGGCTTCGTCGGCTTCCAGGTGACCGCGTTCTGAAAGTCACCGTCCGCGCGCCCCCTACCGCTCCCTTCGGCTCAGGAAAGCGAGCTTCTCGAACAGGTGCACGTCCTGCTCGTTCTTCAGAAGCGCGCCATGCAGGGGAGGGATCAGCTTCTTGGTCTCCCGCTCGCGCAGTGTCTCCGGCGAGATGTCCTCGTTGAGCAGAAGCTTGAGCCAGTCGAGCAATTCCGAAGTGGTCGGCTTCTTTTTCAAGCCAGGCGTCTCGCGCAGGGCGAAGAACGAGCGCATCGCCTCCTCAACCAGCCGTGGCTTGATCGCCGGATAATGCGCTTCGACGATCCTGCGCATCGTCTCGGCATCGGGAAAGCGGATGTAGTGGAAGAAGCAGCGGCGCAGGAAAGCGTCGGGCAGCTCCTTCTCGTTGTTGGAGGTGATGATCACGACGGGCCGCACACGCGCCTTGACCGTCTCG
This sequence comes from Roseiarcus sp., assembly GCA_036489975.1. Taxonomy (GTDB): domain Bacteria; phylum Pseudomonadota; class Alphaproteobacteria; order Rhizobiales; family Beijerinckiaceae; genus Roseiarcus. The sequence goes on from DASXES010000138.1 coordinate 56,457, forward strand.
CCGGTCTCGTAGACGTGGAACTCCATCTGATCGAGCTCGAGCAGGAGATCGTTGGGAAATTCGATGTCCGCCTTGTCGATCTCGTCGATCAGCAGCACCGGACGTTCGCGCGAAACGAAGGCGTCCCACAATTTGCCGCGGCGGATGTAGTTGGCGATCTCGGAAACGCGTGGGTCGCCGAGCTGCGAATCGCGCAGGCGCGAGACGGCGTCATATTCGTAAAGGCCCTGCTGGGCGCGCGTGGTCGACTTGACGTGCCAGGCGATGAAAGGCGCGCCCAGCGTTCCGGCGATCTCCTGCGCGAGCAGCGTCTTGCCGGTGCCGGGCTCGCCCTTGACGAGCAGGGGACGCTCCAGCGCGATCGCGGCGTTGACGGCGGTCTTTAGTTCATCGCCCGCCACATAAGTCGCGGTGCCTTCAAAACGCATCATGAGTTGGGGCGCCTTCAAAACGCGTCGACTTGCGCCCGGGACTTAGACTCACGAGAACAGTTCGTCAATTCATCAGACCCTTGACGGTCTCGATGAGCTGCTTGAGCGAGAAGGGCTTGGGCAGGAAGACGAAGTCCTGGCCCTCCGGCAGATTGCGCGCGAACGCGTCGTCCGCGTAGCCGGAGACGAACACGACCTTGGCCGACAATCCGCGTTTGCGCAGTTCGGTCAGCATGGTCGGCCCGTCCATTTCCGGCATGATCACATCGGAAACGATGAGGTCGATCGGCTCGCTTGCGGCCTCGACCACGCGCAACGCGTCCAGCCCGGTCTCCGCTTGCAAAACCGTATAGCCGCGAGAGGCGAGAGCGCGCGCGGCGAAAGCGCGCACCGCCTCCTCGTCCTCGACCAGGAGGATCGCGCCCCGGCCGGTCAGATCCGCAGCCGGCTTGGCGACCTCCGGCTTGACCGGCTCGTCGATCTCTTCGCCGACCCGCCGCGGAAGGAATATGCGAAACGTCGCGCCCTTGCCCGGCTCGCTGTCGCAGAAGACGTATCCCCCCGTCTGCTTGATGATGCCGTAGACCATCGACAGACCGAGTCCGGTGCCTTTGCCGACGTCCTTGGTGGTGAAGAACGGTTCGAAGATCTTGGCCCGGACCTCGGGCGGAATCCCGTGTCCCGTGTCCTGGACTTCGACCAGCACGTAATCGGCCGGAACGACATCCACCTCTTTCAGCTCGCCGCATTCGGCGGCCGCAAAGTTGCGCGTGCGCAATGTGATTGCGCCCCCGTCCTGGATGGCGTCGCGCGCATTGACGACGAGATTGACGATCACCTGCTCGAACTGGTTGAGGTCCGCCTTCACCTCCCACAGGTCGCGCCCGTACACGACATCGACCTGAATCGTCTCGCCGACCAGCCGGCGCAGCAGCATTTGCAATTCCGACAAGACGTCGTTGAGCTGCAGCGTCTGGGGGCGCAGCGTCTGACGGCGCGAGAAGGCGAGCAATTGCCTGACCAGTCCCGCCGCCCGGTTGGCGTTCTGCTTGATCTGCATGATGTCCTGGAAGGACGGATCGGTCGGACGGTGATTGGCGAGCAGGAGATCGGAATAGCCGATGATCGCGGTCAAGACGTTGTTGAAGTCATGCGCGACGCCGCCGGCGAGCTGGCCGATCGCCTGCATCTTCTGGCCTTGCGCGAGGTTCTCCTGCAGCGTGCGCTGCTCGGTGGTGTCGAGCGCGAAGATGGTCGCGCTCGCGCCCTCGTCGGCGCCCGGATCGGCGGCGGAAACGAAGAGCCGCGCCGAACGCGCGGCGTCCGCGCCCTCGAGCGACACGTCGAGCGGCGCGATTTCGCCGTTGCCCTGGGCGGCCGCCTCGATCGCTGCGCGCAGCGTTGCGTGATCGCGCTCGGCGACAAGGTCGAAGATCGACAGCCGCCCCTTGCCGTCGCTCTTCGGCGCAGCCTGCGCGAGGCGCGCGAAAGCCGCGTTTGGACGCAGCACCGCGCCTGCGGAATCCACCGCCGCAATCGCCACCGGGGTTGAATTGAAAATGCGGGCGAAGCGCACCTCGGCCGCGCGCAGGTCTTCGCCCTTGATCTCGCCTGGGGCCCGATTGATCACCACCGAACGCGACGGGCCAGGCGTCCCGTCGCCGGAAAAGGCGACCTTGTGCAGGATGCGCGCCGGGAGGAGCCGGCCCTGGCGGGGCTTCAGATCGACGTCGAACTGCTGCATCGTCACCTCGCCCGGCGGGCCGGAGATCATGGCGAGCATCGCGCCGCCGTCTCCGGCGACGATGTCGTCGATCTTGAGCCGGCCGGCGCTGAACTGGGCGAGATCATAGTGGAGCCAGCCGGCCAAAGTGGCGTTCATATGCGCGATTCCGCCGTCGGGCTCGGCGGAAAAAAAGCCGGCCGGCGCGTGATCGAGATAGTCGATGGCGTGCTGGAGATCCTGGAAGAAGGTTTCATGCCGGGCGTGGTCGCGAGTCTCGTCCGAGACTGTCCACACCATGAGCCCGTCCCTGGCGACGCCATCGAGCGGGCGAACATGAATGCGGTACCAGGCGACCTCGCCCTGACCGCCCGGCGGAGGCGAGAGACGAAGCTCCTCGCTCGCGCGCGCTCCGGACTTGGCGGCCTGCGCCAGGCGATAGACCGATTCCGAGACGTCCGGAGAACCCGTGAACAGCCGTTCGACCGGCTTGAGGTCGGTCGCCGCGGGCGCGCCCGAGAGCGCGCGGTAGGCGTCATTGGCGTAGATGATTCGCGATTCGCGGTCGGTGACCAGGATGCCGTCCGAACTCGAGTCGGCGATCGCCCTGGTGGTGTCGAAGCGCGCCGCGCGAGTCGGGAATTGCAGCAACCCGAAGGCGTACAGGAGCAATCCAAACGCGCCGCAGACGGCGAGGAAGACGATCATCCACGTCATCAGCGTCGCGCCCATGGCGCTCGGCGCGAGCCACAGGGCGAGAAGGGCGCCGGCGATACAGGCGAGCAAAACCGCCAGCGCGACCGGGTTGACGGTACGCTCGATTCTGTCCACCGGCGCAGGCGGCGGAGATTTCATCGAGGATCCTTACCCCAAGGGCATGCCCGTCGATATCGACCCGAACGCGCCGACTCGCCGTCAAGCGTGTGCTACCATGGGCGGCGTGCGATGTCTTGGCGGCGACCCGTCCAACCTGGGCGAAAGCGCTGTGAGCGCCGCAGTTTTCAACGGGATCGCGTTTTGTTATGAGTGTGACATGAGCGCGCCTCGATCGGATGCGGGTCGGGCGCGGGCCGCGCCCCGGTTTGGCGTGCCGGGGCGAGCGATCTTACGTCTCTGGCGCGGGCCACCCCGTCGTTGGCGGGCGAATTTAAAGTGCGCTTCATCGCACTTGGGGCGGAAGTCTTGGATTCGGCATGCAGTGGTTGAGTGACCTTCCGTTCGCGGACAATCGGGTCCTGCAGATCGGCTTCCTTTTGGCCTGCGGGATCGCCGTTCTCATCCTCCTGGCGATTCTCTACCGGCTGGCGTTCGCGAATCGGCTGCGCGTTCCTGGCGGACGGACCCGCCAGCCGAGGCTCGGGCTGGTCGATGCGTTCAGCCTCGATGGACAGCGCCAACTGGTGCTGGTCCGGCGCGACAACGTCGAACACTTGGTCATGATCGGGGGGCCGAACGACGTTCTGGTCGAGTCGCAGATCAATCGCGGGTCGATCCCGGCGCGCGAGAACAGCCAGGCTTCGCCGCTGCTCATGCCGACGACGCCGGCGCGGCGAACCGAACTCGTAGCGGCCGGGCCGCCCGCCGCCGCCGAAGCGCCGGCCAAGGCCGCCGCCAAGGCTCCGGTTTCAGCGCCGGCGCCAACCCAAGCTCCCGCTCAACCGGCCGCCCCAGTTGCCGCTCAACCGCCGGCGCCCCCCGCGGCTCAGGCCCCGCCGCCGCCCGCAGCGGCGAAGGCGCGCGTCCAGGCGTCCGCGCCCGTCCAATCGGCGCCCCCGCAACCCGCGCCCCCCAAACCGATCGCGCCCGATCACCCGCGCCCCGCGCCAGGCCCTCCGCCTGCGGCGCAGGCGGGAGAGGCCCCCCGACCGGCGCCGGCGAGTTCACCGCCGTCGAGCCCGCCGGAGCCGCGGCCCGCGCCGCCGCGAGTTGCGCAGCCGCGTCCTGTGCAGCCGCGTCCTGGAATGCCGCCGCCGATCATCCCCGCCAGCCCGCCGCCGAACCGGGGAAGCGCCGGTCCCCTGAGCGAGCGGGCTCCCCCGAAAGGCCCGGCCAATCCGCCGGCCTCATCCCCCGCAGCGAGCTCGCCGACGTTCCGTCCGGAGAGGCAGGAACTGGCCGTCGCGCCAGCGAGGGCCGAGCCGGCTCGCCCAGCGGCGAACACCGAGCCGGCCGTCGCGCCGGTCAAGACGGCGCCGCCCGCAGGGCCCACGGTGACGAACCTGCCGCTCGCCAGCGCGACCGCCGCGCGGCCTGCGCCAAAGCCGCCGACCTCGGCGCCGCCATCCGACGGGTCGCCAAAATTTTCAGCCGCCGCCCGCTCGCCCGCGGACAACGCGAACGGCGAGCCGAAGGTCAAGCCGGCGCAGAAAGTCGACGATCCTTTCGGCGACATCGATTCGCTCGAAGCGGAAATGGCGCGCCTGCTTGGCCGCGAGAAGCCCATCTGATTTGTGTCGCCCGGGGGGACGCCGTTCAGAGATTAAGAGGCCGAACGGGACTCTTGGTCCCGGCGCAGTCGCTTGAAAGACCGCTGTGCTCGACGCCATGCGGCTCCGATGACGCCGGCTTCTTCCTCCGACGAGTTGAATCGACGTTTCGCTATCCCAGCATAAGCGGCATTACGCATCCTGCGCGGCGGCGGCTCAAGAAATTGCGGCGCACGCTTCAGCGAATCGTCACTCGTCGCGATAAATCCGTTCGCGCCGTTCGTGGCGCTCCTGCGCCTCGACGGAGAGAGTCGCAATTGGGCGCGCGTCGAGTCGCCGAAGCGAGATGGGATCGCCGGTCTCGACGCAATAGCCGTAGGAGCCGTCGTCGATCCGCGCCAGCGCCGCCTCGATCTTGGAGATGAGTTTGCGCTGCCGATCACGGGCGCGCAGTTCGATCGCGCGGTCGGTTTCCGAAGACGCGCGATCGGCGAAGTCGGGGTGGTTCTCGCTCTCCTGCTGGAGCGCGGTCAGGGTGTCGCGGCTCTCGGCCAGAATCGATTCGCGCCACGCGTTCAGCTTGCGGCGAAAATATTCCCGCTGTCGGTCGCCCATGAACGGTTCGTCGTCCGACGGTCTATAACTTTCAACGGAGACGTCGTTCATTGGGATTCCTGTTTCGCACCAAATTTCGCGGCCTTATAGCGACCCATCGGCTAAGGAACAATGACTATCGTCACAAGGTTCCGCCCGGGGATTGGCCAGCGGGGCGCGCGGAAGCTCGCTCAGGCAAGGCCCGCGGCAGACTTGCCAGAAGGCAAAGAGCGCCTCACGTTCGAGGAGGAGGGAAGGCGCGACGTCCGGCCCAGTCGCCAAGGAGGGAATGTCATGTACAAGCGAATTGTTCTCGCGGTCGATCTCGGCGAGCCGAGCCCAAGTCCAAAGGGGCTCGAGCAGGCGATGGAGCTCGCGAGGTCGGGCGGCGGCGAATTGAGGCTGGTTAATGTGCAGCCGGTCATGCCGGCCACCTTCATGGAATATGTGCCGGTTGATTTCGACGTCGAGCAGGCGAAGCGGGCGACAGACGCGCTCGATGCGATTCTCGCCAGCATCGATCTGCCGGCGGAGCGCAAAAGCGCAGCAACCCGCGCGGGCGGAATTTATCACGAGCTCCTGCAGGAAGCGTCGGAATGGGACGCCGATCTCATCGTCGTCGGCTCCCATCGTCCCGTCATGTCCGACTATCTGCTCGGCTCGAACGCCAAGACCATCGTGCGCCACGCGCAATGTTCGGTGCTGGTGGTCAGGGAATGACGCGGCGGGCGAGGCGAAAGGTCGAGCGTCAGGCGCTCAGCGCTCGCATCGCCGCCTCCACGCCGTCGGGAGTGAGCGCAAACATCCGGTGCTGAAAGATTTCGGCGATCATCGCGGTCGACAGCGAATGGCTCCAGTAGTTCGGCGGCGTCGGATTGATCCACACGACGCGCGGCCAGGCGAGAATCGCGCGCTCGAGCCACACCTTTCCGGGCTCCGGATTGAGATGTTCGACCGAGCCGCCCGGGGCCATGATTTCATGCGGGCTCATCGAGGCGTCGCCGACGAAGACGACGCGATAGTCGCGCCGGTAGGAATTGATGAGGTCAAGCGTCGGCACGCGCTCGTTGCTGCGGCGGCGGTTGTTCTTCCACACACTCTCGTAGAGGCAGTTGTGGAAATAGAAATGGTCGAGCCGCTTGAACTGACTTCTGGCGGCGGAGAACAGCTGCTCGGCGGCCTCGACGTGCCAATCCATCGACCCGCCGACGTCGAGGAACAGAAGCACCTTGACGGCGTTGCGCCGCTCGGGCCTCAGGAGAACGTCGATATAGCCTTTATCGGCGGTCGAGCGGATCGTGCCGTCGAGATCGAGTTCGTCGGCCGCGCCTTCGCGCGCGAATCGCCTGAGCCTGTGCAGCGCGACCTTGATGTTGCGGGGCCCAAGCTCCGCCTCACCGTCGAAGTCCTTGAACTCCCGTTTGTCCCAGACGCTGACGGCGCTGCCCCGGCGGCCTTTCTCCTGGCCGATGCTGACCCCCTCGGGATGATCGCCATGGCCGCCGAACGGCGACGTTCCCCCGGTTCCGATCCATTTCGAACCGCCTTCATGGCGCCCCTTCTGCTCGGCGAGGCGCTGGCGCAGCGTCTCCATCAGCCTGTCGAAGCCGAGCTTCTCGATCTGATCCCGCTCCTCGGGACTGAGATAGCGCTCGATCATCCGGCGCAGCCATTCCGCCGGCAAGGTCCTGGCCTCGACCGCGGCCGCGACGGAGAGAACGCCCTTGAAGGTGGCGGCGAAGACGATGTCGAACTTGTCGAGATTGCGTTCGTCCTTGATCAGGAGCGCGCGAGCGAGGCGGTAGAATTCGTCGACCGACGCGCCGGCCAGATCACCTTCCAGCGCCCCCATCAGGTCGAGATATTCGCGCGGCGTCGCTGGGACATGCGCCTGGCGCAGATTAGCGAAGAACTGAAGAAACATGACCCGATCCTAGCCTCACGCGGCGTCGTCGTGCAAAATACGCCGCCCGCACGCCTGAAGTAAGGTCAGTCAATGCCCGTAGTCGTCGAGCGTCGAGGATTTTCGATGCCGCTCAGCGTAAGCCCGGAGGCGGAGGTGTTCGCCATCGGCGACATTCACGGCCGGAGCGACCTTCTCGCCGCGCTCATCGATCAGGCCGCCCGCGAGCCCAAGCTGCGCGACAGGCGGGCGATCGTCTTTCTCGGCGACCTCGTGGACCGTGGGCCCGACAGCCTCGGCGCGATCGATCTCGCGATGGCTGCGAAGGCGCGCGCCGGCGCGGACGAAGCGGTCGCGCTGATGGGCAACCACGAGGCGATGATGCGCCTCGCGCTCGATCCGGCGACGCCCCGGGACGATGCGATCGACGCGCTCGACACCTGGATCGCCAACGGCGGCGATCGGACCCTGGCGGAGTTCGTCAAGACGGACGCGGCGCCGGAGAATCTCGACGCGCTCCTCAAAGTTGCGCGCGACGCGCTGCCCGCGCGGGTGCGCTCCTGGCTCGAATCCCTGCGGGCGAGCTGGCGCTCGGGCGAGGTTCTGTTCGTTCACGCGGGCGTCAACCCGCAAATCGAGCTCGAAGCCTTTCTCGCCGTCCCCTGGAACATTCCGCTAGCCAAGCTCGACGAAGATCGCCACTGGGCGTGGGTGCGCTGGCCCTTTCTCCAGCACCGTCCGCGAAAGGGCTTCGGCGGGTTTTTCGTCATCCACGGGCATACGCCCAACGACGCCCGCCGCGATCCCTCGCACGAGGATCAGATCGCCGGATTCAGGCTCAATCTCGACGCCGGCTCCGGAATGACGGGGGCTGCGAAAATGGCGATCATCCGCGGCAGCCAGGCGGAGGTGGTCGCCGCCCGTGGACCGACCAACCGGGAGCTTGCGGGGGACGACGGCGCGTAGAGACACGGTCGGGGCGTCGGCCCTGTCCTCCCGCGGAGGGGCGGAGCCGGCTGCTTTCAACGCCACGCAATGGACACGAAATCGTCGCTTCCGCTGAATAAACCGCAGCCCTCGACCGTTATGGCGTAATCTCAGAGGGCTGACTCCGGTCGATCGCGCCGGGCTTTGCCCCATCCTCTTCTGACAACGACCGTGGAGCGCTGAAAAAATGAATCTGAAATTGCCCCAACTCCTTGCGGGCGTGGCGTTCCTCGGAACCGCCGCGCTGTCTCCAGCCCAGGCGGCGGAGACCGTTCATGTGCGCGGCGCGGTTGTCAGCCTGGACGGCTCCACGCTAACGGTGAAGACCCGCGAAGGCCCGGACGCCGCGGTGGCGCTCAAGCCCGGCTGGAAGGTCGCGGGCGTCACGAAGGCGTCGGTAGAGGACATCAAGCCGGGGGATTTCGTCGGCATCGCCTCGCTGCCGACGGCGGCGGGAGGAGACGGCGCCATTGAGGTGGTGGTCTTTCCCCCTGCGATGAAGGGAACCGGCGAGGGCAGTTATCCCTGGGACCTGAAGCCGAAAAGCTCGATGACCAATGCGACCGTCACCAACGCCGTCAAGGGCGTCGATGGGCGGACCCTCAATCTCTCCTATAGCGGCGGCAAGGAGAAGAAAATCTCGATCCCCGACGGCGTTCCGATCGTCACTTTCGGCCCCGCGACGCAGGCCGACGTCAAGCCGGGCGCCATGGTCTTCGTTCCCGCCCAGCGCGGCGAGAATGGCGCGCTGGCCGCGGGCTTCGTCGCGGTCGGCGCCAATGGCGTCAACCCGCCGATGTAGGCCGGCTTCAGCACGCATTGGCGTGGCGGAGGTAGCTGGGCTCGCGCCGCGCTCGCCTTCAGGCCTTCAGCTGGCCGCGCAACCGCGCGCGGCGAGGCGGCGCAGGGTCGTCATGAAATCGCCGAACCGGTCAGGCCCGATATCGGCGGCCCATTCTCCCTGAATCTCAAGCAGCGTCGCATGGACCACCTTGACCATCCCCCAGGAGCGGGGGGTGAGATAGATGAGGCGACGCTCGCCTTTCCGCGCCGCTCGCCGCTCGAGGTAACCCAGCGCTTCCAGCTGTCCGATAATGTGATTGGTCGCCTGCCGCGACATTCTGATCCTGCGCGCGAGCTCGGATGGCCGGACCCCGTCTGGCGGAGGAAAGCTGAACACGGCAAGCTGGACGGGTTGCAAGTCCGTGAAGCCCGCTGATCTGAGGTCCGCTTCGATCCGGGCGCGCACGTGATCGAGACATTGCCGCAACAGCGCGCCGACATAGGGCGGGCCTTCATCCGCCGTGGCGTCGGCGCGCCCAGATTTACGATCTGACGGTGTTGACATGTTTGTAAAATCGCTTTACGAAGTAGATGTAAAAGAATTTTACGATAGAGAGGGCTGTCATGCAAAGCGCCGTCGCAGACGTCGTTCGGATCGGTGGGCTGGAGCTGCGCTTCCTGGTGGATGAGACGCAAGGCTCGGGCGACCTCGTGATCTTCGAGATGACCGTGCAACCCAATGCCCGCGTTCCCGTCCCGCACTATCACCGCGCGGTCGACGAGGTCATCTACGGCCTGTCCGGGACGTTGACCGGCCGGGTCGACGGCGAGACGCATGAAATCCATGCCGGCGACTGCTTGCGAATTCCGCGCGGGGCCGTCCATTACAGTGAAAATCCGCACAGCGAGCCGGCGCGCGCCCTGATCGTGTTGAACCCGGGTTCGATCGGCCGCGCCTATTTCGAGGAGATCGCGGCGGCTGTAAGCAGTCCTGGCAAGCCTGATCCGGCGCGGCTGAAAGAGATCATGCTGCGCCACGGGCTCGTTCCCGCCTGAGACGACGGGCCGCCGCTTCGGTTGACAGGCTCTTGGCCGCCCCATCCAGTGGAAGTTCCGAGGGCTGTCGGAGGCGGGACGCGATGCGGACTTGGATCAAAGACCCGTTGGCGATCTTCGCCGAGGGCGCGGAGCGCGGCCTCGTCGTCGAGGGCGCGCGCATTGCAGCCTGCGTGGGGCGGGGCGAGACGCCCGAGCGCATCGACGCGACGTTCGACGCCTCCCGCCATGCCGTGCTGCCGGGGCTCGTCAACACCCACCACCATTTCTACCAGACGCTGACCCGCGCCCATCCGTGCGCCATCAACAAGCCGCTGTTCGCCTGGCTCACCGCGCTCTATCCGGTCTGGGCGCGGCTCAAGCCCAACGACCTCAGGCTGGCCGCGCGGCTCGCGCTAGCTGAGCTCATGCTGTCCGGCTGCACCACCGCCGCCGATCATCACTATCTCTATCCCGAGGGACTTGAGAACGCGGTCGACATCGAGGTCGAGGAGGCGCGGCGCTTAGGCATGCGCCTGACCGTGTCGCGCGGCTCGATGAACCTCTCCGAGAAGGACGGCGGCCTGCCGCCCGACAGCGTCGTGCAGGACGAAACGACGATCCTCGCCGACAGCGAGCGGGTGCTGAAGCTGTTCCACGATCCGAAACCTGGCGCGCGCATTCGTGTCGCGCTCGCGCCGTGTTCGCCGTTCTCGATCTCGAAGGATCTCATGATCGAAAGCGCTAATCTGGCGGAGCGCTACGACTGCCAGCTTCACACCCATCTCTGCGAGACCGAGGACGAGGAAGCGTTCTGCCTCAGGATGTATGGGTTGAGGCCGGTCGATCTTCTTGAGGAGACAGGCTGGATGTCGAGCCGCGTCTGGCTCGCGCATGGCGTTCATTTCAACGCTGAAGAGATCGCGCGGCTCGGCAGGGCGAAGGTTGGAATCTGCCATTGCGCGGCGTCGAACATGGTGCTGGCTTCCGGAATCTGCCGAACCTGCGAGCTCGAGGCCGCCGGGTCGCCGCTGGGCATCGGCGTCGACGGTTCGGCCTCCAACGATTCCTCCAACATGATGGAGGCGCTGCGCCATGCGCTGATGATCGGGCGCCTGCGCTACGGCGCCGACAAAGTCACCCATCGCGATGTGCTGCGCTGGGGAACGCAAGGCTCGGCCCGGTGCCTCGGGCGTTCCGACATTGGCCGGATCGCGGAAGGCTGCGAAGCGGATCTCGCGCTCTTCAAGCTCGACGAGCCGCGCTTCTCGGGCGCGCATGATCCGCTGGCGGCGCTCATTCTTTGCGGCGCGCATCGCGCCGACCGGGTGATGATCGCGGGCGAATGGCGGGTGGTGGACGGGGAGCCGGTCGGGCTCGATCTCGCGAGCCTCATCGCCGAGCACACAAGCGCGGCGAAGGCTTTCGCCTGACCGTCCCCGGGTCAGGGCTCTGCGGTCGCCAGTTCCGATCGAAGGGCGTTCATCGGCTATTTCCCCGCATGGTAGGCTTCGAGCCGATAGCCTTCGGGATCATGGACGAAGGCCGCGTAATAGTGCGGCCCGTAGTCCTTGCGCACCCCCGGCTTGCCGTTGTCGCTTCCGCCAAGCTTCAGCGCCGCCGCGTGGAACGCCTTGACGCTCTCCTGGCTCGGCGCGGTGAAGCAGAAATGGAGCCCGGACGCGGGATCGTCGGGTACGGGGTGCTCCACCTTCAGGATCCAGAAACTAGGAGCCTCCTTGCCGTAGCCGAGCGACGTCTCGTCGGCGCTCAGGCACGAAAATCCAAGCGGCTTCAGCACAGCGTCGTAAAACGTCTTGGCTTTCGCAATGTCGCGAACGCCGATCGACACGTGATCGAACATGACTGATTTCTCCTGATGCAGCCGACCCGCCGGTGACGGCCGGTCGTGCTGGTCGAGGGGAACCTTAGTTCCGTCGACGTTTCCCGGCTTGGGGAAAATTGCTATTCTTCGCGCCATGCAAGGCGAAGTTCGACCCGTTGGCGCTCGCGCGCTCATGCCGCCCGACGAGGCGCTCGCCAATCGAACGCTGGCGGCCGGAGATGGCTGGAGCCTGTACGAAGTCGTCTGCCGCGCCAGCCCATCCGACCGGCCCTTCGAGGAGCGCCACGACGGGTTTAGCGTCGCGGCCGTTCTTGAAGGCAGCTTCACCTATCGCTCGGATTCCGGTCACCGATTGCTCTATCCAGGCGCGTTGCTGCTTGGAAACAACGGTTCGTGTTTCGAATGCGGCCATGCGCATGGGGCTGGCGATCGGTGCGTTTCGATGAATGTCGGCGAGGACCTGTTCGGCGAGATCGCGGCGGCTGCGGGGTCGACCAGCCGGTTTCGCTTTGCGGCCCCGAGCCTGCCCATGCCTGAAGCGCTGCCGGTCGTGGCCGCTATGGAGGCTTTGTCCTCGCTCGAGTCTTCGCCTGGCCGCGAGGCGCTGGCGCTGCGAGTCATCGAGCGCGTCATTGCCGTCATGGCCGGCGACCGACGCGCGCCTGGGTCCCCGACCGGGCGCGAGACGAGACGGGTGATCGAGGCGATCCGATTGGTCGAATCCGATGCAGCGCGGCCCCTTGAGCTGAAGGAAATGGCGGCGGTCGCCGGCATGAGCACGTATCACTTCCTGCGCGTCTTCCGCCGCCTGACTGGCGTGACGCCGCACCGCTATCTGATCGGCGCGCGCCTGCGCCGGGCCGCGCTCGCGCTCGGTTCGTCCAGCCGACCGGTTCTTGCCATCGCGCTCGATAGCGGCTTCGGCGACCTCTCCACTTTCAACAAGACCTTTCGCGCCGCCTTCGGCCGGACGCCGACGCAATATCGGGGCTCGCGGGTTTAGAGGTTGTTCTCATGCCCGATAAAATCGGAATCCGCTTGGACAGAGGCTGGCAGTCCTGTTCCACGGCATCTGTTCGATGATACCGGACCCTTCCCAATGAAGAGCATCGAAGAAATACACGACGATCTCATGCGAACCTGCCCAAGAGCCTCGGCCGTCCGAAGAGTCGAACGGCTAAGACGGCAATCCCTGTCGGGCGACATTTGCTTGCAGAAAATCAGAAGCCAGATTAAGCTTTTTCCATGAGAACCTCCGCCTTTCACGTGGCCTCGACCGCCGCCGCCCGCTCGGGCGCCCCCCATGGGCAAGGGGTGCGCGAGAAATTCGTCTCCAGCGAAAATCCAGCATAACCCATTGATAAGGCTGATTTAGCGCGAGGAAATCCAAGGAAATCCAAGCTTTTCCAACCCCCATTATCGGGGCTTTCGCAGCGAAAGGCGACCGCGCAAGACAATCCAAATCACCGGATGATCGGCCCGCCGCCCTTGAAGGCGCCGGCTCCGTTCCAACGCCGGCGCGCGCGGCTGTTTCGCCTCCGCCTATCTGCGCCTTTCCCCAGCGTAAGACTGGCGTTAGTCTGGCCTGGGATGGCCACACCTGCACGCACTGGCGCTCTCGCCACAGCCGCCGGCTGGACCCGCGCGGCCGCGTGGGCGCCGGACTGGCGCGGCGCATTCTCAAGAGCCCTCACGCGGGAAATCGAGGAGCGGCGCTTCTTCCTGTGGATTCCGGTCGCCGCGATGGGAGGCGTCGCGGCCAATCTGGGTGCCGACCGGGAGCCGGTCCTATGGCTGCCGGCGCTGACGATCGCGCTCTTCGGCGCGCTCGCGTGGTTCTGCCGCGCCCGCCCGCTGGCGCTCGGGCTTTCGCTTGGCCTCGCGGCGCTGTTCGCCGGTTTCCTGTCGATGTCGCTGCGCACGGCGCGGGTCGCCGCGCCGGTTCTCGACCGCATCCGCATCGTCTCCCTCCAAGGCCTTGTCGAGGAAGTCGACTTGCGGACCGTCGGCGCGCGCATGGTGATCAGCGTCGACGCCGCCGACGGCATGCCGGCTGACAAGGTTCCGCGCCGGGTTCGGGTGACGACCCGCGCCACGCCCGAAGTCGCGGCGGGCGATTTCGTCGCGCTCAAGGCGCGCCTGCTGCCGCCCTCGCGCGCGGCGATGCCGGGCGGTTACGATTTCGCCCGGGATGCGTTTTTCGCTGGCGTGGGCGCGGTCGGCTCGGTGCTGGGGCCGGTCCGCCTCATAACCCCCCCGCGCGACGCCAGCTGGCGCCAGCGGTTCGACGCCGCCATCGATCAGGCGCGCAATCGCCTCGCGCTCAGGGTCAACGCCATCATCGGCGGCGACGAGGGCGCGATCGCGGCGGCAATGGTGACGGGCAAGCGCGACTTTCTCTCCAATGACGCGCGGGACCTCATCCGCGAAGCCGGCATCTTCCACATCATCACGATTTCCGGCGTGCAGATGACGCTGGTGGCGGGCATCTTCTTCGTCGTCACCCGGCGCCTGCTGGCGCTTTCGCCGACGCTGGCGCTTCGCTATCCGATCAAGAAATGGGCGGCTTTCGTCGCCATGGCGGGATCGGTGCTGTACGACATCGCGACCGGCTCGCGCGTCGGCACAGAGCGGGCGCTCTTTATGACCTTGATCGTGCTCAGCGCCGTGATCATGGATCGGCGGGCGCTCACCATGCGCAATCTCGCCTTTGCGGTTCTCGCGGTCGTCGCGATCGAGCCCGAGGCCATTCTCGGCGTCAGCTTTCAGCTGTCGTTCGCCGCGGTCGCGGCGCTGGTCGCGGTGATGGAGTCGCGGATCGCCGCGCTCGACCTCGATCCGGACCCGTTCGTGCCCAAGCGGGACGCGGCGCGCCGCCCAGGATTTTTCGGCGCCCATCTCGTCGAGAAACCGCTCGCGCTGCTTCTCGCCACCGCCCTCGCGACCTCGGCCACCGCCTCGTTCATGGCCTATCACTTCCATGATCTCAGCCCCTATGTGCTGATCGGCAATCCGCTGACGCTGACCGTCATTGAGGTGTTCGCCGTGCCGGGCGCGCTGCTCGGCGCCGTGCTCTATCCGCTCGGGCTCGACGGGCCGGTCTGGATCTATGTCGGGGCGGGCATCAAGCTCATCCTCTGGGTGGCCCGGTTCATCGCCGCGGCGCCCGGCTCGACCGTGCATTTGCGGGCGTTCGCCCCCTACGCGCTGCCGTTTCTTTCCTCCGCGGTCCTGTGCGCGACCCTCTGGCGGACCTGGACGTTCCGCTTGAGCGCCATTCCGCTCGCATTGATCGGGATCGTGGGCGCGACGCAAGGGCCGCGCTACGACGTCATCGTCGCGCCCTCAGGCGATCTCGTGGCGGTGCGCGACGCCGACGGCGCGCTCGAGGTCGTCGGCAAGCGCTTCAACGCCTTCGCCGCCGAGCAATGGCTGGGCGCCGATGGCGACGGACGCGACGCCGCTCAGGCTCGAGCTTTCGATGCGCCCTGCGATCGCCTCGGCTGCGTCGCCGCCCTTCCGGAAGGCGAGTCGCTTTCGATCGTCATCGATCGCCTGGCGTTCGACGAAGATTGCGCGCGCGCCGAGGTGGTGGTGAGCGCGTTCACGGCGCCCGCCGACTGCAAGGCGAAGTTCCTGTTCGATGAACAGGCGCTCGCTCGCCTTGGCGCCGTCGGCCTGACGTGGGGCGAGAACGGCTTCACGCTGGCGAGCGACCGCAGCCCGCTCGAGAACCGCCCGTGGTCGCCCGCGCCAGCGCCGGAGCGCGACGAGCGGATCGTGCGTCCGGGCCATGGGCTCTCGCGTGGCGCCGATCCGGCCGACGCGGCGGGCGAAGCGGGGGAGGGGCGGTAGGAGAATTGCGATTGATCAAGCCGCCCATGGCCCGTGTATCGTCGAGATCATGATTCTCGAACGATGGAAGGGACCCCGAGATGCGACGCAGAACTCTGATCCTCGGCGCGGCGGCGCTAGGCGTTGCGCCGTTAGCCGGCCGGGCGCCGGCGGCGAGCGCCTCCCTCGTCGAGCGCTTCGCCGAGACGCTGAGCGCCCACGATATCGAGGCTTTTGCGGCGCTGTTCGCCGACGACTACGTCAATCACCAGTCGAGCGCCGCCGCGCCTTCTCCCCCCGCCGGCGCGCCCCCGAAGACGGCGACGGTCAACTTCTTCGCGGCGCGGCTCAAGGGCCTGCCCGATCTCAAGGTGTCCATCCAGGCGAGCCTCGCCGCCGGCGACAAGGCCGCGGCGAGCTTTCTCTATGAGGGAACCCAGCAAGGCCCGCTCTACGGCGTCGCGCCGACGGGCAAGCATCTCTCCTTCACCTCGTGCGACATCTTTCGTATCGCCGATGGCAGGATCGCCGAGCATTGGGGGATGGGCGATATTGCAGGCGTGCTGGCGCAGCTCAAAGGATAAGTCGGCCTTATACCAGGACTCCATGATTGGAACCGATCATCGACTTGATGGCCGAAGCGCGAATGCGCCCGCGCCGTTGCGCGGAATCGAGCGTGGATCAAGTCGCGCTCAAATGGAACGGGTGTTAAAGGACAGCGCCTTCGTTCATCGTGAGCGCGTCATTGGCGGCGGAGGCCGGCGGCCCATGCCGGCACGCGGCGAGAAAGAAAGCAACAGCCTGCTTGACATGTGGTCCGATCTCTGCGCGCAGCCGGGTCAGGTCCTCCCCGAACAGCGCCCGCATCGCCATGGGGAAGACAATGACATCCATGAAGCGGCGCGCGGTCTCCGGCAGTTGCTCCGGGGCGAAAGTGGGAAATGCGCTGAGTTCGCCCGATCGCGCGACTTCCCCCAAAAGGCGCGCCACCGACTCGATCCCGAGATCGCGCGCCTGGCGTTTCACGCTGATCGCCAGATCCGGGAACCGGCGCGCCTCCGCGACGACGGCTCGCATCAACCCGATGCTCTCCGGCGATAGAATCCGTGCGAGGATGACGGAAGCCATCGCTTCCAGACGCTGCTCGATCGTCGAACCCATCGCCGCGACGCACTCGATGGCCGTGTTGGCCCGGACCTTGCGCGCCACCACCGCGGCGAACAACGCCTCCTTGCTGCCGTATCGCGCATAGATGGTCGGCTTGCCGGCGCGCGCGACCTCCGCGATCTCCTCGACGCTCGCGCCCTCGAAGCCCCGGTCGAGAAACACCTTTCCGGCCGCGTCGAGGATGCGCTCACCGACCTCTCCGGCGTGCTCGCGGGGCGGGCGCCCGCAACGAACCCCGGCGCGCGCGCGTTCGGAGGCGGCGTCCGCCTGCCTCGCCGCTTCCACGTCCGGCGCGCGTTCCTTGCCAAAATCGCGATCGTTAAAATCTGTGCTCACGCCTCTTGATTTAGGTAGCGCCCCGGCCAAAGTAAAGTGAACGGAACGGTTTCGTTTCGCGACTGTTTAAAGCGCTCGGGGCGCCACGTTGGAGAGTTCTGGCCATGGCGCGCAGGAAACAGGACCTAGGCCAGCAAATGTTGAAGGAAGCGCCCGCGCCAGAATCCGGCTGGGATGAAGGATCGGCGGACCGCCCCGGAGGATCGTCGTCGGGCCCGAGGCGGGACATCATTTCCCTGCGCGCTCCGGCGACCGAGCGCCCGGCCGAGCCAGCCGAGAGAACCGAGCGCCCCGCGGAGCCCGCCGAGAAGGAGGCCGACCCCGCCCAGGAACCTGCCGCGAAAGAAGAAAAGTCCAGCGAGAAACCGCGCAAAGGTTTCCTCCGCCGACATCCGATCTTGGCGCCGCTTGGCCTCGTGGCGCTCCTGTTGGCCGCAGCGGCGGGATACATCTACTGGGACTACACATCGCATTTCGAGTCGACCGACGACGCGTTTATCGCGGCGCGCCAGTTCGCCATCGCGCCTCAGGTCGCGGGCTATGTCACGGCGGTTCCGGTCACCGACAATCAGCACGTCGCCAGGGGCGCGGTGATCGCCCAGATCGACCAGCGGGATTACCGCGCGGCGCTCGAGCAGGCCAACGCCCAGGTGGCTGGGGCGCAGGCTGGCATCCAGAGCGTCGACGCGCAGATCGCCACCCAGCAGGCCCAGATCGCCGCGAGCCAGGCCCAGGTCGCTCAGGCACAGGCCAATCTCGAGCTGAGCCAGACGACTTGGAAACGCGACCAGCCGCTCGTCAACAAGGGCTGGGCGACGGCGCAGCAGGGAACGGTTGACGTCCAGGGTCTCAAGGCCCAGCAAGCCGCGGTCGACAGCGCTCAAGCGGCGCTCAAAGTGACTCAGCGTCAGATCGATACGCTGAAGGCCCAGCGCGCTTCCGCGGAAGCCAACCTGGCTCAGGCCGAGGCGCAGCGCGATCAGGCCCAGCTCAACCTCGGCTATACGACCGTCACGGCCGACCAGCCGGGCCGGGTCGTCAATCTCACCGGCGCGGTGGGGCAGTTTGCCCAGCCCGGCACGAACCTGACGATGTTCGTGCCCGACCAGATCTGGGTGGTCGCGAACTACAAGGAGACCCAGCTCGACCGCATGCGGCCGGGGCAGCCCGTGGAGATCGGGATCGACGCCTATCCGGAACGCGACTTCCACGGTCATGTCGACAGCGTCCAGCCCGGCTCCGGCCCGGCGTTCTCGCTGCTGCCGCCTGAAAACGCGACCGGCAACTACGTCAAGATCGTCCAGCGCGTGCCGGTCAAGATTATTCTCGACAATCCCCCTGCCGACGTCTCCCTGGGCCCCGGCATGTCGGTCGTGCCGACCGCGCGCGTCGATCCGTCGCCCTCCATCTACGAGCGCTTCAGGGCGCGCGTCGATGGATGGCGGAGGCGGGTGTGACAGACGCGGCCGCTGGGGGCGCGTCGCGGGCGGCTGGCGGCGCGGCCGCGACCAACCCCTGGCTGATCGCGGTCCTGGTCGCGCTGGCGACCTTCATGGAGGTGCTCGACACCACGATCGCCAACGTGGTGCTGCCCTATATCGCGGGCGGCATGGGGGTCAGCGACGACGAAGCGTCGTGGGTGGTGACGACCTATCTGGTCGCCAACGCCGTGAGTCTTACGGCAAGTCCGTTCATGGCGCGCCTGCTTGGCCGCAAAGTCTTCTTCCTGATCTGTCTCGGGCTCTTCAGCGTAAGCTCGATTTTGTGCGCGCAGGCGTGGAATCTCGATTCGCTCCTCCTGTTCCGCCTCCTCCAGGGCCTCGCCGGAGGCGGCATGGTGCCGGTCTCGCAGTCCATCCTGGCGGCCTCGTTTCCCCCCGAGAAGCGCGGCCAGGCCTTCGCGCTGTTCGGGGTCGCGGTGGTCGTGGCGCCGGTGGTCGGTCCGACGCTCGGGGGCTGGCTCGCCGACAATTTCTCCTGGCGCTGGTGCTTCCTGATCAACGGTCCGGTCGGCCTCGCCACGATCGCGCTGATCGCCGTCCTTCTGCCCGCCGACAAGCCGTCCGAGGGCGCCTCCGTCCGGTTCGACGTCGTCGGCTTCCTTCTGGTCGCGACCTTTCTCGGCGCGCTCGAGATGGTGCTTGATCGCGGCCTCGAGGACGACTGGTTCGCTTCGTCGTTTATCGTCACGTTCAGCTTTGTTTGCGCCATCGCCTTCGTGCTGATGATTCCCTGGGAGATGAGCCGGCGCGATCCGATGATCGATGTGCGCATGGTGGCCACGCGCCAGTTCGGGGCCTGCTTCATGGTCATGGGCGCGACGGGCGCGATCCTCTACGCCACCACCCAGTTCCTGCCGCTCATGCTGCAGACGGATTTCGGCTACACGGCCACCTGGGCGGGGCTCGTGCTGTCGCCAGGGGGCATCGTCACCATGTTCATGATGTTCGCGGTCGGCAATCTGTCCAGCCGGATCCAGCCGAAATACCTGATCATGACCGGCGCGATCTTCGTGGCGATCTCGATGTATCAGATGACCAACGTGTATGGCGACCTGGGCTTCTGGTTCTTCGCCCGCACGCGCATGGTCCTGGGCGTCGGACTGCCGCTGATCTTCATACCCATCATCACCGCGTCATACGCCGGGATTCCGGCGAGCCGGGTGGACATGGCGTCCGCGCTCATCAACGCGGCGCGCAATACCGGCGGCTCGATCGGCGTCTCGCTCGCCTCCAACGTGCTTCAACACCGCCAGCAGTTTCACCAGAGCCGGCTCATCGAGCATGCGATCCCGTCAAGCCCGCAATATCAGGGCACGCTGCATCAGGCGACGCAGTATTTTCTGGCGCAAGGCAGCCTGCTTCCCGAGGCGCAGCAGCAGGCGATCGGCTGGATCGGCCAGCAGGTCCAGGCGCAGGCGTCCTATCTCGCCTATATCGACGTGTTCTGGGTGCTGACGCTGCTGTCGCTCGCGGCCGTGCCGCTGGCGCTGAGCCTGCGCAACGTGAAGCTCGGGGGCAAGGCGCCCGCGGCCCATTGAGCGGTGCAGAAAAAAGGGGCCTGCGACGGCCCCTTTTTCGATGGTTTCGGAGACCTGGCTCCTACTTGATCTTGGTTTCCTTGAACTCGACGTGCTTGCGCGCGACCGGATCGTATTTCTTGAACGCAAGTTTCTCGGTCTTGGTGCGGGCGTTCTTCTTGGTGACGTAGAAATAGCCGGTGTCGGCGGTCGAGAGCAGCTTGATCTTGAGCGAGGCGGCCTTGGCCATGGGGAGCGTCCTTCAGCGAAACGGCGCGCCGGACGCGCCAAAAACCCGCAAAGTCGCGGGTCGAGATTTCGCCGGCAAAATAGTGAGGATCAGCGCGAAGTCAACCTTATGCTTCGGGGTAGTGTCTCACTTTGAACTTTTCGGTTTGCGCTTTACAAGCTTTCGTCCTCTTGGACGCTGGCGCTCGAAGAAGTTTGTGCCCGGTTCGTAGTCACTGATGTTCCCGGGATGGAGGCCGGCAGCAATCTTGCGTGTGTTCAGCGTCATCTGCGATCCGGCGGCGCGCAGGATGACAGTCTCGATTTCTCGCTCGTGTGCTTTGTTAGCGATGACGTAGAAGGAA
Source organism: Roseiarcus sp. (assembly GCA_036489975.1). Lineage (GTDB taxonomy): Bacteria > Pseudomonadota > Alphaproteobacteria > Rhizobiales > Beijerinckiaceae > Roseiarcus. Next base: position 77,134 of record DASXES010000138.1, read on the forward strand.
AAATATCTCAGTTCCTTCGAATACTTTTTTCGGTGAGAAGCCAATCGAGTGAAAATATCGCCCCGTCCACCATACCTTGCAACACCCATCGAGTCGTGAGCGAGATAGACCCCGTTAGGGTGCTCCGTGAGCTTCAGCATGTGTTTTTTTACATCTTGAAGTGATTCAAACGGGATTTTTTCCGCAACAAACTCGAAGAGGTGACTTGTTTTAGGTGGTCGCCCTCGGCCAGGAATTAACCGACCCGGCGCAACGACCCAGTCTGAGTTAGACCATATCTTGGGGTCCATCTGTTTTCGGCTATTTCCCCTATTTAATGCCATGGCTACCTAGCTCGCTTCTTGGACGCCCCGTGGTTGTTCGGTGACTAGTCTCTGGGTCGGTCAACCCAACGATAGAGAGACAGCGCGTGCAATGCGAGCCGTCTTTTTGCAGACTCAGTTCAAGCTGAGACCCCTTTTGCGCGCCTTTGAACTCTGCCACGTCGTACCCACTCTTGACGCGAATTTCAGTTCCCCGCGCGCCGGCGGCGGCTATCATCGGGTCGGCCGCAGCGCGTGCTGGCCGGAGAACCGATGTGCACAGCAGCCTCTTTACCGGCCCCGTGTTCGAAATGGCCCGCGATCAACTCACGGTCATCGCTGACCATCTGGGCATCGCCGAGGACGAACGCGACTGGCTGCTCTATCCTAAGCGCGCGATCGTCGTCACCTGTCCGGTCCGCATGGAGGACAATCGGACGGAGATCTTCGTCGGATACCGGGTCCAGCATCATCTGGCGCTCGGTCCCGCCAAGGGCGGCACGCGCTTCGCGCCCAATGTCGACATCAGCGAGATCGCCGCGCTCGCGATCTGGATGAGCTGGAAATGCGCGCTCGCCGATCTGCCCTTCGGCGGCGGCAAGGGCGGCGTCGCAGTCGATCCGCGCGCGCTCAAGCCCAAGGAGCTCGAGAACCTCTCCCGCCGCTACATGCAGGAGATGATTCCCTTCGTCGGCCCTCGAACCGACGTGATGGCGCCGGACATGGGCACCAATGAACAGATCATGGCCTGGTTCATGGACACCTATTCCATGTACCAGGGCGTGACCGTGCCGGAGATCGTCACCGGCAAGCCGGTCGGCTCCGGCGGCACGCTCGGCCGGCGCGAGGCGACTGGCCACGGCGTCGCCTTCCTCGCCTTTCGGGCGCTCGACGCTCTCGACATCGCGCCTGCCAAGGCGACCGCGATCGTCCAGGGCTTCGGCAATGTCGGCTCTCATGCGGCGATGGGATTGGCGGCGCGGGGCGTGAAGGTGATCGGGGTCAGCGATCACACCGCGGCTTTCTACGACCCCAAGGGCTTCGACGTGAACGCGCTGGTGGCTCACGTAGCCAAGGGCGGCGTGCTCGCCGGCTATTCGAGCGAGGCCGCGATCGACCCGCGCGCGCTCCTCGAGCAGCACTGTGATGTGCTTGCGCCATGCGCGGTCGAGCGGGTGATCGACGCCGATCTCGCGCGGCGCCTCCGCTGCCGCATCATCGCCGAAGGCGCAAACGGTCCGACCACGCCCGAGGCGGACCGGGTTCTCGCCGAGCGCAACGACGGAATCTTCGTCATCCCCGACATCTTATGCAATGCCGGCGGCGTCATCGTCAGCTATTTCGAATGGGTGCAGGACCTGCAGCAATATTTCTGGTCGCGCGATGAGGTCATGGACCGGCTGGAGCGCGCGCTCGACCGGTCGTGGGGAATGGTCGTGGCCCGCGCCAGGCGCGACGGGGTGTCCAATCGCACGGCCGCAATGGCGATCGGGGTCGAGCGGGTGGTGAAGGCCAAGCAGGCGCGGGGGCTGTTCCCCTAATCCCGACCGCCCTACGAGGTTTCCGATGCCCAAGTCCTTTGAGCTGGCGGGCTCCGATGGTTGCGCGCCAGACCGCCCGATCGTCGTCCGCGCCGCGAGCGAGGCCGACATGGCGGCGGTTCGCGACATCTACGCCCATTACGTCCTGCACTCGCTCGCCACTTTCGAGGAGACCCCGCCGACGCTTGACGAGACGCTTTTGCGGCGCAGCGCGTCGGTCGATCTCGGCCTGCCTTATCTGGTCGCCGAAGGGGGAGGGGAGATGGTGGGTTTCGCCTACGCGGCCGCGTATCGCTCCCGCCCGGCCTACCGCTTCACGGTCGAGGACTCGGTCTATGTCGCCGATGGCCTCGGCCGGCGGGGGATAGGCTCGGCGCTTCTCGGCCAACTCATCGCCCGCTGTGAGGGCGGACCGTGGCGCCAAATGCTCGCCGTGGTCGGCGACAGCGCCAACGCGGGCTCGATCGCGCTGCATCGGCGCTTCGGCTTCGAACTCGCGGGAACCTTGCAGTCTGTCGGCTTCAAGCACGGACGCTGGGTCGATACGCCGATCCTGCAGAGGGCGCTTGGGAGGGCGAGGCCATAGGCGCAAGCTACGGCTTGTCCGCCGCCCCGGCTCGCCCGACCACGCCGACAATCGGTCCGATCGGCCCGATTTCGTCATCGCGATTGAGTTCAGGCGCATATAGCGACGACACCGAACCGTCGAGGAAGAGCGCGTTCTGGCAGCCAAGCCCGTCGCGGAACAGTCGGGCGAAGACATCGAACGTGACGGGTTCGTCGGCGATGGCGAAGGCGACCGTGTCCCCTTTGCACGCGCCGACCCCATTGCGGATCTTCTGCGAGGTCCCGTCCGCCTTGATTTTCGGATGGATCTTGCCGTCGACGATCAGCATCGGTCCCGATTGGGTCGCAAAGCGTGCGTGGGGCGTATTGGCGAGATAGCGGCTCGTCTCGGTAACCCCGGCGACGCCGTCGCCGATCCAGAACACGCCATTCGGTTTCATGTGGAAGTTTGATGCGCCGCCGCGCGTGTCAGCCTGGTGCAGCTTGCGGCTGTCCTCGACGTAAAGCCCGACAGGCGATTGGTCTTGGCCGAACATGCCGGCGTTCATCGCGAACATGAGCTTCTCGCCCTTCGCCTTCAGTCCGGCCGCCAGCGCGGCCAGCGATCCGTAAGGCTTGCCGTCGGTCCCGCTCAGGAACAGGCGAATATTCTCGCGGCGCGGATCGAATCTGCAGACTGTGAATTTGGCGCCGTCGAAATCCTTCGGCGCGCATGCCGCCGAAGCCGTCCCGATCGCCGCCGCGAAGGCGAGGGCGGAAAGCGCGATGAGAGTTGCGACGCGAACCGGCGCAAAGCCCCGCCGCGGCTGTCCAAACTTCCCAGCCGTCGCGGTTGACGCGCTTCTGTCGCTCGATTCGCGCGCTGAACGATTCATGCGTGGCGACACTATCGTCCTGGAGCGATTCGCGCCATTCCGACCGGGTCCCGCGCGATGCGGGCGAACGGAGGCCGGGGCGGGTTGCGCTCGCCGCGCGCAGCGGCTAACTGCCGCCACGCTCCTGGGGGGGATGGGAATGAGTTCGGTCAAGTTCGCGCTCGCTGTCGCGATTGTGATGTTCGGCGGCGGAGCGCTTGGTCTTGTGGTGCAGCGCCTCCTGCCGGAGAAGCATATCACCGGCGGTTCGCGCGAGATGATCGCCGCAATTGTCGGCCTGCTGACGCTCCTGTGCGCTCTCGTCACCGGCCTTCTTATCTGGACGGCCTACGGCGTCTATTCAAGCCAGAACACGCAGATCCAGGCCTTGGCGTCAAAGGTGATGGAATTCGATCTTGCCCTGTCCGATTACGGGCCAGAGACAAATCCGGCGCGCGCACGACTGCGGGATGGGTTGGGGAAGACGATCGATCAGATCTGGGGCGCAAACGAAAGCGATGCGAATTTCGTAGCCCAGAACTTCGCGGCGGCGCTTCAGAACATGCGGGCCCGGCAAAAAGCCCTCGCGGCTCTCCACCCATCGACCGATGAGCAAAAGAACGCGCTATCCTCTGCGAGGTCAACCTCGGATGCGCTTGCACAGGCGCGGATGCAGATGGCCTTCGCGCTCTCGGCTCCCGTCTCCTATCCTCTTTTGCTCATAGTCGTCGGCTGGGTTGTCTGCCTTTTTTGCGGCTTCGGGCTGATGTCGCGCGGCACAGCCACGTCGGTGATCGCGCTTGCCGTCGGCTCGGTCGCGGTCGCGAGCGCCGTCCTTGTGATCCTTGAGCTATCCACTCCCTATTCCGGCGTGTTTCGCGCTTCGGCGGCGCCATTGGAGCAGGCGCTTGCCGTCATGGGGAAGGAGTAGGACTGGGCGGCGTCACAGCACCTTGCCCGGATTCATCACTCCGTTTGGATCGAGCGTCGCCTTGATCTGGCGCATCAGCGCAAGCGAGGCCGGGTCCTTCCATCGCGCCAGCAGCGCGCGCTTGAGCTGACCAATTCCGTGCTCGGCGGAATAGGACCCGCCGAGGCGGGCGACGATTGCGTGCACGACCTCGTTCATCCCCTCCCAGCGGTCGAGGAAGGCCCGCTTGTCGGCGCCGACCGGCTGCGACACGTTGTAGTGAATGTTGCCGTCGCCCAGGTGCCCGAAGGCGACCAGGCGGGCGCCAGGCGCGAACGCTTCGACCGCGGGCGTCGCCTCCGCGATGAAGGCCGGCACGAGGCCAACCGCAACCGAGATGTCGTGCTTGATCGAACCCCCTTCCTTGCTCTGCGCTTCGGACAGGCACTCGCGCAGCTGCCAGAAGGCCGCGCGCTGCTCGAGGGAGGAGGCGATTGCGGCGTCCTCGATGACGCCCTGCTCGAGCGCCGCCTCGAGCGCCCCGGCGAAGGCCTCGTCGAACCCGCTCGGCGCCTGAGAGGAGGCTTCAATGAGGACATACCAATCGTGTGCGCCGGAGAGCGGTGCGCGCGCGCCGCCGTGGCGGAGCGCGATATCGTAGGCGTTTCGCCCGATCAGCTCGAAGCTGGTGATCGCGCCGCCGAGGCGCTCGCGGGCCCTTCTCAAAAGCACGAGCGCATCCGCGGGGCTCCTGAGGCCGACGAACGCGGTCGCTCGAGCGCGCGGATTGGGAAAGAGGCGGAGCGAAGCGGCGGTGACGATGCCGAGCGTCCCTTCGGCGCCGACGAACAGGCTCTTCAGGTCGTAGCCGGTGTTGTCCTTGCGCAGCTTGCTCAAGGCGTTGACGATGCGCCCATCCGCGAGAACGGCTTCGACGCCGGTGACGAGGTCGCGCGTATTGCCGTAGGCGATGACGGCCACGCCGCCGGCGTTGGTCGAAATGTTGCCGCCGATGGTGCATGTCCCTTCCGACGCCAGCGATAGCGGAAACAGCCGGTCGGCCGAGTGCGCCGCGGCTCGAGCTTCGCCGAGCGTGACGCCGGCTTCACAGATCATCACGTCGCCGTCGAGGTCCAGTTCGCGGATCGCGCGCAGTCGTTGGGTCGAGATGATGATCTCCTCGCCGCTCATGTCCGGGATCTGTCCCCCGACCAGCCCGGTGTCGCCACCCTGCGGAACCATGCCGATGCGCGCCTCGTTGCACACGGCCGCGACGGCTGCGACTTCTTTTGTTTCGCCCGGCCGCACCAGAGCGAGCGCCTTGCCATGATAGAGCCCGCGCGGCTCGACGAGAGCGCCGGCGAACAGCGACGGGTCGGTCAGCAGGTGGGGCGCGCCGACGATATTTTGCAGGGCGGCGAGAATAGATTCTCGTTTCGTCGGGTTCACCTAGAGGAGCCTCCGCGCGCGGGCTTTCGGCCGTGATCGGCGAAAGACGGTCGCGATCTCGACATGGGAGGAAAAGCGGAACTGGTCAAGCGGCGTCACGGACTCAATTTGAAAGCCGCCGTCAATCAGAATGCGCGCGTCGCGGGCGAAGGTCGCCGCATTGCATGAGATGGATACGACGAGAGGCAGAGCGGAGGCAGCGAGCGCGCGCGCCTGCTCGAGCGCGCCTGCTCGGGGAGGATCGATCAGCACGGCGTCGAAGGCGGCGAGTTCGTCCGATCGTAGCGGACGGCGGAAAAGATCGCGCGTTTCGGCGCGTATATTGTGCAAGCCCGTGCTTGTGGCCGCGGCCCGTGTGAGGGCAATGATCGCGGCGGAATCGGAATCGGTTGCGAAAACCTCGCGGGCGTGAGCGAGACTCAATGCGAATGCGCCCGCGCCGCAGAACAGGTCCGCGACCTTTCTCGTCTCTGCAAGCGTCCGCTCGGCAAATTCGGCCAGCCATTTTTCTCCCGCCTCGGTCGCCTGCAGGAAGGCGCCGGGCGGCGGGCTCGCGAGCGTTTCGCCGAAGACAACGCGGGGCGGCCGGCGCTCGATCACGACCTCGCCGTGATTGGAGACGCGCGCGAGATCGAGCGCATCCGCCGTCCGCGCAACCTTCTCCATCTCGGCGCGCCCGAGCGGTCCCGAGCCGCGCAGATCGACGTCGAGCCCGTCCAGCGTGGCGGTGATCCAGATGTCGAGCGGCTTCATCAGTCCGCGCAGATCGCCGCCGAGCGCGTGCGCGGCTGGAATGGCCCCGGCAAGCCCAAGGCTGAACAGCGGGCAATCGTCGATCGCGATGATGTCGTGCGAGCGAGCGCGCATGAAGCCGACCTCGTCGGGCTGGCCATGCGGAAAGCGGGCATGAAAGGTTGCGCGGCGCCGGCCCGCGCCATGCGCGTCGACCAGGTCTTCCACCTTGGCGGAAACGCCCTCGCGCGCGAGCGCCTCGACCACGAGGCCCCGCTTCCATCGGCGATAAAGCGAAGGGGACATGTGTTGCGCGGCGCAACCGCCGCACCGGCCGAACCAGCGGCAGATGGGGTCCGCGCGCTCGGGCGAAGCGTCGAGCGTTTCGACAAGCTCCGCGCGTTTTCCCTCAAGCCTGACCCGGGCCCGCTCGCCCGGCAGCGCGAAGGGAACGATTGCGCCATTGGGGGTGACGCCGTTGGCGTTCGAATCGAGCGCGACGACAGGAACCTCTTCGAGTGGCTTAAGCATGGCGCGCGGCGATGAGGAATTCCCTAGCGCCCGCGCCCCCGAGGATCGGCGAGGGCATGAGGCCGAGCACGGTCCAGCCCTGCGCCTCGATCGCTGCGCGCACGCTGGCGCAGGCGCGCTCAAGCGCCGCTTCGGTTTTGACCCGGCCCCTGACGAGATCGGCTTTGCCGACCTCGAATTGCGGCTTGATCAGGCTTGCGAGCCACGCCCCCTCCGAAGCGAGCTCAAGCACATGGGGCAGCACGAGACGCTGCGAAATGAAACTCACGTCGATGACAACCGCGCCGGGCCGCTCGCCAACCATTTCCGCTGTGAGCGCGCGCGCGTCGAGGCCTTCGCGCGAGCGGACCCGCGGATCCGCCGCGAGGCGCGGATCGAGCTGCCCCCGGCCGACATCGACAGCGATGACGGTCGCTGCGCCGCGCGCGAGGAGGACATCGGTAAAACCTCCAGTCGAGGCGCCGACGTCGAGGCAGGCGAGACCCGACGGATCGAGCGCGAAGGCGTCGAGCGCGGCGGCGAGCTTGACCCCGCCGCGTGACGCCCAGGGGTAGGGAGGCTCGGCTTCGATCGGCGCGTTCCCCGCGACCTCGTCGGAGGGCTTCCTGAGCGGAACCCCACCGACGCGGACCAATCCAGCCGCAATCGCCGCTTGCGCGCGCGCCCGGCTCACAAAGAAGCCGCGCTCGACGAGAACGATATCCGCACGCTTGCGCATGGGCGTGTTAACGAGCCGGGCGAAGCGTATTGTCAAGCGTGCGTCGCCCCGATGGGCGTTGCCTTCAAGGAACTAAGATTGGACAAGCGCGTTTCGAACGTTCGGGCTCGCGACTGAGCCGCTCCTCGGCTGGCAGCGATGATTCCGATCCCGTATGCGCTCGACGCGGTCAATTTCCTTGCCGCCGACGTTCGGAATCTGTTCGGCCCGTTCGTCAATGTGTTTCTGGTTACGGCCCAGCACTGGACCCAGACCGATGTCGGCCTTCTGACAACCGCCAGCGGATTGCTCGGAATTTCCCTCCAGACCCCGATCGGCGCCGCGATCGACGTGACGCGCGCCAAGCGCGGCGTCATCGTTCTTGCGATGGCGGCGATGACGGTCTCCGCGATCATCATCTTCGTCGCCCCGCACTTCTGGCCGATGGCGTTCGCCTTGAGCGTGCTGGCGGTGGCCGGCGATGCTTTTGCGCCCGCCGTTTCGGCCCTGACCCTTGGCCTCGTTACGAGAGAGGAGCTCGCGCTGAGGCTCGGCCGCAACTCGGCTTACGATCACGGCGGCAACATCGCCATCGCGCTCCTTGCTGGCGGGGTCGGCTACCTGTTCTCGCAGCGCGCCGTCTTTCTCATGGTTCCTGTCTTTGCCGTCCTGACTGCGGCTGCAGTGCTCGCCATACCGGCGAAAGCGATCAATCATGACAGGGCGCGGGACCTCACGACCGATGGCGAAGCGCCGGGCGGGGCCGCGGGGTATCAGGTTCTCTTCCAGACCCGTCCGCTGATGATTTTCGCCCTTTGCGCGTTTCTTTTCCATTTCGCCAACGCGCCGCTGCTGCCTCTGGTCGGGCAGAAACTGGCCCTTCCGTTTCCGCAGGAGGCGACCGCGATGATGTCCTTCTGCATGATCGCGGCGCAGGGAGTCATGCTGCCGATTGCAATTCTCGTTGGGCGCAACGCCGACAATTGGGGACGCCGGCCGATCTTCCTCATCGCCTTCGCGGTCCTGCCGATCCGTGCGGCGCTTTATCCCCTGTCGGATAACGCGTTCTGGCTGATCGGGGTCCAGTTGCTCGATGGCGTGGGCGCGGGTATCTATCAGGCGCTCACCCCCCTGATGATTTCGGACATGATGCGCGGCACCGGGCGGTTCAATCTCGCGCAAGGCGCTGTCGCGACCACGATGGGGATTGGCGCGTCGATCAGCGGGTTGGCGGCTGGCGTAGCCGTCGATCATTTCGGCTATAGCCTCTCGTTTCTAGCCTTCGGCGCAGCGGCGGCCGTCGCCTTTCTCGTCTTCTTCAGCCTCATGCCGGAAACCCGCTACGATGAGAAAGCCGGGCGGAGAGATCAGGCGCTCGTGATCGAAGAAGCGGCGGCCGGACAATGACAGCGGAAGCCCTGGCGGCGCTTGCGATCCTGGCGCTGACCTATCTCGGCGTCGCCATTGGCCGGATTCCCGGCCTGCGTCTCGACCGCGCCGGCATCGCCTTCCTTGGCGGCGCGGCGATGATCGCCGTCGGTCCCTTGAGTCTCGAGGAAGCCTTTCGCGCCATTGATTTCGATACGATCGCGCTCCTGCTCGGCATGATGATCGTGGTCGCCCATCTCAAGGTTTCGGGAGCTTTTCGAGCGCTTGGCGGATTGGCCATCGATCATGCCCGGGCGCCGTTCGTCCTGCTCGTCACCGTGACGCTGATGGCGGGGGTCCTGTCCGCCTTTCTGGTCAACGACGCGATCTGCCTCGTGATGACGCCAATCGTGCTGCAGGTCGTGCGTTCGCTGGGCCGCAATCCGCTGCCCTATCTGGTGGCGGTCGCGACTGCCTCGAATTGCGGCAGCGTCGCGACGATTACCGGCAACCCGCAGAACATGGTGATCGGAACACTCTCCGGGATTTCCTATCCCGCATTCGCCGCGGCGCTTGCCCCCATCGCCGCTTTCGGCCTCATCGTGGTCATCGTCGTGGTGCGGATCGTCTACGCGCAGGAATTCAAGTTCAAGGGCGCGCTCGAACCGCATCTCTTTCACGGACACATGCATAAAGGCCAGGTCGTCAAGGCGAGCGTCACCTGCGTTGCGCTGGCGGTCGCCTTCTTCGCGGGCGTCGCCCCCGCGAAGGCGGCCATTATTGCCGGCGCGTTTCTGCTTCTGACGCGCCAGATCAAGCCCCACCGCATCTATCGCGAGCTCGACGGGCCGCTGCTCATCCTGTTCGCCGGCATGTTCGTCGTCGTCGCCGGCGCGGAGAAGGCGTTGCTTACGCCCGATCGCATCGCGATGGCGAAGACGCTCGGACTCGATATGGTCTGGCGGCTCTCGCTGTTCACCGCCGTGCTCTCCAACATCGTGAGCAATGTGCCGGCCGTGTTGGCGCTGAGGCCCTTCATTCCGACTTTCCCGGATCCCGAGCGCGCATGGCTCGTGGTCGCCATGAGCTCGACGCTCGCCGGCAATTTCACCTTGCTTGGCTCGGTCGCCAATCTCATCGTCGCCGAACGGGCCCGCTCGGAGGGGATGCCGATCAGCTTCTGGGGCTACTTTAAAGTGGGAGCGCCGCTGACCCTCATCACGCTCGCGGCGGGAACCTTCTGGCTGATGTGGCGGTAGCGCCCCTTCTCCATCCGCCGAGACCTGGCGGCGGACCAGCGAGGCCGGCGCCTTGACCTCGGGCGCGCGAGCTCGGCATTCTCGGCTGCCGATAGCGCTCTTGCGCCGGCTCCCAAAGGGAGGATCTCGCGATGCCCAAAGCAGCAGTCGCCGCCGCGTTCGCGGCGCTCATTCTGACGGCGGTCGCGCCGACCGCCCAGGCCATGCCGGTGGCGACGCATCAAAGCATGATCGCGGGTCTCCACAGCGACATTCAGGACGTCCGGTGGCGGCGCTGCTGGCGTGACCGCTGGGGTCGCCGTCGCTGCCAGACCTGCTGGCGCGACCGCTGGGGCCGCGTCCGCTGCAACTGACGCCGCGATCGCGCGCCATCTCGGTTGGGAGCGCCGCCGCCGCTGGCCGACTTCAAGCGATCGCCGGCGCGACTTCGGCTGCGGTTCGTTCGCCAAGCTCCGCCTCGGCGACCTCCAATTCGTAGTTCGTCTGCAAATTGAGCCAGAAGCGCGGGCTATTGCCGAAATAGCGTGCGAGACGCATGGCCGTCTCCGGCGATACGCCACGCTTTCCGTTCAGGATGTCAGTAATGCGGCCGAAATTGACCCGGAGCGCCAGCGCCAGCGCATTGGCCGAAAGGTCGCGAGCCTGCATTTCGCGCCGAAGGAGTCTGCCAGGGTGGACGGGCTTCATTGTCAGTCCCCTCTCAATGGTAGTCGACGATCTCGACGTCCCATGCATCGCTGTCCGCGAAGCGGAAGCAGATGCGCCATGAGCGCCTCGTCAAGAGGGACTGGCGGCCGACGCGGGGGCAGGGCCGATCCCCCTCTCGGAGAGGGAGAAGGGCATCCTCACGCCTCGGCGTTATAGGTGAAATAGTCCGGCGGATTCGGGCCCCATACATAGAACGAATCCTCCGGCGCGTGGTCGCCGCTATCCCAGTCGCAATCGGCGGGCACGAAGTCGATGCCAGCCGAATATTCGCTGAAAGACCCCCACGGGTCGCCGACATAGTGGAAGAAATTCGAGCCCAAGACGTGCCGTCCGAGGCCCCATCCCTTAGCGAAGCCCTTGTCCAGCATATGCATGGCGCCGCGGCCGATGTCGTCGACAGAGCCCACGTCCCAGCTCAGATGATGTAGGCCCGGCGCGGAGGATTTGACGAAGGCGATCATGTGATGATCGCTGCCATGGATGCCGTGCAGAAAGGCGATGCCGTCGCCTGAGCGGTCGGAAAGCCGCAAGCCGAGCGTGCTTGTATAAAACTGGACGGCTTTTTCCACGTCGCGGGTGAACAGAAGGACATGCGCGAGGCGCCGCGGTCTCACCCGCGCGATATCGCGCCGGAAGGGCGCGCCGCGCACGCCCGGGCCGGCGGCAATCTCGGAAAATTCAGACCTCGCGTTGGGCGACGACTTTGCCGCCACCTTGACCTCGACCAGGTTGCCGTCGTGATCGTGAAACCACAAGCCGTTCGTTTCGACGCCCGGCGGCGGATCGAGCCGCCTGACGCCCATCGCCTGAAGGCGCTCCGCAAAGCGGTCGAAATCGTCCTCGAACGCGCCGAACGAGATATGCCCAAGCTTTTTGCGCGGACCCTCGCTCAACGTGACCCAGACATGCGGATTGCCAGGCGTCTTCATGGCGATGCGGTCGCCGCGCTCCTCGAGCTCGAGTCCGAACTCGCCGTAGAAATTCCTGGCGACCGCAAGGTCGGGAACAGCGAAATGAAATTGGTCGACCGAATGAACGCCGAGCTCGCCGGGTCGTCGCGTGGTCTTGATGGCGCCGCCAATCGCGGTCATGTCGCCTCCCTTTCGTTCCATCGTCGGCGCTGCGGTCTCGGAGGAACCACCGGCCGCGCGACGAACGGAGAGGAGATGCTATCTCAGGATCGGGCTCGCAGCCAAGATCACCGCGTGCGCGCGTTGCCGGACGTCCCGGGCGCGGACGGCGCATCGAGCGGTGATTCGGTCACCGGCGCCGGCGCTTCAACCGCGGCCGACGCAGGCTTTCGCCTCTTTCTCTTTGCCGGTTGCGGCGGCGGCGCCGGCTGCACCGGGGAGTTCGCCTCGGTCCCGGTGTCGGTCGGCGGGCTTTCGTCCGGATTCGCCGAGGCTTCGGCCGCCGGCGTGTCATGAATCACCACAGCGCCGCCCTTGCACGCGGTCAGCCAAATGTCGAAAATCGGATGCTCGACGCCGTGCAGGCCGGGCGAGTCGGCGAACATCCAGCCAGAGAAAATGCGCTTGACCTTCTTCTGCTCGTCGATTTCGTCGACCTGGGCGAAGGCGTCGGTCTGCGGGGCATCGGTCGGCGGGCGCGAGTAGCAGACGCGCGGGGTGATCTGCAGGGCGCCGAACTGGACCGTTTCGTTGATCGCGACTTCAAACGAAATGATGCGGCCGGTGATCTTGTCGAGGCCGTCGAAAACGGCGATGGGATTGCTGATCTTGTCGGCGAGCGCCGCGTTTGGCGCGGCCAGCGCCGCAACTGCGGCCAGCGCCGCGCCGGCAACCGCCGTCTTCGCGATCGCCGGAGAAGCGGAGCGTCGGACCGCGTAAACCAAGTCGAAGAACACCATCGCGGGCGCTTTGCCGCTCAACGGCGGCGGAATGAAGGCGGCGCCTCTCAGCCTTCCGGGCTCCAGGCTTCGTAATCGCCCCCGGTGTGCTGGCGCGGACCGGGTCGCAACGTCGAGCCGTCCGGGCGGATCGCGGCCGGCGTGCCGGTGGGGTTGCCCATATGCGGCTTTTCCCAAGGGTGGGGCTTGTAGTCTTCCTCGGTTGGCGGCACGTCGACCGTATGGTGGAGCCAGCCGTTCCAGCCCGGCGGCGTCATCGAGGCTTCCGACACGCCATTATAGATCACCCACCGCCGCTCGAAGCCGAGCGCGGGATCGACGCCCGGCCGTCGATAATAGGTGTTGCCGAACTCGTCATGGCCGACCAGCTGGCCAAAGCGCTTGGTGTAGAATCGCGTATTGAAATTCGCGCCGTTCCACCAGGTGAAATAGTGCAGCAAAAACTGTTGGATCTGTTCGAGCATTCGGGGGAGCGCCGTTTCGCGGAAGAACGAAGCGCAAGGCCTTGCGCGCGCCGGACTATGGCTGGGGGCCCGCGCAGAGGCAAGGGCGCCTTTCCGTTTCTCCCGTTGATCGCCCCCACCAGGCGCCGCTGGACTCGGGCAGGGCGGATGCTCTGATTCACCGCCTTGCGCGCGGCGCGCGCCGCCGTCGCCCGAATGCGGGGATCGTCATCGCCCGCCTCGGCGGCGCGGGCGGTCTCGCGCCCTCGCGACCACGGCTTCAGCAACCTATGCGCGAGCCTCCGCCACGGCCCATGGCGATAAGCGCCAGTAAACGCTAGCCAAACGCGCCTAAACGCTAGTAAAAGTGCTAGCGTTTACTAGCGTTTATTTTTTGGAATCGAGCCTTTTCAATGCGTTGCAAGCGTTTGGCGTAAAAAATTCGTCCTCGCTTTCCCCTTCGCGCATTGGTTGCGGTCGAGCCGGCTTTGCCCTTTCAAACAGCCCTGACGTCTCGCGGATCGCCCGGCTCGGGCCGCGCCACAAGAGGGAGTCCGCATAAGAACATATAGAGAACATCGTCGCCTCCGTCAAGGAAAAGTCACTCTCCCGGCAGCGCCCGCCGACCGGCGCGCCGGTCCGTTCCGGGCGCCGTTCGACCGGAAGGCCCTCCTGTCCCGCCGGATACAAAGCTCCTGAAAGGGTGGCGTTCCAGCATCCGTGGAGCGCCGTTTTCGCCGGAAGATGAGCGCAAGCTTTGCGCGGGCGGACCATGGCGACGCGCGCTTTGCGAGGCAAGCTGACTTTTCGAGGGCCATGATCTCCAACTAGGAATAGTCCGACCCGGTTTGGAGTTTGACGTGATGAATGCGGTCAAATACGACATATAGACATTCCAGCCTATTGCCCCACTAAATCTTGACAGAGAAGGTGCGGTGGGACAGTGTTGGGGCTCCAAGCCCGATTCTCGGCCTCACGCTCTCGCTCTGAGAGAGAGGTGGAGAAATCGGGTGCACAGATTCTGGAGTGTTAAATGTTGGACCGAGATGGACAGCGTAAAAGTGCCTACTTTGTCCGAAAATGGTTCGGCGTTGATGGCAACACCTGGATTGACGTAATTAAATGCCTAAGTTTAGGTCGAATATGGACGGTAACAGGCGAAAAGAGGCTTGTTCTTGAGATCGTGTCGTCGTCTCATTTGGCGTCTAGTGAAATGAATGGAGTCGACGCACTTACTATAAATAGGAAGGATATTGTGATATTAAAAATTACTGAGATAGTATATAAGGCGGCTCTTGCTGGTGTTGCGCGTGCAAGAATGACACTTGCGCATGAGCTGGGTCACGCTGTCCTCTGCCATCCGGGCGAGGCGCTGGCTCGAATAACTGGCGTCAACCGATCAACGCCGATCTCGCCCGTTGTTCGCGGTTTTGAGTCGGAGGCGAATCGCTTCGCTTTTCATTTTCTCGTGAAAGACGAACTGGCTCAGCTTTGTGACTCGCCACAATGTCTCTCGAAGCGCTTCGGGGTTAGCGTCTTCTCGGCTGAGATTTGGTTCGCGGAAAGGCGCGAACATGAGGCTCGCCCCCGGGTTATCAGCAAATTTGAAAGCCTGTTGCAGGAGCTGAACGACAAGATAAAGTCGACTCAGTCTACGAGGGACGAGCGGCAGTTAGGACAGCACGCAGCTGGGCATCTGTGCTTCTGCACGAAGGGATATCTTAAACCCTCGGTTGGGGGAAAATATGAGTGTGATAGCTGTCATCGGATTGTCGAGTTGCCCGACGGCGACAGTTTCGGAAACCAGACTGGCTTTTAAAGAAACTGGCTTTGCCAAACCCGCTGCCAAGCCTCTTGAGCGCGTCAGTTCAGGTATTATCACATAAATAATGCGTAATTGTTAATAAATTGGAAAACAAACTCCGCCACTCTATATGTTGGGTGTAAATAGCGTTAGAGTACTAGTATCAGTTGAGCAGTCTGCAGAATGGCGTACGATCGCATCGATTCGGCTCCAGCGGGGAACTTTCTAATGTCACGCAATCAGCTCGGGCTTGATGGCAGACATCGAGATGCGGATGGCCGTGTTGAACGCAAGCACGGCAACACTCTGGTGGGCACTTTGAGAGACACCTACGGGGAGTCATTTGCGCGTGGCTTTCGTTCGGACGCGAAGCTTTCCACGGTTCTTAAAGAGACGGGGAACAAGTCCCTTAGTAAGGCGCTGAAACGGGGCGAGCTCTAGCTCGTAGCGTCCTTTGGCGGGCCCATCCCGGGTCGCGCCAAAAAATACGTATCTATCGAGACACAGGGTTGGGGGGCCGCAGAAGCGCGGCGACGGCGAAGCTTGCCGTCTAAATGGGAAATGAGAAATGCGCATCGAACGGCACTACACACAATCGGGCGTCAGCCCTTACGACCTCGTTGCCTTCGCGACCACCAAGAGCGAGATCCGCAATCCCGACGGCTCGGTGGTCTTCTCGCTCGAAGGCGTTGAAGTCCCCGCCGCCTGGAGCCAGGTTGCGGCCGACGTTCTGGCGCAGAAATATTTCCGCAAAGCCGGCATCCCCGCGCGGGTGAAGCGCGTCGAGGAGGAGAGCGTTCCTTCTTTCCTCTGGCGCTCCGTCCCCGACGAGACGGCGATGAGTTCGATGCCCAAGGCCGAGCGCTCCGGGTCCGAGACCTCGGCGAAGCAGGTGTTCGACCGCCTCGCCGGCGCCTGGGCCTATTGGGGCTGGAAGGCCAGCTATTTCGACGGCGAGGACGACGCGCGCGCCTATTACGACGAGATGCGCTTCATGCTTGCGCGCCAGATGGCCGCGCCCAATTCGCCACAATGGTTCAACACCGGCCTCCACTGGGCTTATGGGGTCGATGGGCCGAGCCAGGGCCATTATTACGTCGACTTCGAGACGGCCAAGATGGTCAAGTCGAAGTCGGCCTACGAGCATCCCCAGCCGCACGCCTGCTTCATCCAGTCGGTCGCCGACGACCTCGTCAACGAGGGTGGGATCATGGACCTGTGGGTGCGCGAGGCGCGCCTGTTCAAATACGGCTCAGGCACCGGCACGAACTTCTCCGCCTTGCGCGGCGAGAACGAGAAGCTCTCCGGCGGCGGGCGCTCGTCGGGGCTTATGTCGTTCCTCAAGATCGGCGACCGCGCGGCGGGCGCGATCAAGTCGGGCGGCACCACGCGTCGCGCCGCGAAAATGGTGGTCGTCGACGCCGATCACCCCGACATCGAAGCCTTCATCGACTGGAAGGTGAACGAGGAGCAGAAAGTCGCCGCGCTCGCTGCCGGCTCCAAGGTGGTCAAGCGGCACCTGAAGGCGATCTTCCGCGCCTGCGTCAATTGCGAAGGCTCGGGCGACGACTGCTTCAATGTCGACAAGAACCCCGCGCTCAAGCGCGAGGTCAAGGCCGCGCGCCGGAACGAGGTTCCGGACGGCATCATCAAGCGCGTCATCCAGTTCGCCCGCCAGGGCTATGCGACGTTCGAGTTCGACACCTACGACACCGACTGGGAGTCTGAGGCCTATCTCACCGTCTCCGGGCAGAACTCGAACAATTCGGTGCGCCTGACCGACGCCTTCCTGCAGGCGGTCGAGAACGACGGCGAGTGGAATCTCACCCGCCGTCTCGACGGCAAGGTCGCGAAGACCATGAAGGCGCGCGATTTGTGGGAGAAGATCGGCTACGCCGCCTGGGCGTCCGCGGATCCCGGCCTCCAATATCACACCACGATCAACGACTGGCACACCTGCCCGGAGTCGGGGCCGATCCGCGCGTCCAATCCGTGCTCCGAATACATGTTCCTCGACGACACGGCCTGCAATCTCGCGTCGCTCAACCTGTTGCAGTTCCGCGATACGACGACCAAGGCGTTTGACGTCAAAGGCTACGAGCACGCGATTCGGCTCTGGACGCTGACGCTCGAAATCTCGGTCGCGATGGCGCAATTCCCCTCGAAGGAGATCGCGCGCCTCTCTTACGACTACCGCACGCTTGGCCTCGGCTACGCCAATATCGGCGGACTGCTCATGTCGTCGGGCATACCTTACGACAGCGACCACGGCCGGGCGATCTGCGCCGCGCTCTCCGCCATTCTCACCGGCCGGTCTTATGCGACCTCGGCCGAGATCGCGGCAAAAAGCGGCGCCTTCCCCGGCCATAAGGCCAATGCGGAAGCGATGCTCCGCGTGATCCGCAACCACAAGCGCGCCGCCGACGGCGAGGCGGGAGGTTACGAGACGCTGTCCGTCGCCCCGACGCCGCTCGACCACAACGAGCTCGCCAACGCCGGCCCGGACTGGGCGGACTTAAGCCATGCCGCGCGCGCCTCATGGGCCGACGCGCTCACGCTTGGCGAGGCGCATGGCTATCGCAATGCGCAGGTCTCGGTGATCGCGCCGACCGGCACGATCGGCCTTGTCATGGATTGCGACACGACCGGCATCGAGCCTGACTTCGCGCTGGTCAAGTTCAAGAAGCTCGCGGGCGGGGGCTATTTCAAGATCATCAACCGCGCGGCGCCCGAGGCTTTGCGGGCGCTCGGCTACGACGAGAAGCAGATCGCCGACATCGTCGCCTATGCGGTCGGCCGCGCGACGCTCGCCCATGCGCCGGGCGTCAACCACGCCGCGCTCAAGGCTAAGGGTCTTCCGCAGGAGGCGATCGACAAGGTCGAGGCGGCGCTTGGCGGCGCCTTCGACATCCGCTTCGTCTTCAACAAATGGACGCTTGGGCCCGAAACGCTCTCCAGAGACCTCAAGGTCACGCCAGACCGCTACGATGCGCCGGGCTTTGACCTCCTGACCGCGCTTGGCTTCTCGCGGTCCGAGATCGAGGCCGCGAACTCTTACGCCTGCGGCGCGATGACGCTCGAAGGCGCGCCCTACCTCAAGCCCGAGCATTTGTCGGTGTTCGACTGCGCCAACCCCTGCGGGCGCACGGGCAAGCGCTATCTCTCGGTCGAGAGCCACATCCGCATGATGGCGGCGGCGCAGCCGTTCATCACTGGCGCGATCTCGAAGACCATCAACATGCCGAACGATTCCTCGGTCGAGGATTGCAAGGACGCCTACATGCTCAGCTGGCGCTTGGGCCTCAAGGCGAACGCCCTCTATCGTGACGGCTCGAAACTGTCGCAGCCGCTCAACGCCCAACTGGTCGAGAATGACGAGGAGGACGAGGACGCGGTCGAGACGCTGGTTGCGCTCAACGCGCCTCAGCGGGCGGCTGCGGTCGCCGAGCGGATCGTCGAGCGCGTGGTCGAGCGCATCGAGCGGGATCGCGAGCGCGAGCGTCTGCCCGACCGCCGCAAGGGCTATACGCAGAAGGCCGTCGTCGGCGGGCACAAGGTCTATTTGCGCACCGGCGAATATCAGGACGGGCGCCTGGGCGAGATTTTTATCGACATGCACAAGGAAGGCGCCGCCTTCCGCTCGCTCATGAACAATTTCGCCATCGCGATCTCGCTCGGCCTGCAATATGGCGTGCCGCTCGAGGAATATGTCGAGGCCTTCACCTTCGTCCGCTTCGAGCCGGCGGGCCTGGTCCAGGGCAATGACGCGATCAAGAACGCGACCTCGATCCTCGATTACATCTTCCGCGAGCTCGCCATCTCCTATCTCGGCCGCAACGATCTGGCCCACGTCCCGCCCGAGGAGATCGGCGCGACGGTGCTCGGCGGCGGCGTCGATCAGGACAGGGCGCCGGGCTTCGGCGAAGGCGCCGCGCCCCCCGCCGCCCCCGTGTCCTCCGTCGTCTCCAAGGGCCTCCTGCGCTCGCGGCCGGGCGACAAGCTAATGCTGGTGCGGAGCGGGGCAGGGGATGCGGTTCACGTCGGAGGCGGCTCAGGCGGCGCGCATGGCGGCTTCGTCCAGGGCGCGACCGCGCTGAAAGGGGAGCTTGCCGAACGCACCGCGCCGGCGCTGGGCTCGAGCCTCGCGCCGCAAGCCGAAACCGTCGCCGAAAAACGCGCCGAAGCGCGGATGAAAGGCTATGTCGGCGAATCCTGCCCCGAATGCGGCAATTTCACCATGGTCCGAAACGGAACCTGCCTCAAGTGCGACACCTGCGGCGGCACGACGGGGTGCAGTTGAGACAAGATAAATAGGTGACCAGCACAAGCGCGGTCGAGGTTAAGTCTGGGGGAGCAGATGATGGGACAGGGAATTTATTTCTGACGCACTCATATATAGTGCGTTAATTTACGGGGTTACGATGACTATAGGCTCGTCGGATAAGCTCGGTGCTGTCAGGATCTCCGGTTTGCATGAGACCCGACACTTCGAGTCTCAAGCCGAATTATTCCCTTTATGCACACTAATTGAGAAACCTAACTCCACTGGAACTGCGGATGCTTGGGGCGTGGTTCAGGCCTTAGACACACATACTTATGTTGTGAAAGATGATAAATGGGGCTTGAATACAAGAGCAGCAGAATGGATTTGTACGCATCTTGCGGAATCTCTTTTAT
>DASXES010000005.1:0-3362 GCA_036489975.1 Roseiarcus sp.
CGCGGGTCCTTCAGCGCCGAAAAATGATCGAGAAGACTCTTCGCAGGCGAAGTGGACATCACGGGCTCCGATTCGTCGAAGCCCTTTGAGAATCACATTTCCTAAGCGCCCGCCCGCGTTAACCTGAAGCGATCGCCCTGGCCGGCTACACCGCCACCATTGACTCGGTGCTGGAGGGAAGCGTCGGGCTGGAGAAGGCGGACCTCGGCACGCTGATCCTCACCGGCGCCAATACCTACACCGGCGGGACGGAGATTGATGGCGGCGCGCTGCAGGTGTCCGCGGACGCCAATCTCGGCGCGGCCTCTGGGCCTCTCAGCTTCGACGGCGGCATCCTGGCGACGACCGCGACCTTTACCACGGCGCGAGCAGCGACCCTCAATTCCGGCGGGGGCGTGTTTGACGTTGCCCCCAGCACAACCCTTACCGTCAGCGGCGCCATCGGCGGTCTGGGGGCGCTGACGAAGACCGACGCCGGCACGCTCATTCTGACCGCCGACAATCCTTACACCGGCGGCACGATTGTCAGCGCCGGCACGCTGGCGGTCGGCGATTCCGCCCATTCGTCCGCTGCACTGTCGGGCGGCGGACCCATCACGATCGGGTCAGGCGGAACGCTCGGCGGCTACGGCAGCGTCACCGGATCGGTGGTCAACGACGGCGTCGTCGCGGCGGGGAACGCGACACCGGGATTCGGCGACCCGCCGCCTACCGGCACATTCATCATCATTGGCGATTTGCTCAATCGGGGCGCCGTGCAGCTTGGTTCGGGCGCGAGCATCGGCAACGTCCTTCAGGTCAACGGCAATTATGTTGGGGCGAGCGGCGCTCTCGCGGTCAACACATTCCTCGGGAACGACAGTTCGCCATCGGACCGATTGGTCATCAGCGGCGGCGCCGCTACGGGCGAGACATTCGTGCACGTTACCAATATCGGGGGCCCTGGCGCCCAAACGACGAACGGCATTCAGGTGGTGAGCGCGATCACCGGGGCGACGACGACGCCTGGCGCGTTTGCGCTTGCCGCCGGTGAACTCAGGGCGGGCGCCTTCGATTACGATCTCTTCAGGGGCGGTCTGAACCCCAGCAACTTCGCCAACGACTGGTTCCTCCGCTCGACGTTCATGGCGCCGCCGCAGTCCGGGAGTGGGCCGCAGCCTCCGACAAGTCAGCCGCAGCCTCCGATAGTCGCGCCGATTCCGCCGTTTCCGTCGAGGCCGCCGCTGGATCCCCTGCCGCCGGGCGTGCTCTTTCCGATCATTGGGCCCGAACTCGCCACCTACGGCGTGGTGCAACCCTTAGCGCGGCAGCTGGGGCTCGCGATCCTCGGCACGCTCGACGACCGGGTCGGCGACACTTACGAGCCGGACGCCTGCGCCGTTCAGCATGGCGCCCGCCGGCTTGCCGACAAAGAAGCAGGCGACGACACTCGCGCCGTGCCCGCTGTTTTCACCCTCGGTCTGGGGCCGCTTCTTCGGCCAGACGATCGACAACCGCTATCAGGCGTTTGCCGATCCGCGCGCCAGCGGGAACATGGGCGGCTTCCAGGGTGGCATTGACCTTTTGCGCGGACCAGTGATCCCCGGAGGCTACGATCGCGCTGGCCTCTCTGGCGCCTATGGCGACGTGAGCGCCGACGTGACCGGCCTCGTCACCAATCCGGCGGCGACCGCCTACGTCCTCACCCACACCGGATCGGTCAACGTCAACGCCTGGTCGGCTGGCGGCTACTGGACCCATGTCGGGCGGGGCGGCTGGTATCTCGACGCGGTGCTGCAAGGGACCTGGTACGGCGGCTCGGCCAGCACCCAATACGCGCGGCTCAACACCGACGGAACAGACTTCATCGCCTCGCTCGAGGGCGGCGCTCCCTTCGCCTTTCCGCAATTCGGGCCGGGCTTCGTGCTCGAGCCGCAGGGGCAGATCTTATGGCAGAAGGTTTCGTTCCGGCACGACTATGATGGGCTCGGCGACGTCGCGCTCGGCGACACGACGGGGCCGAGCGGGCGGGTCGGGCTCAGGACCAAGTGGACGATCGTGACCGCAGGCGGTCAAGTCTGGCAGCCGTATCTCAGGGGCAACCTCTGGCGGGATGGGGGGCCAAGACCAACTTCTATTCCGGAACGGACATCGTGCCGCTGGAGAGTCAGGTCACCCAGTTGGAGCTTGGCGGCGGCGTGACGGGGAGGATCAACGCCAACGTCTCCGTCTTCGCCAATGTCGACTATGAATTCGCGGTCGGCGCCACTGGGGGCGAGAAGCGAAACGGCGTTCGTGGCGCGTTCGGCGCCCGATACACGTGGTGATCGGCAGCCTCTCGGTGTCACGCCTCGACGATCAGGTGAAAGGATAGCCGGGTGACGCGCCTCTTCCTGCCTGATCGCGCTTTGAGCCGAGAGGCCATGCACGAAGGCAAAAGGAGCGTCGCAGTCGGTCGCGATGGTCGCGGGGTCTGATTGACTCTCGGTGCAAGCGGGGTGGCGGTGGGCTGCCGATGATGCGCTGGCCGGCTGGCGCCTTGCGACGATATCCGGCAGCAAGGGGCGATGAAAACATCGATGACATGGTCACCCGCGGCAGGTTTGAATGTCGTGAGCGTTGAGCCAGGCGAGCAGGCTTGGACGGTCACCGTGGACAGCCAGCAATCGACCTTCTGTCCGGGATGCGGCACGCAGTCCGAATCGCGCCACAGTACTTATTTGCGAACGCTGCGGGATCTATCCGCGCAAGGAGCGCCGGTCGTTGTCAACGCCCGTCTTGGGCGGGGGGAGCACCGTCAGGTTAAGTGCGCGCTGAGCTGAAGAAGGGCGATTTTCTGAGAGCCGAGAGTCAGGCAGTGGCGGCAGTCTTGGAAATCTCGCTCCAGACCGCAAGGGCTTGCTCGCGCGAAGCGCGGCGGAAATCAGCAGGGACGGATTCGGGATAAGGGATGTGGAAGAGGTTCGCGACTTGATCGTGAACCGTCAGGAACCGTTGCGCCTGTCGAGCTGATTTGAATCGCTTCATGATCCGTTCGCGCCGTCTGGTCGGTCGATGAGAGTTCTCCGCGCGATTGTTCAGGCCTTTTGTGCTGGCGATGTTCAACTTAAAGGCCCATCTTCACCCGTGCCGCTCCGTAGGAGCGGAGCTTGTCTGTGATCATGACGCGGGGCAGGATGATCGCCGATTTCAGAAGCCTCTTCATCAGCCGCTGCGCCCGCGGGCGTCTCTTCGACGTCGGACCAGGACGTCGAGAACGATGCCGTCCTGATCAACGGCGCGCCAGAGCCAGTATGGCTCGCCGGCGATCGAGATGACGACCTCATCCATATGCCATTTGTCGCCGCGAGCCGGCGCGCGCTGGCGGATCTGATCGGCGAATG
>DASXES010000003.1:0-5938 GCA_036489975.1 Roseiarcus sp.
CTCCTCCTCGAAGGCCTCCCAGATCGTCTGGTCGGGCCGCTCGGGATGGCCGTGCGCCTTGGTCCAGGCAATGCATTTGTCTATGAGCCAGGCGTTCAGCTCATCGTAGCTCGTGAACCGCAGCCGCGGCATGAAGAAGCGCTCACGCACGAACCCGACCTGGTTCTCGTGCCTCGCCCTTCTGCCAGGTGAGGGAACTGAAAGCCACGTCGTTGATCCCGCGTCGATTGCGACATCGCGCCGACGCCGCCGAGCAAAAACCGACAAGATCGACGGCGAGGCGCTGGTTCGCGCGCTGTTGGCCTATAAGCGCGGCGAACCTTGGGTATGCGCAATGGTCAGAGCGCCGACTCCCGAGGAGGAGGACCGCCGTCGTCTATGCCGTGAGCGGAAAGTTCTGACCAATGAACGCGTCCTGCACGTCAACCGGATCAAGGGGTTGCTGTTCGCCCAAGGTGTGTCCGGGTACGAGCCACTGCGTCGGGATCGCCGGCAACGTCTCGACGAACTCAGCACTGGCGATGGGCGCCCCTTGCCACCGCATCTCAAACATCAGATCGGCCGTGAGCTCGATCGGCTCGAACTTCTGCTCGAGCAAGTGAAGGCGGTCAAGGGCGAGCGGGACGCGGCGCTTGCCGAACGAGGCACCGCGACGCCTGCGCCCGCAGCCATGTTGCTGGGGAAAGGTATCGGGCCGGAGTTCGCCGCCATTCTCTGGTCCGAGGGGTTATTCCGGCACTTCGACAATCGGCGCCAAACCGCTTCTTACGCGGGCTTGGCGCCAGAAACGGGTCGGGTCCTGCAATTTGGCTCAGACGGTGGATAACCAACAGCGTAGAATGGATTTTGATATCAGTCTTGACCCAAACGTCCCCATGTGAGCCAATCTCGCGGGCGAAGGCTCTGGTCTCCATGGCGATGTAGCCTGATCCGTTGTCGCTGAGCCATTCGATGGTTCGCAGCAGGCGATTGATCTGGCCGAAGCGAGGGACGCGACCATAAGATCGCGTCCGTCTTCCCCCTTTATGCCTTGCGGGGTCGCGACGGCACCGTCAGGTTAAGTGCGCGCTGAGCTGAAGAAGGGCGTCCCGCAACTTTCGCTTGAAGATCTTGCCGGTGGCTTCACGAGGAAGGGAGGGGACGAAATAAACCTCCCGCGGGCTCTTGAAATGGGCCAGGCGCTCTCTGAGAAACGTTTGGATGGAAAGGGGGCTCAGTGTGGCCTGCTCTTCAGGCTCGATACAGGCGACCAGGCGCTCGCCATACTCATCGTCGGGAACGCCGAACACGGCGCAATCGTGGACGCCCTCCAAGCCAATCAGCACGCCCTCGATTTCTGCCGGACACGAGCGCATCGAGACCCGCTTCCGCGCGGGCCTCTGGGAGACCGTGGTAGTCGAAGTCGGCGAGCGCCATCTGTCGCATAAAAATCTCGCCCGGCTCACCGGGGTCGCATGCCGAGCCATCCGGGCGAACGACACGGACCACGCCGCCTTCGATCACACGGCCGATGGTGCCTGGTTTGCGAAGAGCCTCCTCAGCGGAGTGCCAAACCGGAATGCCGGTCTCCGTCGAGCCAAAATACTCGTGGATGACGGGTCCCCACCACGCGATCATCGCCTGCTTGACCGCTATCGGGCATGGGGCTGCGCCGTGGACGACGAAGCGGAGAGAGGAGACATCGTATCGCGCGCGAATCTCCGGCGGCAGCCGAAGCAGTCTCACGAACATGGTCGGCACCATATGAATGTGGGTGACCTTGTGCCGCTCTATGAGACGCAGCAGATCCTCCGCGTCAAAGCGGGCCTGCATGATGATCGTGCGCCGCTGCCTGAATGCCAGCAGCCCGTAGGAATTCGGCGCGGAATGATACATCGGTCCGTTTAACAGAACGACTTGCTCGGCGCCGGCCCGGATGCCATATGTCGGGGACGAGACGCGATCCAAAGCGGCGAGTTGATCCGGGGCCATCGGGCGGCGGCGGACGCCCTTCGGCCGGCCGGTGGTGCCGGACGTGTAGAGAATGGTATTGGGGCCGCCGGAAAACGTGGACGCCGGCTCGTAGCCATCCCGCCAATGCTGCCAGTCCAGCCAGCCGTTTGGCGTCTGCGTGCGCTCCTCATTGATGCCAAACGCCACGGCGATTTCCGGCGGAGTGGGAAGCACGAAGACGCGAACATTGTGAGGGATAGCCGCGCGCATCTGATCGAGCAGGTCGGCGTGACAAAAAAGCGCTTCGGCGCCGCTGTCGCGAAGGATGTAGCCGACCTCGTCCGCCTTAAGGTGCCAATTGATCGGAACCACCGGTGCGCCGGCGCTGGCCGCAGCGTAGCTCAACTCAAAGAACGCGAAATCGTTTCTCAACATGAGCGCGACCGGCGCGCCGTTCGCGAGCTCCAGGCTGGCAATCGCGGCAGCGGACCGGCGAATGCGCTGTTCCATCTCGTCGTAGCTCTCGCGTCTTTCGCCGCTGATAATCACCGCCACCTCCCGACTCCATCCAGATTCGGACCCATCGCTGCGTCGCGGCCTCGCGCAGGCCGCGACATTCTTCGAACCGGGCGCGACGCATTGGATCGACGAGGTTGGTGAAGTTTCTTCACAATCCCGCGGCGCCTGACGCCGCGGCGTCGCCCCGATTTG
Source organism: Roseiarcus sp. (assembly GCA_036489975.1). Lineage (GTDB taxonomy): Bacteria > Pseudomonadota > Alphaproteobacteria > Rhizobiales > Beijerinckiaceae > Roseiarcus. The sequence goes on from DASXES010000003.1 coordinate 2,644, forward strand.
CCGAAGCTCGGCTGCGGGCAAACGATCTCGTCACCAACGGCTATGAAAACGCAGATAGCGCTAAAGTTGAGGCGACGGAGTTAGTCCGCTCGCTCTGCAAGCCGGTGAACTCGTCGTGCGAGTTCGGGCCATTGCTCGCGGTGCATGATGTGGCCCATCTTCGGGTCGATCCAGATATCCGCGCCACGCATCTGCTTCGCCGCTTCGACAGCGTGATCGAAGCGGAAGCAGGGATCGTTCTCTCCGTGAACGAAGAGAGTGGGCTTTACGATTTTCGTCTGTTCGCTCCAAAGGCTCGGCGCGCTCATGATGGCGCCGAGGACCTTGAGGACTCCCTTCGGCCGATATGCGCGCTCGACGCCATGGCGCACCCGCTCGCGGACCCATGGCTCTTCGAACGGGTATCCATCTCCCCACAGGAAACGCCACAGACCGACGCCATGTTCGACAGCCTCCGACGGAGGCATTTCTTCCGTCATCTGCATGAGCGCGGCGCCGACGGCAGGGTCGAGTTGCGGACCGCTTTCGCCCGGTCCCGCGCCGGACCCGCTCATCACGACCGTCAATGTGCGCACCAGGTCGGGGCGCCGAAGGGTCGCCCAACGCACGACAAAGCCGCCCAGTGATGCGCCCAGGAGGTGTACAGGACCCACTTTCAGATCCTGAATAACGGCCGCGACGTCGTCGGCCATATCAAGGAGGGTGAAGGGCGGCGACGCCTCATCGGTTCCGCTCGCCGCCTTTGACAGGCCAGACGCGCGATTGTCCATGCGGACCACCTGGAATCCTTCTGCGGCAAAAATCTCACATTGCTCGTCGGGAAACTCCACGCTCCCGATCTGTTCGCCGAGGCCGGCGACCAGAAGCAAGGTCGGTCCCTTTCCGGGACGCGTGATCTCATAGTTGATCTGATAGTCGCGATTGGTGACGACAGGCACAGTTTCCTCCAGGATCGTTTGTCTAGGGGCGCCCCTGGCGCCCGAGAGCCTCGCGGCGCGGACGCCGAATGGTTTTTACGCGGCGGCGCGGCCTGGAGCCCCGCAGGCCCAAAGCCTTTGCCGCGCCGCGTAATATTCCCGCTCGAGTCGGTCGACGAAATCTCCGGCCGCGAGGATGTCGTCGATTGCGCCAACGCCTTGCCCGCAGCCCCAGACGTCACGCCAAGCTTTCGCGCCCATCTTCTGCTCGCCGAAATTCATCGTCCTGTAGTCGCCCTTGGGCAGGTTCGTCGGATCAAGACCGGCGGCGACGATCGAGGGCTTGAGATAGTTGCCATGCACGCCCGTGAAGAGGTCGGAATAGACAATGTCGGCGGCGTGCGACTCTACGATCATGCGCTTGTAGCCCTCGACTGCACTGGCCTCGCGCGTCGCGATAAAGGCGGACCCGATATAGGCGAGGTCTGCGCCCATTGCCTGGGCGGCCAGGATGCTCGCGCCATTCGCAATCGCTCCCGAGAGGGCGAGCGGGCCGACGAACCAGCGGCGAATCTCCTGGACAAGCGCGAAGGGGGATTGCGCGCCGGCATGGCCCCCGACCCCGGCGGCGACCGCAATCAGGCCTGAGGCGCCCTTCTCGATCGCCTTATGGGCGAAGCGATCATCGATTACGTCATGCAGCGTGATCCCGCCCCAGCGCTTGACCTCGACGTTGAGATCCTCGCGCGCCCCGAGTGAGGTGATGACGACGGGAACCTTCCACTTGGCGCAGAGCGCCAGGTCGTCACCTAGGCGCGGGTTGGACTTGTGAACGATCTGGTTGACCGAGAATGGCGCGCCAGGTCGGTCCGGATGAGCACGATCGTGAGCCGCGAGTTCTTCCGTGATGCGGTGCAGCCACTCGTCCAGCAACGATGGGGGGCGCGCGTTCAGCGCCGGAAACGAACCGACGATCCCTGCCTTGCATTGGGCGATAACAAGCTCGGGCCCGGAGATAATGAACAGAGGCGAGCCGATAACCGGAAGCCGCAGCCTATCAAAGATGCTTTGTGGCAGCACGGCGGCCTTCTCTCCTAACAAGCGGTTCGTCACCTATCAATACGGTATGGTACACATACTGTCAAGCGGCAATGTAGAGCCGTTCAAAACCGCATGAGCCACGCGCTGTCCTGCACGAAGGACGCTATGATCATTTGATTCGTCGGTGCTTCGTCGAGTTCAGCCCGGAGCATTGCAAGCAGACCACGGAATCAATTGTCCACGGCATTGAGGTCGGCTATAAGTCACATGCCATACAATAGTGCCGCATCGCAGTTGGAGTTGCTCACGTGCGTTCATTTCCCAAGGTGGTGGAACTTGGTCGGATGCGTGATCAAAGATCCGTGAAGTTGGCCGTCGCCAGCTACGCCTTCATGGAGCTCTGCGCGACCCGACTTGCGTCGCTCAATCTGACATTGAGCCGCTCGCTCGCTCTCGCCTATGTGGACGCCCACCCTGGGTGCGATCAGATCTCCCTTGGCAAAGCGATGGGGATGAACCGCGGCTCTACGATGCAACTCGTCGACAACCTCGAGCGGTCGGGCTTCGTGAGTCGAGAGGCCGGCCTTGATCGACGCAGCAACGCGTTGCAACTTACGAAAGCGGGACGAAAGGTTTTCGAACGGGCGCTGGAAGTCGACGCAGCGATTTTCAGCAGCATATTTGCCAGGTTGAGCGATCGCGAGTGGAAAGTCGTCACGAAAGTCGTCGACGCGATCTTCGAGGCGGAAGCGGAATAGGGCCCGATCAAGAGCGCCAAGAAGAGTGGCTCAGCAGCGATTGATGGAAAGCACACCCCTAGCCGCGACCGCCTACCCGCGCATTTGGGTCTGGCAATCCGGGAAGTGGGCGCTGGCTTTGCGAAAGCGCAATTCGTCATTCAGCCATGCCACATGGCGTCTTGCATGCGGCTAGAGTCGTTGGCATCCTCGGCTCGTCGTGCTGGACCGTCAGGTTCGCGATTAAAGCGCGGCTGCGCAGCTATACGGTCGCCATGCCCACAGCCCGCGACTGTCTCTACCATCGCCATCGCTTTCCTCCGGAGGTGATCAGCCATGCGGTTTAGCTCTATTTCCGGTTTCCCCTGAGCCTTCGCATGGTCGAAGAGATGCTGGCGGCGCGGGGGGTTTGCGTGACCTACGAGACCGTGCCCCAGTGGGGGAAGAAGTTCGGCAAGGCATTCGCCGATCAGATCCGCCAGCGCGCGCCGGCTCGCGGCGACAAATGGCATATGGATGAGGTCGTCATCTCGATCGCCGGCGAGCCATACTGGCTCTGGCGCGCCGTTGATCAGGACGGCATCGTTCTCGACGTCCTGG
>DASXES010000006.1:0-8403 GCA_036489975.1 Roseiarcus sp.
CATTCTCGAAACCGGAAACGACAGCTTCCGCTTCAAGAACAGCTCGGCAACAGCCGCAAAACCCGCAAAGGAGAAAGCACGGAACTTGACGAACCCCTGACCCCGAAACCATCATCAAGCAGGGTCAGTTCTCAATGGAAACCCAGGGTCAAATCTCAGCGGAAATCGACAGGCTCCCGACTTTCTGTCGACCGAAGAGCCAATCGTAATGCGCTCAGCCTGAGGCCGAGCGCGTTCGTCGCTCGCGTCTAGGTCGTGTATTTCTCGTCCCATGACGCCACGAAGCGGTCGCGGTACGAGCCTTGTGCGAACACGCAGGTCAGGATTTTCTTGCCGTCGAGCGCGTCGACCATTTGCATGTTCGGCGTGTTCGCCTCGGCCTGATCGACGCAGACGCACGGGACGGCGCTTGTGGTCAAAAGGGCAAGTCGATCTACCCCTTTGCCCGAAAAATGCTGCAGAACGAGGTCGACGCATCCCCATCCCACCCAGACCAGATCGACCCACGAGGTCGCGACCAGCGGGCTCTTTCCCTCTTTGATCAACTGCAGTCCAGCGCTTTGGGCGACCAGCCCGTACACCTTGCACGAGTCGCCTTGCCGGCTTGCTCGACCGCCATCGCGACGGGGACCGGCGCCGGAGACCAACTGACCCAAAGGCAATCGACATCGGGATTCTTGGTCAGGATCGCTTGGGTCGCTTGCGTCGCCACCTGGACGGTGTTGACCGGATCGATATCCGGAACGACCTGGACGACTTCGAAATCTTTGTTGACCTCGAGACCCGGCAAGCCGTTCGGAACCCCGCGACGCGAACCTATGACGTCACGCTGGGAGTCAATAATTCCAAGCTTGATCTTCTTCTTTCCGGAATGGCGAATGCGCTGGTCGAACAGCAGGTAGCTGCTGACGAAGCTCGATTCGACCGACGTGACCCCGCGGTAGTCCAGCACCATGTCGGTGTAGTTGGTACCGAAGGTGTAGATCCCGAAAACCGGGATCTTCCTTTCCTTCGCCTTCGCCATCTGCAGGGCGACCAGGCGCGGAGGGATGACAATGTCGATGATCACATTGACACCCTGGCTGATGAAAGTGTCGAACACCTGGCCTGCCGTCGTCACGCTGCCGGCGACATCCTGGATCAGGAACTTCCAGTTCAGTCCCGCTGCTTCGGACGCCGCCTTCAATTGATTGGCGATGGTGATCTGATTTTCGTCCGCGAAGGCGTAGACCGGCACTCCGGTCGTCAGATTTTTATACTTGTCTGCGATGGCGCTCGCGCCCGTGGACTGCATTGTATCGCCGCGGCACTCTGCGGAGACTTGGCAGTGAGGCCGGTCAAGATCGTCGAGCTTGCCGCGGCGCCGATTCCCAGCGAACCGGCGCGGGTGAGAAAGCTGCGCCGCGACGCGGTGCCTTTGACTGCTTTTGTCGAGAGGTGTTCAAGTTCGCCCCGATAGCCTTCGGGGATGAAATCTTCGAGATATTGCCCGATCAATTGATCCCGATCTTCCGTCTTGCTCATGCGAAGTCTCCTCCCATTCACTCTTGAAGATTTGGTTGTCTATCGAGGATCGCCGGACTGCCCCCTTGCTCCCTTGATCCGCGCCTGCCGCTGACCGTCGCGATTGAAAACGCGACGGACCCGTTGGATCGCGGGTTCCGACGCCTTGGAGTCAGGAGTTCGGCCAGTAGGCGTTCGCCGCCAAGCCCGTGAGGGCGAGACCGTGGCTGAGATTCTCGGTCATCATTCTCCGCATATCCTGGGTCATCAGGATTCGCGCGTAGCGGACGGTCAGAGGGGGCTGCTGCAAAAGCTGCTGGGCGAGTTCCCGAGCGCGAGGAAGAACTTGCTCTTTAGGTAGCACTTCGTTGACGACGCCAAGATCCAATGCTTGCTTCGCCGACAGCTTCTGTCCGGTGAGCAGGAAGTACTTGCCGCGATTTGCACCCAGGAGATGCGGCCATACAATATGGCAGCCGTCGCCGAACACGAGACCGTTGGGAAAGTGCGGCGCGTCCTGGAACGAAGCGTGCTCGGCGGCGATCACGATGTCGCTGAGCACAGCGAGGTCCGCATGGATGTTGACCGGGCCATTGACCGCGGCAATCACCGGCGCCTCGATGTTCAGGAGGTTGACCAGCATCGTCTTGGCGTTGGTGAAGGTGCGATCCCAGGTGTGCGGGTCCATCTTGGTCCAGTTCGGCAGGCGGCTTCCCTTCCCTGGCGTACCTTTCAGCGTTGCGGTTTCGACTTCCTCGATGAACGAGTCGCCGGTCCCGGTGAGAATGACGATTTTGTTGTCTGGGTCCTGGCTGATATCGAGAAAGGCCGGCGGCAGCTGCTCGTGAGCCTCGGGTCCGAACACCATCGTGCCGCCGTTGGTATGCAGGGTGACCTCGAGAATCCCATTATCATCGCGCTCCATCCGGACGCGCGAGTATTTTTTTGCGTATTCTTCAAATTTCGTCACAGACGTTCCTCTCATGTTTGCGCTTGGGTCAGGGTCCGAACCCAGCTTGTTGATGACCCTTCAGCTATCCGGGCCAGTATTCGTTCGCCGCCACTCCCTGAAGCGCCAAGCCGTGGCTGAGATGTTCAAGCATCAGGGTCTTCAGCTCCTGGGTCATCACCACTCGGGCGTAGCGAATGGTGATCGGCGGCTGCCTGAGGATCTGCTTCGCCAGCTCGCGGGCGCGGGGCAGAAGTTTTTCCTTCGGCAAGACTTCCGCCACGACTCCCAGCCGAAGTGCTTCCTGCGCCGAGAGCCGCTCGCCGGTCAGAAGAAAATATCGGCCGCGATTTCTTCCGAGCAGATAGGGCCAAATCACATGCACCCCGTCGCCGGGAACAAGCCCGTTCGGAAAGTGCGGAGCGTCCTGGAAGGCGGCGGTGTCCGACGCCAGCACGATGTCGCTCAAGACGGCCAGCTCGGCGTGGATGTTGACCGGGCCGTTGACGGCGGCGATGACCGGAACCTCGATATCCAAGAGGTTCATGATCAGCCGCTTGGCGTCGGAATAGATGTGGTCCCAAACGGTGGGAGTGATCTTGGATTTCGGCAGACGCTCGGACAGGGTTTCGGGACTGATTTCCTCGATGAACGAATCCCCAGTCCCCGTCATGATGACGATCTTGTTCTCCTTGTCCCGACCGATGTCGTAGAACGCCGGCCCGAACTGGGCGTGAGGGCCACCTCCCCAGACGAGGGAGCCCCCGTCGGTATGGAAAGTGATCTCCAGTATGCCGTCCTCTCTCTCCATCCGGATATTGGAGTATTTTTTTGCGTAGTCCTTGAATTCGGTCACGTGTGTCTTCCTCCTGCTGATCTATTCATATTTTTTACCTTTTTATTTTCTTCTTTCGGCGGCGCGCGCCGAGCCGCGTCCGCCGAATCGCACCGTCAGTTCGCGCGCTTGCCAGCGCCGCGCTCGGCCACGGACGGTTGGCTTTTGCGGATGTCCGCGACGAGCTTCGTCGTGACGGGAACCTCGACCCCGAACCGTTTTGCGGCCCGTAGGATCGCTCCGCCTATGGCTTCGATTTCTGTCGCCCGCCCTGCCGCGGCGTCCCTCTGCATCGAGGATTGCATGCTCGCGGGGACGCTATCGAAGAGTTTGAGCGTGGCCAGTTCATCGATCGGCGCGCCCGCCGCGCGGGCGACCTCAGCGACCTCGTGGACCACGCTGAGGAGGCTCGCCCGATGCTTGGTTCGCACTTCGCCCGCATCGGTTTTCTCCTGCGTGGTCAGAAGAGCGAGGGGTGCCAGGAATCCGAGCTTGCCCCACAGCATCAAGCCTTCGTCCGAGCGGATCTCGACATCGAGTCCCGCAGCCTTGAGATGCTTTGCAAGGGATCTTACATTTTGTCCGCGGGCTGCGTCGCTCCCGATAAGCCCCAGTTCGATGAGCGCGAAGGGACTCGCCTGTTCGATCACCCCGGGCGAAACGCGCGTGGCTTCGATCCGTATCGTCGCCGGAACCACTGCGTCACCGTATTTTTCGCGCAGGACCGCGACATGTTCGACGCCGTTGAGAAAGGGGACGATCAAGGCATTCCTCAGCGAGCTGCGCGAAACGCGATCGAGCGCGGAGCTGAGTTCGGTCGCCTTCACCGCGACGAAGCACACATCGACCGGCGAGCGTAGCTCCGTTGTAGCCTCGACGTTCGCCTTGAAATCGCCGAATCGCTTGCTCTTGACCGAGATTCCATCGGCGAGAAGACGCTCGGAGGTGGAGGGACGGGCGATGCACACCACCCTGTCCCCCTGCCGAGCCAGCAACGCCGCCAGCAATCCGCCGACGCCGCCCGGCCCCAGCACCGCTGCCTTCATCGGCTTGTCGTTTTCGATTCCCATCCGCGTCACCGTCCCCGTTTCTCTCAGTCCGCGCCGTAGAGACGCACCGCATCCTCGTCCCACGAAAGGCCGTTTCCGGACCGCTCCGGAACGATCGCGTAACCGTCCCTCACGACGAGCGGCTCGGAAAGAATGGGCCCCGCCCAGTCGACGTACTCGAGCCAGTGATTGGTCGGAGTCGCCATCATCAGGTGGCTGCTCACCTCGGGAAAAAGGTGCGAGGACATCGCGAAGCCGCTTGTCTCCGCGACCGCCGCGGCCTTCAGCCAGCCGCTGACGCCGCCAATTCGCTCGAGGTCGGGCATGACCAGATCGCATGCACGCTGATCGATCGCCGCCTGCATCTCGCGCAGGGTCCTGAAATTCTCGCCGATCTGGATGGGCGTCGATACCGACCGCGCGACTTCGGCGTTGGCCGGCAAGTCGTCGGGCGCGGTCGGCTCCTCGATCCAGTAGAGCCCCTCGTCGTCGAGCATCCGCGCGCGCCGGACCGCCTCCAGCCCGCTGAGGCAGTGGTTGTAGTCCGACATCAGCAGCGCGCCGGCGGGAATTTTGGCGCGGATGGCGCGGACCACGGCAAGGTCGTCCTCGGCCGCGGGATGACCGAGACGAACCTTGATCGCCCGATAGCCGTCGTCGAGAAGCTCGAGCGCTTCAGACGCCGCGGCTTCCGGGTTCATCACGCCGAGGCCGTTGCTGTTGTAGGCTTGAATTCGGCCGCAGCTTGCGCCGAGGAAGCGGGCAAGCGGCATGTCCGCCGCTTTGGCGAGCGCGTCCCAATAGGCGACGTCAAGCCCGGAAAGGCAGAGCCCGAACACGCCGTCCACGCCGAGAAGCTGGAGCGACTGACCGGCGCGCTTGCGCAGCTCCGCAGGTTCGACCTTTTGTCGGACCAGGCTCGGAACAAGGATTTCCAGCACCCGCCGGATGAGCGGTGAAACCGCGTCCAGGTAGCAAAATAGATAGGAGCGTCCGGTTATGCCCTGGTCGGTCTCGACGTCTATCAGGACGAGCGGCGCAGCCGTGACCGAGCCGACGCTGGTGAGTAACGGCCGGCGCATGGGCGACCGGACGGCTCTGGTTCGAATGGACCGCACGCGCAGCTCAGGAGGGGCGACAGGCGAAGCCGCCGGAGCCTCCAATTTGGATACGAGCTCCCTGCGGTCAGATGGCGAGCCACGCAACCTAGCCACCCGTAATCCTCCCAAGACATCAGACAACTGATGTTTTGTTACACTCCGGGGTCCCCGTGTCAAGTCATTTTGCCCGGTCTCGATTCGACCCTCAGAACCGACCCTGCCACGCGCATGGGCTTCGCGGCCGGCGCGCGGATTGGGCAAGATTGTGAAACAGGGGAGTTCGCACCGGTTCGCTCCCTGTTCCGGCGCGCGGATTGCGGCGCAGCCGTCGCATCCGAATCCATGCAAGCGACGCATGGCACCGGCATTTCGCCCCAATCGCCGCTTCGCGCGAGCTCTGAGACATCGGCGGGGAGTCGGGGCATTCGGCGTTAAGCCGCCAATCGCGAGGACCCCCAGGTCGAAAGCCCATAGGCATCGGAAGCCGGGGGACGTGGAGATCCACGAGTCAGAGGACGCGCCTCGCCTTGCGCCGGATTGTTTCGTGCCAACAGCCCGCCGAAAGACGGGCGTCTCTCGACGCCTATCACTCCTGGCGACGAGGACCTAGTCGCCGGCGGGAAAACCTTCCGCCTCGGCCAGTTGGACGGCGTTCGCCGTGCCGGCGGATTTGTTGGCTTCGCCGATGCGTAGGTCCCCCAGCACTTCCCTGGCCAAATTGGCGAGCCGTTCAAGATGCGCCTTGGTTATGGCTTCGGCCAGATCGGCATCGCGGGCTGAAATCGCTTCGTAGAGCTGCTCGTGTCGGCTGAGACAGCTTTGCATGACCCCCGGGATCGAGACGATCTGGCTCAACGCCAGCCGAAGCGCATCGGCGAAAAAGGTATGGATCTCGATCAGCATGGAATTGCCGGTCGCTCCGGCGAGCAATCGGTATATTTCCAGATCCGCTTCTAGAAACGAGACTTCGTCCGACCGCGCTAGGCTCGCGCGCATTCCCTCGACGGCTCGGCTGATCGCGGCCAGCGCCGCGTCCGGTCGACGGCTAGCGGCCAGGCGGGTGATCTCGAGCTCCAACGCGCGACGGACCTCCAATACCTCCAAAACGCGCGCCTGCCGCAGGCGGCCGGAAAGAATTCCGCGGTCTTTGACCGATCGCAGATAGGTCCCCGCCCCTTGTCGCACGACCAGCAATCCTTCGTGCTCGAGAACGCGGACTGCCTCGCGCAAAGTCGTGCGTCCGATCCCGAACTCTTCGATCAAAGCGGTTTCCGAGGGAATCCGGTCGCCAATCTTGAACTCCCCCGATCCCAGCCGGGAGCGGAGCATCTCGATCGTCGCTCCCACGAGCTGGGGTCGCGCCCGCCGCCGGTGCGGCCGCACGATCACATACCCGGTGCTGCTCTCACCCTCTCGGCTCATCTGTCACCTCGGCATTCGACTGCCGCGTAACATAGCACGCCTGCGGGCGCCATATCATCACGAGCGGCTGCGTTGCAGCGTCAAATTGCGCCGGGATCCCCTGCCCTTATGCGGGCGATTACGGGGCGCCCTGTTACGCGGGGGGGGTCGCGCGTTTCAGGCCATGGCCGGAGCCGCGGCGCCTGCCTTGACGGGAGCCTTCTTGCGCAGGATCTTCATGAACTCGCGCATCCAGGCAGGGTGGTCTGGATAGGCGCGGGCTGAAACCATGACGCCGTCAACCACCGCCTCTGAATTCACGAACTCCGCGCCCGCGGCTTCAACGTCTGACTGCAGCTCGGGGTAGGCCGCGATGCGCCGGCCCTTGAGCACGCCCGCTTTGGCGAGCGCGATCGAGGCGTGACAGAGATGCGCCACGGGCTTTTCCTCCTTGAAGAAGTGACGCACGATTCTCACGAAGTCCGGATCGTTTCTGATGTATTCCGGGGCGCGGCCTCCCGGGATCACCACCGCGGCGAAGTCGGCCGGATTGACGTCCTTGAACGCAATGTCTGAGGGCCAATGATAGCCCGGTTTTTCCACGAACGTGTCATTTCCGGGTACGAACTCGTGCACCACCAGCAGCATCAATTTCTTTGACAGGCTGGCGACCACCACCTCGTAACCCTCCTCCCGTAGCCGCTGATGCGGATAGATAACCTCCAGCGCTTCTGCCGCGTCACCAGTCATGATTAGAACCTTTGGCATTTTTCCGTCTCCTCGTTTCTATTCACGGTAGACATCAGACGACTTATGTCTATCCACTACGCCAGATGCGCGGGCGCGTCAAGCGGGTCGTATTTTTTAGGCACCCGGCCGACGGGACACGGTCGCTGTTTCTGGGTGAGGGACGAAATGGCGAGAATTCCACGGCGCTACAACCAACACGTGTTCGGGGTGATTCAGTCCGGAATCACCTGCGCCCTCGCCGCCGCGGTTTCCTGCGCGCCCTTCCTTTCAGACTCCTGTTTTACCGCCACTTGGCTTAAATCGTGGCTCACTTCCTGGGCCGCGATTCTGCCGGTCGTACTCTTGGCCGCTCCCGTGATCCGCAGGATCGTCGATCGGCTGACCGCGGCGACGACGACGAGTTGTGGGAGTTCGCCGTTGACGGCGGCGATCGCGGGAAGACCGGCGCCGCTCTGGTTCTGAGAACGATGACCGGAGCGCGTTGGGTTTGCGGAGCGTCGCAGCCGTCTCTTGACCGCGAAGGGCGCGCATCGGGACGCGACATAGATCATAGGTAGCGCTTGTGGAGGCCGTTCGCGCAGCCGCGCTCCCGCTATACCGCCGTGAAGCAGGGCGTGGGCGAAGGACCGCTCGACCGACTCGCCGCACGTGGCATCGTCTCGGCCCGATATGCGATCTTATACCAAAGGCTTTGCTGGCTGGCTCATGGGGATTGAACGAAGCCGCTACCGCGGCGTGATCGGCGAGTTTTGTTGAGTTCCTTCTGCCTGAGAGGATGTGGGTGTTGACGCGCATTCCCCAGACAGGAGTTTTGAG
>DASXES010000004.1:0-3751 GCA_036489975.1 Roseiarcus sp.
CTCGCCAAAGCTCGACGTCCCGAAAAACCTAACCCTGCTGCTGCTCCCAGCCAAATGCCCCGAACTCAACCCGGTCGAGAACGTCTGGCAGTCCATGCGCGAAAACTGGCTCTCAAACCGGGTCTTCTTCGACTACGACAATATCGTCGATCACTGCTGCGACGCATGGAACAGGCTCACGGAACAGCCTTGGCGCGTCATGTCCATCGGAATGAGGGATTGGGCACATAAGTTCTAGTCAACGGGAAGTGGTATAAGGACCGACGCCATAATAGTCATGGATCTTGCTTTCGTAATGCGATCGCCTCCCGCCGGTTCTGCCACCGACGTTGTAAGCGCGCGCTCCCTCCACGATGGAGTTCCTCGGTCAGGAAACAGGAGGGACTGAATCGCTCGCGGGCGGTCAGAATCAGCACCGGGAGTTTGCGATCGGCCGCTCGCCAGGCGCGGAGCACGGCTATGCCGCTGACCTTTGGCAAGCCGAGATCGAGCACGGCCGCGTCGTAAGCCCCCGTTTCGCCGAGATGCTGGCCGTCTTCGCCATTCGAGGCGTGATCGACGACAAAATTCTCCGCCCGGAGGTTGCGCACGATTGCGTCCGCCAAAAGCTGATCGTCTTCAATGACAAGGATCTTCATGGGCGACGTGGGGGCAAAAAGTCGAACTGCGTAGCTCTGCGAGCTTAACTCAACCTGAACGAAACGGTTCAGCGTGGGTTTCAGGGCAGGCGCGTAGAACTGTTTCAGTCAACCAATGAGGTTCGTCTTCCATGTCGACTTCCGAACCTTCCGCAAACGCACTCCCGCCCCTTGGCCCTGAACCGCGTTTCGCACGCCTTCGCACGGAAAGGGCGCGTCTTGGATTTGCCGCGGCCTTGCTCGGCGCCTTCGTCGTTGGCGGCGGCGCGACCGCCCGGGCGCTGCAGGGCCTTCGTCCCGCGCTTGTCATGCTCACGCCTTCGCCGATCGCCTCGATGCACGACTGGAGCCGGTCGCCGTGAAAGGCCAAATCACAGAAGTATTAGGGAATAAGTTCATCGTCCAAGACCCCAGCGGCCAGGCGCTGGTCGAAACCGGCCGCGCAAGCGAGGGCGGCGGTCTGGTCGCCAAGGGCGAGACGGTCACAGTCCAGGGCCCGGTTTGAGCAGGGCTTCATCCACACGGCGACGCTCTCCCGCGCGGATGGCCGCAACGACTTCGTTGGTCCTCCCGATCCGCCGCCCCCGCCGCCTGGCGGCCCGCGAGCGATGCGAGGGCCCGGAGGTCCTGGCGCGCCAGACCCTCGCTGAATTCACTGTCCACCCTCTCGACGCTCACAAAGGAGAACCGCAAATGAAAACTCTAACCATTGCCGGACTGACGCTGGCACTGCTGGGTGGAAGCGCGCTCGCCGAAGTCAAAGCGCAGGCTCCGCAACCGCCGGTAAGCCCGCCGGCCGCCGGACAACGCCCGGCCCGCCGCCGCCTGGCGTCGCGCCTTCTCCCCCGCCGGGCGGACCGCAAGCGGATATGGACGATGCCGGCGCTCCGCCTCCGCCCCCGCCTCCGGGTGGACCCGGCGTGGGCGCCCGCCTCCTCAGCCTCCGGGCGGTCCCGGCCCGCGCGGCAATCGTCCCCCGCCCCCGCCGCCTTCGAACGCCGCGCATTTCCGACTGCAGCGCGGCGACGCTATGGTCGACATCAAATGCGCGGAAGGGGAATCAATGAAGGCCTGCGGAGACCTCGCCCTGCAAATGGTCGATCGTCTGCAAGGGATTGCGAAGCCCTGATCCCGAAGGCCCGGCGCCGCCGGGCCTTCCTCTCAGCTGGTAAAGGAGCGTTCGATGCCCCGCGGAGAAATAAAAGTCGTCGGCGACGTCACCCACGTTTTCGCCCACCGGTTCGTCGTCAAGACCACAAAAGGCGACATCCTCGCGGATCTCACGCCGAAAGGCGCCGAGCGCGTCACGCTTAAGGAAAACGACCAGGTCGAGCTGATCGGCGAACAAAAGCCCTCGGAGCTCAAAGTCCGTAGCATTGCCCTTAATAGCGGCCCGTCGTTCCTGATCGACCAGCCGGACCATCACGAGCATCACGATTTCCATGAGCATCAGGACCATGCCGGTTCGGAGCCCGCGCTCAAGACCGCCGAGGCCAATGGCTTCGCCATCCTTGGGGAACCTCGGCGTAAACCCAAACATTTTGAGGTCCTCGGTCGCAACGCTTCGGGCGATATGGTTGAGCTGCACATCGAGCTGGACGGACGCTGGAGAAAAAGCCGCCCGGTTCCCGAAGATGATCCGAAGTGGGCCGAGGAGATCGCCGCCGCGCGGTGACACAAAGCGTCGCGCGGCCCTCTCGCCGGCGTTCACAGGCGGAGTGACGCCTCCGTTGCATTGGGATTTTTGATTTGGGAGATGGCGGGGATGGGCGAAGGCGGGAACGCAAACCCGGCGCGGCGGAAAGAAGCGAAGCGAGGGCTTTGGCCGCCTCAATCGCTCAACTTCTTCATGGCCGACATGCAGGCCGGCCCGTTCCTCGGGGTTTTCCTCCTCGCGCATCATTGGGAAAGCGGCCTCATTGGACAGTCATGACGGTCGGCGCCGTGGCGGGAAATAATCATGACCGCGCCGGCCGGCGCGCTGGTGGACGCCACATCGCGAAAGCGGCTTTATGTCATCATTCCCCGCATTTGCACGGTTCTGGCTTCCGCGATCATTCTCTTTTCGCAGGAATTCTGGCTTGTCGCTGCATCCCAGGTCGCGACCGCGGTGGCCGGCGCCGCGATCGGATCGGCCGTCTCGGGCATGACGCTCGGCATGGTCAGGCAATCCGGGTTTAATCGCCAAAACGGCCGCAACCAAGCCTTCAATCATGCCGGCAACGTCGTTGGCGCAGCGCTCTCCGGCTATCTCGGCTGGCAGTTCTGCTGGGCCGCCGTGTTCGGGCTCGTCGCCCTCATCGGCATCTTGTCCATCGTCTCCGTTCTGATGATCCCGGCCGACGCGATCGACGACCGCGAGGCTCGAGGACTACGAAGCGAAAAGGAGGGGGACGGCAAAGCGAGCGGATTCCGCGTGCTTGTGGAATCGAAGCCGCTGCTCATCCTTGCCGCCTGCCTTGCTTTCTTTCATCTGGGCAATGGCGCGATGCTCCCGCTTTTCGGGCTCGCGGTCGTCGGCGCGAAGCAAGGCAATCCGGCGATCTTCGTCGCCGAAACGATCGTGATTGCTCAGGCCGTCATGATCGTCGCTTCGATTATCGCCATGCGCATGGCCGAGAAAGAAGGTTACTGGCTTGTCCTGCTAATCTCTTTCGTTGCGCTGCCGATCCGTGGGTTGATCGCGACTCATCTCATCACCAATTGGTGCGTCTATCCAGTTCAGATTCTCGATGGCGTCGGCGCGGGTCTGCAAAGCGCCGCGGTTCCCGGCCTTGTCGCGCGGAGTCTGAATGGCACCGGCCGCGTCAATGTCGGCCAGGGGGCAGTGATGACCGTGCAGGCGGGACCGTTAGGTTAACGATTAAAGCGCGGCTGCGCAGCTATACGGTCGCCATGCCGCCAGCCCGCGACTGTCTCTACCAACGCCATCGCTTTCCTCCGGAGGTGCAGCCATGCGGTTTGGCTCAAGTCATTCGCCGATCAGATCCGCCAGCGCGCGCCGGCTCGCGGCGACAAATGGCATATGGATGAGGTCGTCATCTCGATCGCCGGCGAGCCATACTGGCTCTGGCGCGCCGTTGATCAGGACGGCATCGTTCTCGACGTCCTGG
>DASXES010000007.1:0-32299 GCA_036489975.1 Roseiarcus sp.
CAAGGCCGCCACTGGCGGGTCCGACGCCTGTCGTCACGAAGCCCGCTTTGTCCAGGGCCACGCAACCCTGCAGCCATTCGGTCTCCGGATCGGCGCCAACAAAGAGAAAAACGTTGCGGATCGCAGCGCCGGTCTCGCGCCCGTCGCGATGGTCGCGCCATCGCACGCGCTCGAGGTTGCGGCTGGCCGCGCCGCCGAGGGCGACGATCTCGGTCTGTGTCATCAGCTCGATATTCGGGGTGGCGCGGATGCGATCGATCAGGTAGCGCGACATGCTATCGGCAAGGTCCGCCCCTCTGACCATCATGCGCACCTTGGACGCGTGGCCGGACAGAAACACCGCGCCCTGGCCGGCCGAGTTGCCGCCCCCGACCAGAATGACCTCTTCGCCGGCGCACAATCGCGCCTCGATCTGCGAGGCCCAGTACCAGATTCCGCGACCCTCGAACCGGGCTATGTCGGCGATGGTCGGACGGCGATAGCGAGCGCCGCTGGCGACGACCACGGTCCGCGCCTGAATGCGCTCGCTGTCGCCCGTCTCGAGGACGAAGACGCCGTTCGCGCGCGAGCAATCGAGCGTCTTGACGGTCACCGGTATCATGACGTCGGCGCCGAATTTCTGCGCCTGAATGAAGGCGCGGGCGGTCAAAGCCTGGCCGCTGATTCCGGTCGGAAAGCCGAAGTAGTTCTCGATCCGGGCGCTGGCGCCCGCCTGGCCGCCGAAAGCGCGCGCGTCGACTACCGCAACCGACAGGCCCTCGGAGCATGCGTAGACGGCGGTCGAGAGGCCCGCGGGCCCGGCGCCGACCACCGCCACGTCGTAGACGAAGTTCTCTCGCCACGCAGGCGTCATGCCGATCTGGCGCGCGAGCGCCTGCTCCGACGGATTGCCGAGCACCGAGCCGTCGGGACAGACCACCAAAGGCAACCCGCCCGCGACATCCGCATATCGCCCGATCACCTCTTTGGCCTCGGGGTCCCTGGCCGGATCAAGCAAATGCTTCGGAACGCCGTTTCTGCTGAGAAAGCCCTCAAGCCGGATCACATCCGCCGCGCCCGGGGCGCCGATGAGGACAGGGCCCGTGACGCCGGCTTGAAGCAAAGCCACCCGGCGAAGAATGAGCGCCCGCATGATCCGCTCGCCGAGCTCGGCTTCGGCGATCAGCAGCGAACGCAGACCTTCGGTCGGAATGAGCAGGGTTTCGACGTCGCCCTTTGCCGTGCCGTCCGTGATCGCCGAGCGCCTGGAGAGCTGACCGGCCTCAGCCGTGAATTGACCCGGGCCCTGTTCGACGATCGGGTTCACATGGCCCAAGCCGTCGCGTTGGACGATCGACAGGACGCCCTTGAGCACGACAAACATGCCTGGGCTAAGCTTCCCGGCTTCGAACAGCTTCTCCCCGTCCGAATATTTGCGCAGGGATCCATAGCGCCGCAATCGGTCGATTTCGCGCGCCGTCAATGAAGGAAACGTCTCCTGGTAGCGAGGTCCGTGGGCGGGGTAGACGAATTCGTCCATGCATCTCGACCTTTTACGCGAAGCGCGCGGGGTATCGGCGCGCCCGGTTGGATCGGACCCGGGGCGCGCGCGCGCCTCGAAGCGCCTGTGGATTGCCTTCGCTGCGCGGCGCGGGTTGTTTCCAGCGATGCGCTTTGTGAACTCCTTTTTCAAGCCTGGCCGCGAGCGCGGAATGGATTGAAGTGAGCCGGGCCGCTTGGCGGCTCCGCCCCATCCCGACTAACAAGGGCCTTCGATGAATGTCGCTCCTTGCGAGGAGCGCAGCGCGGCGGAGCAGGGGCGAAGATGACCGAGACGTTTCAGCTTCTGATCGTGCTTCTGGCCGTCATTTCTGCGGTCGCGCTGGTGGCGAAGCGGTTGAAGATTCCCCCGGCCATTCTGCTCGTGATCACAGGCGTCGGGCTCGCGCTGATCCCCGACCTGCCGACTCTGCAACTCGCCCCCGACCTCGTGCTGGTGCTCGTGCTGCCGCCCATCATCTATTGGGACGCGGTGAAAATGAGCTGGAAGGAGTTCCGCTTCAACCTGCGCGCAATAACGCTGCTCGCCGTCGGCTGCGTCGTGTTCACTACGGTCACGGTCGCCGCGGCGACCCATTTTCTGCTGGGCTTTCCCTGGGCGGTCGGCTTCGTGCTGGGGGCCATCATTTCCCCTCCTGACGCTGTTGCGCCCCTGGCGATCGCAGAACGCATGCAGCTTCCGAGGCGCCTGCTTGTCATTCTCGAGGGCGAAGGGCTTGCGAATGACGCAACGGCGCTTGTCCTTTATCGCTTCGCGGTCACCGCGGTCAGCGCCGGGTCGTTCTCGTTCGTCGAGGCGGCGGGCACGTTTGTGGCCATCCTTGCGGGAGAGCTCGTATGGGGAATCGGGGTCGGTTGGATCATGCTTCGCCTGCGCCGCTGGGTTCGCGACCCCGGCATCGAGTTCATGCTCTCGATCCTGACGCCGTTCATCGCCTATTGGCCGCCCGAACAGCTCGGCGGCTCCGGCGTGCTCGCCACAGTCGCGGCCGGACTCTATGTCAGTTGGAACGGCTCTCGCCTGATTCCGTCAAGGACGCGGCTTCCGGGCGTCGTGTTCTGGGACTTCCTGACCTATCTCATCGAGGGCATGGTCTTTCTCATCACCGGCTTGCAGGCGCGGGCGGTCATAGCCGGCATTCACCATTACATGACCGCCCAAGTGGCCTTCGCCGCCGCCGTCGTCTGCGCGGTCGTTATCGCAGCCCGCTTCGTGTGGATGTTTCCCGGGACCTATCTGCCGCGCTGGTTCGTCCCCGCGATCCGCCGCAAGGATCCTTCGCCGCCATGGCAGCACCCGTTCCTGCTGGCGTTCACCGGCATCCGCGGCATTGTATCCTTGGCCGCCGCCATCGCTATCCCCTTCACCGTGGCGGACGGAAGCCCGTTTCCCGACCGTGATCTGATCCTCATTCTCACCTTCAGCGTCCTGTTCGTGACCCTGGTCGGCATGGGGCTGACCTTGCCCGCGGTGGCCTGGGGGCTAGGCCTTGCAAACGCTGGCCGCCGCGAGCGGCAGGCCGAGCGGGAGGAGGAGTACAAGGCTCGCAGGCGCGCGATCATGGCGGCGATCGACCAGATCGACGCGCTCGCAAAGAGCGGCAAGCTTCCGCAGGCCGTCGTCGAGCCGATGCGCGCCCACCATCGCAACCGGCTTGAGGACATCGAACGTCACAATGACGGCAACGAGCGTGACAAGAAGCTTGCCGAACTTAGCGACGAACTCGAACTCGCCTTGATCGAAACCGAGCGGGACTTGGTCAACAAACTTTACCTCGACGACGAACTGAAGGGCGACGCGCGCCGCCGCATCGAGCGCGAGCTCGACCTGCGAGAGGCGTTGTTCGCGAATGTGCACGCGACGGAATGACGCTTGTGGCGCTTCTGCAAACGCCTGATCGTGAACGGGCGCCAATTCGCGTGATCGGCCGGCCGAAGGCGGCTGTGCGGCGGCGGCGGTTCTCGACGGTTTTTCGCGGATCCAACCGCGTGAAATCGTCGGAATTGGACGCGCATCGCCGTGGGGTTCGTCGATGACGGGGCCGATTATCTCTCGCCGCAGACTTTCGTCTTCGCCGCCATTAACTATCCATCAACAAGAGTGGTCGAATATTGCGCAATCCGTTGGGTAAGCGACGCGTTGTCGCTAGGGCGCGCGCCCCGAGCCACGGTCCGGCGTCAAATAAAGGGCGCGGATATGCTTGCATGGTTGCTTTGGCGCCTGGAAAGGATGGAGCGAATACGCGCCGTCGCGGGCGCGTTGATGCGCGAGTTTGGCGATGAGGCATATGCAGAGGCCCGCCGCCGGGAACGGGAGGTCGACGGGGACGAGAGGGCGCGAGACTGGAGTCGGGTCGCATTGGTCGTTGCCCGCTGGACGTGCGCGGATGGCGCCGCCGGCAAATCGACGCCAATC
Organism: Roseiarcus sp.; assembly: GCA_036489975.1. Classification (GTDB taxonomy): domain Bacteria; phylum Pseudomonadota; class Alphaproteobacteria; order Rhizobiales; family Beijerinckiaceae; genus Roseiarcus. The sequence continues at coordinate 3,956 of DASXES010000007.1, forward strand.
GTCTCCGAAGAGCCGCGGACGTTCCGGATTCAATTTGTTTGCGGAACGCTCGATCAAGGGCCAACGAATTTGACCGAGAAACAGATTGAAGTCGCCGATGCGCCCGCCGCAATCATCGCCGCCGCGAACATAAAGTGGCCGCCTCAGACCATCGGCTTGCGCATTCTCGATCGCGAGGGCCACGAAGTCTTTGCCCGACGGAAGGCTCAGCGGAGATTGATCCCCCAGCAAGGATGATCGACGCGCGAAACCGCAATCGAACCGGCATCCGGTCATAGTTCGCGGTGTCGTCGCCGCCGAACCCGGCGATTGCTGCGATCCGTTCCGGGGACCGTCGCCCGAAATGCGCCGCTCGCTCGGCCGTGCATAGTAGCATAGTCTTGGCGGTTAGGCTCGGACTTCGGGATTCGATGACAGATCCACGAGCGAATCGACAGTCTCTGTTTGAGAACGTCTTGGCGGAACTCCGCGCCGGCAGGACCGAAAGAGCGGACGTTCTCTGCGGCCGGATCTTGGGCGCGACCCCACACGATCCGGCGGCGCATCAACTGGCGGCGACAATCGCGCTTCGGCGCGGGCGCCTCGACGAGGCGGCGCGCTGGGCCAACTCCAGCTTGAGTTTGCGCCCCGATCATTCACCGACGTTGGTCGTCGCCGCGCGCGTAGCGCGCGCGACAGGAAACTTTGCGCAGGCGAAAATGTTGTCGGAGACCGCCGCCCGCGTGGCCCCGGATCGGCCGGAAGCCGCCTTCCTAAGCTGCGTGACGCTCATCGAGTCGCGTGATGGGGAAGCGCGGTCAGTTCTCGAAGACCTCCTGCTCCGTTTTCCAAACTTCGTCGACGGCTGGCGTGAGACCGGGGAGGCGCTGCGCAAAGCAGGCCAGGTTGAACTCGCTGTCATCGCCTTTGCGCGCGCGGCCGAATCTTCGGCCGATCCGGCGGACAATGCGCAATTGGGCGCGGTTTTGCAGACGATCAATCGCCCGCGCGAGGCCATCGCCGCCTTTCGCCGCGCGCTTGAGGCGGCGCCCGATCTTGCTGAAGCCCGAGCAGCGCTTGGATCGTGCCTGCGACAGACGGGAGAACTCCAATTGGCCCGCGCCGAACTTGAACGAGCCACCACTCTTCGGCCGCAGGACGGCCGCGCCTGGTTCGCGCTTGGGCTGGTCTGCGAAGATTTGCGCGACACGCAGGGCGCAATCCGAGCCTATCGGCGCAGCATCGAGGCGATGCCCGACATTCCCGAGGCCCATGTCAACCTGGGACTCAATTTGCAGAACGCCGGGGATCTCGACGCGGCGATGGACTGTTATCGTCGCGCGATGCGGCTTCGGCCCGACACGTTCGGCCGCATCGCCCAAGCGCTGACGTCCGCCAAGAAGGGCCGCCTATGGCTCAACCCGGCTCGGCTGCGACGCCTGCTCGAAGCCTGAGCGCTCGCGCCGCACGCGAAACCGCCGACGATAGGCGCCGGGATGGGTGAGCAGGATGTTCGCGGTGGACTGATAACGCTCCGCTTCTTCCGCTGAGAACTGCTGGAATTGAAACTCGAGCCTCTCGCGTGCGATCGGGAAGCACTGCGCGACCGGCGTGCCGCGCGGCAGGACGCCCTCAAAATTCGCATCCGTCCACAAAGCCGGAAAGAGGATGCCGACGTCGGTGAAGCGGTCGCAATCGACGACCCCAGTCAACAGGCGGAACGGCAGGTCCGCCCGGTTCACCGGATGGGTGGCGAACAGCGAATATCCCGGCTCGAGCTCGATCGTCCAGAAGCTGTTGAACTTCACGATCGCGACTTCGGGTTCGAAAAACGGCGTCCCCGCGACCTGGGCCGGGACATGAAAGCTGACCGGAGAGCGCGGATGGGCCTCGACGGTCAGGGGTGGATGGTCCCAATCCCAGGACAGAACGCCGTCGCGAACGGTGACGTCGCAGGGCAGGGGGATGATGAAGCCGTGCGACATCGCATCGACGAAAGGCGGACATTGCTTCACTGTTCGCACCTCCTGCCCGTGAAGCTCGGAGAAGGCGGTCCGCGGCATTGTGCGCAGCCAGTCCGGCAGCGCCGCGCGCGCAGCGACGGGACGCATCAACTCGTGCTCGATCGCCGGATCGCAGCGAAACACGATCCGCATGAGCCTAGACCTCCGGCCGCAGGACGGTGCGCACGACGGCCTCGCGCCAGCCGCAATAGCGGGATTCGCGCTCGCCCTCCGTCATCGACGGCGTGAAGCTCGCCTGCCGCCGCCAGGTCTTCGCGAACTCATCGGGCTCGGGGTAGAGGTCCGCTTGCCACCCTGCGAGATAGCCGGCGCCCAAGGCGGTCGTCTCCAAAATTTCCGGACGGTCGACCCGCGCGTTCACCATGTCGGCGAGGAATTGCATCGTCCAGTCGCTCGCGCTCATTCCGCCATCGATCCGGATGACCGAAGCAAATTCGCTGCGCCATAAGCCCGGAGAATCCGCGCGCATCGCGTCGATGAGGTCGCGCGTCTGATAGCCGACGCTTTCGAGCGCGGCGCGCACGATTTCCTTGCGCGTGGCGCCGCGCGTCAGTCCAAAGATCGCCGCGCGGGCCTCGCTGTCCCAATGGGGAGCGCCGAGCCCGGTGAAGGCCGGCACCAGATAGACCTCCTGGCGGGGATCGGCGCTCGCCGCCAATTCGCCGGCTTCCGGAGCTGTTGCGAGAATACCGAGGCCGTCGCGCAACCATTGCACGGTCGCGCCCGCCGAGAAGATCGAGCCCTCGAGCGCATAGGTGCGTTTGCCCTTGAATTGATAGCCGATCGTCGTCAGCAATTTGTGCGCCGACTCGACAGCTTGGTCGCCGGTGTTAACGAGCGCGAAGCAACCCGTCCCATAAGTCGACTTCACCATGCTCGGACGGAAGCACGCCTGTCCGATCAGCGCCGCCTGCTGGTCTCCGGCGATTCCGCGGATGGGGATCGCGACGCCCAGATGTTCGGCCGCGGCTTGACCAAATTCGGCGGCGCAATCCTTGACCTCAGGCAGCATCGACCGTGGGATCCGAAAGAGCGCGAGAAGGTCGTCATCCCATTCGCCGGAATGAATGTTGAACAGCAACGTTCGCGAGGCGTTGGTGGCGTCGGTGATGTGCACCTTGCCATTGGTCAGGCGCCAGACGAGAAAGCTGTCGACGGTGCCGAAGGCCAGGTCGCCGCGTTCCGATTCAGCGCGCGCCCCCGGAACATTGTCGAGAATCCAGGCGATCTTTGTCGCCGAGAAATAGGGATCGAGCAGGAGGCCGGCGCGCTTCACCACGAGCGTCTCGCATCCGCGCTCCTTGAGTTCGGCGCAAAGGGACGCCGTGCGGCGATCCTGCCAGACGATCGCATTGTGGATCGGGCGCCCGGTCGTCCGGCTCCACACCAGTGTCGTCTCGCGCTGATTGGTTATGCCGAGTCCGGCGAGCGCGCTTGGCTCCACGCCAGCCCTGGCCAGAGCCTGCCGCGCTGTCGAGAGGGTGGTTCGCCAAAGCGACTCCGGATCGTGTTCGACCCAGCCCGGTTGAGGAAAGATCTGGGGGAACTCCTCCTGCGCCATGGCGACGAGCGCGGCGCTCGGCCCAAAAATGATCGAGCGCGTCGAGGTCGTGCCCTGATCGACGACGAGAACATGCCCGGTCATGAGGACGATTCCTGCCCAAATGCAAAGGGGTCGGGCTGGGAGAGCCCGACCCGATTGACGAGACGAAGTCCTGGAAGCGCTACTTCTTAGGCTCGGCCGCAGTCCAGGTCTTCAAGAGTTCGTCGTAGTCGACGGTTTCCCCCGGCGGCTTTTCATTGGCGAGCTTGCGCTGGGGCGCGAGATTGCCGTCCTTCTCGGCCTTGGCGTACCAATATTCGGGGTCCCGCTCCTCGTTCATCTTCGGGCCGAGCTTGCCCTGGGCGCCGGATTTCTCAAGCCGCGTCATGATCGCATCCTGATCGCGGGCCAAGCCGTCCATCGCCTGCTGATACGTTTCCTCGCCGGAGATGCCCTTGGAGACGTTCTGCCACCAGACCTGAGCCAGCTTTCCGTATTCGGGAACGTTGGTGCCGGTCGGCGTCCAGAGTTTGCGCGCCGGGCTGCGATAAAACTCGACCCAGCCGCCGACTTTCGGAGCAAGATCGGTCATCGCCTGGCTCTGGATGTCGCTTTCGCGAATCACATGCAGGAAGGTGACCGACTTCTTCAGGCTGACGGTCTTCGACACGCAGAACTGCGAGTAGAGCCAGCCCGCCTTCACGCGCTCGAGCGGAGCGTATTTGAGCAGAGTCCAGCAACCGACGTCCTGGTAGCCGAGCTTCATGCCCTCCTTCCAGTAAGCGCCGTGCGGGCTCGGGGCCATGCGCCATTTCGGCGTGCCGTCCTTGTTCATCACCGGCAGATCCGGCTTCGAGAGCGCCGCGGTGAAGGCGCTGTACCAGAATATCTGCTGGGCGATGTGGCCCTGTCCCGGCACTGCGCCCGCCTCGAGGAAGTCCATGCCGGCCGCTTCCGGCGGCGCGTATTTCTTCAACCACTCGACGAACTTGGCGAGCGCATAGACGGCGGCAGGGCCGTTGGCGTCGCCGCCGCGGCTGATCGAGGAGCCGACCGGTATGCCATTCTCGGCGCGGATGCCCCATTCGTCGACTGGCCGACCGTTCGGCAGGCCGCGATCGCCGTTGCCAGCCATCGACAGCCAGGCGTCGGTGAAGCGCCAGCCCAGCGACGGGTCCTTCTTGCCGTAGTCCATGTGACCATAGACTTTCTCGCCGTCGATCTCTTTCACGGTGTTGGTGAAGAAGTCGGCGATGTCTTCGTACGCCGACCAGTTGACGGGCACGCCGAGCTCATAGCCGAACTTGGCTTTGAACGCGGCCTTTAGCTCAGGCTTCTGGAACCAGTCGTAGCGGAACCAATAGAGGTTGGCGAACTGCTGGTCCGGCAATTGGTAAAGTTTGCCGTCGGTGAATGTCGCAAACGACAGGCCGATGAAGTCGTTGAGGTCAAGACCGGGATTGGTGATGTCCTTGCCCTCGTTGGCCATGAAGTCCGTCAGCGATCCGCCGACGATATCGTTATAGCGGGGGTGCGTGCCGATGAAGTCGGAATCGTTCATCCAGAAATCATAGATCGGCTTGCCCGATTGAATCTCGACCGAGATCTTGTCGACGATCAGGCCTTCATCCATCATCTCGTGGTTGACCTGAATGCCGGTGATCTCGGCGAAGGCCTTGGTCAGGGTCTTGGATTCATATTCGTGGATGCCAAGAATTTCCGAGGCCGTGCTGACCTTCATGCCCTTGAACGGCGTCGCCGCTTTGATGAACCATTCCATCTCGGCCATCTGCTGGTCTTTGGTCAGGGTCGACGGCTGAAACTCGCTATCGATCCATTTCTTCGCTGCATCCACCTGTTGGGCATAGGAGGGCGTGGACGAGATGATCGCCGCTCCGCCCACAGTCGCCGCAGAGGCGGCGACAGCCGCCGCGCCCTTCAATACGTCACGACGTTTCACGTCCATTGCTTCCTCCCTTGAACCCCGTCGCGCACCACGCGCGACAGGCGCGATACGGTCACGCGAAGCGAAACATCGCGATGCCGTAAACCACCGACGCGGCGAGCGGATACCATAAGGCGCCGCCGCCAAACCGCAGCCAGAAAACGAAAATGAAGGCCGACCCGATCAGGGTGACGAAGAACCGATCCCCTCGCGTAGTTGGAAAGCGCAAGATGCCGACCCGCGGGGTTTCCGGCCGGTAGATCGCGAGCAGCGTGAGAATGATGAGCGCCAGCGCCACGAGGCAGAAGAACAGCGCCGTTTGCCAGGTCCACGCCATCCACGCGAGCATTGCGGCGCTCCCCTAAACGCGGCCAAGGGCGAAGCCCTTGGCGATGTGATTGCGGACGAACCAGATCACCACGGCGCCAGGCGCCATCGTTAGAACCCCGGCCGCGGCAAGCAGCGACCAGTCCATGCCAGAGACCGAATAGGCGCGCGTCATGACCGCCGCGAAGGGCAGGGCGTTGGACGCCGTCAGCGTCGTCGCCAGCAATTGTTCGACCCACGAGAACATGAAGCAGAAGAACGCCGTCACGCCGATGCCATTGGCGATCAAGGGCAGAAAGATGCGGATGAAGAAGCGCGGAAACGAATAGCCGTCGATCGCCGCCGTCTCGTCGATCTCGCGCGGCACGCCGCCGACGAACCCTTCAAGAATCCAGACCGCGAGCGGGATATTGAACAGGCAATGGGCGAGCGCGACCGCCCAAACGGTGTCGAACAGGCCGACCGCATAATAGAGATTGAAGAACGGCATCGCGAAGACCGCGGTCGGCGCCATCAGATTGGTCAGGAGCCAGAAGAACAGGTGCTTGTCGCCGATGAAGGCGTAGCGGTTGAACGCGTAAGCGGCCGGCAGCGCTACCGTCACCGAAATGACGGTGTTGATCGCGACATAAGTGAGCGATACGCCGAAGGCATGTACCCAGGTCGGATCCTTGAAAATGTGGACGTATTTCTCTAGGGTCGGATGGTGCGGCCACAGCGCCAGTCCCGACATGATGTCGGAATTGGTTCTGAGGCTCATGTTGATGAGCCAATAGATCGGCAGCATCAACACCACGAGATAGACAGCGAGGACGATCTTCGGCAGGGCGCCCTGGCGCATCAGACGTCCCCCCTCCGCTCGAGCTGGGTCATGATGGTGAAGAAGATCCAGCAGACGGTGAGCGTGATCAGGTAGTAGACGAGGGACATCGCGCCGGCGTTGCCGAGATCGACCTGGCCCAAGGCGATCTTGACCAAGTCGATCGACAGGAAGGTCGTCGCGCTGCCTGGCCCTCCGCCGGTGACGACGAACGGCTCGGTGTAGATCATGAAGGTCTGCATGAAGCGCAGCAGCACCGCAATCACGAGCACCTTTTGCAGCTTCGGCAACTCGATATTGAAGAAAATCGCCCAGCGGCTCGCGCCGTCGATTTGGGCCGCCTGATAGAAGGCGTCGGGGATTGCTCTGAGGCCCGCGTAGCTCAAGAGAATCACGAGCGGCGTCCAATGCCAGACGTCGATGACGACAATCGTGGTCCAGGCGGAAATCGGGTCTTGCGTCACGTTGTAGTGCAGGCCGAGTCCGGTAAGCGCCGCTCCGAAGAGCCCGATGTCCGCGCGCGTGAAGATCTGCCAGATCGTGCCCACGACGTTCCATGGAATGAGCATCGGCAGCGCCACCACGACCAGCGTCAGTCCGACCAGCCACCCGGTTCGCGGTATGCACAGGGCGATCGCGATGCCGAGCGGCGCTTCGATCACGAGGCACACGAGCGAGAAGGCGAGGGTGCGAAACAGCGCGTCGTTGAATCGCGCGCCGATCGCGGTGCTCGGGTTTAAAAGATCTCGGAACCAGGCGTCGCCGTTCCAGAAGAAATTGTTCACCCCCATCGTGTCTTGAATGGAGTAGTTCACGACGGTCATGACCGGGATGATCGACGAAAACAGCACAAAGGCCAGCACTGGCAGAACGAAAAGCCAAGCGCGATTGTTGATCGGCTTGCCGTTCATGGCGCCGCTCCCGTGACGCGAATGTCGTCCACGTAAACGTGCGTGCGCGCCGGATCGAACACGACTTTTGCCTGATCGCCGATTGAAGACATTTCCGGCGGTATGGTGGCGACGATCGGCTGTCCGCCCAGCGTGACGTAAGCCAGCCGCTTGCGGCCGAGATCGGCGACGCGGCGCACCTGGACGGGGACGCCGGCCATGCTCGACAATTCCGTGTACTCTGGCCGCACACCAATCTGCACACGCTGGCCCTTCGGCGGCTCCGGGTACACTGCGCCCAGTTGAAGCTCCGCGCCGTCGACGAGGGCGCGCGAGCCTAGGACCTTTGCGGGCATGAGATTCATGCCTGGCGAGCCAATGAAATAGCCGACGAATGTGTGCTCCGGCCGCTCGAACAGATCGTCGGGCGTGCCGATCTGCACGGCCTTGCCGTCGTTCATCACGACGACCCTATCGGCAAAGGTCAGCGCCTCGATCTGATCGTGCGTCACATAGATCATCAAGAGATCGAGCGCTCGATGAACAGCCTTCAATTTCGACCTCAGCTCCCACTTGAGCGCGGGGTCGATCACCGTCAGCGGCTCGTCGAACAGGACCGCCGACACATCCGAGCGAACCAGGCCGCGACCCAGCGAGATCTTCTGCTTGGCGTCTGCAGTAAGGCCGCGCGCGCGCCTGTTAAGGACGCTGGTCAGATCAAGCATCGCCGCGATCTCGGTGACGCGCCGTTCGATCGCAGCGCGGGGAAGCTTTCTGTTCTTCAGCGGGAAGGCCAGATTCTCGGCGACCGTCATCGTGTCGTAGATGACGGGAAACTGGAACACCTGCGCGATGTTCCTTTCCTTGGTCGGCAGATGCGTCACGTCTTTGTCGTCAAACAAGAGACGCCCTTCAGACGGAATGACGAGCCCGGAAATGATGTTGAGCAGAGTCGTCTTGCCGCAGCCCGAGGGCCCGAGCAGCGCATAGGCCATGCCCTGCTCCCAGACGTGATGGAGAGGCTTGAGGGCGTAATCCTGCTCGCTCCTGGGCTTGCCTCCGTAGGCGTGGGCAATTCCGTCAAGTGTGATTTGCGCCATCGCTCCGCCTCAAGCCGTTTGCGCGATGAACGGCGTCGTCGCGAGGCCGCCGGAACTGTCAAACACAAAGACGCGATTGGCGTCGACCCGGGCTTCGACCTGCGCGCCCGGCTGCCACTCATGCACCCCGGGCGCGAGGCACACCCAAACGCCAATGCCGACATCGACGTGAACGAAACTTTCCGAGCCGCTGAGCTCGGTCACCTTCACTTCGCCGGGAAAGTTGAGGCCTTGCGACTTTCCATCGCCAACGGCCACCGCGTCGGCGCGAAAGCCGAGCCGGTAAACGCCGTCCGGTAATCTCGAGAGGGCGCCGACAAGAGGCAGATTGCGACCGCCTTCCAATGTGACGAGAGGGCCGTGTTTCTCGATGACGAACTCATTCAGCGGGGGATCGGAAAAGACCCGGGCAGCCTCGATATTTTCGGGCCTTCGATAGACGCGGGCAGTCGGTCCCACTTGAGTGACCCGGCCCTGATGCAGGGTGATGGTCGTGCCGGCAAGCAACAGGGCTTCTGTCGGCTCCGTCGTCGCATAGACCAGGACGGCGCCGGTCTCGACGAATATGCGAGGCAATTCCTCGCGCAATTCCTCGCGCAGCTTATAGTCGAGATTGGCTAAGGGCTCGTCGAGCAAAACCAGTTTGGCGCGCTTGACCAGGGCGCGAGCAATTGCGGTGCGCTGCTGCTGTCCGCCAGAGAGCTGCGCCGGCAGGCGCTGCAGAAGATTATCGAGCCGCAACAAACGCGCTGCTTCCTTCACACGCGTTTCAATCTCGGCGCGGTCGACACCGGCGACCCGAAGCGGAGACGCGATGTTCTCGTAGACCGTGAGCGAGGGATAGTTGATGAACTGCTGGTAGACCATCGCGACGGAACGGCGACGCACCGGAATGCTCGTGACGTCGAGGTCGTCTTCAATCAGCCGTCCCGTGGTCGGCCGGTCCAATCCCGCCATGAGACGCATGAGCGTGGTTTTTCCCGACAAGGTCGGGCCCAGCAAAACGTTCATCGAGCCGCGACCGAGCGTCAGCGAGACGTCATCGATGACGGTTTCCTGCCCGACCGAGAGTGAAATGTTTTCAAGAACGAACGTCACCCGACGCTTGCCCCCCTTTGATCAGCTTTCTGTGGCCGAGCCTGCAACGCTCCGAGATAGGCGTCGAGATCCTGGACCTCGGCCTCGGACATTCGCAATCCCAGCTTCGAGCGCCGCCAAACGATGTCGGCGGCGCTCATCGCCCATTCGTTGTTGACGAGATAGAGGACCTCGGTCTCAGTCAGGTCGGCGCCGAAAGTCCGACCGAGATCCGATTGCGTCCTCGCCCCGCCCAAAAGCCTTTCCGCCCGGGTGCCGTATGCGCGGATGAGACGGCGCACCGTCTCCCGCGCGAGGAAAGGATAATGCGCCGCCGTTTGACTCACCAGCGTTTCGAATCCGTCGGTCGGAAAATCACCGCCGGGCAAGGCTTCCTGACCGGTCCATCCGGTGGCCTTGCGCGCCGGGGGGAGGCGCGGGGACAGACTTGCCAGCGCCGCCTCGGCCAGCCGGCGATAAGTGGTTACCTTGCCGCCGAAAATGCTGAGAAGCGGAGGCGTCCTTTCGGATGGATCGAGTTTGAGAACGTAGTCGCGCGTGGCTTCCTGCGCTTCGGAGGCGCCGTCGTCATACAGGGGGCGGACGCCGGAATAGGACCACACCACTTGGTTGGGAGTGACCGTCGCCCGGAAGTAGCTGTTTGCGGCGTCGCAAAGGTACTGGATCTCCTCCCGCGATACCTGCACCGCATCGAGGTCGCCTCTGTAATCGAGGTCGGTCGTGCCGATCAGGGTGTAGTCGCGTTCGAAGGGCATGACGAAAAACACCCGCCGATCCTTGTTTTGAAGGATGTAGCAGCGGTCGTGTTGAAACAAACGCCTGACGACGATGTGACTGCCTTTGACGAGCCTGACAGCGGCAGGGGTCGAAGTCTGGAGCGTGGAGTGTAGAACTTCGTTGACCCATGGGCCGGCCGCGTTGACCAAAGCGCGCGCTCGAATCTTGCCGACTCGCCCGCTCCGTTCGTCTCGCACGGTTAGCGTCCATGAGTCCCCCTCTCGGGTTCCGCTTAGGCAACGTGTGCGGGGCGCGATGACGGCGCCCCTGTCGGCCGCGTCGCGCGCGTTCAGGATCACGAGGCGGGCGTCCTCTGCCCAGCAATCCGAATATTCGAACCCGAGTTTGAACTCAGGTTTTAGGGGTTCTCCCGCCGGGTCATCCGTCAATCGCAGGGTTCGGCTTGGCGGCAAAAGCCGGCGCCCACCGAGATGGTCGTACAGAAAGAGGCCGAGTCGAAGCAGCCAGGCGGGTCGCAGATCCTTACGGTGAGGTAGAACGAAGCGAAGCGGCCAGACGATATGGGGTGCGATTCCCCACAGAACTTCGCGCTCGATGAGCGCCTCGCGAACTAAACGAAACTCGAAATGTTCCAAATAGCGCAGCCCGCCATGGATCAGCTTGCTCGAAGCGCTGGACGTCGAGGACGCAAGATCGCCCTTTTCGCAAATATAGACCGACCAGCCGCGGCCGGCGGCGTCTCTGGCGATTCCGCAGCCGTTAATGCCACCGCCGATGATGGCGATGTCATAGATCGGCCCCTGCGCCGCCGAGGACTCCACAGTCCCTCCCCAAGCCGAAGCGCGCCACGCCACATTCTTCAAAAGTGCGATTTTCGGTCGTCGTGAGGCTATAGCGAGCGTGTCGTCAGAGCAAGCGAAAAAACGAACTATCAAACGAATATATTGAAGCGCCCGTTTAACTCTCCTCACCGTCCGATTCCACCGGGCCTCCGACCTCGATCACTTTCACTTCGCATCGATGGCAAAGCTCGATGATTGCTGGCGAGGGGAGGAGGTCGGTGACAAAGATGTCGATTTCCGAAAGATGCGCGATCCGCACTGGCGCGGACCGGGAGAACTTGCTGCTGTCGGACACCAGGACGATTTTGCGCGCATGCTCGACGATGGCGCGCGATATCTCGACTTCGCGAATATCGAAGTCCAACAGGGTGCCGGTCTGGTCGATCGCCGACGTGCCGATCACCGCAAAATCAACGCGAAACTGTTCGATCTGCTCGACAGTGACCGCTCCGACAATGCCCCCGTCGCTCTGTCGCACTGTCCCGCCAGTTAGGAAGATTTCGACCGCGTTGCTTCGGTGCAACTCGCTTGCGACATGAAGGTTGTTGGTGATGACCAAGAGGCCGGAATGTCTCGAAAGCGCTTTCGCAACCTCTTCGGTTGTTGTGCCGATGTTGATGAACAGCGATGAATTGTCCGGGATCAGCCGCGCCGCGGCCTCTCCAATCAATCGCTTTTGGTCGTGCGCGACGAGTTGCCGGGCCTCGTAGGCGAGGTTCTCAACTCCCGAAGCGACGATTGCGCCTCCGTGAACGCGAACCACCTGGCCCGCCTCGCTGAGTTCGTTAAGATCGCGTCTGATCGTTTGCAGGGCGACGCGGAAATGAACGGCAAGATCCTCGACCGCCACCCGTCCCGATTGGCGCAGGAGGGCGATGATCTCAGATTGCCTCTTGGTTGCCCGCGAAGCCGGAGCCGACATGCCGCGGCTCAAACGCTGAGATTGAACGCGATAGAGATGCGCAGAGCGGCGCCTCGATAGGGCCGCACCTGATGAAAGAGCCAAGAGGGAAACAGAAACAGGAGGCCCGGTCGCGGCCTGATGGTCTCCGCTGCGCCGACGGACTGGCCGTCTTCTCCCATGAACTTCAAACTGGGCGCGTACATGCCAGGTCCAGCGCCACGAGGATCCAGCATTTCGAACTCGCCGCCCAGACTCGGGTCCGTAGCGCAGCCACCGTCGGCGACATAGTAGGTTCCGGACCAGAACGCGCCAGGATGATAATGGCAAATATTCCCGTCGCCCGGCCCGTTGACGTTCGCCCACGCCATTACGCTCCATTTGGGATGGATTGCCTTGCCATCCCGATCAGCGGTCAAGCGGTTGGCCATCTCTTTGGCCAGATCGAGAATGAAGGTGACCTGTGGGCCGCCCCAGGCGACGATCTGGCGGTCCGAGTGCCAGCCCCCAGCATTGGACGCCTGAACGGACGGAGACGTCTCGCGCTTCTTCAAGATGATGGGGGTCAGTTCCGCATTGCGGGCCTCGGCGCCCGGAACTTCCAGCGCCGCCACTGGCGTCGCGAACAACCCTCGGACGGCGATGTTCATCGGGGTGGTCATTGCATGTCCCAACAGCGACGGTCTAACCTGCGAGCCGTGATTGGCTCTACCAACGAACAACAGCATAAGCGCGACCCAATGTATATCGAAGGTGGGACGGCTACTCAGCGGCTGCACGGACGAGCATGGATGAGCTGGTCGGGCGCTATTTGTCCGCCCGAGCGTGCTTGCCGTGCTGGCGTCGCCCTGCGCCAACACCGGTTTCTTCTCGAGGATCGCCGAGCATCGCCGCAACGCTATCGCTGACGCGCGGTAGCGAACCCGGCCGGATAGCTCCCGTCAATCGCGTTTAACAGCAGATGTCAAAGCGACGGTCCTCTCGTCACATCGGCCGACCCGAGAATCAAACCGCCGCGCCCGTGAGCGTCGAAAGTACGAACGCGCCAACGCATTCGCGCTTGGCTAGGTCCTCAAGATGACAGGCAAGCGGCGGTAAGGCTGCTCATCTGGTTTTTTCGAGGCTTTGATCGACGGCTTGGAGTCTGGCTTAGAAGGCCAGAAGGCCATCTAAACGGCCACTAAGTATCTGGTCTACATAACAATGTGGTAAGTGGCTGGGGGACCTGGATTCGAACCAAGATTGACGGAGTCAGAGTCCGCAGTTCTACCGTTGAACTATCCCCCAACGGGCGCCGGGGCCCGCGTCATCGCGCGTGGGCGCGGCGCGGTCAATAGCGAAGCAAGGCCAATGGCGCAAGCCTTCGCTCGGGCGTCCATGTTTCGAAGCGGTAGACGCCGGCGAGGGCCGTGAGCCAGCGACACCGACAAGGAGCGGACACTCCGTAAGCACGCCGCTGCTATTCCTCGGCCTCGATCGGCTCGCGCGCGGGCCGGGCGCGAGCCTTGACCGGCCGCAGAAGGAAATCGGGCACGTGGTCGCCAAGCCCGATGACTGGCGCGTCGTCCTCTCGAGGCGAACGCTCATGGCGCAGCGGTTGCGCGGCGGCGGACGGGACGCGAGCGGTCGACCGGCGCTCCGGCTCGGCGTCGATGCGCTCGCGCGGCGGGCGCTCGGCGTGGTGTCGGCGCGAATCAGGACGCCGTTCGACATGCCGGTCCGGGCGCGCGGCCTCCTCCGTGGGCGCCGTCCGCTGGGATCGTGTGCGCGATCCGCCACGTCCGCGCGACGAGTGCTCTCGGCGCGGCGCCTCGGCTTCGTCGTCGGCCGGCAATTGGGCGCCCTCTTGCCAGTCGATCTTGCGGGCGATGAGCTTCTCGATCTCGGCTACCGCCTTCTGATCGATGCGCGAGACGATGGTCAGCGCCTGGCCGGACTTGCCGGCGCGGCCGGTGCGCCCGATGCGATGGACATAATCCTCGGAGTGATGGGGCGCATCGTAGTTGATCACGTGACTGACGTCGGGAATGTCGAGACCTCTCGCAGCGACGTCGGAACAGACGAGGAGCTGGACGTCGCCGGCGCGGAACGCGTCGAGCGCCGCCGTGCGCATGCGCTGGTCGAGATCGCCGTGCAGCGCCAGCACCGAGAAGCCGTGCTTCTGCAGCGACCGATACACCACCTGAACGTCACGTTTGCGGTTGCAGAAGATGAGCGCGTTCTTAAAATTCTCGGCGCCGCGGATGATGCGGCGCAAGGTCGAGCGCTTCTCTTCGGGCGTCCCGCCCGAAGGCACGAGCGTCTGGGTGATATTCTCGGCGGTCGTGGCGGCGCGGGAGACTTCGACGCGCACCGGATTGTGGAGGAACGCGTCGGCGAGGCGGGTAATTTCCGGTGGCATCGTCGCCGAGAAGAACAAAGTCTGGCGCGTGAATGGGACCAGCTTGCAGATGCGCTCGATGTCCGGGATGAAGCCCATGTCGAGCATGCGATCGGCTTCATCGATGACCAGGATCTCGATCGCGTTCAGAAGCAGTCCGCCGCGCTCGGTAAAATCGAGCAGACGCCCGGGAGTGGCGATGACGACGTCAGCGCCGCGCGCGATCTTGGTCTCCTGATCGCCGAACGAGACGCCCCCGATCAGAAGCGCCAGGTTCAGCTTGTGGTTGACGCCGTATTTGCCGAACGCTTCTTCGACCTGGGCGGCGAGCTCGCGCGTCGGCTCGAGGATAAGGGTGCGCGGCATCCGGGCGCGGGCGCGGCCGCGCTCCAGCATCGACAGCATCGGCAGGGTGAACGCGGCCGTCTTGCCGGTCCCGGTCTGGGCAATGCCCAGGACGTCGCGGCCTTGCAGGGCGTGGGGAATGGCTTGTTGTTGGATGGGCGTCGGCGTGTCGTAGCCGGAGGCTTCGACGGCTTTGAGCACTTTCTCGCTCAGGCCGAGTTCGCTAAATTTCATCTTTTCTCGCTTGCGCGAATGCCCTGCATTCGCTGGTTCGTGATATGGGGGCCTAGTGGACCCGCGTCAACGCGTAGGCGGGTCCTGGCGCGCAAGCCTCGCGCCGCGCTGGAGCCTTCATTCGCTCTCGGCGCACTTTGCCATAGACGATCTCGGGAAAATGTCAATCAACCAGCGCCTCGGCTTTGTCGATAACTGCATCGACAGGAATCGCTTGCCGGGGTCGGGCAGGGTGCTCGCCGCCGGACCCGCATCGAGGTCGAACGCCGCCGCCGAATAGACGAAGGTATTGGCCAAAGCCTTGGCCAGCTTGGCGGCTAACAGTGGTTTCCGGCCTTTTCTGGGAACCCGCGCCATGACGTCCCGCTCTTCGCCAAGGCGGACTCCACGCCGGTCGAAACGGTTGCGCAAACGTTTCGATCTGCTAGCTTCGCCATCGAAGAAGGCAGCGCGCCGCGCGAGGCGCGACGGAGGAGAACCGGGGGAGGCGACGTGTCGACGATTGCCGACGTGGCGCGGGCAGCGGGCGTTTCGGTTTCGACCGTTTCGCATGGCGTCAACGGCACGACGCGCGTTTCGCCAGCGACCGCGGGCGCGGTGAGGGCGGTCATCGATGCGACCGGTTATCGCCCGAATGTCATCGCGCGGTCATTGAAGACGGCCACCGCTGGTTCGGTCGGGATCGCCATTCGGCGATCTACAATCCCTACTTCACCGACATCATCTGCGCGATCGAGACCGAATGCGCGCGGCTGGGCATGATGATCTTTCTGTCCGACACCCAGGATGACCCCGCGCGCGAGCTTCAAGTCCTGACCGCGCTGCACCAGCGGCGGGTTGACGGGGTCATCCTTGCGCCGAGCGCCGACCCTGAACACCGCGCGCTTCGCTATCTGCGGGACACGCGGCTCCCGTGCGTTCTGGTCGACCGCACGCCC
Source organism: Roseiarcus sp. (assembly GCA_036489975.1). Lineage (GTDB taxonomy): Bacteria > Pseudomonadota > Alphaproteobacteria > Rhizobiales > Beijerinckiaceae > Roseiarcus. The sequence continues at coordinate 20,060 of DASXES010000007.1, forward strand.
GATTCCGCATTCGATCAGGTCGGCGTCAACAATCGCGAGGCGATGCGCGCGTTGGTGGACCATGTCGCCGGGCTCGGGCATCGCCGCATCGGATATGTCGGCGGCCATCCGGGCTTTGAGACCACGCTCGAGCGCATTATAGGCTACCGCCTGAGCCTTGAGCGGCTCGGTTTGGAGTTCGACGAGCGCTATCTCGTCACCGGCAATGCCTCGACCGCGAGCGCCACCGCGGCGACCCACGCGCTGCTTTCGCTGCCTGATCCCCCGACCGCGATCGTGACCGGCAACAATATGGCGACAATCGGCGCGATGCGGGCGGTGCGGGGGCGCGGCTTGAGCGTTCCCGCCGACATTTCGATCGCCGGATTCGACGATTTCGAGTGGGCCGATTGTTTCGAGCCGCGCCTCACCCTCGTCGCTCAGCCCTGCGAGGAGATCGGCCGAAGGGCGGCGTTTCTCCTGATGGAGCGGATCGCGGCGCCCGAAGGCGCGCGCCGTACTGTGCGCCTCGACGCCGCGCTGAAGGTTCGTGATTCCTGCGCGAGGCCGCGGTGAGCGGGCCGGTTGAAACGGCGGCGCCGCTGCTCGTCATGCGGGGCGTCACCAAGCATTTCGGCGGCGTGCAGGCTTTGCGCGGCGTCGATTTCGACCTCAAGCGCGGTGAGATTCATGCGCTCCTAGGTGAGAACGGCGCCGGCAAGTCAACGCTCATGAACATCCTCTCCGGCGTCTTCGCTCCTGACGATGGCGAAATGCTTCTGGAGGGACAGTCCGTCCGCTTCGACGATCCGCGCGCCGCGCAGGGCGCAGGCGTCGCCACCATCTTCCAGGAGCTCGACCTCGTGCCGAGCCTCGACGTCACCGCCAATCTGTTTCTCGGGCGCGAGCTCACACGCGCCGGCGTGCTTGACCGCCCCGCCATGCGCAAGGAGGCGCTGACGCGCATCAGCGTCGTCGGCGCCGACATCAACGTCGACCAGCCGGTCGGTGAGCTTTCGGTCGGACGAAGGCAGATTGTCGCCATCGCCAAGGCGCTGACCTACGCCTCCAACATCCTCATCATGGACGAGCCGACTGCGGCGCTCACCGCCTCCGAGGTCGAGCGGCTGTTCGTCGTGATGCGCGAGATCGCGGCGCGGGGCGTCGGCATCGTCTACATCTCCCATAGGCTCGAAGAGGTTCCGCGGGTCGCCGACCGTGTCACCGTGATGCGCGACGGGCAGGTGGCGGGCGTGCAGCCCGCCAAGGCGCCGCAATCGGAGCTGGTGCGGCTCCTCGTCGGGCGTCCGCTCGATGAACTCTACCCGAAGCGCGCGACTGTGTTGGGCAAGCCTGTCCTCACGCTCGAGCACGCCCGCTTCACGCCCCGGACTGAGCGACCCGGCTGGCAGGCGCCCGAGGACGTGAGCCTCATCGTGCGCGCCGGCGAGATCGTCGGCCTCGCCGGCATCATGGGGGCGGGGCGCACCGAGCTCCTGACCGCGCTCTATGGCGCGGCGGGAAGCGGAAAATGGTCCGGCGTCGTTCAAATCGACGGGGAGCCCGCGCGCCTGACCTCGATCCGCGGCGCACGGGGCGAAGGGCTTGGCCTCGTCACCGACGACCGGCGCGGCAGCGGACTCCTTATCCGCGACACGGTCGGGCGCAACCTGGTCCTGACCGTCCTCGAGCGCGTCTCTCCCGGCTTTCTCATGTCGCGGGCCCGCGAGAGCGCGCTCTCGCGGGAGGCGATCAAGGCTTTCGACGTGCGTCCGCCGCGTCCGGAGATCGTAGTCGGCGCCCTTTCCGGGGGCAACCAGCAGAAGGTGGTCATCGCCAAGGAAGTGCTGGGGGACCCCCGCCTCCTGCTGCTCGACGAACCGACGCGCGGCGTCGACGTCGGCGCGAAGGGGGAGATCTACGCGCGCGTCCGCGAGCTTGCGGGGAAGGGCATGGGGGTTCTGGTCGCCTCGAGCGAGATGCCCGAGCTTCTGGGCCTCTGCGACCGCGTCGTCGTGCTGCGCAACGGACGGACGGTCGCGGAATTTCCCGGAGGCGCGGACGAGCATCAGGTGCTCGAAGCCGCCGAACGAAGCGAGGATGAGACGGTATGAGCCAGTCGGCGACGACCCGCAGCGCCGCCGCAGCCCCGGCCCCGGGGCGCCGCCGGCTCGATCTTTTCGCGCTTCTCGTCCGCTTCCAGAGCGTGATCGGGCTCATTGTGGTGGCGATCGGGGGCGTGATCTTCTCGCCGCGCCGGCACGGCCTCATTCTCTTTCTCGCTCCCGACAACATGGCCAATATCGTGCGCGCGGTGTCGGAGACCGGGATTATCGCCGTCGGCATGACCTTCGTCATCATCACCGCCGGGATCGATCTTTCCGTCGGCGCGCTGCTCAGCCTGTCGAGCGTGCTGACCGCGACCATCATGACGACCGCTGGCTGGGGACTGATTCCAACGGTCCTGTTCGTCGTCGCCTGCGGCGCGGCCTTTGGCGCAGTTCAGGGAACAATCTCGAACCGTTTCCGCCTCGAGCCGTTCATCGTCACGCTGGCCGGGCTGCAGGTCGCGCGCGGTCTCGCGCTTGTCATCTCCAACAACCAGTACATCAACATTTCCTACGGCAACGGGCCGGGGCTTGCACCGCCGGTGTTCGCGATTCTGGGCGACCGGCTGTTCGACAACACCGTGCCGGTGGCGACGCTGGTCTTCGTGGTCGTCGCCGCGATCGCCACCTTCGTCCTCAACTTCACCCGCTTCGGGCGCTACGTGTTCGCTGTCGGCGGCAACGAGCGGGCGGCGCGCCTTTCGGGCGTGCCGGTGACCGCGGTCAAGATTTCGGTCTATGCGATCACCGGCCTTGTCTCGGCGATCGCGGGCGTTGTACATGCGGGGCAGTTCAATTTCGGCAGCGCCAATGACGGCACCGGCTACGAATTGACCGCGATCGCCGCGGTCGTCATTGGCGGCACCAGCCTGTTCGGCGGCGCGGGCTCGATGGTCGGGACCGTCGCGGGCGCGGTCATGCTCGGCGCGCTCGCCAACGTGCTCCAGCTCAACAACATCAATGCGGCTCTGCAATTGCTCGCGACCGGCGCGATCATCGTGCTCGCCGCGGTTCTTCAGTCTCTCGTCCGTCGCCGCGAGGGACTGGGTCGGTAAAGTGCGACGCCAAACTTCAGGAACGCCCAAGGGAGAGGAAGATGCATCGAATGAGAATGAAACGGATTTGCGCGCTGGCGCTGGGAACGGCCGCCGCGGCCCTCATCGCGGGGTCGGCTTCGGCGCATATCGCCAAGGCGTGCGGCAAGGACGACAAATATGTGATCGGCTTCTCGCAAGCCAACAACGCCGAACCCTATCGCGCCCATGTCAATGACGAACTGACCGCGGCGACCGCGAAGGTTCCGCAATTCACGCTGCAGATCGCCGACGGCGCCGGCAACGTGAACACACAAACCTCGCAGATGGACAATTTCATCACTCAGAAGGTCGACCTGATCCTCATTTCGCCCTTCGAGGCCGCGCCCCTCACGCCCGCCGTCGCCCGCGCCATGAAGGCCGGCATTCCAGTGATCGAGCTCGACCGCAAGACCGTCGGCGACCCCGGCAAGGACTACACCGCCTTCATCGGCGGCGACAATTTCAAGATCGCGGAAGAAGCCGGCAAGTACATGGCCGACAAGCTGCTGCCGCAGGGAGGCGACGTGGCGGTGCTGGAAGGGCTGCCGAGTTCGACCCCCGCCGTCGAGCGCCTCAACGGCTTCAAGGACGGGGTCAAGGCCAACCCGAAGATCAAGGTCGTGGCTGAGCAGGCGGCCGACTGGCTGCCGGACAAAGCCCAGACCGCTTTCGCCGCCATGCTGCAGGCCCATCCCGACATCAAGGCGATCTACGCCTCGAACGACATGATGGCGGCGGGTGCGCGGCTCGCCGCCAAGGGCGCGGGCAAGAAGGACGGCGACATCGCGATCATCGGCACCGACGGCCTGCCGGGCCCGTCTGGCGGCATTCGCGCCGTCGCCGAGGGCGAATGGGCGGCGACGTTCACCTATCCGACCGGCGCGCCCCAGGCGATCGACATGGCGAAGGAGATCCTGCTCGACTGCGCCGACAAGGTGGCGACCACGGTCACCGTGCCGACGCTCGCGATCACCCCGGAAAACGCCAAGTCGCTGATGGGTAAGTAGGCCCAAGAACGCAAATCGCGGCCGGTCTTTCGCGGCCGGCCGCTTTGGCGGCTCAAAATCGGCCCCACGAGCGTTAGCCCTGTCGCGCCGGAGGGCGCAAGGGGAGACGGCCATGACCGAGGAACTGCAACAGCAAAACGCGCGCCTCAGAGCCAAGATTGACCAGCTGGTGGAGAGCCATCCGGAGCTGGAGACGGTCGTGAACGGCGTTGCGCTGAAACAGCCCGCGAACGCGTCGCCCGCGCAGGTTCAGGCCAATCTGCAGGAGCGGGCGCGAGCCATCATCGAGGCGGAGCCTGAACTCGAGGGCGTGTTCGAGGACTGACCGGCAAAGCCCCGCCGGCCACTCTCCTTGCTTTCGGAACAATGCTTCGCCTGGCGTGTTGGCGGTGTCCGGCGCGCTTAATTCTTGCCCCCCAGCCCGAGCGCGCTGGAGCCCCGCGCGGTCCTCCCAGCGCGGGGCTTTTTTGCGTGGGTGTCGAGGCGGCGAATCAGCGTCGAAGACCGCCGTTCTCAGTGGAGGTTCGCCGTCGGCAAATGCCAGTGCTGCCACACCGCGACGATTCTCAGACCGAAGCATGTCGCGCCGCCCAGGAAGGCGGCCACATTGGCGGGCGCCTTGACGCTTCGCGCCACGACCAGGATGATCGCGCCGATGATCGCGGCGGTCGCGAGGAAGTCGACCCGCAGAATGGCGGGAACCTGGGCGAGCAGGATATCCCGTATCGTATAGCCGCCCGCGCCGCTGATCCCGCCCATCATCACCGCGGCGATCGGCGTCAGCCGGAATTCAAGCGCCTTTTCGGTCCCCGACACCGCGAGCAGCGCGAGGCCGAGCGCGTCGACGACGGTGAGGGCGCCTTCAGGAATCTCCTCGACCATGTGGAAGGCGAAGAACGTCAGAAAGGCGCCTGTAAGCGCCGATGTCACGATCGGCCAACCCCGGAGCGCCTCGGGAGGGGTTTCGCCGATGAGAAGATCACGCATGATGCCCCCGCCCGTCGCCGTGGCGAGGGACACGACGACGACGCCGAGGGCGTCGAGACCATTCACAGCGGCGATCGAGGCGCCCTGAATCGCGAGAACGAATGTCCCCGCAATGTCGATGAACTGAAGCAGTCGAGCGTGGCGGGCGGCCTTTTGATCCATCAGGCCATTGTGGCTCAACTCCTCGGCGTTCCTCAACCCGGCGGACTGCATATCCGGTCGCCGGCCCGCCCCGACGCGCCGGGGGCTAGGCTCGCTGGCGCCGATCCGCGCGGCCGGGACTATTTCTTCGCCAGTTTCGCGGCGGCGCGTCTCACCGCCTCTTCGCTGATCTTGCCCGTTTTCTTCCGCATCGCGGCCAGGGTCGTCCGGGGAGAAAACTGGGGAATGGGCTTCGACAGATTTTTGTTGAGCGTGTCGCCACGCTTTCGCTGAGTTTCGCCATCCTTGTCACGATGGCGACCGTCCAATCCCGGTTTCTTCATTTTCCGACTCACTCACCTGGAATCAGCGAATTGTGTCCTTCCGTGTGACGCCCGGCAATTGTGGATGGCAGGCTGTGTCGGTAGGCGGGCTACCTACCGGGGCGCGCGCGCCCGGCAGGGCCTGTCGGACCCGGGGCAGGGGCGTGGGGAGGGGCTCCATTCGGCGCTGCGAAAAGCAGTCGATTCCGGGCGCAATCTTATAATAGCGCCGTACGCTGCGGACCTCATGCCTCAAGGGCCACGCGCAACGCGGCGTCTCAGAACGAGGCCTTGGCGCGGCAATTTCAGCGCGGAACTAAACGGAGTCCTAATCTACTGATAAATGAGGGCGCGCCGGTAAAATTGCGGTTAGGCCCGCGCACTGCGCGTTGGCGCCGAGCGCATGGATCAGGCGTTTGGGTCGGTCAGGCGCCGCGGCGCTTGAGCCCGTCTGCGGGACCGGGCCCGGCGCCCCATTTCGGAGCGCGCTTGTCGATGAACGCGCCCATGCCCTCGACCGAATCGGGCTCCGCCAGATTGTCGATCATCGCCAACGAGGCGACCGCGTAGGCCTCCTCGAGCGGCCGCTCGATCTGGGCGTAGAAGGCGCGCTTGCCGATCGCAAGCGTCGGGCCGGATTGCTGCGTGATGGTCTTGGCCAGCGCCTGCGCCTCTTCGACGGCGCGGCCCCGGGGAACCACGCGGTTGACGAGGCCGAAACGCTCCGCATCCGCAGCGCTGTACAGCTGGCCTGTCATCGCCATCTCCATCGCCCGCTTGGGCGGGATGGCGCGGCCGACCGCCACGAGGGGCGTCGAGCAGAAGAGGCCGAAATTAACACCCGAGAGGCCGAAGCGTGCCTTCTCCCCCGCAATCGCAAGATCGCAGGCGGCGACGAGCTGGCAGCCGGCCGCGGTGGCGACGCCCTCGATCGCCGCGATCACCGGCTTGGGCAGCGCGACAATGACCTGCATGAGGGTGGAGCAGCGCGCGAACAATTCCACGTAGTAATTGCGGCCCCTGTCGCAGTCATTGCGGTGGGCCTGCATTTCTCTGAGGTCATGACCCGCGCTGAGCGCCGCTCCCACGCCTGTCAGCACCACGACGCGCGCCGCTTGGTCATTGGCGATGGCGTCCAGCTCGGCGACCAGAGCCTCGATCATGGCGAGGCTCAATGCATTGAGGTTATGCGGGGTGTCCAAGGTCAGGGTGACGACGCCGTCGTCGTTCTCGCGTGTGAAGAGCTTGGCGGACGCGGCGGCAGGCGACGAAGCGGTCATAGGGTGTCACGTTCCTGCGGGAAGGGCGGCGGTTACCGCGCCGCAACCCTAGTCGCGACGACCGGCACAGTAAATGGATAGGCGTCCCGTCGAGCACGCCGGCCAATGATCATCCCGCAACTCGGGCCCAATCGGCAAAAAAAGCCGCCCGAAGGCGGCCTTGCAGATACAAGCCGGTCTTGCGTTAGACGGTCGCGCCTTCCTCGAGCCGGTCGCGCACCACGTCGGCCTTATCCCTGAAATCTATCCACGGCGAGAGCGCGCTCCGGAACCTCGATTTGAGTTCCTTACGGCCGCCGATCCGAACGGCCGGGGCGCAGCGAGCTTCGTCTGCCGGCGTTCCATATTGACGGAGATATTCAGCGAAATTGACGAAGGACTCATCGACATGGAGCAGCGTCTCGGCCGGAACGCCCTCGGCGTAAATCACATCGTGGGTTTCTAGCTTGACGTGGAAGAACTCCATCTCGTCGCCTTCGGGCTCATGGCGAGTGATGGTCGCGCCATTGATCAGCGCCTCCGCTGGAACCAGAACGCTGTCGATCAGCACGCCGTGGAGCGCCGTCACAAAGAGATCGGCATGCGGGACACTGGGAGCAAGAGCAGAGCGGGCGATACGAACTGGCAAGGCACCCTCTACCCAGGCTTTGGATGGGTCGCTTTTCCTGACTGTATAGCGTCCGATCCACTGAATGGGACGCAATCCGCCAAACATCGTTGGCAGCAGGTCGCCGATCGCGAGGTTCTGGATCTCGCGCTCGCCCTCGGCGGTCCGAATCTTCGTCCCCTTAAGGAAGCAATTGCTACTAACCCCGCCGCCCTTGCCGCCCCCGGAGCCGCCACCCCCAATCGTGAAGCACCCCAGGACGGGGAGACACACCTTAATTCCGCCCGCGGCGGCCGAATGGACCGAAGCTAACGTCGCGGGAACCGCGATCGCGCCCATTTTCATGATATTGCGGCGGGTGCGCTGCACCCTGGGTTCCGACTGTTTCAGCCCGATTGACATGGCGCCTTCCCTACGTTTACGCACTTCAAACTCGTTATACCGCTTTGCGCAGCTTGTCATCATGAATTTACACGTTTGGGTAATAGTACCCACATTCGAACTCGCCGGGCACTTCCGGGAGGGCCTGAACGAATTTCGACGCCTTCTGGCCCTGATCGACGCATATCGAAGCGGGCACGGCCGAGCGCCTCAATGTCAGGCTCGGTTGGGCGACTTCGCGCTTTCCCGCCCGTCCGTTTTCGGCTAGGCACCGGCGCAACGCCGCCCGACGCGAAAAAAGATCCGATAATCATGCACCGCTACCGCACTCACACCTGCGGCGCCCTGACCCTCGCCGAGGACGGCGCCGACGTTCGGCTTTCTGGCTGGTGCCACCGCATCCGCGATCACGGCGGCTTGTTGTTCATCGATCTGCGCGACCATTACGGCCTGACCCAATGCGTGGTCGACCCGGATTCGCCTGCCTTCCGCGAAGCGGAGAAGCTGCGCTCGGAATTCGTCATCCGCATCGACGGCAAGGTGCGCAAGCGCCCGCCCGGCACGGAAAACCCGGACATGCCGACGGGCCTCGTCGAGGTTTACGGCTCGGAGATCGAAGTGCTGGGGCCCGCCGGCGATCTGCCACTGCCGGTGTTCGGCGACCAGCCGTACCCTGAGGACACGCGGCTCCGGTACCGGTTCCTGGATCTGAGGCGCGAGAAGCTTCATCAGAACATCATGCTGCGCGGTCAAGTCATTGATTCGCTTCGCAGACGAATGAAGGGCCAAGGCTTCTTCGAGTTTCAGACGCCGATCCTCACGGCGTCGAGCCCCGAGGGCGCGCGCGACTTCCTCGTGCCCTCGCGTCTGCATGCCGGTAAGTTCTACGCGCTGCCGCAGGCGCCCCAGCAATATAAGCAGCTTCTGATGATGGCGGGCTTCGACCGCTATTTCCAGATCGCGCCCTGTTTTCGCGATGAGGACCCGCGCGCCGACCGTCTGCCCGGCGAATTCTATCAGCTCGATATCGAGATGAGCTTCGTCGAGCAGGGGGACGTTTTCGACGCGATGGAGCCGGTGATACGAGGCGCGTTCGAGGAATTCTCGCGCGGCAAGCCGGTCACGCCCTCGCCCTGGCCGCGCATTCCCTATTCAGAGGCCATGCGCAAATACGGGTCGGACAAGCCTGACCTGCGCAATCCGCTCGTCATGCAGGACGTGTCGGAGCATTTCCGCGGCTCGGGTTTCAAAGTGTTCGCTCGCTTGCTCGAGATCGAGAAAAACGAGGTGTGGGCCATTCCCGCTCCCGGCGGCGGCCAGCGGACCTTTGCCGACCGGATGAACGCATGGGCGCAAGGCGAGGGGCAGCCTGGGCTCGGCTACATTCTGTTCTTTGATCGTTCTCGTGACGAAACTTCCCTTGCGGCCGACCCGAAGGCGACGGGAGTGGGTGGGCGTGGGCCGCTTGCCAACAACATTGGCCCCGAGCGCGTCGAGGCGGTGCGCCTTGCGCTTGGCCTCAAGGCGGGCGATGCGGCGTTCTTCGTCGCTGGCGATCCGGGCAAATTCGCTAAATTCGCCGGGCTCGCGCGCACCAAGGTCGGCCAGGAGCTCAAGCTCGTCGACGAGGATCGGTTCGCATTCGCCTGGGTCGTCGACTTCCCCATGTACGAATGGGACGAAGACGAGAAAAAGGTCGAGTTCTCGCACAACCCCTTTTCCATGCCGCAAGGCGGGCTCGAAGCCCTTGCGACCCAGGATCCGCTCGCGATCAAAGCGTTCCAGTACGACATCGCTTGCAACGGTTACGAACTGGCTTCGGGCGGGATTCGCAACCATCGTCCGGAGGCGATGCTGAAGGCTTTCGAGATTGCCGGCTATGGCGAAGAGACGGTGGTCGAGCGATTCGGCGGCATGTACCGGGCGTTCCAGTACGGCGCGCCGCCGCATGGGGGGATGGCGGCGGGCGTGGACCGCATCGTGATGCTGCTGGCGGGCGAGCAGAACCTGCGCGAGGTGGCGCTTTTCCCGATGAACCAGCGCGCCGAGGACTTGCTCATGGGCGCGCCGTCGCCGGCGACGCCCAAGCAATTGCGCGAGCTCCACGTCCGCGTCGTCCAGCCCGAGAAGTGAGGGCCCATCCGCCGCGCAGCCCGCAGTTCGCTCCCTTGTCTGTGACCCCCTCGCATGATAGCCACACGACGCATTTCGGGGTATAGCGCAGCCCGGTAGCGCGGAAGTTTTGGGTACTTCAGGTCGCAGGTTCAAATCCTGCTGCCCCGACCACTTAAGCACTTGATTTAACTCGCAGTCGTTCTGACGGTGTTCGGCAAGGAAGATGTAAGGCGGACCGGGCCGACTGCAGCGCCACGGTCTCAGCCATTGAATCCACCAAGTTTCCTAAGCGGCCATTCAGTTAGGCGCTCATTTCCCGCCCCGCGCTTTCCTGCGGGCCTCGGCGACGGCGAGCGGGGCGGTTTCGGCGGTGCGGCTGTAGCGCCTGGTCATGGCTGGGCTCGCGTGGGTCGCGGTGCGCTGCACGTCTTTTCGTCCGCTCCGGCCTCGAGCGCTTCGGTCACAGCGCCGGCGGGGGCGTCCATGTTCCACACGGAGCCGGGATGGCCGCCTTATCGGCGATCTCGCGGAACCACTTGCGATAGGTGCGCGTGCGGATCGGCTCGCCATAGGCCTTGACGATCGCGCCGGCGCGATTCTGCTGAGGGACGGTCTGTATGAGCGGCCAGAGCAGATCGAGCTTCGGCAGATCGTCGACGATCTCGGCGCCGGTCTTCGACGTCTTGAGCCGGAAAACGCCGCCCGGAATGTTATCCCAACGATAGGGCCCGCTCCACCTCTCCCCGTCCAGCGGAATCGGCCTCCCATTCGCCAATGACGTCCTTTTGCCGAAGCATGGTTTCGAACTGCGTCGCGACGCCGATCGACTCGCCGAGGCGAAACGCGATCGCGGCCTTGATGAAGGCGCGGGCGTGCTCGATCGTCATCTGGCTCTCGCGCGGGGCCGAGCGCTCGAACGGATCTTGGATAGGCCCTCGCCAAGCGCGCCGCACTCGGCGTGGCCGAGCGCCAGGCCGAAATTGAGGATCATCCGTACCGCGGCGATCGCGTCATGCGCGCGCTTCACGCGCTCGGGGCCGCCCTACTCCGCCGGCGCGCGCCATTTCGCATACCAGCTCTTGGCGTCGATCGGACCGCCGAGAGCTACATCGACAGCTTGAAGTGATCCGCTCGACCGTCGCCAAGCGCGGCGCGGATCGGCGATTGCGGGTGGCGCTCGAAAGGGTCGCAGAGCGAGCATGGTCCCGTCATACAACCATCGAGGGCCACGATCAATCCAAAGCTTAAGCCTCTCGGCGTAAGCGCCGCAGAGATCGAATATTTCCGCCTCCGTTCCGTCTTTCGGTAAAGGGATCAATCGGGCCGGTAACCCTTCGCTTTGCGCGAAGCCTTGTCTGCGCTCCAATATAGCCGATCTGGGCCGAATTTTCTCTTGCGCGATCAGGCCGGGTGTTTGGCTCCCCTCCCCATCGTCCCACGTCTTCTGTCCATCTTGTACTTGTGGTCCAGTCTCGCTTAGCCCCGCCCGCGCGTCCACGCACGCACGGCTGGCGCATAGCGACCCCTGAAGAGAGGATCGACTTTCGGGAAACCCCTACCGCTCGAGCTCGACCACCGCCCGTTTGAATGCAGTGCGCGATAGGTGCGGCGCGAGGGCCGCGTGGAGCGCCTGGTCGCCTTGGTAGAGCGACGTCACCGGCGCGCTCTCCCGCCGTCGGCGAAAAACCCGCTTGTTGCCGTCCAGTCCCCGAAACCTGGCGCCCAATCGCGCCGAGCTTGCGGGCCGTGCTGGCGAGCCGCTTTTCCTTGGGGACGTCGCGCGGCTCGATCGGCATTCGGATGCCTGGCGGGCGAAGGGTCATGAGAGGCCATCGACCTCGCGACCAACCTGTCCAACCTAAAATGAAAGTTGGTAGCCAGAGAAATTACGTTTCCGGCGCGCGCGTATGCGGACGCAAAAATATGTTGGACAGGTTGGACAGGTTGGACACTGTCTTATTTTCCGGGCTTCTCCGAGCGTCCAACCTCAAAACCTATGTTGGACAGGTTGGACGCAACGTTCTGCAAAATTAAAAATCAGCCGATTCCTCTCTCTTGCGAGGCAAGAATTCGCCGTCTCCATCTTCAGGGGGCCAAGGTCGTGTCCCGTGCTGTGGTGTAGCAGGTGCGGTATGGCCGCCGCATTCGCCTGGTGAGACCGGGCTGGTCAGGCGGCCGCCACAGGCAGCCCGACGACGGGATCATGGCTCAAAGGAGCAATGGTTTCCAGCGTCAT
>DASXES010000030.1:0-68802 GCA_036489975.1 Roseiarcus sp.
GCTGGCGTTGAGCTTGATTGCGCTGATCGTCTGGTTCTTCCAGGCGCAGCAGCACATCGGCTTCTGGGGCATCGCAGCCGTCTCGTTCCTGCTCGGCATTCTGATCATCATTCCGATCGGCGGCGCCGACATGCCGGTCGTAATCTCGATGCTCAATTCGTATTCCGGCTGGGCGGCGGCCGGCATCGGCTTCACGCTGGAGAACACCGCGCTCATCATCACCGGCGCGCTGGTCGGCTCGTCGGGCGCGATCCTGTCCTACATCATGTGCAAGGGCATGAACCGCTCCTTCATCTCCGTCATCCTTGGCGGCTGGGGCGGCGAGGTCGCCGGAGCCGAGGGCCACAAGGAGACCCGTCCGGTCAAGCAGGGTTCGGCCGAAGACGCGGCCTTCATGATGAAGAATGCCTCCAAGGTGATCATCGTGCCAGGCTACGGAATGGCGGTCGCGCAGGCGCAACACAGCCTGCGGGAGATGGCGGATTCGCTCAAGAAGAACGGGGTCGAGGTCAAATACGCGATCCACCCGGTCGCCGGCCGCATGCCAGGCCACATGAACGTGCTGCTCGCCGAGGCCAATGTTCCTTACGACGAAGTGTTCGAGCTCGAGGACATCAACAGCGAGTTCCCGCAAGCCGACGTCGCTTATGTCATCGGCGCCAACGACGTCACGAACCCGGCCGCCAAGACCGACCCCAAGTCGCCGATCTACGGCATGCCGGTGCTCGACGTCGACAAGGCGAAAACGGTTTTGTTCGTCAAGCGCGGCATGGGCTCCGGCTACGCCGGCGTCGAGAACGAGCTGTTCTTCCGCGACAACACGCTGATGCTGTTCGGCGACGCCAAGAAGATGACCGACGCGATCGTGAAGGCGCTCCAGCACTGAGGCTGGACCTGGGACTCGCCGGGCTCGGCGCTAAATGCTGATCGCGATCATCGCCTTCATCGTGCTCTACGCTCTCGTCGTGGTTGGACTTTACGCCGGCCAGCGCAGGATTCTGTTTCCGCGCGACGCCGGCGAGGTCGATCCGGCGACGCTCGGGCTCAAGGCCGAGGTCCTTCGTCTGAAGACCGAGGACGGGGAGAGCCTGCTCGCGTGGCGAAGTTTGCCTGCGCCCGGGCGGCCGATGATCCTCTATTTTCACGGCAACTCTGGCGGAATCGACCTGCGCTTCGAGCGCTTTCGCGCCCTCGCCGAGGCAGGCATGGGGCTGCTGGCGATCGAGTATCGCGGCTATGCCAGCTCGACCGGCTCACCCAGCGAGCGCGGGCTGAAGCTCGATGGCGAAGCGGCCTATGCGGCGGCGATCGCGAGCGGCGTCGCGCCCGAGCGTATTGTCCTTCTCGGGGAGTCGCTGGGGTCCGGGGTCGCGCTCGCGCTGGCCGCGCGCCACAGGGTCGGCGCGCTCGTGCTCGATTCGCCCTATTCGTCGATCGCCGACGTGGCCGCGGCCACATACTGGTTCATGCCCGTTCGCGCCTTGCTGCGCGACCCGTTCCGCAACGACCTGCTCATCAAGTCGGTGACCACGCCGACGCTCATCGTGCATGGGACGAAAGACCGCGTCGTTCCGATTCGTTTTGGCGAGAAACTGTTCGCGCTCGCCAATCCGCCCAAGGAATTCTGGCGGGTCGAGGGGGGCGCCCATCTCGCATTGGGCGAGCGCTTCGCCGACGCGCTGGACTGGATCGCGAAAATGGTTCCGTCGGCGTGAAGCGGCGGCGGGCTTCGGCGGGGATCGCCGGCTTCGACAACCAGGGCGCGAGCCTGGCCTCAAGCCGATGCAAATAAACGCCCATAAACGCTAGTAAAACACCAACAAACGCTAGTAAACGTTAGTAAAATAGCTAGCGTTTACTAGCGTTTATTTTTTGGAATCGTGATTTTTCAATGGGTTGCGCGCGATTGGCGAAAAAAAAATTCTCCCCTTCGTCTTCACTCGCGCGCCGGTTGTGGTTGAGCCGGCCTGTCAAACAGCCGCGGCCACTCGACGCCCGGCTGAGCCGGAGCGGAGAATTGATTCCGCAACAACGAACATGATGCAGTATGTTTCTGATTTTGTCAAGACAAATGTCGGCGGCGGGCCAATCTGCCTCCCAGGCGCGGATCCTCTTCGGGGCGGGGGCGTTTGCGCGAACTCAGCCCCTCCGGTATCACCCGCGGCTCTCGTCTCCATGGGTCGATAATGTCCGCCGCGCCGCAATCCGTCAGGGCGACGGCAGCCGCAAGCGGCTCGCTCAGGCGCGAGCTTGGCGCCACGCTCGCGCTCGGCTGGCCGATCGTTCTCGCCAATGTCGCGGTCTATGCGATGACCGCGACCGACTTCGTCATGCTCGGGCGCCTGTCTGCGCGCGCGCTCGCCGCAGGCGCGCTCGGCTTCAATCTCTTCCAGCCCGCGATGGTGCTGGGCATCGGCGTCGTCGCGGCGCTGGCGCCGATTGCGGCGGCGAAGAGCGGCGCAGGCGAAAGCGGCGAGACGCTGCAGCGCTCCGTGCATCAGGCGCTCCTGTCGGCCGTCGCGCTTGCGCTGGGCTCCTGGATCTACCTCTGGCAGACCGAGCCGATCCTGCTGGCGATCGGCGAACCGGCCGATCTCGCGCGCGACGCCGGAACCTACATGCGCGGCTATCAGTGGAGCCTCTTGCCGAACCTTCTGTTCGTCACCGGGCGCTGTCTCTTCTCCGCGTTCGAGCGGCCGCGCCCGACCCTGGTCGCAGGCCTTGTCGCCGTGGCTTTCAATGCGCTGGCCAACTATGCCCTCGTGTTCGGCGAGCTTGGCATGCCGCGCCTCGGGATCGTCGGCTCCGGCATCGCGACCACAATGTCGCAGACCCTGATGTTCCTGATCCTGCTCGGGGCCTCGTTCGTCGAGCCGCGCCTCAAGCGGGTTCGGCCTTTCGCCCTGCCCTGGCGCCCCGCCCGGGCTGAACTCTCCGCGCTCTGGCGGCTCGGTCTGCCGATGGGCGCGATGATCCTGGCCGAAGTGGGCGTGTTCTCGGCGGCGACGATGGTGATGGGCCTCATCGGCCGTGCCGCGCTCGAAGCCCATACGGCCGCCCTGCAGATCGCCTCGATCGCCTTCATGGTCCCGCTTGGCATGGGCCAGGCGGCGACGGTCAGGGTCGGCCTCGCCTATGGGGCGCGCAACGCCGGCGCGGTCGCGCGTGCGGGCTGGTGCGCCTTCGGCCTCACGCTTCTCTACGCGGTCCTGTCCGCGACGGCGATGATCGTCGCGCCGAGGCTCCTGATCGCGCCCTTCCTCGATGTCGACGCCCCGGAGAATGCGGGCGCCGTCGCAACCGCCGTCGCGCTGATCAAAGTAGCCGCCGTGTTCCAGGTCTTCGACGCAAGCCAGTGCGTCCTCGCCAATATGCTGCGGGGCCTGCACGATTCCAAGCAGCCCTTTGTCATCGCGGTGCTCGGCTATTGGGCGATTGGCGCGCCGGTTGGCCTCGCGCTGGCTTTCTTGACTCCGCTCGGCGCGGTCGGCGTGTGGATGGGGCTTGCGACCGGCCTCGCCATCGTCGCCGGCCTCCTTTTGACGCGCTGGATCGGCAAGGAGCGCCGGGGTTTCGCGGCTTGACGCCGAGCCGCGCCGGCGACGAAATGGAGCGACTCGCCATGGCCTCCAAATTGCAGCCATTTCAGATTTCCGACTTCCGCGAACACGCGCGCTACGGCCCGACGATCGCGGACAGAGTTTGGAACGCCTGGTGGAGACATGCGGGTCACTCGCTTTCGGACATCGAGCGCCACATGAGTGAAATGGCGGACGACCGTCCGCTGCCCATGGCCGTCGTAGCCCATAGTGACCATGCCTATCTCGGCTCGGCTTTCCTCATTCATTCCGACATGGAGGAACGGCTGCAGTATAGCCCCTGGATGGCCGCTCTGTGGGTCGAAGCTTCAGAGCGCAAACGCGGCGTGGGCCGCGCGCTGGTCGCGGAGGCAGCGGCGCGAGCGGCCTCGCTCGGGTATCCGGTGGTGCATCTCTGCTGCCGGCCGGACCTGGAGGGATTTTACCTTAAGAGCGGTTGGTCGATCATCGAACAGGCTGTCGGCGCGAAGAGCCTGTCCGTTCTGAAGCTCGACCTTTCGGCGAGGGCCGGCTGACGATCCCTTTTCCGGAAGCAGAAACGTTTGACGCGACGATCGCTCGCTCACCACTATGTCCGCCGGATGCAAGCGGGAACGGCTTTCTTTCGCCGCCCGGGAGATGACGCCCATGTCTGAACAAACTGAGCCTCTGATCATCGACGTCGATACCGGCATCGATGACGCCTTCGCGCTGCTTTACGCCTGCGCCCATACGCAAGCGCGGATCCTCGGCGTCTCCACCGTCGTCGGCAACGTGTCGCTCGCGGCCGCGACGCGCAACACGCGAGCGGTTCTTGCGCTTGCCGGCCGCGGCGACATTCCCGTCTGGCCCGGCGCGGCGACGGCGATGTCCAATGCGGTCAGGGACGCCAGCGAAATCCACGGTGAGACCGGGCTTGGCCACGCGGTCCTGCCCGAACCGGAAGATCCGCGGCAGGCGTCGCATGCGGCGGATTCGATCATCGGCGCGGCGCGTTCGCATTCCGGGCGGCTTGTTCTTTGCGCGGTGGGCCCGCTGACAAACATCGCGCTCGCCGTCATGCGCGAGCCCGAGCTGCCGCGCCTCGTCAAGCGCTTCGTCATCATGGGCGGCGCCTATGCGGAGCCGGGCAATGTGACGCCCGCGGCCGAATTCAACATCTGGCACGATCCGGAGGCGGCGCGCGTCGTCTTTCGCGCTTTCGGCGGCGTCGGCGGAGCGCCGGTGATCGCGATCGGTCTCGATGTCACGCGCAAGACGATCATCGACGAGCGCGACATCACGGCGATCGGCTCGCGCATCGCCGGCAAGCCGCATGGCGCGAAGCTTGCTCGCTTCCTCGAGGACGCGTCGCGTTTCTATTTCGAGCGCATGGAAAAAATCCTGGGCAAGCGTGTCTTCACCATGCACGACCCGCTGGCGGTCGCGGTGGCGCTCGATCCGACGCTGGTCGAAACGCGCCGCGGCGCCGTCGATGTCGAGACGACGGGGCGCCTGACGACGGGCGCCACGATCGTCGACTGGCGTGGCCAGTGGGGCCGCCTCGCCAACAGCGAGGTCGCGGTCGCCGTCGACGCCGAGCGCTTCCGCGGGCTCTTCTTCGACGCGATGGCGCGCCTGGCCGAGGGCGCTCGGGACGATGCCTGAAACGCACCGGGCCCTTGTAGCCGCGAGCGCTGGGCGCGACTGACGCGGTCAGCTACCCCGCCTACACGTCCGTTCCCGTTAAGGCGACTTGTGTTCCTGCCTTCTGTCGTTCTATCTTTGTTCTAGCGACTTATTCTCGCAGGCACGAGGAGCGGCGCCTTGATCCGGCTTGAGCCGCGGTTCGCTGAACTTGCGGCGACGACCAATTTCTCGTTTCTGCGCGGCGCCTCGCATCCCGAGGAGATGGTTTCGCGCGCAGCCGAGCTCGGGCTCGCCGGAATCGGGATCGCCGACCGCAACACGCTCGCCGGAATCGTGCGCGCGCATGTGTTTGCGCGCGAAAACGCCGAGGCGATGGGCGCGACGCGGGTCGTTCCCGGGGCACGGCTCGTCTTCATCGACGGCAGCCCCGACATGCTCGCCTATCCAAGGGACCGCCCGGCTTACGGCCGGCTCTGCCGAATTCTGACCGAGGGCAACAAGCGCGCCCCCAAAGGCGAATGCTGGCTTGAGCTCGGCGACCTTCTGGAGCGGAGCGAAGGGTTGCAGGTCGTCGTGCTTAAGGGCGGCCCTCATCCGTCGCCTCTTCCCGAGAAAAGAAGGGACACCCTCCCCCTCTTGCGCGAGGCCTTCGGCGAGCGCCTCTGGATCGGCGCGAGCCTCACCTATAGCGCGGACATGCGCAGCGAACTCAAGCGGCGCCAAGCGCTGGCGCGCTCGCTTCGAGCGCCGCTGATCGCGACCAACGACCCGCTCATGCACGCGCCCGAACGGCGCATGCTCGCCGACGTCCTCGCCTGCATCCGCGAGAAAACCACGCTCGAGGACGCAGGGCGCCTCACGCAAGCCAATGCCGAGCGCCATCTCAAACCCCCGGGCGAAATGGCTCGGCTGTTCGCCGATGCGCCGGATGCGGTCGCCGAGACGATCCGCTTCCTCGACGGCCTCGCCTTCAGTCTCGACGAACTTAAGCATTGCTATCCGGAGGAGGTGCGCGAAGGCTATGCGACGGCGCAGGAAGCGCTCGAAGCCTTCGTTCAGGCGGGCGCTCGTGAGCGCTATCCCGGCGGCGTTCCGGAGCGCACGCGGGACGCGCTGGCGCACGAGCTCAGGCTGATCGCGGCGCTCGATTACGCAGCCTATTTCCTCACCGTGCACGACATCGTGCGCTTCGCCCGCTCGAAGGGACTCCTCTGCCAGGGCCGCGGCTCGGCCGCCAATTCCGCCGTCTGCTATTGTCTCCGGATCACCGAGGTCGATCCGGCGCGTTTCGATCTTCTGTTCGAACGCTTCATCTCGCCCGAGCGCAACGAGCCGCCCGACATCGACGTCGACTTCGAGCACGAGCGGCGCGAGGAGGTGATCCAGTATATCTATGAGCGCTATGGGCGGGAGCGCGCCAGCCTCGCGGCCGCGGTGATCACCTATCGCACGCGTTCGGCGATCCGCGAGACGGCCAAGGTCTTCGGCCTCTCCGACGATGTCGTCGCCGCCCTTAACGGAACCGCCTGGGGCCAGGAGACAGGTCCGGTGGGCGAGACCCGTGTGCGCGCGGCGGGGCTTGATCCCGCCGATCCGACGCTCACGCTCGCGCTCACGATGGCGCAGGAACTGATCGGCTTTCCTCGCCATCTAACCCAGCACAGCGGCGGTTTCGTCATCACCCGCGACCGGCTCGACGAAGTCATGGCCGTGATGAACACGGCGATGGACAAGCGCACAATGGTCGAATGGGACAAGGACGACCTCGACGCGCTTGGTCTTCTCAAGGTCGATGTTCTCGCGCTCGGCATGCTGACGGCGCTGAGCAAGGGCTTCGATCTTCTCGATACACATTACGGCGAACGGCTGACCCTGGGGAGCGTTCCCTCTGAGGAGGCGTGCGTCTACGCGATGATCCAGCGCGCCGACACGATCGGCGTGTTCCAGATCGAAAGCCGCGCGCAGATGTCGATGCTGCCGCGGCTCAAGCCCGCGAACTTCTACGACCTCGTCATCGAGGTGGCGATCGTACGCCCTGGCCCGATTCAGGGCGACATGGTGCATCCATACTTACGCCGCCGGCAGGGCCTCGAGGCGGTCTCCTATCCCTCGAAGGCGCTCGAGGCCGTATTGAGCAAGACGCTCGGCGTGCCGCTGTTCCAGGAGCAGGCGATGAAGATCGCCATCGTCGCCGCCGGCTTCACGCCCTCGGAAGCGGACAAACTGCGCCGGGCGATGGCGACGTTCCGTCGATCCGGAACGATCCAGACCCTGCAAGCGAAGATGATCGAAGGCATGGTGGCCAACGGCTATCCGCGCGAGTTCGCCGAACGCTGCTTCCACCAGATCGAGGGTTTTGGCGAATACGGCTTTCCCGAGAGCCATGCGGCGAGCTTCGCCCTGCTCGTCTACGATTCGTGCTGGATGAAATGCCGTTACCCCGATGTCTTCGCCGCGGCGATGCTGAACGCCCAGCCGCTCGGCTTTTACGCGCCCGCTCAGCTCGTGCGCGATGCCCGCGAGCACGGGGTCGAGATGCGCGAAGTCGACGTGAACCTGTCCGACTGGGATTGCACGCTGGAGCTGCTTCAGGAGGTGAGAGGCGGCGCGGCTGAGCCCTCATCCGGTCCTTCGGACCACCTTCTCCCCACGGGAGAAGGGAATCGCCCCTCTCCCCATCGGGCGTCCGGAAGGACGCCCGTCTCTCGACGGGCTATCGGGAGCGGGGTTGGGGGTGAGGGCCTCCACCCCCGCCACGCCGAGATGGCGCCGCACATCCGCTCGACCCATGCGGTGCGTCTGGGCTTGAGACAAATCGTCGGCGTCAGGGAGAAGGACATGCGCTGGCTCGTGGAGCGG
This sequence comes from Roseiarcus sp., assembly GCA_036489975.1. Lineage (GTDB taxonomy): Bacteria > Pseudomonadota > Alphaproteobacteria > Rhizobiales > Beijerinckiaceae > Roseiarcus. The sequence goes on from DASXES010000030.1 coordinate 8,067, forward strand.
CGCGGCCAAGCTTATGATTCGGTGCGCGACTTATGGCTGCGCAGCGGCTTGAGTTCGGCCGTTTTGGAAAAGCTTGCCGACGCCGACGCCTTCCGCTCGCTCGGCCTCGACCGGCGTGAGGCTCTATGGGCGGTGCGCGGCCTCGACCGGGTCGGCGACCAGGACGATCTGCCCTTGTTCGCGAGCCGGCCGGGACGCGAGACGGAGCCGGATGCGCGATTGCCGCCGATGCCGCTTGGCGCGCATGTGGTCGAGGATTATCGGCGCCTGTCCTTGTCGCTCAAGGCTCATCCTGCCTCGTTCATGCGCGCCCGCCTTTCCGCGCGTGGAATCCTGCGCTCGGAGGCGCTGCGCTCGGTCAAGAACGGCGAGCGCGTCACGGTGGCTGGGCTCGTGCTGGTGCGCCAGCGGCCGGGCACCGCCGCGGGCGTCATCTTCATGACGCTAGAGGACGAGACGGGTGTCGCCAATATCATTGTGTGGCCGAAGATCTTCGAACGCCTGCGCGCAATCGTTCTTGGCGCACGTTTCGTCGCGGTGACCGGCAAGTTGCAGAGCGAGCAAGGGGTTATTCATATCGTCGCCGAACGCATGAACGACCTGACGCCGATGCTGGGCTTACTGTCGGAGACGGGCCACACGATCGGCGCTCTTGCGCGCGCTGACGAGGCGCACCGGACGGAGCCGACGGAGACCCGAAAGCGACAGGGCAATCGCTTCGCTCAGTCGCCGCGGCTCGACGACCCGCGCGCCCCGCCCGGCGCCCCGACGGAGCAAACGGACGTCGCCGAAGCGATGCCCGCGGGACGGAATTTCCGTTGAGGTCCAGCGAGGTGAAACGGGAAAGGGACAAATCGAGGACAGCTGGCGGCACAAGGCGCGATATCGCCGTTGGCCGGCAACGACTTCGGGTCTATTGCGATCCCTGAACGCATCCGAGAGGACAGGGATGGATACGAAAAGGCGCTCATGGCCGCCGACGGGGCGTGGGACGATGGACATTTAGATTTCACGGAAATGGAGGATCATCCAGCCGGGTTGCTTCAGGCTCCACTCGAAGACGAAGGTCTTCCGTACCAAGGGTCATAATCCGTCTCTCCGTCAGCCCGCGAAATGCATAAACTTTAAGGAGAGTAATCATGAAGCGTATGCCGATCGAGCGAGGGCTTCGCCGCGTCGTGACCGAGACCAGGCCGGGCGCGCCGTTCAAGCTGCGCCGCGCCAGCTTCGAGGGCAATGGATTGCGAGCCGCCTCCCGCGGCGCGTCCTGGGATAGGCTACGCGATCTCGCCTACAAGGGCCGTGGCGGTTGATCGCCTGGCGCGCATCGCAGCCCTGTGCCAACAGCACGGCGTGCGGGAGCTATGGTCGGCGGATCGCGACTTCAATCGCTTCCCGGGCCTCGTGGTCGTAAATCCCTTGGTCGGAAGCGGGTCAAGCTGACTGGCCCGGTGCGCCGTCCCCATCCTTGAGCGCGTCCTCCAATTCCGAGAGCTCCATGGCGGCCTATGCGGCGCTGGCCTTTCTGTCATTTCTCTGGGGCTCGTCCTTTCTTCTGATCAAGATCGCCTCGCGCGCCTTCGATCCATTCGATTTCGCGCTCGCGCGCGTTGGCGTGGCGGCGGCCGCGATGCTCATGACGAGCGCTCTTTCGGGCAAGGTCTGGCCTGGGTCGCGGCCGGGACTATGGGCCAAGCTTCTCGCGCTCGCGCTCACCGGGCAGGTCGTTCCCTTCATTCTGCTCGCCAAGGCCGCGACACTGACGACGAGCGCCGACATGGCGCTGATGATGGGCGCCCAGCCCATCTTCGTCTTCCTGTTCGGCCGATTTCTCGGATCGCGCGACCGATGGACATGGGCCGCGGCTCTTGGCCTGGCGCTCGGCTTCGTCGGGGTTGGCGTCGCGTTCTGGTCGCCGGGAGCGGCGGGCAGCGCAGGCCATTCCGTGCTTGGGCGGGCCTTCGCCCTGGCCGCGGCGGTCGCTTACGGAACGGGAGCGATCATCTCGGGGGCGGCCACGCGAGAGATCGGCGCGGTCAGGGCGGTGACCGCCTCGATGACGCTCTCGACCCTCGCCCTCGCGCTCATCGGGCTCATGTTCGGGAAGCTTCCGCCGCTGGCGGCGGTCTTCCAGATTTCGCCAGCGCCAATGCTCGCAATGGGCGCGCTCGGAATCTTCAACACGGCGCTCGCCTATTATGTCTATTTCCGGCTGGTCCACGACGAGGGGGCGACCTTCGCCAGCCTCAACAACTATATCGCGCCGGTGATCGGCGTCGTCGGCGGAGCGGTCGCGCTCGCCGAACCCATAGCGCCCTCAGCCTGGGCGGGACTGGGCCTCGTGCTCGGCGGCGTCGCCATCACCGGGCGCGCGATGCGGCCGGCGAAGGCTTCTCCGGCTCGTCTGGAGGCGACACAGGTCCGCGCCGATTGAGCCTCACCCGCGCCGCTTGAGCGCATCCGCGAGCCGCGCCGTGGCCGACCCGGGCTTCAGCGCCTTCGGCTGGTTCTCGTCGGGGGCCCAGGCCGCCAGCCACACGATGTCGAAGGTCGCGCGCAAGCGCCCGTCCGGATCGGCGAAACGCTCGGCATAGACGGAGGCCGCGCTCGCCAGGACCTCGCGGCGCAGGGGCTTCCGGCTGCGCGCATGAAGCGCGTTCGCAGCCCCCATCGCGCGCAGGTCGCCGAGCAGCGCGAACATGTCCGGGTAGCGCACGACCGCCCGGTCGAGATCGACGACCGGCAGGGCGAGGCCGGCGCGCTGGGCAAGCCCGCCAAGCGCGCGCACGTCGACGAACGGGGCCACCCGGGGCGATGCGCCACCGAGCACCTCGCTCTCGGCGATGGTGAGGCTTTGCCTGAGCTCGGTCAGCGTCTCGCCCCCGATCAGCGCCGCGATCAGGAGGCCGTCGGGTTTCAGCGCGCGCCGCATCTGCACGAGCGCGCCCGGGAGGTCGTTCACCGTCTGCAGGGCGAGCAACGAGACAGCGAGGTCGAGGCGCCCCTCCGCCGCTGGCAAGCGCTCGAGGTCGCCGACGGCTAACAGGAAATCACCCGTCCCCAGGCTCGCCTCCGTCGGGGCGAGCCTGACGACGCAATCGACCTGGCCGCCGGCGCCAAGCGCGGCCGCGCCATGCGCTCCGGGAGAGCCGAAGTCGACGGCGAGCGCGAAGCGCCGTTTGACCAGCGACAGCCGGTCGCGAAGGTCATCGGCCGCCCGCACGAGCAAGAAGTCCGCCTGAGCGCCAGTAGGGAGCTGCGCCCGGGCGCGATCGAGGCGCCGATTGATGAGACCTCGATCGAATATCTGCGGCGGCGGCGCCGGATGCGACATGGGCGCTCCTTGCGGCGCTCCTTATGCGCCCGACAGCCCCTCGCGCAAAGCTTCGGTTCGCGCTAGCTTAGCGCTCATGAACGCCCTTCCGGCGCTGGACGCGGATGAAGCCCACGGCTCGCCTTTGGCGCGGCGCGCTGGCGCGTTCGTCTTGCGCCTGGGCCATGCGGCGCTCAATACGCTTTATCCGCCGACGTGCCTCGCCTGCCGCGCCGCGACCGACCGGCACGGCGCGCTGTGTCCGCGCTGCTGGAGCGCGATGCGCTTCATCGAGCGCCCTTTCTGCGAGCGCCTCGGCACCCCGTTCGAACACGACCTCGGCCAGGGCCTCATCTCGCCGCAGGCGATAGCCGATCCGCCGGCCTTCGCGCGGGCCCGGGCGGCGGCGCGATTCGAGGACGGCCCGGCGCGCACGCTCGTGCACCGGCTCAAATATTCCGACCGCGCCGAGCTCGCCCGGCCGATCGCGCGCTGGATGGCCCGCGCCGGCGCCGACCTCCTGGTCGACGCGGATCTCCTGGCGCCGGTGCCGCTCCATGCTCTCAGATTGTGGCGGCGGCGGTTCAACCAGGCCGCCGCGCTGACGGCCGAGATTTCCCGCCAGACAGGGAAGCCGTGCGACCTCACCGCGATTCGGCGGGTCAAGGCGACGCAGAGCCAGGTGGGCTTGAGCCGGACGCAAAGGGCCGAAAATGTTCAGGGCGCCTTCCGCATCGCTGAAGGCGCGGCGGTGCGCGGGCTTAACGTCGTGCTCGTCGATGACGTTTTGACCTCGGGGGCGACCGCCAACGCCGCCTCCCGCGCGCTGCTCAGGGCGGGGGCGAAACGGGTGGATGTGCTGGTGTTCGCCCGGGTTGTGACCGGCGGGTGAGTTCCCATATACTGGTGGAAATCGCGCGGATTGGCGCGCCAAGGATGTGTCGAGCGTGCCCCCGGTTGTCATCTACACCAAATCGACGTGCCCCTATTGCGACGCAGCCAAGCTCCTGTTGCGCTCCAAGTCGGCTCCCTTCGAGGAAATCAGCGTCGACGGCGACCGCGCCGCCCAGGCCGCGATGGCGGCCAAGGCGAACGGGCGCTGGACCGTGCCGCAGATCTTCATCGGCGATACGCATGTCGGCGGTTGCGACGACTTGCACGAGCTCCAGGCCGCGGGCGAACTGGACGCCCTGCTTGCGGGGCCGGAAGGATGATCAAATACGCGCTCGGCTGCGCGGAAGGTCATGCGTTCGACAGCTGGTTTCCGGACAGCGCAGGGTATGAGAAGCAGCGCAAGCGCGGCTTCGTCGTCTGCCCTGAATGCGGCTCGAGCCGCGTCGACAAGGCGATCATGGCCCCGGCCATCGTCGGCGGCGAGCGCTCGACGGTCGAAGCGGGTCCCGAGATCGTCGTCGATGACGACCGTCGCCGGCGGACGCGCGAATTCTTCCTGCGCATGCGTCGCGAAATCGAGGCCAACACCGACGACGTCGGCCCCCGGTTTCCGCAAGTGGCGAGAGCCATCCATCTCGGCGACGAGCCGGAGCGCGGGATTCGCGGCCGCGCGAGCCTCGCCGAGGCCAAGGCGTTGCTGGAGGACGGGATCGGCGTGCTGCCGCTGCCGACGGCGGAGGATGAGCTTAATTAGAGCGGCGCGGGACGGTTTGACCCGCGTTCGTTGCGGCGAACGCCAAGGCGCGGAACGAAGGCCGTCTATCCACTGACGCGCCGCGAGGCGAGCCGTCGGTGACAGTTACTCGACCCCAAATGCCGGCCTCGTCCTATAGCGCGCTCCGGTGGGCGCGTTCGGCGGGCGCATCTTGGTCGGCGAGAAGGCTTTGGGGATTCACGGACCCCTGGACCCAGCTTTGCGAACGGCGGCCTGAACGGATGAAGCGCGCTCATGGCGCGCGCTTAGGTCCGATCGCGTCTAAGAGTCGGAATTGTCTTGTGTAAAAACAGAAATTGGGCTAATCTTTTCCCATGAGCAATCCTGGTTTTGCGAAGGCAGGTCGTGGCTTCCTCTCCCTCAGTTCCAGCGCCATGGAGGGAAGAGGCGGCGCGAAAAACCCTCGCTCGCTTTATCCCACGTAACCCATTGAAAAGTCTCGATTCGGACGAGAGAATCCAAAGAAATCCAAGGAAATCCAACGCCCGTTGAGCGGGGATTTCGCGGGCAAACGGCCCGCGCCAAGACAACCCAAACCGGCGGGATGAGCGCCCCGCCGGAAAGACGGCCGGCTCCGTGCATCGCGACCGGGAAGACGGCCGGCTCCGTCCCGCTGCGCACGTCCTGCGGCTTCGACGCCGTCGACGCTACTTCTCGTCGAGGCGGAACTCCTGCGCCTCGACCACCGTCGTGCCGATCATCGTGCGCACCGAGACGCGGAAGGGAAACAGCACGTGGTCGCTGACGATCGGCGCCAGCCACACTTCCAGATCCTTGTTGTCGGCCATGAACTTGGTGGCCGGCCGGTCGCGGCGATGGCCGGAAATAGGGACGTAACGCGCCGCGCAGACCACGACCGGGCCGCTGTAGCCTTTCACCGACACCTTGCGCTCGCCGACATAGGAGAGCGTGATGTCGAAGCGCGTATAGCCGTCGAAGATGGGAATCTTGCGATCGCACGCGGCCGGAGACAGCATCGGCCCCGAGGCCGGCGCCGGAAGGATGACCGCGCCGACCGGATCGACAATGCCCCGTTCGTCGCCGGGGCCAAGGGGGACCCGATCCGGCTTCTCGTCAAACGGGGGCGAAATATCGATTCCGGTGACGGCGTTGTCGGCCAACGCCATGCGAATGGTGCGCGTCATGTGCGCATCCGCGGCGATCGTGGCGAAGGTCGCCGGCGACACATGGCCGCCGATGATGGCGCCCTTGCCGGCCGAAGCGCCATGGGCGTTGGCGAAGAGCTTGGCGACGCCCAGCAGTTTTGCGTTGCCCGCGATTGCGTAGCTGGTCGGGGTGAGGTCCGCGCTGAGGTTGACCGCGCCGATCGGAAGACCGATCAGCGACACGCGGTAGCTCGCGTGCAGCACGTCGGCGCCCGCGCCCGCCGTCCAGGCGAGCGCCGCCGTCAGTCCGGCAGCGGCCAATCCCAGGCGCGCCCAGGGCGATCGCGGCGCCATAATCCAATCTCCAAATCCGGCGTTTGCAGCGCATTGAACGGTGATTGCGCAGAAATTCCGGCGCAGACGAGGCCGACTCAAGGGCAAGCCAGCTTGAGCAAAAAAGTCATCCGTGGCCAGTGTCAAGACCTTGCGGCGGGCCCGCGCGCCGACTTAACATCCCTCCATGGTCGAGACGGTCATTTCCATTCGCGCTGCGCGACTCGGCGACGAGGGCGAAATTGCGTCCGTTCACGACGCGGCGTGGCGCGAGGCCTATCGGGGGGTCATTCCGGGCCGGGAGCTCGAGCGCATGATCGCGCGCAGAGGTCCGACGTGGTGGCGCCTCGCCATCGCGCGCCGGACGCCGCTGCTGGTGCTCGAATTCGGCGATTCGGTCGTCGGCTATGTGAGCTATGGACGCAACCGCGTGCCGGCGCTCGGCTACGGCGGCGAGATCTTTGAGCTTTATCTGGCGCCAGAGTGCCAGGGGTGCGGCTTCGGGCGGCGCATGTTCGAGGCGGCTCGCAAGGATCTGGCGGGTCATGGATTGTCGAACCTCGTCGTCTGGGCGCTGGCGGACAACGAGCGCGCGGTCGGATTTTACCGCCGGCTGGGCGGCCGGGTCCTGCGGCGGGCGCGCGAGACCTTCGGCGGGCAGCAACGCGATCGGATTGCTTTCGGCTTCGGCTGAAGGCTGGCCTTTCCCGCAAGGGGCGCGGACGCGATTTGGGAGGGTCGACGTGAATCTGAACGCCATCTCGATCGGCAAAAACGCGCCCCATGACGTCAATGTCGTCATCGAGGTGCCGATCGGCGGCGAGCCAATCAAGTACGAAATGGACAAGGAGAGCGGCGCGCTGCAGGTCGACCGCTTTCTCTACACCTCGATGCGATATCCCGGAAATTACGGCTTCATCCCCCATACGCTCTCCGACGACGGCGATCCCTGCGACGTGATCGTCGCCAACACGCGCGCGATCATTCCCGGCGCCGTGATGAGCTGCCGGATCGTCGGCGTTCTCCTGATGGAGGACGAGCAGGGGGGCGACGAGAAGCTTCTGGCGGTGCCGTCGGCGAAGCTCACCCAGCGCTATGCGCATGTGAAGAACTACTCGGACCTGCCGGCGATCACGCTCCAGCAGATTGAGCATTTCTTCGCCCATTATAAGGATCTCGAGCCCAACAAGTGGGTGAAGATCGTCCGCTGGGGCGACGCCGACGAGGCGCGCGCGCTGATTCTCGAGGGCGTCGAGCGGGCGAAAAAGGCGAAGCGCGCCGAAAAGGCCGAGGGCTGACCCTTAGGGGTTTCGCCGCTCGGCTTGACAATCGGCCGGGCTTGGAGCCTCGATACGAGGCTAGCGAAACCTGAAGCCGCTGGCGATGGGGACGTCATACGTTTGACGCGAGGCTAGGCGAGCGACGCGCGTCGAACGCGGTTGCGCGCGTTGAACAAAGAAGGCGGTCTTCGCGAGATCGAACGCGCGAGGCCAGCCGGCGCCAATCACGCGAGGGAGGAGAACCACATGCGCAAGCGCTTAGGTTTAGCCATGGCGGCCGGGCTCGCCGTGGCCTTCGTGGCGCAGAGCGCCCTCGCCGCAAAGCTCAAGATCGGCTTTCTGCCCGGGGTCGTCGATCCGTTCTACCAGGTCATGCAGCTCGGCGTGGAAACGGCGGCAAAAGAGATTGGCGCCGAGGTTGTCACGCAGATTCCGCCGACCTGGGGCGTCAGCGTCCAGACGCCGATCCTCGATTCGATGGTCGCGCGCGGCGACCTCAACTACATCATCACAGCCCCGACCGATAAGGACCAGATGGTGGGCCCGCTCAAGGCGGCCGTCGACGCCGGCATTAAGGTCATCACCGTCGACACGTTCCTCGGCGACGGCGATTACGCCAAAGGCCCGGTCAAGTTTCCGATCAGCGACATTGGTTCGGACAACGTCGAGGGCGGCCGCATCGCGGCGCGCGGACTAGCCAAGGCGATCGGCGGCAAGGGAACGGTTTACATCAATTCGACCAATCCCAACGTGAGCTCGGTCGAGGGCCGCGTGCAAGGCTTCAAGGAGGTGATGGCGAAGGAATTTCCCGACATCAAGGTGCTCGGGCCCGACTTCAATCTCGACAGCGAGAACACGGCGGCGCAACAGACCGCAGCGATTCTTGCGCGCCAGCCCGATCTCGCGGGCGTGTTTGGCGCAAATGTGTTCAGCGCCGGAGGCGCCGGCACGGCGGTCGTCAACGCAGGCCTGGGCGGCCACGTTCAGGTTGTCGCCTATGACGCGACCAAACAGGCGATCGAAATGTTGGACAAAGGCGTTGTGACGCAGGTCCTGGCGCAGAAGCCGTTCGACATGGGCTATCTCGCGGTCATGTTCGCCGCGGCTGACGCAGCTGGCGTCACCAGCCTGCCTCGCCGCGTCGAAACGGGCTTCGCCATCATCGACAAGGACAACGTGAAAGACCCTGCGATCGCCCGCTTCATCTATCAGGTCCCCGGCAAGTAGCCCGGCTTGCGGTTTTCGGCCCCATCGCCGCGCCCTCTCCTGCGCCCGGAAGAGGCGCCCTTTACGCGCCTGCGTGAGAAGACGGCCGGCGAGCGCGGCGATATGAGGCGGCTGTGACGGAACGCGCCTCGAGGGCGAGCCTCGTGCGGGCCGCCGCCGCCTCGGGCGTCCGCACGCCGGCGCAGCGGGCCGTTCTGTTCCTGAGCAGCATCTGGGCGTGGCTGTTCCTAGCGCTTCTCGTGCTGTTCTTCGTCGCCGCCGTGCCGCTGACGACTGGCGGCGCGGTCAATTTCCTCACCGTGCGCAACTCGCAGAACATTCTGGTCGCGATCATTCCAGTGCTGCTGCTGGGCCTCGGTCAGACCTTCGTCATCATCGCCGCCGGCATTGATCTCTCGGTCGGTTGGGTCATGAGCCTCGCCTCGGTGCTGTCGGCGCTCGCGCTGCGATCGGCGTTCGACGGCGGCCTCCCGCTTTTCCCCTCGGTCGTCATTGGCCTCATCGCCGCCGTCGGGGGCGCGGCGGCGGTCGGCCTCGTCAACGGGGTCATCATTGCAAAACTGAAGGTTCCGGCCTTCATCGTGACACTGGGAACCTCGTTCATCGTACGCGGAATCGCCTATCTCATGAGCGAGAACACGACCGTGATCGGCTTGCCGTCCGGCATCCGCGCCTACGGCAATGACGCGCTCCTTTACTATATCTCGGGACAGGGCGGCGGGCTCTATTTCCTTGAGCGACCGGAAGTGAAGGGAGAACTCCTGCGTCACATGGACGCCATCCTGCCCTATCCGGTCGTGATGACGGCGTTCGTCGTCGCCTGGGCGATTTTCCTGCTCCACCGGACGCAATTCGGACGCCACGTCTACGCCATCGGCGGCAGCAGGGACGCCGCGGCGCGCAGCGGCATCCCCGTCGATCGGCGCGTGATCGCGATCTACATTCTGTCGGCCGCAACCTCCGGGATCGCCGGTTTCCTGTCGACCCTGCGCTTCACCGCCGGCTCGGCCGTGATCGGCGATCCGCTGCTCTTAAGCTCGATCGCCGCGGTCATCATCGGCGGCGTGAGCCTGTTCGGCGGCGCCGGCACGGTCATCGGCACCGTGATCGGCGCCCTCATCATCGCTGTCCTGACCACTGGGCTCGTCATGCTCAACGTCGAGGCGTTCTGGCAATTCATCGTGGTCGGAACGGTCGTCATCGTCGCGGTGCTGATCGATCAGTCGCGCGACCTCATCACCGGCCGCGCGGGCGCGGGCGCCTCGCGATGAGCGAGCCGTTGCTCTCCGTCCGCGGCCTCACGAAAATCTTCGGCGGCCTCGTCGCCGTCGACAACGTGAGTTTCGACGTCGCGCCCGGCGAGGTGGTCGGCCTGCTCGGCGACAACGGCGCGGGCAAGTCGACGCTCATCAAATGCATCTCCGGCGTCCACGCGGCGGAAGACGGTGAGATCGTCTTCGACGGCGAGCCGGTTCGATTCGCAAGTCCGATGGAGGCGCGCCGCGCGGGCGTCGAGACCATCTACCAGGACCTTGCGCTCGCCAACAATCTCGACGTCGGCGCGAACATCTTCCTCGGCCGCGAGGTCAAGACGCGCCATTTCGGCGGCCTCGTCCAGACTCTCGACGACAGGCGTATGCGCGACGAATCGCGGCAGACGCTCGACTTGCTGCAGATCCGTATCCCCACCCTGACCCAGCCGATCGAGAAGCTGTCGGGCGGCCAGCGCCAGGCGGTGGCGATCGCGCGGGCGGTCTATTGGGACGCGCGGCTCATGATCATGGACGAGCCGACCAACAATCTCGGCGTGCCCGAGCAGCATAAGGTGCTCGAGCTGATCCGCACGCTTAAGGGCCGCGGCGTTCCAGTGATCCTCATCACCCATGTGATGCCGGACGCGCTTGCGGTCACCGACCGCATAATCGTCATGCACCGCGGCCGGAAGGTCGCGGAGAAGTTCACCGCCCGCACCAACGCCGAGGAGCTGGTGCAATATATGGTTGGCGCGCGAGGGGACGCGGCGACGTGAGGCTGGACGGCGCTATCGCACGGGTTTGCTGGCTGGTAGACTTGGCGCGGGAGGAGCGGCTTGGTCCAATCCTGCGACGCCATCGTCATCGGGGCGGGTCCCGCCGGTCTCGCCACGGCGGCGGCGCTTCAGGCGCGCGGTCTCGACGCGGCGATCCTCGAGAAGTCGGATGCAGTCGGCGCGGTCTGGCGACGACATTACGATCGCCTCCATCTGCATACCGATCGCGCCCGCTCCGGCCTCCCGGGCCTGCCGATACCGAAGGCTTACGGCCGCTATCCCTCCCGCGCGCGGGTCGTCGAATATCTCGAGGCCTATGCAGCCAGGTTTGGCCTGGAGCCCGTCTTCGACGCGCCTGTTTGCGCAGTGCGGCGTGAAGGTCGCATGTGGCGCGCGGAAGCGGGCGAGAACTCGAGAGCCGCGCCCATCGTTGTTGTCGCGACCGGCTGGGCCGACTCCCCTCATGCGCCGACATGGCCCGGGATGGAGACCTTCAGCGGGGTCGTCCTGCATTCGAGCCGCTATCGCAATCCGGCTCCCTTCGCTGGAAAACGCGTGCTCGTGGTCGGCTACGGCAATTCGGGCGCCGAGATCGCGCTCGATCTCGCCGAAGCCGGGATTGACGTCGCCCTTTCGGTCCGCAGCGCCGTCAACGTCGTTCCGCGCGAGCTCTTCGGCATGCCGATCCTCGTCTTTCCGACCGCTGAGCAACGGCTCCCGCCGCGTCTGGCTGACGCGATCAACGCGCCCTTGGTCCGATATGCGATCGGTTCGATTGAAAAGCTCGGCCTGAAGCGCGCGGCAAAGGGGCCGTTGCAATCCATCGCAGAGGACGGGCGCGCGCCGCTCATCGACGTCGGCACGCTCGACGCGATACGCGACGGACGGATCAAGATTCGCGGCGACATCGCAGGCCTGGAGCGCGAGCACGTCGCCTTCCAGCGCTCACCCGCCGAGCGCTTCGATGCGATCATTCTCGCGACCGGCTTCCGGCCGGATCTGCGCCCGCTCCTGCCCGACGCCAAGGGCGTGCTGGGCGCGGCCGGAACGCCGCTGGTCAGCGGCCGACCGACAGCGGAGCCCGGCCTCTTCTTCTGCGGCGCGATTCCCTCGGCGCTAGGGCAATTTCGGCAGATCAACATCGAAGCGCGAAGCATCGCCGACGCCGCGGCCCGATCGCTCAGCGCCGCGGCGCTCGGTTAGACGATCAGCCTGGAGGCGCGCGCCCGAACCGCGGCGCCGTCATTTCTTCATCTTGAGCGCGCCGCCGTCGAATGTCGTCACCATGGCCTGCATCAAGCCATTTTTGGTGATGTAGGCGTCCGAGCCGCGGTAGGGCTCGGCAAGGAAGTCCGCCGTCGCGACCCATTGAGTGGCGAAGGTGTCGCCTATCGTGGCGCTGCGTTCGACCTTGAAATTGATGCCCTTCAGTCCGCCGTCCTTTGAATCCTTGCAGAACCCTGCGAACATCTCGCCGATCGCTTTCCTCCCCGCGACGACAGCGCCGCCGGGCAGGTTGATTTGCCCATCGTCCGGATATTGGGCGACGATGCGATTCCAGTCACAATGATTGAGCGCGTCCATGTGCTCGTCCAGCACTGCCTGAGCCGTGGGTTGGGGCTTGATCTCGGGCAGTGCCGACTGCGCCATTGCAATCACAGGCGCAGCAACCGCGAAACCCATCCCCGCAAGCAGAATGATCCGATGCTTCATATCGTCCTCCCGAGAGTTTCTTTTGCGCATCTCGGGCGTCGGGACCAAGTCAGACACGCCGTAACCCGGAGAAACGCCCAACCCGCGCAGAGCCGAGCGTACTCTCGGCCAAATGCGCCGGCAACTTCGTCCTATTCCGTCGCGCCTCTGACAAGCTCATCGACCCGGGCCCAAACCGTCTCGCTCGCCGGACCCAAACGGTGTTCATCGAACAGATCCGCGTTGTCGGCTGCCTCGAGGTTGATCTCGCGGGTGCGCTAGCCATTGGCGCGCGCCTCCGCGACACCGTTTTCGCTTGGCGCCTACCTCCCCCGCAGCGCAACCGCGGTCTGGACGATCGCGGCGATCAGTTCGAGCACGATCAGGATCACGATCGCCGCTTCGAGCCGTGTGGAGCGGTCCGCGTCGATGATGTCGGTCAGCGCCTGCGCGGTGTCGCCGATCACCTCGAGCTTGCGCTTCAAGACGTCGGCGCGCTCGGCGAGCTCGTATTCGTCCGTAAGGCGCGCATAGAGCCGCTCAAGCTCGGGATGGTCCCACAGCACGTCCGGCTTCTCCTCGACCGCGACGCGGCCCGAGACGCGGTGCTGCGCGAGCAGCGCCTGGCCGATGAGCCGAAGCATCGCGCGGCGGCGGAACGGCGGCCGGCCGGTCGCCGCAAGCTTTTCGGCGAACGGCTCGATCACGTCGAACACCGCATTGACCTCGCGCTCGTCGCGGGCCAGCGCCACGGTCTTGGCGAGCGCATCGGCGATGACCAGAAAGCGGGGCGGCGAAAGGTTCTTGATCTGGATCGGGCCGCCCAAGGCCTTCTGCTCATCGCTGTCGGGCGCGATTTCGAGCACCGCCGTCTCGTCGTCGCCAAGCGCCCTCGCGCCGCTGACGCGCGACCTGAGCTTCGCCAGCAGATCCTCTTCCTCAAGCGGGGTCAGACCGACCATCACCGCAACGCCAAAGCGGAACAAAGCCGCCATACCCCGTTCGCCAACCCGGAAGGCGAGCGGCAGCGATGAGATCATGTCAGGACGCTCAAGGCCGCCGGTGTCGATGCGCTCGCCGACGATGAGGGCGCGCGCGGTCAGCCGCGTGGGAGCCATAACAGGCGAGGCGTCGGTCATGGCGGAGAGCTTACGGCGGCAAGCGCGCCGTCGCCAGCGGCGGCTGTCCCGCGCCCGCCTTTGACTGTAAACTGACGGGGAGCGCGCGTTTGTTGACAGCGCGCTCCTGAAAGCGGGTCATGGAGAGCGGCCATGAATGATGGAAGCCAGGAGCAATGGCGCCTCGACGGTGTCCGGGTGGTCCATGCGAGCGAACTCGACATCAACACGGCGCAGACGCCCGGCATGAACCGCGCCGCGGCGATCACCCACGCCCGCGCGGGGGCCGAGAAACTATGGGCCGGGACCGTCGTCATTCACCCGAAGGCCAAGACCGGGGCGCACCATCATGGACCGGTCGAGAGCGTCATCTATGTAGTCAGCGGACTTGCGCGCATGCGCTGGGGCGAACGGCTCGAATTCCTGGCTGAGGCCGGCCCCGGCGATTTTATCTACATTCCGCCCTTCGTCCCCCACCAGGAGATCAACGCCAGCGACGAGGCGCCTTTGTCCTGCGTGCTGGTGCGCAGCGGCCAGGAGCCGGTGGTCGTCAACCTCGATCTGCCCAACGTGGAAGCGAACCCGGAAACGGTCGAGTGGGTCGACGACCTTCATCCGCCCAAAGCCGGATGAGGTCCAAGCCCGACCGGCTTTCTACCGGCGCAGAACCGGATGCGGTTCGCGGGATTGCCAGCCCGCTCGCTCGAGCTCCGGGATCAGATGATCCTCGCGCGGAAAGCCCACGCAAAGGTAGGCGATGAAGGTCCACGCGAGCGGCACGTCCAGCGACCCGGCGATTGTCGTGGGATCCAGGATCGAGACCCAACCGACGCCAAGGCCCCGCGCACGGGCGGCGAGCCAGAACGTATGCAGCGCACAGACGGCCGAATAGCGGCGCGTCTCGGCCATGGTGCGCGCGCCGAGACCGTGGCCCTGCTCCGTTGTCTCATCACAAAAGACGGCGATGTGGATCGGCGCATCGTTAAGGCCAGCAAGCTTGAGCCCGGCGTAAAGCGCCGCCCGTTCGCCTGCGTAGGCGGCAAGCGCGTCGCGGTTGGCGGCCTCGAAATTGGCCCTGATCGCAGTGCGGCGCGCCTCATCGTCGACGCGCACGAACCGGGTCGGCTGACAATTGCCGACCGACGGAGCGAGCGCGGCCAGGTCGAAGAGCTCAGCCAGCGTCGCCTCATCCGGCGCTTCACCGGGGCGAAAATGGCGCACATCGCGCCGCCATGCCAGCAGCCCGGCGAAATCCTCGCGAAACGCGGTGTCGAACTTGGGCGCCTCAGGCTTGCGCGCTTCGCTGAGGGCATGGACCAGGTTCGCCATCGCCGCTCCTTAGTCCCCGCGGTTTGTTCCTCAGCGTCTGGCATAACGCGCCAGACGCCTTGTCGGCAAAGAGAATCTCGCGCTCTTTCAATCGACTCGCCGGGTATTCCGCCGCGATGGCCGCAAGCGCCCCTTGGTCGCCGGAGGAAGCCACGCCTTCTAAGAACGCATGTGGTTTTGCCGATTGCGCGCTTCGTTCGAGACTGGAAAGGTCGTGCGTCCGGGGCGGCCGCGCCACCACGGCTTTAGGGGATCGCCAAATCCGTGACAGCAGCGTGCGCGGCGCGGACCTCCATGCCGCGCACGCGATTTGATCGGAGGCAAAATAGGCTCCGCGACACCCAAGGAGGCGCGTTCTGCGTATCAGAGCGCATCCGGGGTTGCGATGCTGACTCCTCATCGATTGAGCGCCTGCGGACCGCTGACAAAGCGACTGCCCCGGACGTAAAAGCGCAGCGGACTGTCGGCTGCGCGCGTAATGCCGATTCGTGTGCTCCGCCCGATTTCATCCGCGGCGTGGTCGTCGGATCCAAGCCACAGCGGGCCGGCCTGACACAGGTCGATCCCGTCCAGCCGGCGATCGATGCGCAAGGCTTCGCTCAGCCGGCCAGGACCCCGCGCCAGGTCTTGCAGACCCCGGCCGCCGCGATTTCGCTCCATGATCTCGACGCCGATGGTTGGCGCGATCGCCCTGATCAAGACGCCCGCTCCCACGCCGGGCGTCTCGCTCGACACGTTCAGCATGAACGAGACGCCATAAGCGAGATAAACGTAGGCATGCCCACGCTCGAGGAAAAGCGCGCGATTGCGCGGTGTCACGCCGCGATAGGCGTGGCCCGCGGCGTCGCCGATCGAATAGGCCTCGGTCTCGACGATGCGGCCGCCCGCCACGCCTTCAGCCAGCGTACGCACCAGCATTTTGCCGATGAGAAAACGAGCGAGCTCAGCGGTGTCGACCGGCAGCTCCGCCCGGTCCAGCACGCGCGGGCGCGCGGCCGCCTCGCTCGGTTCCACCCCAGCTGCGCTCGCGCCTTCAAAAGGCGCTCTTGACCACGCCGCCGTCGACTCTCAGCGCCGCGCCCGTAATCCCGGACGACAGCGGGCTCGCGAGATAGGTGACGAACGAGGCGATCTCCTCCGTTGTTTCGAAGCGCTTGAGCAGCGAGGTCGGACGGACCTTCTGGAAGAATTCGGTCTGGAACGCTTCGAAGCTCGCGCCCCCGCTCAGGGCCGCGACGAAATCGTTCACGCCGCGCGATCGGGTCGGACCCGGCAGCACGCTGTTGACGGTAATTCCCGTGCCGGCCACCGTCTCGGCCAGCCCCCGCGCAACCGCGATCTGCGCCGTCTTCGTCACCCCGTAATGGATCATCTCGGCCGGGATCTGCAGCGCGCTCTCGCTCGAGATGAAGATGATCCGGCCCCAGTTCGCACGCTTCATCGCCGGCAGGTAGGCGCGCGAGAGGCGCACGCCGCTCAATACGTTGACCTCGAAGAAGCGCATCCAGTCCGCGTCGGGGATTTCCTCGAAGGGCTTCGGCTCGAAGATGCCCATGTTGTTGACGAGGATGTCGATTTCGGGATGGCGGCGAACCAGATCCTCGATCGGCCCGGCCGTCCCTAGGTCGCCAGCGAAGCCGACGAGATCGCCGCCGGATTCGGCTTTCAGCGCCGCGACCGCTTTCTCAACGTCAGCGAGCGCGCGGCCGTTGACGATCACCTGCGCGCCCTCGCGAGCGAGCCCCGCGGCGATGGCTGCGCCGATGCCCGCGGTGCTGCCCGTCACCAGCGCCCGTTTGCCGTTGAGTCTCAGGTCCATGCGACGGCTTATAGCCGCTGTTCCTGTGGGGGACCACCGGCCGATTGGGTTCGTTCCGCCAAAACCGGTCCGCCTGCTCGGGGGCGCAAGCGCGCCGCTTCAGCGGCCGGTTCTCACGAGCGTGAATTCAGATCTGAATATTTAGTGATAGATTGCAGATATTCGCCGCGCGTACTTCAATATATCATCTATATTATCTAGGCAAATCTCGATTTCTTGACCGGTATGACGAATATCACCTCCGGAATGCACATTATCTGAGCGGTTTTTATTATCAAACGAAATAGACTCTGGACTGCCAATAACTAACCTGTTCTCTTTGATTCGATATAACTGTAATTCATTTTTTGGCATCTAAGTCCTCACGTTCTCGCGATCACTCTTCACATCTTTGCGATCCCTTCACGTCTTCGCGACTGTGCTTCACGTCTGCGCGATCCTGCCTCAATTAGCCGAATATCGCCCCAATTGCGGTGCGTCGATGGCGCAGAAGCGGCCAGGCTTTCCTCGGCCCTTCAACCATTGAAAGGATAGAATATGAGATACGCCTGGTTAGGCTTGCTAACGACAGCGAGTATCGGCTTGATGGCCATCGTAGGATCAGCCTCGGCTGAGGTCGTTGCGACGCCGGACGGTCATTATTACAGACTTGTGCCTGTAAAAACGCCGGCGTCCGGAACGGCGCCCGAGATGGTGAACGTTATCCCGGAGCAGGCGACAGCGAGCGTCGCGCCAGTCTCCAACTGCCGGCTGATCTATTTCGGAAGTGGGGGACAGTATCAGCCGCAATATACGACCGTCTGCGGCGCGCCGTAACGATTGGCTCCGCGAAAATGAAAACGCCGCCGGACGCCATGCGCGGCGGCGCTTTGCCGTTCTCGTTCCCTTGAGCCTCTTCTATAATAATCGGCTTCAAGCAATGGACGGACGCATATACTTTGTTATCAACGTGTTTTCAGTAGATAATACTACGACTAGATTATGTATTTAATGATCAACGCAACATAATAAGCCTAAGCCCTTCGCGCAAAGGCTTTACCGCGACGCCTTGGGTTCGCTCTCGACGATCGGGCCGACCGCATCGTAACCGCGAATGGCGGTCTTGCGCCTCGACAGCGCCCGGCGCTCGTAGCGGTCGAGCCGCGCGAACTCGGCCTGCCTGTCGGCCAGAATCACGGCGAGCCTCGCATCCCCATCAAGAGGGCGCGGATGAACGGCCTGGCGGATGGCTTCGGCCTCGACCGCCCTCTCCTTATCGCGTTCGAGGCGATCGAGAACGCCCCCCAGGAGGCGAACCATCCGCGGATCTGCGGACGCAGACCCATCGGGAGGGTCGGACAGGACGCGCTCGATCGCCCGCCGGCGAGCCAGGCGCACACGATTGAGATCGACCTGGGCTTCGGCGATCTGGCGCGCCCATTCAAGGGCTTCCGCACCGGCATGAGGGCCGGCGATTCCGCGCGCCAGCGCCTCGGCCTGCGGCGCGAGCGCGGGCTCGTTGAAAACAGCAATATTCAGTCCGTGCCGGAATGCGTTCCGGGCCGAACGGGCCCTGCCCGCCTTCGTCCTTGGACCTGTGCTCGCCGCGGCGTTGGCGCGGTTTGCGCTCAATTGCCGAATTGTGGTCAAGTCGCGGGGCGCTCGCCCGCCCCGACCTCGCAAAATTCGACATCCTCGACTTCGTCGATCGCCCGGCGCGCGGCTGCGCCAGCCGCCTCCCGATGGCGGTCGATCTCGCGCAGCGCATTGTTTCTCCGCGCCTCCGCGCTTGCCTGCATCCGGTCGACCTGCTCCAAAACCTCGATCTTTCTTTCGAACGTCTTCGCCGTCGCCTCCAGGATCGAAAGGCCCGCGCTTGCGAGAACGGCGTCGACCTGCTTGCGCGCCTTCGTCGCTCCCGCCGCCCAGTCCTGACTGAGCCTTTCGCTTTGGAAATAAGGGTAGCCGACCGTCTCCAGCACCTGGCTGACGCCGGCGCTCATGGAAGCCCTGAGCAGCCCCGCCTTGACCCGCCGGAGGCGGAGGATCTCCCAGGTGAGGTCGATGACGTCGCGCAGGAGAAGCTCTTCGAGAGCGTCCCACGGCCCGGAGACGCCGACGACCCGCGCGGCGAGCCCGGCATAGCCGGCTTCGTCCTCGCCCATCAGCACAGGCGAAGGGGCAATTGAACTTGCGCCCGAGGCGCTCAGTGAGAACAAGACCAGAACACGAGTACGCAACGCCAGCAATTGTTTCGAGCGGTTCGCGGCGCAGCCTTTCAAGGCGCCGACCACAAAACGCCTCCGAGCGGTCGCATTGACGGGGGGAGCGCGTTCAGCGGCAGCGGTCGCAGCCGGCATCCGGCCCTCCGCCCTGCCCGCGCCGCCTCATAGATTTGCCTGAGTATAAATTGGAATTTATTTGTCTTGACGTCGCCCCCCAATATCGTGACCCACTGGCGCCACGGCAGGCGGCGGCCCGGGCGGCCGGCTGTCCTGCAAGCGAAGAGGAGGCAGGAATGAGGGTCTCGCTCATGAGCCGGCTCGTGGGCGCGGCCGCGCTTGCGAGTTGGCTGGCGCTTCCCGTTGCGGCGCACGCCGAAGACCAGACCATTCCGGTCATGACCCTGAGGGCCGCCTTGAAGCTCCCCCCGGGTCAACTGCCGACAATGTTCAGAAGCCCGAACCCCTATCAGCACGAGCCTTACAACATTCATCGCACCGACGGGCTCAGCCGCAATCCCGACGATTGCATGCGGTGGGGCTGCATCGACCACCGGTGACGGGGCCGAAGACTCAAGGTCAGAACTTGATGCGCAAGCCAGCGGTCGGGGCGATGTTCTGGGTCGCCAGAAAGCCGTTCGCGAGTCCGCCATAAACGTTCGAGACCATCACCCCGGCGTAGAGATCGACGCGCTTGAGCGGCCGATAATCGATTCTGGCCGAAATCGCATATTGCGTGCCGGCGCAAGCGTTGCTGTTTTCACGGATGATGTTGAGAACGTTCCCGCTTGGCTGGAGAAAACTGGTCTTGGCGTAGGCGCAGGGCGTGGTCGAGGAATTATAGTTGTTCTGGTCTTCGTAATAAAAGGCGCCGCTCACGTCCACCTGGGAGTTGATCGCATATTGGGCGCCAATGAAGGGGACGTTGACGACCCGCATTTTGTTGTAGGCGGTGTGATTGGTCCACGCCGTCGGAAAGAGCTTCGCGATGGCTTTGTCGCTGGTGACGATGGTCGCGGGAACGCTATAGCCGCCGAGGGTCTCGAAGCCGTTCAAATAGTCGTCGCTGGGGTTGGCCTGCCGCCACGCCATCCAGCCGCCGGAGAGCGTTATCGGGCCCCATCTGTACTTGGCGAGCAGCATAAGACCGCTGTTGTTCGATAGCGTCGCTTTCAAATCGTCCGCGCCGTAGAAGGTCGGGATTCCGTTGGCGCAGCCGGTTTGACCTTTCAGGGGACCGCTGGTGACCGTGGAGCAGGAGCCTGTGAAGTTAGAGAGGCTGGCCGCGTTCTGAGCGTAACTGCCAACGAGGTCCACGGACAGGAGCCCGCCAAAGGCGTTTTCAAAGTCGGCGCCGATATCGCCCTGGTAGAGGCCGGTCGTGCCATTGCCCTGAGCATAGCCGCCCCACTGCACCAGGCCCCCGCCGTGGAAATTCTCATAGGCCACGCGGTACTTCACGCCGGTGTTGGCGCGATTGGTTTCAGTGTCGCCGAAGCCCGCATAGGAGCCGGAATAGCCAAGCGCCGAGAACGCATAGGAGCCGCCCATCGGGTCGTAGGCGATGGCGCCGTCGAGCGTCAGCGACGTCACCCGGCCGACGGTCAGCGTTCCGAAAGTCTGATTGCTGAGGCCGATGTATCCGACCGAGTTGTCCAATTGCCCGGCGCGGCTCGAGTCGCTGTTTGCGCTCTGAAGCCCGAGCGGCAGGCCGTTATTCTGTACAAGCGAGCGCGGTCCGTTGACGAGGTTGCCGGAATAGGGGTTGAAGCCGGTTTCCACCGCGCCGACCAGCGACCAGCCGGGCGCCCACGGAATCGCCTCTTTCATGGCGATCCCGACCACTGATTGGCTGACGCCATTCGGCGTCCACAGCCATTTGGCTCCATGGCTCTGCTTGCCGACGAAACTGTAAACGCTGTTGGAGTAAGCGCCGCTGGCGGGCGCGCCGTTGGAGCTGTGGCCAAGGCCGGCGTCGATCGTCGCATAGAGGGTGAAGCCCCCGTAGCTCAGCGGGCAATCCGCGGGGCCTGCACTCAAATAGGTCCATAGGCTGGAAAAGCAGTTCACCGGCGGAGGCGTCCTGGCGGGCTTCGCGGTCGGCAGATCGGCCGCGCGCGCCCCCGGCGCCAGCGCGATCCCCATGGCCACAATCCCCATTCGAATCTTCACGGCTCTCCCGATTGCTTGGTGCGGCTCGGCGTCCGGTCAGCGGTATGTAATGTAATTCTATGGATTTAATATAATTTAATCAAGCGCCGACGGCGGCGCTGGAAGAAGGCGGTGGGCGCAGGCGCCGCCGCCCTTTCGCGACCATTCCGCGACCAGGACCGGGACTCGGGCGATGGCCCGCCGCCGCGCGGCGCAAGGCCGACGCGATCGCCGAACCTCAAAAACGGCCCTTGGCGTAGTTTCGGAGGCCTCGCTCAATCGTCGCCGTGAGAGGGCGGCAGGATCGGCGCCCGCAATGGGTCACCGCCTGCGATCCGCCTGACGGGCCGGAGGGACCGCTTGCCGTCCCCCAACAGCAACCGCCGGAGAACATCGCTGCGCCGCCGCACGCTCCGGGCAGCGGTTTTTCGGGCGCCGTCAGAACTTGACGCGCAAGCCTGCGGTCGGCGCGATGTTCTGGGTGGCCTGATAGCCGTTCGCGAGGCCGGCGTAGACGTTCGAAATCATCACGCCGGCGTAGAGGTCGACCCGCTTGACCGGCCGATAGTCGATCATGAAGGAGATGGCGTCCTGGGAGCCGGCGCACGAGCTGTTGTTCACCCGTGAAACGACAAGGCTTCGTCCGCTGGGTTCGACGAAGGTCGTGTTGGCGACCGCGCAGGGCGTGGCGGAGGCGTTATAATTGTTCTGTTCGAGGTAATAATAGGCGGCGGCGAGGTCGAGCTGGGGGTTGACCGCATATTTGCCGCCTAGGAAAAAGACGTTGGCGATCCTGTTGTTATTATAGGCGTTGTAGGTGATCCATTGGGTTGGGAGCAATTTGTTCCCGACGATCGTGCCGGGCACGTTATAGCCCCCGATCGTCTCGAAGCCGTTGGGGAACGTGTCGCTTGGGTTGGCTTGTCTGATGTACTGCCAGCCGCCAGAGATCGTGAGCGGAAAGTCCGCGAACCTGTATTTGCCGAGCAGGAAAATGCCGGTGTTGTTGGACAGCGTCGCCTTCACGTCGCCCTGGTCGTAAAACGTCGGGATGCCCGAGGCGCAACCCGTTTCGCCCGCGAATGGGCCCGACTTGAGCGTCGCGCATGAGCCGGTGAAGGTGCTGACGTTGACCGCGTTTTGCGCGTAGGCGCCGATGGCGTCGACCGAAAGCGCGCCGTGGAAATAACTGCCGCCAAAGAGATTGGGAAAGTCTCCGCCGACCTGGCCCTGATACATCGAGGTCGAGCCGTTGCCCTGGTCATACCCGCCGATCTGCGCGAGGCCGACCGCGTGGAAATTCATGAACTCCAGTCGATATTTGAGCGCGGTGTTGGAGCGCGTGAGCTCGGTGTCGCCGAAGCCGGCGTAGGAGCCGGAATAGCCGAACGGCGAGAAGGCGTAGGCGCTGCCCATCGGGTCGTAGGCGACGAGGCCGTCCAGCCCGAGTGTATTGACCCGGCCGCCGACCAGCGTGCCATAGGTCTTGTTGCTGATCCCGATGAAGCCCTGCGAATTGTCCCATTGGCCGCTGCGGCCCGAATCGGCGTTGGCGCCCTGCAGCGGGAGCGCCTGGCCGTTGTTCTGGGCCTGGGAGCGCTGGCCGTTGGCCAAGTTCAAGGACAGGGGATCAAATCCGGTTTCCGCCGTGCCGACGAGCGACCAGCCATATGCGATCGGCTGGTTCACCTTGATGCCGATGACCGACTGGCTGACGCCGTTCGGCGTCCACAGCCATTTGGGTCCGTAGCTCTGCTTGCTGATAAAGTTCGCGACGCCATTCGGAAACGCATTGTTCCAGGCCGCGCCGTTCGACTCATAGCCGAGGCCGAGGTCGAGCGTCGCGTAGGCGGTGAAGGGCCCATAGCTCAGCGGACAATCGGCCGCGGTCGAATTCATGTACGCCCAGATGCTCGAGAAGCAGTTCACTGGCGCCGGCGCCGGCGTTTCCTTCCTGGTTGGCAGATCAGCGGCGCGAGCCGCGCCGACAGAGGCGATTGCGATCGCCAGAGCAACACCGAACTTTTTCATCGCTTCCCCATCCCATGGTCGGACCGAAATCGGCGCCGGTCCGCGCGCCAGACTTTGAACGGCGCCCGCTTGCCCGCCTGGACGGTTCGCGTTCCCCCCGCTTCGCTACGCGACTGGGTTTAGCGCCCCTAGCCGAAGCCGGATCCGAGCCCATCGCGGCAGAAATTCAAAGTATCTCCCGCAATGCCGCGCGCCTGCCCTTGCAGCCGATGCTTTTGGCGCGCACAACAATAGCCTGCCTCGCCACAGCAATAGCCTTGCGAACAAGACAACGGCCCGGCAGAGCTATAACGCCCACGATCAACACAGTCTTGACGGATTCCTGACTAGCTCGCCAATGTTACAGCTTGGCGACAAAGTGCCGGAGGGAAGAAAAAAAAATTTAGTCGAGCGCCAAAACGCGCCTGTGTTAACAGGCGAAGACTGTGATCGAAATCGATGCTTCGGCAACGATCTGAACCGTTCAGGCCGCCAGGACGGGCCGCCATCGTGGCGGCGCTTTACTGTTAAAAAAGCACCGGGGCGACGCGGTGGCGCTGGGAATGAAGCGATGAACTTTTCGCCATTCGACAAGAAGGACGCTCTCTCGAGCCGTCCAATGACCGAATTGGCGGGCGCGGCAGTGCTGGTCGTCGAAGACGAGCGCGACCTCGCCGAGGAGATTCGCCTCGAACTGCAGTCGAACGGCCATACAGTGCGGCTCGCGGAGACGGTCCACGACGGGCTGCTGGCGGCGCGTTCCGGCGTCGCCGTTCTGATCATCGACCGAATGCTGCAGGGCGAGGATGGCCTTTCGATCATCGAAGCGCTGCGCGCCGAGGGCAATACGACGCCCGCCCTCGTGATCAGCGCCCTCTCGTCGGTCGACGAGCGGATCAACGGCCTGAAGGCGGGCGGCGACGACTATCTCGTAAAGCCGTTCGACATCCGCGAACTGACGGCGCGGGTCGATGCGCTGCTACGCCGGGGCGGCGACGCCCGGGTGACGCGGCTCCAGGTCGGCGCGCTCGAGATGGATCTCGTCGAGCGGACGGTGCGCTGCGACGGCAAGCCGATCGATCTCTTGCCGCGCGAATTCACGCTGCTCGAATATTTCATGCGCCGTCCTGGCCAGATCGTGACCCGGACGATGCTGCTCGAGGATGTGTGGAATTTCAAATTCATGGCGCAAACCAATGTCGTCGACGTCCAGATCGGCAATCTCCGTCGCAAACTGGATCCGACCGGCGCTCGGCGCTCGATCATCAATATCCGCGCCGTCGGCTTCAAACTGAATGCGGATTCTTGAGCTCTTCAAAGCGCGGGCGTTTCGCCTGGCGCTCGGATTCTCTCTCGCGATTTCGATCGCGACGGCCACAGCCTTTGCGTTCATCTATCTGCAGGTGTCGCGCGCCAACATCGAGCGAGTCGGGGCGATTCTCGTCGACGAGGCGGCCAAGAGCCAGGGCGACAGCGAGGCTGAGCTGCGCAAAGCGCTGGAGCTGCGCCTGACGCGAGACATCCGCCGCCTGGATTTTGTCGCGCTCATCGATCCGAAAGGCCGGTTGGTTTTCGGCAACGTGCCGGGCATGCTGGGGATCCCGATCGACGCGCAAGCGCATTTCGTCCAGGAAGACCTTTTGCCGGACCCGCGCGGCGACAACGACTCGGCCATCTTCGTCGCGCGCCGCCGCGCTGACGGGGGCGTGCTTCTCCTGGGGCGCAGCCTGCAAGAAAGCTATGACCTGCAGAAGACTCTGCTGCACGCGCTGGCGATCGCGCTCCTGCCCACGATCCTGCTGATCCTGTCGATCGGCGCCTGGTTTGCGCATCGCGCCTCGCAACAGTTTAAGCGCGTTCACGACGCCATCGTCAGGATCACGAACGGCGAACTCGATTCGCGCTTGCCAGTCGCCAACGACGACGGCGACATCGGCAAGGTGGCGCGCGCCGTCAACCTGATGCTGGACGAAATCGCGCGCCTGCTCGACCAGCTGAAGAGCGCCGGCGACAATATCGCCCACGATCTGCGCACCCCGCTCGCCGTCGCCCGCGCCAGGATCGAGCGCGCGCTCAACAGCGAGGCTGGAATTGAACAATTGCGCGCGGCGATGGAGGCCGCTCTGGCGCAAATCGAGAAGGTGTCCACGACGGTTTCGGCGATCTTGCGCATCTCGGCGGTCGAGAATGGCGTGCGGGGGTCGCAGCTCAAACGCTTCGACCTCAGCGCGGTCTGCATCCAGGTCTTCGACTTCTACGAGCCGCTGGCGGAATCGAATGACGTGGCAATGACGGTCGAAGCCGCAATGCCGGTCCCGATTCGAGGCGATGAGGATCTCATGCGCGAAGCCATCTCCAATCTTGTCGACAACGCGATCAAGTTCACCCCCGCCGGCGGCGCGGTTCGCATCGAGGCCCGAACCGTCGACGGACGTCCCTTCGTTTGCGTGAGCGACACCGGGGTCGGCGTCCCGCCGCAGGAGCGCACGAGGATCTTCGAGCGATTCTTTCGCGGCGAGCGGAGCGGCAAGTCGCCGGGACACGGGCTCGGGCTCAGCATCGCCGAGACGATCGCCAACCTGCACGGCCTCCAGCTGACGGTCGAAGACAATAACCCCGGCGCGCGCTTCGAATTGCGGGCGGCGACGGCGCCCGCGACAGCGAGGCGGGCGCGCGAGCCTGCGTAAGCGGGTCATGAAGCGCCGGCGGTCGGCGGGGGTTAAATAGAAAATATAATTTAATGGGATGTGAAACCGCCGGCGGCTATAAACGCCCGGTGTTGCCGCGGCGGACCAGATTCGCCGCGGCGATTTTGTGCGCGCTCGCCGAAACGGCGCTACGCCTCAAGAAGTGACCCAATGCTTGCTATCGTACGCATAGCGCTCAACAAGCCTTATACGTTCGTCGTCATGGCGATGCTGATCGTCATCTTCGGCGTGACGGCTGCGGTCAAGACGCCGACAGACATATTCCCGAACATCGGCATTCCGGTCGTGGCGGTCGTCTGGACGTATGACGGATTGCCCGCGGACGACATGTCAAAGCGCGTCATCTACTACTACGAGCGCATCCTCAGCAGTCAGGTCAACGATATCGAGCATATCGAATCGCAGTCCCTCCCGCGCTACGGGATCGTGAAGATCTTTTTCCAACCGGGCGTCAACATCAACGGCGCTCTCGCCCAGGTGACGGCGGCTTCGCAGACCGTGCTCAAGTATTTGCCGACGGGCATCACCCCGCCCTTCGTGCTCAGCTTCAACGCTTCGAGCGTGCCGGTCATCCAGCTCGCGCTGTCGAGCAAGACGCTGTCGCAGGCGCAGATATTCGACCTCGGCCAGAACTTCATCCGCCCTCAGCTCTCCTCGATCGCCGGCACAGCGATTCCGTCGCCCTACGGCGGCAAGATCCTGCAGGTGCAGGTCGACATGAATCAGCAGAAGCTCGAGGCCTATGGGCTTTCCGCCGAGGACGTCGTCAAGGCGATCGGCCAGCAGAACATCGTGACCCCGGTCGGAACGGAGAAGATCGGCGACTTCGAATACACGGTCGCGCTCAACGGCTCTCCAACCGAGATCGCCAAGCTCAACGACATGCCCATTCGCGTGGTCGACGGCACGACCGTCTTCCTTCGCGATGTCGCCTACGCCCACGCTGGCGCGCCGCCGCAGATCAACATGGTTCGCGTCGACGGCTCAAACGCCGCCTTGATGACCATCCTCAAGACCGGGAGCGCGTCGACGCTTGACGTAATCAATGGCGTCAAGGCGCTGCTTCCCAAGCTCCGCCAGACGATGCCCCCGAGCCTGAAACTGGATGCGATCAACGATCAGTCGTCGTTCGTCAAAGCGGCCGTCAATTCGGTGATCTTCGAGGGCGTCGTCGCGGCCGCGCTGACCGGACTGATGATCCTGATCTTTCTCAGCAGCTGGCGGTCCACGTTCATCATCACGATCTCGATTCCGCTGGCGATTCTAACCTCGGTCACGCTGCTCGCCGCGATCGGCGAAACGATCAACGTGATGACGCTCGGCGGCCTCGCCCTTGCGGTCGGCATTCTCGTCGATGACGCCACGGTGACGATCGAGAACATCAATTACCATTTGGAGCAGGGCAAGGACATCGAAAGCGCGATCATGGACGGCGCGCGGCAGATCGTCGTTCCCGCCACCGTATCGCTGTTGTGCGTCTGCATCGTCTTCGTGCCAATGTTCAATCTCGGCGGAGTGGCCGGCTATCTGTTCCGCCCGATGGCCGAGGCGGTCGTGTTCGCGCTGATCGGCTCGTATGTGCTCTCGCGCACGCTCGTCAATACGATGGCGCGCTTCCTGCTCGCTCATCAGGCGGTGCATGACCATGGCGCCCCTCGACCGCCGACGCGCAACCCGTTCACCCTTTTTCAACGCGGATTCGAGCGGCGATTTGAAGCCACGCGCAACTTTTACCGACGGCTCCTGGTGACGGTGCTTGCCGCGCGCGGCAAATTCGTCGCCGGCTTCATGGTTGCGGTGCTCGCCTCGTTCGGGCTCGCCCCTTTCCTTGGCCAGAATTTCTTCCCATCAGTCGCTGACACCCAGCTCAAGCTCCACGTCCGCGCGCCGACCGGCACCCGGATCGAGGACACCGCGCTGATCTCCGACGGGGTCGAGGCGGCGATCCGCCGGACTATTCCCCCTGAAGGGTTAGGTCCGATCGTCGACAACATCGGACTGCCGGTGAGCGGAATCAATTCCACCTACAACAACTCAGGCACGGTCGGCCCCGGCGACGCCGACATCCTCATCACGATCAAGCCCGAGTACGCGAGCAAGGCGAGCGGCTACGTCAAGCAGTTGCGCGAGAGCCTGCCGAGGCTGTTTCCGGGCACGAACTTCGCTTTCCTGCCGGCCGACATCGTCTCCCAGATTCTCAATTTCGGCCTTCCCGCGCCGATTGACGTCCAGATCGTCGGCTCCAAGTTCGCGGCCAACCACATCTACGCCGACAAGCTTCTGCAAAAGATCGCCCGCGTCCCCGGCGTCGCCGACGCCCGAATTCAACAGGCGTCGAACAATCCGACGCTCAGCGTCAAGGTCGACCGCATGCGCGCCGCGCAGGTCGGACTGAACGAAGCCGACATCGCCCGCAGCCTGCAGGAAAGCCTGTCCGGCAGTTTCAAGGTGGCGCCGACGTTCTGGATCAACCCGAAGAATGGCGTGGCCTATCCGATCGTGGCGCAGACGCCGCAATATTGGCTCGATTCGACGTCGTCGCTCGAGAACATTCCCGCCTCGCGCGAAGACGCTTCCCAGATCCTCGGCGGCCTGGCGACGCTGAAACGGGGTGCGAGCCCCTCGGTCGTCTCCCACTACGCGGTCCAGCCGGTGCTCGACATCTATGCGAGTAACAACGATCGCGACCTCGGCGCGGTCTCCGCCGATATCCAGAAAATCGTCGACGAGACCGCAAGCGAGCTGCCGCCCGGCTCGACCGTCGTGCTGCGCGGGCAGACCCAGACGATGGCCTCCGCATACCGCCAGTTGTTCATCGGGATTGCGCTTGCGATCGTTCTCATCTACCTCCTGATCGTCGTCAATTTCCAGTCATGGCTCGATCCGTTTGTCATCGTCAGCGGTTTGCCGACCGCGCTTGCAGGGATCGTATGGATGTTGTTCATCACACACACGACCCTGTCCGTTCCGGCGCTTACCGGCGCCATCATGTGCATGGGCGTCGCCACCGCCAACAGCATCCTGGTCGTGAGCTTCGCGCGCGAACGGCTGGCGGAGGGCGCTGACGCCCTGACTGCGGCGATCGACGCCGGCTTCACCCGTTTCCGGCCGGTCCTGATGACGGCGCTGGCGATGATCATCGGCATGGCGCCGATGGCGCTCAGCGGCGAATTGAACGCTCCGCTCGGCCGGGCGGTGATCGGCGGGCTCATCTGCTCGACCATCGCGACACTTTTGTTCGTGCCCGCGGTCTTCCGGCTCGTTCATGCGCGGCAGCCGAGTCAGGCGAGCGAACGAGCGCCGAACCTTCCCGCCGAGGCCTCGCCCATATGAGCCAGGATCAATCCGAACCCAAGGCTCGAGGCCCTGAGGCGCAAGCTCAGGGCCTTCAAGAACACCCCCCGACCGGCGCGGCTCACGCCGAGCGCCCCGCGCCCGATGCGGAACAGTCGAGACCGGTCAAGGCTGGACGGGCGATCCTGATCCTGGCGGTGGCGGCGATCGCCCTCGCTTACAGCGGAATATCGGGGCGCCGGCAGGATGACGAAAAGCTGAAGAAGTGGACGGAGGAACAAGCCATTCCGCCGGTCGCGGTGATTACGCTGAAACGCGGCGGAAAACCGCGCGAACTCGTGCTGCCCGGCAATGTCGAAGCTTTTGAGACGGCGTCCATTCACGGCCAGGTGAGCGGTTACGTCAGCGCGTGGCGCAAGGACATCGGCGCGAGGGTCAAGGCGGGCGACATCCTCGCGGTCGTTGACACGCCCGAACTCGACCAGCGCGTCGCCGTCGCACAAAGCGAACTCGCCAAGGCCAAGGCGAACCTGGCCCTGGCCAAGGTCACCGCCGAGCGGTGGAACTCGCTCCGCGCGTCGGCGGCAGTGTCCCAGCAGGCCGCCGACGAGAAGGACAGCGACGCGCATGCCAAAGCCGCCGAGGTCGAGGCCGCCCAGTCCAACATCGATCGGTTGAAGGCGCTCAAGGCCTTCGCCAATATCGCCGCGCCGTTCGATGGCGTCGTCACCGCGCGCAACGTCGATGTTGGAACGCTGGTCAAGGCGGACTCGAACGACGGCGCCGCCCTGTTCACCGTCGCCGACATTCATCAGATGCGGGTCTACGTTCCCGTGCCGCAATCCTACGCGGCGGAGATGAAGGACGGCATGAAGGCGACGCTCGAATTGCCTGAGTATCCCGATCGCAGGTTCGACGCTACGATCGATACGACCTCGCATGCGATCGACAGGAAATCGCGATCGCTCTTGGTCGAACTGATCGCCGACAACAAGAATGGAGCGCTTTCCCCAGGCGCGTTCGCGCGAGTCCATTTTCAAATTCCGCCAGATCCGAACGCGACGACCCTCCCCGCTGACGCACTGCTGTTTCGCGACAACGCGACCGACGTCGCGACCGTCGGGCTCGACAATCGAGTCGCGCTCAAGCGAGTCCAAATCGCGCGTGATCTCGGCGACGAGGTCGAAGTCACAGGGGGGCTGAGCCGGGACGAGCGCATCGTCGCCAATCCGCCCGACTCGATCGTGGCCGGCGAGGAGGTCCGTGTTATGGAAGCGGCTGGGGAGAAGACGCAGGGGCCGTCCGCACAACGGGCGGAGGCGCCGGCGGATCACCCCAGGAGCGCCGAGGCCGTGGCGCAAACCGGGCGGGACCACGAGGAATGAAGTGGCGGCTGTGGCTCGCGGCGCCGATCGCTCTAGCGCTCGGCGGGTGCGACTTCGCGCCACGCTACGCTGCGCCTTCGGTCGCGACCCCGTCGAAGTTCAAGGATGAAACGGGCGCCCGCGGGACCCTTCCGGTCACCGGCGAGTGGTGGCTCGCCTTCCACGACAGGACGCTCAACTCGCTTCAGGCTGAGGTGGACGCGGCCAACCCCGATCTCGCCGCCGCCGTTGCGTCCAATGACGCCGCGGTCGCCCGCGCCAACGAGGCGCTGAGTTCCGCCTATCCGCAGGTCAACGCGGTCCCGCACTTTCTCGCCAACAAACAGTCGGCCAATCGCCCGCTTCGCTCGGCCAACCAGCCGACTTATTACGGAGACAATCTCATCGGCGCGCAGACGGCCTACGAGATCGATATCTGGGGACGGGTGCGCGACATCGTGGCTTCCGCGAACGCGACGGCCGAAGCAAGCGCCGACGCGCTGGCCGATGCGAAACTGGAATTGCACGCCGAACTGGCGCGCGACTACGTCAATCTGCGCGGCTTCGACGATCAGGCCAAGCTTCTTTCCGATACGATCGCCATTTACCGCTCGGCCCTCAAGCTCACCCAGGACCGGCTCGCCGCAAACATCGCCTCGCCGGTCGACGTCGACCGCGCCCAAGCCCAACTGAGCTCCGCCGAGGCGCAACTGTCCGATCTCCTGCTCAATCGCGCGACCCTCGAGAACTCGATCGCGGCTCTCGTCGGCAAGTCGGCGGCCTCGTTTTCGGTGTCGCGCTCTTCGGCGCGGCTGCCGTTGCCGAGGCCCCCAGGCGCCGTGCCCGCCGATGTGCTGCGCCGGCGCCCCGACGTCGCCCAGGCTGAACGGCAGACCGCCGCGGCGAGCGAACTGATCGGCGCTTCGCGCGCCAATTTCTTTCCGAGAGTCTCATTCCTGGCGCTTGGCGGAACGCAGGACACCAATTTCAGGCTCTTCAATCCGCATAATCTGTTGGGAACCATCGGACCGTCGATCGACATCCCGCTGTTCGACGCGGGGCTCCGCCAGGCCGAGCTTGCGGTCGCCAAGGCGCAATTCACCGAGGCGGCGGAGGGTTATCGGTCCACGGTTCTGCGCGCCATGAAGGAGATCCAGGACGAGCTGTCGTCGCTGCGATGGCTGGCGGAGGAATATAATCAGACGACGACGGCGGCGACGGCGGCGCGCAGGGCTGCCGACCTGTCGCTCACCCTTTACCGCGACGGGGCGTCCTCGTATCTCGACGTGGTGACGGCCCAGAGCGCCGCACTCGAGGCGGAACGGCTCGCGATCGTGCTGCATACGCGCCAATTGGCCGCAGATATCGGCCTGATGCTGGCGCTGGGCGGCGGGTGGACAGTCCCCCCGCCCGAACCCCGCGCGCGACCGGGTTTTGCACCCTATCTCGCGGACTGAAGCACGGCTCACGAACCAGCGGAGGCCGGTCTTTCGCGAAACCGCGGGCGCAATCGACGAATCTGGAGCATACTCGGATCCATCGAATCGCAGCGTGCTCTAAAGCCTTAAGCGAGGGAGGAGGCGATGAGTGAGGGGGCGGCGAGACCCGACAATTGCGCGGCTTGCGCCTTCTGGCGCAAACTGAGGGAGAACGAAGGGGTCTGCTTCCGGCATGCGCCGCAGGCGTCGGTGACCCCCGCAGAAGCCGCGCACTGGCCCCAGACGCACGGCTGGCAGTGGTGCGGCGAAGGCCGCGCAGCCGAACCGCGCTTGATCGGCGCGCGTTGCGCGGACTGCCTTTATTGGCGCCATTCCGAGGGCGGCCTCCATCCGATCGACCGCGGCGACATGCCCATGGCGTGGTGGGCCCACGCTGGGATCTGCGCGCGTCACGCGCCCCATCCGGTTTCGGAGCCAGGGCCGAGGGCGTTCTGGCGCGCGACACACAATACGGACCTTTGCGCCGAGGGCCTCGCGCGCGATCCTGGCGAGCGATCGCCGGCCGCGCCGACCGCATAGATGGACGCGTAACCCTGACATCGCGACATCAGGCGACTGAGGGAAAGGCGCCCGGTAAAGGACTCGCCGATGAGCGCGTCAACTGGACAGCGCCAGGCCAAACACGCTTTCTTCCGTCAAGTTGACTTCTTGCTGGCGCCATTCCAATCGGCACGTACAATATGCGTGGTCATAGAATCCTTACCCTTAAGGCGCGATTGATCAGGTCACCCTGCTCCGCCATCCCGTTTTTCGCCTCGGTTGCGCTCTCGACATGGGAAGCGGGCGCTGCGGATCTGCCGAGCCAGCAGCCGGCGCTCCCTCCGCTGGCGGCGCCTGCGGCGAAGCCCTGCTTCGCCAGCGTCTATGACTTTTTGACCAGCGGTTCCGACGATTGCCCGCTCTCGTGGAAGGGCGTCACGCTCTATGGGAGGCTCGACTATGGCGCGGGCTACGAGTCGCATGGCGCGCCCTTCAACGGCAACTACCCGAACGGGGTCAACACGCTCATCAAGAAGAACGGGCGTCGATCGCAGATCTCGATCGCGCCGAACGGGCTTGGGCAGTCCTATATCGGCGTCAAGGGCAAGGAGCCGATCGCGTCCGACTGGTCGCTCGTTTTCAACCTCCAGAACGGCTTCGACCCCTACACCTTGCAGCGCGCCAACGGCCCGAAGTCGCTGGTTCAAAACAACACGACGCCCCTCGATCAGCAGACCGCGAACGGCGATTCCAGTCGCGCGGGGCAATTGTTCAACACACAGGCCTATGCCGGGCTCAGCCATCCGACCTTCGGTCAATTGACGGCAGGGCGGCAGAACTCCCTGATCCTGCAGGGC
This sequence comes from Roseiarcus sp., assembly GCA_036489975.1. Taxonomy (GTDB): domain Bacteria; phylum Pseudomonadota; class Alphaproteobacteria; order Rhizobiales; family Beijerinckiaceae; genus Roseiarcus. The sequence continues at coordinate 41,546 of DASXES010000030.1, forward strand.
CTCGGCGACTATGACGCCATGAGCGCGGCGCCGGCCTTCTCGGTGATCGGCGTGTCGAGCACGGTCTCGGGAGGCGGAGACACCGAGAACGCCCGCTACAACACATCGGTGAAATATCAGGTGGACGCGGGGCCCCTGCGCTTCTCGGCGCTCTATCAGTTCGGCGGCTTCGATCAAGGCAACGGCTCGAACGGCGCGGTCTCGACCGAGGTCGAAGGACGTTTCGGCCCGCTGACGCTCGATCTCGTCGGCCAGAAGGTGAAGGACGCCGTTTCGCTTTCCAATTTCGGCGAGTATCCTCTGCCCGAGGGCGTGCCCCTGAACGGTCTCAAAGCCTCCCTTTCCGACAAGGCGAGCGGCATGGCGGGAGCGCGATACGAATTCGACCGCGCGACGATTTACGCCGGCTGGGAATACATTCTGTTCGCCAACCCGAGCGACGCCTATCCGAATGGCTTCACCGCCATCGGCAACTATCCAGTCCCGGCCGGCTTCGTGAACGCAACCGCCTATAACGAACACAAGATCCTGAGGATCTTCTGGACCGGCGTCAAATACGCGCTTCGCGACAATGTCGACATCGCCGCCGCTTACTATCGTTACGACCAGAACGACTACAACACGAGCCCCTGCAGCGACAGCGGCCTCTCCGATTCGCGCTGCCGGGGCGCTTTGAATGCGTATTCCGCCATGATCGCCTATCGCCCGTCCAAGCGAGTCACCGCCTACGGCGGTTTCATGTGGTCGCAGGTGACCGGGGGGTTGGCGAGCGGCTATCTCAATAGCGTCAACTTCGCGCCAACGATCGGGGTTAGGGTGCAATTCTGAAGCCACCGCACGCCTTCGACCGGACGACCAACACGGTCTTGGTTCTTGTGTGAGGCAGCGCGATTAAAACTTGATCCGCACGCCCACGGTCGGGTCGATGTTCTGCGTCTGCTGGTAGCCGTTGGCGAGACCCGCATAGACGTTCGACAACGATACGCCAGCGTAGAGGTCGACGCGCCTGACCGGCCGGTAGTCGATCATCAGCGAGAACGCGTCAAACGTGCCGTAGCACGCGCCACTCGAAATGTGGACGCCCTGGCCGGTGCAGGGCGTGGTCGCATAGTCGTTCTGCCAAGCGTAGTAGATCGCGCCCATCACGTCGAGCCGACCGTTGACCGCGTATTTGAGCCCGGCCCATAGGGTGTTGTAGAGGCGATTGTTGTCATAGGCGGTCGTCGTGATCCAGACGGTTGGAAACGCCTTGTTGTCGATGATGTTGCCCGGCACGTTATAGTTGGCGATGGTCTTGAAGCCGTTCGGATAGTCGTTCGAGGGGTTGGCCTGCCGGAACAGTTCCCAGCCGCCAAAGACCTGCGCCGGTCCCCAGGTGTACTTCGCCAGCGCCAGGAATCCGGTGTTGTTGGACAGCGTGGCTTTGAGGTCGTCGACGGAATAAAATTTCGGGATCGGAGTGGTGAACAGCGAGGTGTTGGCCGCGTCCACGGCGTAGCTGCCGACAAAGTCGAGCGAGAGCGTGCCGCCATAGAGGTTATGAATGTCGCCGCCGACCTGGCCCTGCCACATTTGCGATGAGCCGTTGCCCTGGTTGTAGCCTCCGACCTGAGCGAGTCCTGCGATGCGGAAGTCGCCGAAACTGCCTCGATATTTGATCGCCGTGTTGGAGCGCGCAATCTCAGTATCGCCGAAGCCCGCATACATGCCGGTGAAGCCGAACGGCGAGAAGGCGTAGGCGCTGCCCATAGGATCGTAGGCGATCAGCCCGTCGAGCGTGAGGGCGTTGACCCGGCCGCCGGTCAGCGTGCCATAGGTCTTGTTGCTGAAGCCGAGGAAGAACTGGGAATTGTCCCATTGGCCAGCGCGACTCGAGTCGCCATTCGCGCTCTGCAGGACGAGCGCCTTGCCGTTGTTCATCACTTGCGCGCGCTGGGAATTGGACAGGTAGCCGGACAACGGATCGAAACCCGCTTCCAGCGTGCCGACCAGCGACCAGCCATAGGCAAGCGGCTGCGACATCTTGAGGCCGATGACGGACTGGTTGATGTTGTTTGGCGACCAAAGCCATTTCGAGCCGTTGCTCTGCTTGCTGATCAGGCCCTGGGTGCCGTTGACGAAGGCCGGGCTCGAGGGCGCCCCGTTGGTGTTGTACATGAGGCCCGCGTCGAGCGTCGCGTAGACGGTGAAGGGCCCGTAGGACAACGGGCAATCGGCGGCGGTGGAATCGAGATAGGCCCAGACGCTGGCGAAGCAGTTTTGCGTGGCCGCGGGCGCTGACCTCGGGGTCGGCAAGATGTCGGCCGCGGCGGCCAAATTAGCAAAGCCGACGCTCGCCAGCGCGGCAAGGCAAAACGCTTTCATGATCGCCCCCGATCCCCATATGACAGCCTCCGCCTTGCCGAGGCCAAGACGCGAGTCGGCTTCAGCCGATCGTGAGGAGGACATCGTTATATGTCAATATATATAACGCTTGCTCCAGGCTGTTGAAGGCGAGGGCCTACCGCCCGCCGATGCGGAACCAACGCCAGAAGCGCCAAGACCTCAGCGGAAGCGCAATCCAAATGACGCGTCAGGCGCCCGCTCTCGCCGGCGCGCGTACGCTTGCCAGCCGCGCGCCCGGTTGGGCGAACGTCCCGTTCCGCCGGCTATTTCGCCCGCGACAGCTCTATGTCCGCATCACCTGGCGCCGCCGACGTCGATGCAGCCCCATCGCGCGCAATCGTCCGGATTGCGGCTCAGTCCGTCCGTTTCGTGAACATTGTAGGGATACCCATAAGGGTTGCCGGGATCGATGAACCTTGTCGGCAGCTGGCTCGCGGGGATCTGGCTCACCTGTTGCATCGTTATCCTCGGAAGGTTGCGGCTCTCGGTTTGGCACCCGGCGACGGAGCCGGCAAACGCCGCGCCAAGCGCCATAGGCAGAAGGGCCATGTGTCTCATCGGCGCGGCTCCTTGTGCGCTTCGCATGCAGGCCGAACGGAGCCACTCTGCCTTTCAATCGTGAACGTCATGCGGCAACCCCGCGCAGGATGATCTCGATCGCCTCCGATTTCGCGCGTTGAAACGCCTTGTCGCTGAGCGGAGCGCCGCCGTTCAGCGTCGCCATCTCATGCGCGGCGTTGGCGTATTGCTGCGTCGTCGCCCAGATCATGTAGAACAGGAATCTCGGCTCGATGGCTTTAAGCTTGCCGGCGGCGATCCACCGCCTGACCACCCGCTCGCGTGACGCGACCCATTCGGTCAGCGTCGTGTCGAGGAAATCCTGGATGATCGGCGCCCCGCGCATGATCTCGGCCGACCAGATGCGGCTCGCGAGCGGCATCAAGCGCGCGAGGTCCATTTTCGCGCCGATATAGGCCGATAGCGCGAGCGTCGGGTCGTCGCTCGTATCGAACGAGGAAGCGGCCGCGAGCCAGGCCGTCAGCACGCGTTCGATCACCGAGCGATAGAGCCCCTCCTTGGTCGGAAAATAATAATGCAGGTTCGCCTTCGGCACGCCGGCGCGCCGTGCGATCGCCGCGGTGGTCGCGCCCTTAAATCCCTGCTCGGCGAACACCCATTCGGCAGCCTCGATGAGCGCGCGTTCGTTCTCCTCCCGAATGGTCGGTCTCGGCTTTCGCCGCGCCATGAGCTTCCTCCGAACGGTCGCGCTTCTCGCGCGTGTCGCCGGTCGGCGTCAAGGCGCTGGATCCGGCGGCGGCGGGCGCAATACGGTCGGCGGCGCGCCTGAAGGTACGTCATTTGACCATTTGGTCAAAGCTATAATAAGCGTTAGCCGACCTGATTGGAGCGCCTTGGGAATGGCCGATTTGTCGAATGTTCGCATCGACGGAGCGAGGCTTTGGGACTCGCTCATGGAGATGGCGAAAATCGGCGCAACTCCGAAGGGCGGCGTCAGGCGCCTGACCCTGACCGACCTCGACCGCCAGTCGCGCCTCTTGTTCCGCGAATGGTGCGAATCCGCCGGCTGCTCGGTCACGGTCGACGAGATGGGCAACATGTTCGCGCGCCGTCCGGGAGAGGACAATTCGCTCGCTCCGGTCATGATGGGCAGCCATCTCGACACCCAGCCGACAGGGGGCAAGTACGACGGCGCGCTTGGCGTGCTCGGCGCGCTCGAGGTCGTGCGCTCGCTCAACGACCTCAATATCCGCACCCGGCGCCCGATCGAGGTCGCCAACTGGACCAACGAGGAAGGTTCGCGCTACGCCCCGGCGATGATCTCGTCGGGCGTTTTCGCTGGCGTCTATACCAAGGAGTTCGCCTATTCGCGCAAGGACGCCGACGACAAGGCGCTTGGCGATGAACTCATGCGCATCGGCTTCAAGGGCGACGAGCCTGTGGGCGCGCATCCCGTTCACGCCTTCTTCGAGCTGCATATCGAGCAGGGGCCGATCCTTGAGGACGAGTCGATCGACGTCGGCGTCGTCACTCACGGACAAGGGCAGCGCTGGTACGAAATTCGCCTGACCGGATTCGAGAGCCATGCCGGGTCGACCCCGATGCCGCGCAGAAAGGACGCGCTGCTCGGCGCCGCCCGGATCGTGGAACTCGTCAACAGGATCGGACTTTCCAAGGCGCCGCTCGCCGTCTCGACTGTCGGCATGCTCAACCTCTACCCCAACTCGCGCAACGTGATCCCGGGCGAAGTTTTCATGACCAGCGAGTTCCGCCATCCCGACGACGTGACGCTAAGCGAGATGGACGCCGCCCTGCACGAGGGCGTGAAGGCGATCGCCGACAAGATCGGGCTCGCCTGCGACCTCAAGCAGATCTTCTACTACCCGCCCGTTCCCTTCGATCCGGCTTGCGTCGAGGCGGTGCGGCGGGCGGCCGAGCATTTCGGCTATTCGCATCGCGACATCGTGTCGGGCGCGGGCCATGACGCCTGCTATATGGCGCGGGTCGCGCCGACGTCGATGATCTTCACGCCTTGCGTCGACGGCGTCAGCCACAACGAAAGCGAAGCCATCAAGCCGGACTGGGCGACCGCGGGGACCAACGTTCTCATGCACGCCGTTTTGGAGAAGGCCGAAATCGTGTCGTGACCGCAGGCGGCGGCCGAGCGGCGGCGGATCGGCGCGCGGAATAAAAGGATTGGGAGATTAAAATGTCGCTCGTCATCGAAGGCGGAACGATCGTCGCCGCAGACCGCAGCTACAAGGCCGATGTCCTCATCGAGGGCGAGACGATCAAGGCGATCGGCGAGGGCCTCAGGGGCGACAGCACGCTCGACGCCAAAGGCTGTTTCGTTCTCCCAGGGGGGATTGATCCCCACACCCATCTCGACATGCCCTTCATGGGCACGAACTCGGCCGACAATTACGAAAGCGGCACGAAAGCGGCGCTCTCCGGCGGCACCACGATGGTGCTCGACTTCTGCATCCCCAACCGCAATCAGCCGCTGATGGAGGCGTTTGCCGATTGGCAGAAGCGCTCGAAGGACGCCGTCGCCGATTATTCCTACCACATGTGTATCACCTACTGGGACGACGCGGTGCGCGAGGACATGGCCAAGGTGGTCAAGGCAGGCGTCACCACGTTCAAGCACTTCATGGCCTACAAGGGCGCGCTGATGGTCGATGACGAGCAGATGTTCGCTTCGTTCTCGCGCTGCGCCGAGCTCGGCGCGATGCCGCTCGTCCACGCCGAGAACGGCGAAGTGGTCGCCGCGCTGCAGAAGCATTACATGGCCAAGGGGATCACCGGGCCGGAGGGCCACGCGCTGTCGCGCCCGCCCGAAGTCGAGGGCGAAGCCGCCAATCGCGCGATCATGCTCGCCGATCAGGCGGGCGCGCCGCTCTACATTGTTCACGTCTCCTGCACGCAAGCGCACGAGGCGATCCGCCGTGCCCGCGCTCTCGGCAAGCGCGTCTATGGCGAGCCCTTGATCCAGCATCTCGTGCTCGACGAAAGCGAGTATTACAACAAGGACTGGAAGCACGCGGCGCGCCGCGTCATGTCGCCACCGTTCCGCGACAAGATCCATCAGGACGACCTGTGGAACGGCTTGCGCGCCGGCTCGCTGCAAGTGGTGGCGACCGACCATTGCGCCTTCACCACCAAGCAGAAGGAGCTGGGCCTGACCGACTTCACCAAGATCCCGAACGGCACCGGCGGGCTTGAGGACCGGATGCCGGTCTTGTGGACCTATGGCGTCGAGACGGGCCGCCTCACGCCGAACGAGTTCGTCGCGGCGACCTCGACCAATATCGCGCGCATTCTCAACATTTATCCGCGCAAAGGCGCGATTCTGCCGGGCGCGGACGCCGACATCGCCGTCTGGGATCCCAAGGCGAACAAGACCATCTCCGCGCGGTCGCAGGTTTCGGTGATCGACTACAACGTGTTCGAGGGAACCAAGGTGACGGGCCTGCCGCGCTACACGCTCTCGCGCGGCGAAGTCGTGTTCCGGGACGGCGTGGTGCAGGCCGAGCTTGGGCGCGGCCGCTTCATCGGGCGCGAACCGTTCCCCGCGGACGCACGGGCGCTCAAGCGCTATAAGGAGTTCACTGCGGTGGCGGGCGTTGCGCGCTAGAGAGTCGGATCGGCGATGGACGTAGCGGCGGCTCCCAGGCTCAAGCCGGACGGCGGCAAGGCGCCGGGTGCGGCCTCGGCGATTGAGATCAACGGGCTTTCGCTTAGCTTCGACACCGCCGACGGCCCCGTGCAGGCGCTCAGCAACGTCGACTTGAAGATCGCGCGCGGCGACTTCGTCGCCTTCATCGGACCCTCGGGCTGCGGCAAGACGACGCTCCTGCGCGCCGTCGCCGATCTCGAAGCGCCGACCAGCGGAAGCATCCGGGTCAACGGCATGAGCCCACGCGAGGCGCGCGCTGGGCGCGCCTACGGCTATGTGTTTCAGGCGCCGGCGCTTTATCCATGGCGCACGGTCGCCCGCAATATCGCGCTGCCGCTCGAAATCATGGGCTTCAGCAAGGCGGACCGCGAGGCGCGCGTCGCCAAGGGACTCGAACTCGTCAACCTCTCCGGCTTCGGCGGCAAATATCCCTGGCAATTGTCGGGCGGCATGCAGCAGCGCGCCTCGATCGCGCGAGCGCTCTCGTTCGATCCCGATCTTCTCCTGATGGACGAGCCGTTCGGCGCGCTCGACGAGATCGTGCGCGACATGCTGAACCAGCAATTGCTGCGCCTGTGGGAAGTGACCGGCAAGACAGTCCTGTTCGTCACCCACTCGATACCGGAAGCGGTGTTCCTGTCGACCCACATCGTTGTCATGTCGCCGAGGCCGGGCCGCATCACCGACGTCATCGAATGCAATTTCCCCCGCGACCGCACGCTCGAGATTCGTGAGACGCCCGAGTTCATCGCCGTCGCCAACCGCGTGCGGCGCGGGTTGCGGGAGGGGCATTCGTATGACGGGTAACTCCCTGCGAACACGCTCATCCGGCCGACTTCCGTCGGCCACCTTCTCCCCACGGGAGAAGGAAAGGCGCACCCCTTCTCCCCTGGGGAGAAGGTGGCGCGAAGCGCCGGATGAGGGTCGCCGACACTGATGAAATCCGCGCTGCCCATCGCCACGGTCGTTCTCGCCATTCTCGCGGTCTGGTATGTCGCGGCGGCTCTTCTCAACGCGCCGCTTCAGCGTGACCAGTTCGCCAATGCCGGCCGCACGGACTATTCCACGCAGGATCTTATCGCCGGCTCGCTCAACATGGAGCGGCCGAAGCTGCCGGCGCCCCACCAGATCGTGAGCGAACTTTACAAGCTCGTCTTCGCGACCGCGCCGACGTCGAAGCGCAGCCTCGTCTATCACGGATGGATCACGCTCCAGGAGACGCTGATCGGCTTTATCGCCGGCGGTGCGCTCGGGGTTGCGCTCGCCGTCATGATCGTCTCCGTCGGCTGGCTCGAACGCTCAATGATGCCGTGGATCGTCGCCTCGCAGACCATTCCCATCATCGCGCTCGCGCCGATGATCGTGGTGATCCTCAGCCAGTTCAACATTACCGGGATCGCGCCCAAGGCGGCGATCGCCGCTTATCTCTGCTTCTTCCCGATCACTGTCGGCATGGTCAAGGGCTTCCGCTCGCCCGACCCGCTGCATCTCGATCTCATGCGCACCTATTCGGCGACCCGCGCGCAAACTTTCTTGAAGCTTCGCGCGCCCGCAAGCGCGCCCTTCTTCTTCGCCAGCATGAAGGTTGGCGCGGCGGCCGCGCTGGTCGGCGCCATCGTCGCCGAAGTGACGAAAAGCGAGGACGGCGGCATCGGCGCCCGGCTGCTCGCCGGCTCCTACTATGGGCAGACGGTTCAGATCTGGGCGGCGTTGTTCGTAGGCGCTGCGATGTCGGCCGTGCTGGTCGGCCTCATCGGCTTCGCGGGGCAGGCGGTCGAACGGCGCATGGGTTTCTTGAGATGATCGCGCGCCGCCTTGGCCCTCTCGTCCCGCCGATCGTGTTTGGCGCGGCGGTGCTTGCCCTCTGGGAGGCGGTCGTCAGGATCGGCGGGGTGCCGCAGGTCATCCTTCCGGCCCCCACCGCCATCATGGCGCGCTTCTTCTCCTCGCTGCCGACGCTCTGGGTCGATCTCGTTCAGACGATGAAAGGCGTGCTCGCGGGCTACACGATCGGCTCCGCCGCGGGGCTTGGCGTCGCAATCCTGATCGACCGCTCGCAGTTCCTGCAGCGCGGTCTCCTGCCGATCGGCAATTTCGTTTCCGCGCTGCCGATCGTCGGCATCGCGCCGATCATGGTGATGTGGTTCGGCTTCGACTGGCCTTCGAAGGCCGCGGTCGTCGTGGTGATGACCTTCTTCCCGATGCTGGTGAACACGGTCGCGGGGCTCGAAAGCGCGGGCGCGATGGAGCGGGATCTCATGAACACCTACGCCGCCGACTACTGGCAGACGCTGCTTTCGCTTCGCCTGCCCGCGGCGTTGCCGTTCATCTTCAATGCGCTGAAGATCAATACGACGCTGGCCATGATCGGCGCGATCGTGGCCGAGTTCTTCGGCACGCCGATCGTGGGCATGGGCTTCCGCATTTCGACCGAGGTCGGGCATCTCAGCATCGACATGGTCTGGGCGACGATCGTCGTCGCCGCGCTGACCGGGTCGCTGTTCTATGCGCTGGTCGCAGGCGTCGAGCGGCGCGTCACCTTCTGGCACGCCTCCTATCGGGCGAAGGAGGCTTGAGCTTTCCACCGCATGCGGTAGTCATTAGGCGGCGGAGAACATCGGGTTCAACAGGGAGCGCGCACAAATGAAATCGATCATGTTCACACTCGCCGGCGTCGCGGCGCTGGCGGCCGCGAGCGGCGCACAGGCGGCCGACAAGGTCACACTGCAGCTCAAATGGGTCGCGGACGCGCAGTTCGCCGGCTATTACGTCGCCAAGGACAAGGGCTTCTACAAGGACGAGGGGCTCGACGTCACGATCAAGCCGGGCGGGCCCGACGTCGCGCCCGAGCAGGTGATCGCTGGCGGCGGGGCCGATGTGATCGTCGACTGGATGCCCGCCGCCCTCGCCGCGCGTGAAAAGGGCGAGCCCTTGGTCAACATCGCCCAGCCGTTCAAGCATTCCGGGCTCGAGCTCACCTGCCGCGCCGACACCGGCATCAAGAAGCCCGAGGACCTCAAGGGCCGCACGCTGGGCGTCTGGTTCTACGGCAACGAATATCCGTTCCTGAACTGGATGGGCAAGCTGCACTTCAAGACTGACGGCTCGCCGGACGGGGTTAAGGTGGTGAAGCAGGGCTTCAACGTCGATCCGCTCCTGCAGAAGCAGGCCGACTGCATCTCGACCATGACCTACAACGAATATTTCCAGGTGCTCGACGCCGGCTACAAGCCCGAGCAGCTCGTGGTGTTCAAATACGGGGACGAGGGCGTCTCGACGCTCGAGGACGGCCTCTATGCGATGGAGGACAAGCTCAAGGATCCGGCTTTCGTCGACAAGATGGCCCGGTTCGTGAAGGCCTCGATGAAAGGCTGGGACTACGCCCGCGCCCATCCCGAGGAGGCAGTCAAGATCGTGCTCGACAACGACACGTCCGGCGCCCAGACGGAGCATCACCAGACGCAGATGATGGGCGAGATCAACAAGCTGACGGAAGGCTCCGACGGGCGCCTCGACAAGGCCGATTACGAGCGCACGGTCAAGACGCTGCTCACCGGCGGCTCCGACCCGGTGATCACCAAGGAGCCGACCGGCGCCTATACCACGGCGGTAACCGACAAGGCGCTCGGCAAGTAAGCGAGGCCGGCTGCGAACAGGGCGCCGGCGTCTCGGCGCCCTGAGGCCGCTCTTTCCGGGAGCAGCGGCAAGATCAGCGCGACTGATCGCGCTCAACGCCACAAGGGCGCGCGTTCGCGCTTCGCGCCATAGGGCGATGATCGGTTCCGATCATCGCGTCTTGGCTCTAGCTTAAATCTCCACCGCCTCGCCGACGGCCTGCGCGACCACCCGCTCGCCCACTGTGTGGGCGTCGGTTCGCGCCGCCAACCCGCGCACCAGATCGTGAATGAAGCGCAATTTCTCCACCACCGCGGGCGCGATGACGAACGGATAAAGATCGGGCCGGCCCATCGCCCGATTGACGCTGTTCATGGCGACGACGAAGGGCGTCCAGGATTCGACGATATGGTCGATCGGGCCTTCCACATAAGGGTCAAAGTCGAGCTTGGCGAAATGCGCCCCCTCCCTGTCCACGGCCGGGGCGATCCGGACCCCGAAAGCGTTCGCGGTCTCGAGCGTATCGACGATGTGCAGATAATGCGCCCAGGTCTCGGCGAAATCCTCCCAAGGATGGGAGGTCGCGTAGGCTGAGACGAAGCGCTCGGGCCAATCCGCCGGCGGACCCTGCTCGTAATGGCGCTTGAGCGCCGCCTCGTAATCCTGGGTATCGTCCCCGAACGTCGCGCGGCATTGTTCGAGCCTGCCGCCGTCGCGGACGAGAATGTCCCAATAGTGGTGTCCGACCTCGTGGCGGAAATGGCCGAGCAGGCTGCGATAAGGCTCGGCCAGTTCCGCCCGGCGCTTCTCGATCTCGGCGCTGTTGGCTTCCGCCAGCGCGATCGTCACCACGCCGTCGTCGTGTCCCGTCATCACTTTGGGGCCGGAGGGATGGGGCGGATCGGCGAGGAATTCGAACGCCAGCCCGTGGGCGGGGTCTTCGGCGCGTGTCTTGAGCGGCAGTTTCCAGCGCAGGAGGCTGTAGAACAGCCGGTGCTTGGCGAGCTCGATGTCGCGCCAGGCGACGAGATGGGAGGCTTGAGAGATATCGGGAATCGTATCGTTGTGCCGGCAGGCGATGCAGAGACGGTCCTGACCGCCCGCCGCCGTCAGCCAATTGCAGACGTCGTAGTCCGCGTTGGCGCAGAAACGGCGCTGAACGCCGTCGGCCTGCAAAGGCGCCCAGGATTCCCCGCCCGCCGGCTCAACCGCCTTCAGGGTCTCAACCTCGGGAACATAGGCGAGCCGATGGCCGCAGCGGCCGCAGGTTCGATTCTCGAAGTAGATGATGTTGTCGCACGCTTGGCACCGGAACAATTTCATGAGTCGACCCCGGAGGCTGAGGGCGGGAAACGCGCAAGGCGCCAAAATCGTTCCAACGAACCGCGTGGGCTTAAGATCAGGCTTGGGGCTTAAGATCAGGCTTGGAGCGCGCGCCTTCCGCTGCGAAAAGGGGGCCCTTTCGCCAAGGCGACAAACCCTTATCGGAGTTAAGCAATGCGGGTGAAGCTATTTTCACAGGGCGTGACCACGCCGATCAAGTCGCTGGAGGACGCCGTCAACGAGTTCCTGGAATCGCAGCGGCCGCAGGTCATGCATGTGGGCGTGAGCGCGAGCGACATCGAGAGGGTCGCCTCCGTCTGGTACGAGGAGCCGCATCATCGGACGGTCGAACAGACCATGGCGGAATTGGAGGAAATAGCCGAAGAGCCGGCCCCGGAGGGCGATATGGCCTCAGGCGGGCGCGGGGCCAATCGCGCGACTTGAGGCGAACCCTCCGCCCGCTGTCGTGCCCGCGAAAAGCGGCCCGCAGGGCGCGGTGCGCAATAAGGCAAATTCGCTGGCCTCAGAATTGGCGCCCCGTGCGGGAGTCGGCTTTTACCCGAGATCGACATTTTCTTGCCAGACGGCCGCTATGTTCTATATTTGTTCTTATGGTAATGCGCGAAATCCCGAAGTCTGGTTCTGCCGAAACGCCGTCCCGCAACTTCCCTCGGCGGGGCGGGTCATCGGGGTCGCGAAGAGCCACCCGGTGCGAAAAGGTCCAGCGCGAAGAGCGGATCGTGGGTCTCCTCAATCGCGGCGCTTCGGTGCCGGAGATCGCGGCCAGCGAGGGCCTTACGCTCAAGCGGATGCGCAATGTCGTGCGCGAGGTCCTTGCTGAACGTATGCCGCAGCCTCCGGCCGAATTCCTCGCCGTTCAGGTCAGCAGGCTCAACGAAGCGTTGCTCGTGTCTTTCACCGCGATGCACGGGCCCAAAGCGGGTGCGAACTTCGAGGCGGTCGATCGGGTGGTAAAAATCGTCCGCGAGCTTGACCGCTATCACGGATTCGCCGCTGCTTCCCGGCCGCGAGAGGAACGCGAGGAACCTGAGCCGCGCCGGCTTCCGCCGCCCGTCGAGGCGCCGCTGGCGCTCGAAGGCCCAGGCCCGAGTGACTCGCTAATCGCCCCGCAAGCCGTTGAAAAGGCTCGATTCGGACTCGCTAATTCAGAGCGCTAGCGACCCTTTTCCTGGGGGAGAAAGGACCTTGGCGCGCCGATCGCAGAGACCGGGACCGCCCTGCCCTCGCGCCCGACCCTCGATCCGGTTGGAAGAGGCCCCTCCTACCGCTCCCTCAAGGCTTCCGATCCGATTTTGGCCAAGGGCGAAAGCAGATAGTCGAGGACGCGCCGGGAGTCCGTCCTGATTTCAACGGTGACGGTCATGCCCGGAGTCAAAGGTATGTTCGCATTGTCGATTTTCATCGCGCTTTCGTCGAGCGAAACGGTCACCGGAAAAACGAAGCTTTCAGGCTGCCCGGGAGCGCTGGGCTGCTCGGGCGCCACGTTGGCCGAGGCGGTCGCGTTGGCCAGCGCCCGTTTGGCGTCCTGCTCGGCGACGGCGGCGGAGGCGATGTTAACGACCTTGCCATGCAGGGCGCCGAACCGGGTGAAGGGGAAGGCGTCGACCTTGATCACCGCGTCCTGGCCCGGCTTGATGAAGCCGATATCGAGGTTCGCCACCAGCGCCTCGACCTGAAGCTTGCCGCCGATCGGCGTCAGCACAATGAGCTGCTGGCCGGTGGTGACGACCTGGCCGACCGTCGTGACGGCCATCTGCTGAACGACGCCGTCGGTCGGCGCATAAAGGCGCGTGCGGGCAAGGCGCGCGTCCGCCTTGGCGAGCGATGAACGCGCTTCGTCCGCCTTGCGCGCAGCGTCTGCGAGCTTGTTCTCGTTGTCGGCGATGAACTGGGAAATGGCCTTGGCCTTCTCGCTGCGCACCGAGCGGACCGCCGCGTCGGTCTCGATCAGCTGCCCCTGGTCGGAGGCGAGCGCGGCTTGTGACTTCTCCAGTTCCTCCTTGGCGTTATAGAGATCGATCTTGGTGCCGACGTTGAGGTCGATCGCCTGCTGCCGGGTCGAGACGCGCTGGTTCAAGGTCTCCATCAGCGTGTTCTGGAAGGCGATGCTCATGTTGAGGCGCTTCTGCGTCGCGAGCTTCTCAGCCATCTGTCTGTCGAGCGCCTTGAGCTGGTCGGAAAGCTGGGCTAGATCGGCGCGCAGCACGGCTTCCTGGCGCAAGCGGAACTGTTCGGGCACAGCGGCGCCCCAGGCGACCTGCAGCACCGGCTCTCCGGCGAGATCCTCGACTGGAGCGGAGTCGACCGTCGGCGCCTCTTCCTGGCTGCGCGCGTCAAGCCGATCCCGCGCGCCCTGCCCGTCGATCTGCGCCGCCCGGACGGCGTCGATCGCGTAACGGCGCCGCGCCACCTCGGCCAGACTGGCGTCAAGCGCATCCTTGGCGCTCGTAGCGTCGGCCCTGGCTTCCGCCGGATCGAGCTCCAGCAGCAAATCGCCCGCCTTGACCGCCTGGCCCCTCACGACATGGATGGCGGCGACCTTGCCTGGATCGAGCGGCTCGATCACCTTGGCGTAGCCGACCGGCTCGATCTTGCCCGGCGCCGTCGCGTGAACGTCCAGCCGGCCGAAATACGACCAGATCAGCGCCGCCAGCGCACAGGCGCTGATCGTCGCGATGAGCGCGATCGGCAGCGGCGGGGGCGGCGTCTCCAGGATTTCAAGCGCGGCCGGCAGGAATTCGCGGTCCCGGCCCGTGACGGCGGGAAGCGCCGGCCGTGACGGCCGGGGCGGCGATGGGGGCGGAGGCGCCTCGGGGGGCGGCGCGGCGCGCTCGTTCATGCCGGCGCCCTCACCCTCGCCTGGTCCGATTGCAGCGCCCAGAGCCGAGCATAGAGCCCCCCCTTGCGGTCGAGCAGTTCTTCGTGCCCGCCAACCTCCACGATCTGGCCCCTGAACATGCCCACAATCCGGGTGCAGGGGCGAACCGCCGCCAGGCGATGGGCGATGATGATGACGGTGCGCCCGCGCACGATCGAGCGCATGTTGTCCTGGATGATCCGCTCGCTCTCATAGTCGAGCGCCGAGGTCGCTTCGTCGAGGATGAGAATGCGGGGATTGGTCACCAGAGCCCGGGCGATGGCGATGCGCTGCCGTTGGCCGCCGGAGAGATTGGCGCCGCGTTCCTCGATCATCGTGTCGTAGCCCTGCGGCAGCTGGGCGATGAACTCGTCCGCGCCTGCGAGTTTTGCCGCGTGCATCACCACCACGCGCGGCATTGCCGGGTCGCCGAGCGCGATGTTTTCGTGGATGGTGCGGTTGAACAGCATGTTCTCCTGCAGCACCACCCCGATCTGCCGGCGCAGCCAGCCGGGATCGAGCTGCGCGACGTCGACGCCGTCGATCATCACCTGACCGAATTGCGGACTGTAGAGGCGCTGGATGAGCTTGGTCAGGGTGGATTTGCCCGAGCCCGAGGGACCAACGACGCCGATCACCTCACCCGGCTCGATCGACAGCGAGATGTTGCGCAGGACGTCCGCCGCATCGGGCCGATAGCGCATTGTCACGTCGCGAAATGCGATCGCGCCCCGTGGCGGCGGCAGGGTCAAGAGGTTCTGCGGCGCAGGCTCCGGCGGGGCGTTGAGGATGTCGCCGAGGCGCGCGACCGACACCTGCACCTGCTGAAAATCCTGCCATAATTGCGACAGCCGCAGGATCGGCTGGACCACCTGGCTCGCGATCATGTTGAAGGCGATGAGTTCGCCGACCGTCATCGACCCGTTCATCACCGATTGCGCGCCGATAAAGAGGATCAGCGCAGTCGTGACCTTGCTCACGTACTGGATGAGGTTCTGTCCGAGCGCGCCCGAGATCCCGGCGTTGAACGAGGTGCGCACGTAGGCGGCGAGCCGCTCCTCCCATTGCGCCTGCATCATCGGCTCGACGCTTGCGGCCTTGAGCGTCTGCGCGCCGACGATCGATTCGACCAGGAACTGCTGCGACCGGGCGCCGCGGTTGAACTTCTCGTTGATCTGCTCGCGCAGCACTGGCCGGATGAGACTGGCGATGACGACATAGACGGGTATCGAAGCCAGCACGACCACAGTGAGCTTCACCGAATAGATGAACATCACCACGAAGAAGATGAGGGTGAACACAAGGTCGAGCAGCGAGGTCAGCCCCTGCCCGGTCAGGAAGCTGCGAATCGTCTCGAGCTCGCGCATTCGAGCCACGGTCTGGCCCGCCGCGCGGGTCTCAAAATAGGCGAGCGGCAGCCGGAAGAGATGATGGAACAGGCGCCGGCCCAGCTCCACGTCCATCCGATTCGTGGTGTGACTCAGGGTATAGGTGCGCAGGAACTGCAGGATGGTCTCGAACAAGCCGAGCGTCACCATGCCGATGACCAACACGATCAGGGTCGAAATGCCCTTGTGAACCAGAACCTTGTCGACGACGAGCTGGAAAAAGATCGGGGTCGCGAGAGCGAACAATTGCACAAACAGCGAGGCGACCACCACATGGGCGAGCGCGCGCCGATAACGGATGATCGACGGCCAGAACCAGCGGAACCCGAATGTGTTGGGATCGACGCCCGATCCCGCGAACCGTCGCGTGATCAGCACCACGTCGCCGGAGGACAGAGCGACGATCGCCTCTGTCGACAGCTCTTGCGCCGTTCGGGCGATGGGATCGACGAGGCGCGCCATCCCCTTGGCCGGGCCCGCGCCCAGAACAGCGAAACCGCCCGCCTTGAGGCCGATGATCGCCGGGTAGGGAATGGCGCCGAGGCGCTTGGCGGTCACGTTCCGAAGGATGCGCGACTTCAACTGAAGAACGTTGGCGCCGCGAACGATATCTTCAGCCCGCGCGTTTCGGCCGGTCAAGGCGAGCTGATGCTTGAGCTGCGCCGGATCCCCGGCGATGCGGTAATATCCCGCCACCAGTGAAAGCCCGCACAGCCCGGAATCCATCAGTTGCGCCGGTGGAGATCCCATCTCGTTCTTGCCTATCGCCGTATTTTATCGGTCTTATACCGTTAATTCCAATCTTCGCAACGAGAATCTTGGCTTAGGTAGATTTGAAGACGTCGCTTGCGCCCCGCTGACATCCCGCGCCGCCGCACATTAACACGTCCCGGTTCCAGGCCGCCGTGTCCGTTGACTCAAGCCCGTGAACGTCGTGAGAGGAAGCTTAATGACGTCATTAGCTTCGGACATATGCGGCGCGACCGCCGCGCGGAGTTCCTCCCGGAGATAAATTTCGTCCTTCACTATGCGTAACTCGTGGAATCTTTCCGGATGCGAACCCTCAATTTCCGCCGGAAAGCTAAAACTGCCAGTATAAAAACTCGCTCGGGCCGCCGATGGAAAAGATCGCAACCGCGGCGACGACCGACACGGCGATCGCCCATGGAAGGGAGGGGCCCCATGCCGGAAGGCGAAGTTTCCCGATGATCGGCATGGTCGCGGCCGGCTTCACGCCCAGCGCCGGTTCGTACGGAGCCAAGATTTGCAATGTGTTAGGACAGACGAGAGCGATAAACAGCAGGATCGCGACCCACATCAGGACGTGCCTCAGGTCCGTGCCGTAGGTCGCGGCGACCGCGGCGGCGCCGTGCAGCCCCAAGCCGTGGAGCCCCAGCGCGCCCTTCAGAAGATCGATCGCCGAGTGAACCGTCGTGGCGCGGAAAAAAATCATCGACAGGGTGAAGGCGACAAAGGTCACGATGAAACCGATGGGCTTCATGACGCGGGCGTAAGCCGCACGGTCCCGAAACCGATGCGCGGCGTAAACGCGCCAGCCGTGATCCACGACCAGATAAACGCCGTTGATAATGCCCCAGATGACGAATCCGTAGCCGGCCCCGTGCCACAGCCCGGAAATGAACATGGTCGTGACCAGGGGAACCATCAGCAGCGAAACAAAGGCGCCGACCGACGGATTGCGGGCGCTGTATCCGGGGCGCCCTTGGGTTAGCCTGCGCCTCGTCAGCGACAGCACCAACGGATTGTATATGTACGCGGTGAGGAACCGCGTCAGCGTCATGTGCCAGTTGATCCAGAAGTCAACGATGTTCGACGCCTTGAGCGGCGAGTTGAAATTGGGCGGGAGCTTGATGCCGAAGAACCGGCCAAGCCCGAGCGCCATGTCGGTATAGCCGGAGAAGTCGAAATAAATCTGCAGCGTGAAGCCGACCGCCGCCAGCCAGGCGATCAGCATCGGCGCATGGCCCCCCTCGGCCGAGTGCTGATAGATCGGCGTGATCAGGGGCGCGATATTGTCGGCGAGCACCCCCTTCTTGAACAGGCCGAAGAAGAGCAGCGTCAGACCGACGGCGAAGTTCTCCTTGTCGAACCGGCAGGTCGCGGCGGCGAACTGCGGCATCATCTCGCGATAATGGACGATCGGCCCGGCGATGAGCTGGGGAAAGAAGAGAACGAAGGTGCAATATTCACGAAAGGTGAAGGCTTTCACCCGGCCGGCCTGAACGTCGATCAGGAAGGCAATCTTCTGAAAGGTGATGAACGAGATGCCGAGCGGCAGGATGATGTGCAGCAGAACAAAATTGGCGCCAAATACGTCGTTGATCGTGCCGGTGACGAAGTCGGCGTATTTGAAGAAGCCAAGGAAAGCGACATTAAACAGTATGCCGAGCAGCAGCAGAGCCCGCGACAGGCCGGGCTGGTCACCCCTCTGGCTCAACCGCAGCAGGTAGGACGCCAGGAGGTAATTGATGATGATCGACGGCCCGATAATTAGGATGTTGAGCGGCCGCCACCAGCCATAGAACACGAGCGACGTCAGGATCAGCCACAGGATCGCCGCCTGGCGAGAGACACGGCCGAGGAGAAAGAAGCCGATCAGGGTCGCCGGCAAAAACACGAACAGGAATTCATGGGAGTTAAACAGCATGAGCGCCTAGTTCTCCCGACAACATCCAAGCCATGAACAAAGACCTACGATTTCAAGCCGCATGACCGGCCTGCGCGTCCTCACGCGCCTCAGCTTCCGCCGTCCTCAAGCCAGCATCGTCGCCGTTTGCTTGACGATTGCCCCGACGTCAGGGAACGACTCGATGTCGGCCACCTTGAACTTCACCCCGAACTCCATTTCGACCGCGACGATGAAGTTGATGTAATTGAACGAGTCCCAGTTCGGGACGTCCTCACGCCGCGTCGCCATCGTCAACTCGATCGAGTCGTCGAGCAAGAGGTCGCGAAGAATGCGAGTGAATTTGGCGAGTATCTCTTGATCTTTCATCCTGCTGCTCTTGCCCCACGATATGAGTGTTCCGAATGACGTAGTCGGCCAGATCGAGGCGCCAGCGCGTCGCCCCATTGGCGCGCGCCGGTCCATCGATCTCGGCGAAACCTAGGCTCGGGTAAAGCTTGCTGATCACGTCATTCTTGGGCGTGGGGATGTAATCGGCGATGAGCGCCCTCGCGCCGCGCTCCCGCGCCGCCTCGACGGCGACATTCATCGCTTCGAATTCAAGCTGCCGCCCGAAAACCCGGCAGCTCATCACCCAGTTCTCGATCTCGAGCACGTCATCGTCGGCCGGCGTCGGGCGCAGGATCATGGTGCTGACGAGGCCGTTGTCGCCCACGCGATCGAGGAGGCGGAATTGCAGCGTCAAGGAATCGGGGTCGTCCATGATCCGCGCGACCTCCTCGCCCGCATACCGGCGGGTGGTGGTGTTGAATTGATTGGTCTTGTTGATGAGCTGGACGACGCGGGCTTGATCGACCGCGGTGAAGGGTCCGTAGACGGCCGTCATGTCAAGCCCACGGAGGAATTCGTCCATGCTTTCGGCCGATCCGAGCATAGCCTCGCGTTCGGCGTTGGCGGAATATTGCTCGGCCCGGCTCTGATCGTCGGCGGTGAAGGCGATGGCTTCGAAATAGCCTGCATCCGCCAAACACCGCACATAATGCGCCGGATCGTCCGGCATTTCCGGCACGGCGACCATCGGCAGGCTCTGGCGGATGCGAGCCCGCTCGATCGGATTGTCGTCGACAAACACGAGAGCGTCGACGCCGATGTTGAGCCTGGCCGCGATCGCCTTGAGATTTTGCGCCTTGTCGTCCCAATTCGCCTGGAACGCTGCGATGTCCGCCCGCCGCAAGACCATTTCGGGATGGTCGCGAAAGGCGGCTTCCGCGATCTTGGCGTCGTTCTTGGAGCAGACGGCGAGGATGATTCCGCGCTCCTTGAGTTGCTTGGCGTAATGCTGCAACGCGAGATGGGCTTCGCCAGCCGCGCTTCCCTCGCCGAGCACGATACCGTCGAGCCCGTCGTCGCCGATCACGCCGCCCCACAGCGTATTGTCGAGATCGAGCACCAGACACTTCTTCGACAGGCCCCGCTGGGCGGCGAGGATGCGAGCGGCGAGATCGCCATAAGACGGCGCGGCCTGCGGGGCGATTTCGAGCTTGCCCTGAAGCCAGCGCCCGACGTCGAACCAGGCGTCAATTCCATCCCGCTGGCTGGCGCGCGCGACATCAAGCACAAGCGCCCCATCCTGCGCCGCGGCCTCGCCCAGCCGGTCGTTGAGACGGGCCACCACCGTGCTCGGCGCGCCTGGAACCAGCCGCTCATAGCCGCCGAACAGCGGTTCGCTCACGTCGAGGAAGGTCTGTTGAACGACCGCCGCGCCAATTTCGCGCGCCTTGCGCCACAGAGACCGCAATTCGCCAATCAGGCGCCCGATCGCCGCGTCGACTTCGGCCGCGGTGGCGGTAAGGGGCACGCCGGCGATCGCTTCCCGCGCCGAGAGCGAGAAAAGCGCCGCCTGCGGCTTGAACCGATGCAGCGCCGAGTCGGAATCGAGCAGATCCTGCCGATATTGCCCATAAGATCCGCTATGGACCTCGATCAGCAATCTCCGCCTTAAGCCCGCGACCCGGATCGCGGGGGGCAAATGGTCGACTGTCGAGGACGAGAGGATGGCGAGCCGGATTGTCCGGAAGCCGGACGCTTCCTTCACATCCAGTCGGGTGAGGGCCCGATCGAGCTGCACGGTCTCCAGGAACCCGAGCCGGTGGCCCGCTAGCGCTGCCAAGCCCTCAAGGCGATCCGACGGCTTCGTTTCGTCTAGCACGGCGCGCAGATCGCTGCGGAAATCCGACGCGGCCGGCAGCCAGCTCATGATCGGACTTCGGGGGGAAGCGCCATTCAGCATAAGAACGATCCCATCGGTTGAACGGTGAGTGGATGCCGGAACCTTAGGAATGCGCTCCGCCCTGGTTTTCGAGGCACGAGCGGATCTCGGGCCCCGCCGTTTGAAAAAAAGCTTGGGACCAGCATTCGGCGCTCGGCTGATCGGGGTGAGATCCATCGAACGTCTTGGGGCCCTGGATTTCCGAAGCCACAAAATCCCTATGGAAAACTCCGGCGATAGCGTTGCCCTACCAGGCTTTGGTTCGACTGTGCGGACTTCGGTGAGAATTACACAGTCCTTGCTGCACAGGCAAATTGGATAGGAATCTGCTTGCGCCGGCCGCGCTGGTCGCCGTCGGGTGCCTGACGCTTCATCCCGATCAGGTCCCGTCATCAACCGCGCTTACGCGCCGTCGGAAGCCGAAATTGAGCACGCGCGCAGGATTGTCGCCGCCTTCGAGGCGAACCCAGGCGCGAGCGCTCTCGGCGTGGAAGGAAAGATGATCGAGCTTCCGCATCTGAAGGCGGCGCGCGAGATTCTGGGCTCGATTTGACCGCAACTTTCGGATCGCGGCCGGGCGCAAGATTGACGTATTGCTCATTGGTCGGAAAATGGCATTGCACGCGAGCAAATGTTCTTGATTTGTTCGATAGCATGGTTTAGCAGCCGACCTGCACCAGGCCGATTGCGGGCGCAGGTCAACTCTGCTTCCTCAGCGTCGGATCGTCCCTATATAGAGGGGGCATTTGCTGGCGCCGCGTTGTGGGCGGCTGGCGGCGGCCACCGGTTAATCGCCGCCATCACATTATCGAGGAAATTCAATGGCTGACACAGACGCCCTCTTCGGCCTCTTGCGGCAAACCGCCCATCCGGCAGTGGTTGACGCCCTAAAGACATCGGTTGAAAACGATCAGGATCGGCTGCTCAACCGGATCAATCCCGTCACTTACGCCAACGCGCATGGTCTCGATGAGGAAGAGACGATCGGCGGATTCGTTCATGCTGCGAGGCTCGGGCTGTTCGACATGTCGTGGAACATGCTGTGCCCGGGCTGCGGGGGCGTGCTCGAGGCGGGCATGGGGCTCAAGACGCTCAATCACGCCCACTATTATTGCTCGCTTTGCGCGGAAGATTACGAGCCGACGCTCGACAAGCTGGTCGAGGTCACATTCACCGTCAATCCGGGCGTGCGGCGCATCGCGGCGCACGATCCGGACTCGCTTCCCTTCGCCGAATACATGCGCCAGATCTTCTGGAGCTCGAGCAATGACACCCCTGACGATGTCGAAGGCGCCATCCAACGGGTGACGCTCGACGTGATGGAGCTCGGCGCTGGCGAAAAGGCCGCGATGTCGCTCAATCTGCCGAAAGGGTTTGCGATCGTCTTCGACCCTGTCACCCACTCGTCGCTCTTTCTTCAGGTCGAGGGCGAGGAGACCCGGGAGCGGCGCAACCTGTCGCTCGTGTTTGCCGACGCCCATGCGCAAAACGGCACGCTCAAGATTGCGCCGGGGCCGGCGCGCATCTCGTTCGAGAACAAGACCGCCCGCCGGACGATGCCTGGAATCTGGCTCCATAGCGAGGAGATGGACAAGCTGACCAGTCCTCGCCTGCCGTTCCTGACCGCAACCCGCCTGCTCAGCAATCAGGCGTTCCGCGATCTCTATCGCAGCGGGACGTTCGATCCCGAGCAGCGGTTCAAGATCACGAGCCTCACAATCCTGTTCACCGATCTCAGAGGCTCGACCGCGCTCTATGACCGGATCGGCGACCTCGCGGCCTTCGATCTGGTGCGCAGCCACTTCGGCGCGCTGCTCGAGGCGGTCTCGGCCGAGGGAGGCGCGGTGGTCAAGACCATTGGCGATGCTGTGATGGCGACGTTCCCGACGCCCGACCGGGCGTTGCGGGCGGCGATGCGCATGCGCGAGGCGATGCGCAAGATCAACGAGGAGCGCGGCGGCGACGATCTGGCGCTCAATATCGGGCTGCATTCGGGTCCCTGCCTCGCCGTCATGCTCGACGACCGGCAGGATTATTTCGGCCAGACGGTCAACATCGCCTCGCGCGTGAACGAGCTCGCCGACCCGACCGCCATTCTGGCGACCAAGCCGATCATCGAAAGCTCGGAGGTCGCGCGGGTGCTGCGCGAATCGAGCTACCGGACGACTCCGCGGTCCTCACAGCTTCGGGGACTGAGCGACCAGTTCGAGATCTTCGAGGTTCGCGAACGCGAGGCCGCCGCTGCAGCGGAGTGAGACAGGCCCCGAGTCCCTCAGGCGGGCAAGCGCTATCGGCCCTTCTGTCGGCCGAAAACCTCCTGCCCTTCGTGATCGAGAATGCGCAAGCCGATCGTTTTGGGCGGCCAGGCGGCGATCGCGGCGGCGATGATCGCGGCGGACACGTCGGAGGCCCGGATCTCATCCTCCCGCAATATGGTGGGGCCGGACTCGGTGGCCGCGCCCACAAACTGGATCCGAAACGGTTGCGGCGTGGGGACCGAAACCGGCTGAGGCGCGGGCGCTGCCATCGGCTTTGGCGGGCGTTTCGGCGCCTCCTCCGCCTTGGCCTCCGGACGGGGTCGAGCCTCCCGCGCCACGCCCGGCTCGCGATCCAGCACGAAGAACGTGTTCATCTCCAGCTGGGTTGAGAGATTGAGGCCGACTCGGCTGCCCGTCTTTCGCGCGACCGCCCGGGCGACGAGGGCCCAGTCTTCGGCGATGGCGTCGGAACTGGCCTCATGCTCCCTTCGGCGCGCTTCCTGGTACGCCTGATCGCCGAGATCCCGGATCAGGGAATCAGCTTCGTCGTCAATTCGCTCCATTCGCGTCCGCCTGGAAGGCGCCCAGGTGTTCATCGTTGCGATCCCTTTCGCCCCACAACCCAATAGCTGCATATTCGCGCCGCGTCAGCAACAGCTTTCGCTGCGCGGCCGACGCATTCCGCCCGTCCGCTCAAGTGCGGCGGCCACGCCCAGGACGAGGTCTTGGCCTTCCGCGGCTGAAGTTTTCGCCGCCGTCGCGAGGCGACAGCATCGACTGAAACACGTCAACAACCCATGCAAAGAACCTGTACTATTCGCTCTTGGCCCATTCGCCCATTAGCCGCCCAACGAGTTGCTTGACGCCGCTCTCGATCCGCTTGGCGCGCAGCCGCTCGGCGGTGACGATCGCCACCACGTCGCGATAGGTCCGCTTGAGGTCATCGTTGACGACTACGTAGTGATAATCGCGCCAGCGCTCGATCTCCCGCCTTGCGCTCTCGAAACGCGCTTCGATCGAGGCGGCGGTGTCCTCGGCCCGCCGCTCGAGCCGCTGGCGCAATTCCCGCATCGACGGCGGCAGGACGAAAATGCTGACGACGTCGTCGCCCAGCCGCTCGCGCACCTGTTTTGCGCCCTGCCAGTCGACATCGAACAGCATGTCGCGCCCTTGTGCGAGCACCTTCTCCACCGGACCGCGCGGCGTGCCATAGCCGTTGCCGTGCACTTGCGCCCATTCAAGCAGTTCGCCGGCCGCCTTCATCCGCTCGAATTCGCCCCGATCGACGAAGCGATAGTGGATCCCGTCGACTTCGGACAGGCGTTGTTTGCGCGTCGTCACCGACACAGAGAGCGTGAGATCGAGGGCGGCGTCCTCGATCAGCATGCGCGTCAGCGTGGTCTTGCCCGCCCCCGATGGCGACGACAGAATCAGGATCATGCCTCGCCGGCTCGCCGCCATCGTTTCGAATCTCACTCCACGTTCTGCACTTGCTCGCGGAATTGCTCGATTTGGGCTCTCAGTTCAAGCCCCTGCGCGGTCAAGCTCACATCATTTGCCTTGGCGCAGAGAGTGCTCGCCTCGCGCGAAAGCTCCTGGGAGAGGAAATCGAGCCGCCGGCCGATCGGGCCGCCTTCTTCGATCAGCGCCCGCGCGGAGGCCACGTGGGTCTTGAGCCGGTCGAGCTCCTCGCGGATGTCGGCCTTAGCGGCGAGCAGAATCCCCTCCTGGTGCAGGCGGTTCGCGTCGAAGCCGCGCGAAGATTCCATCAGCGTCTGAACGCTTTGGGCGAGCCGCTCGCGCACGGCCTCGGGCCGGCGCGCGGGATTGGCGTCTGCGGCCTCGACGATTTCCGCGATTGCCCAAAGCATGTCTTTAAGCACGGACGCAAGGGCCCCGCCCTCCCAGCGTCGCGCGGCGGTGAGAGCGGCGATCGCCTCATCGAGGCTCGCGAGCGCGCCCGCGCAGGCCGCGTTCACGGCCGCTTCGTCGTCCTCGACGTCGGCGGCCTCAAGCACGCCGCGCAGAGCGAGCAGTCCGTCCATGGTCGGGGGCGCGAGCCCCGCCTTGACCGCCGCGGCGCGGGCGGCGACGGCGATCGATTCGAGCGCCGCGAGATCGATGCGCGCCGCAGCAGTCGCGCCCTCACGCTGCGAAGACAAGCTGGCGAAGCAGGTGCCGCGCGCCAGCGCTTTGGCGAGCCGGGCGCGCGCCTCGCCTTCCGCCCGATCGAAGGGAGCTGGCATGCGCAGGCGAATGTCCAGGCCCTTGGCGTTGACGGTCTTGAGTTCAAACGCCCAGCGCCATGTCCCGCCGCTGCCGGCGGCGCGGGCGAAGCCGGTCATACTGCTCACGGACATCGGCCAATTCCCCCTGCTTCGCAAGTCCCCCTGCTTCGATCGAATCGCAAGTCCGGCGCCGGTCTCAGGCTTCAGCGATGGCTCCCGCGCGGAGGAATCGCCGCCTCTTGGTTCATATTGAGTTCAGGCGGCGGTCCCTATGAGTCGCGCTGACCCGTTCGGGTTCGCTAACCACAGGAAAATCCTCCCATGATCAAGACCCTTGCGGCCGCGGCCGTTCTTTCGCTCGGCCTCGCCGGCTACGCCATGGCGCAAGACACGCCGGCGGCCGCTCCCGCTCCGATGGCCGAGCCAATGCATCATCACCATCATCATCATCATCACTACCATCATCATCATCATCACATGCATCATGATATGGCTCCGGCCGCGGCTCCGGCAGCTCCCGCGCAATAATCAGATTCCGAGCGCAGGCTTCCGAGTTCGCGCGAAACATTCAGCTCTCCAGACAAGATTCTGCCTGGAGAGCTTTTTTGTGTCTACCCTGAACCGAACTGAGAACGCCAGCGCGCTTGGATTGAGGATCAGGTCTCAGCCTTCTTCTGCCGTGTCCGCTTCCGCGTCTTAACCTCGACCCGCGGCCCCTCCACCAGACGAACCACCGCTCCCCACAACGTCCGCACGTCCTGCTGCGTCAGGTCCATCTTGTGGAACATGTTCCGCAGGTTTCGCCGCATGCCCGGCTTCTTGGTCACGGGGCGGAAAAAGCCAGTCTCTTCAAGCTTGTCCTCGAGAAAACCGAAGAATGCGAACAACATCTCGCGCTGCGCCGGCGGCGACTGAGGGCGCGGGACCGTCGGGGGCGGCGGCGCGTCGCCGTGGGCGGCCTTGAACCACTCGTAGCCGCAGAGCAGAACGGCCTGAGACAGGTTGAGCGAAGCGTAAGTGGGGCTCGACGGAAAGGTGATGATTGCGTTGGCGAGCGCGACCTCGTCGTTGTCCAACCCGGTCCGCTCCGGCCCGAACAGAATGCCCCGCTTCTCAGCCGTCGCCGCGGCAGCCGCGCCCATGGCGATGCTCGGGCTCAACACGGCCTTCATCTGCCCGCGCTCGCGCGCCGTCGTCGCGTAAAGCACATGCAGGTCGCCGACCGCCGCCTCGACGCTCGAAAAGAGCTTGGCCGCGTCCAGGAGGTCGGTCGCGCCCGCCGCTGCAGCATAGGCGATTTCCCGATATTCGTCGGTGCGGGGCCAGCCCTGTTTGGGATTGACCAGACGCAGATCGTCGAGGCCGAAATTGGCCATCGCGCGCGCGCACATGCCGATGTTCACCGCGAGCTGCGGGCGAACCAGAATGACCGCCGGCCCGCCGCCGAGCGGCGGCTTCGTCCTGTCCGTCCCCGCGCCAACCATCGGGGCGCCCTATAGCACGGGTTTGGCCTTGCAACAGCGGCCCGTGCGGCGTTGGCCCGATCGATTTGGCTTTTCTTTTGCTCCCGCCTTTTCGCTGCGAACGCCCCGATTATGAGGGTTGGATTTCCTTGGATTCTCTCGTGCGAAAATAGATTTATCAATGGGTTATGAAGGATTTTCGCGGGCAGCATTTTTCACGGGCCTTCGCCCCGTCGTTGAGAGGCAGGTGGAACCGAGGCCCGCGGTCGAAGCGATGCGGAAGGCGGGATTGCTCATACGAAGAGCTTAATCTGGTTTCTGATTAACCGCAACAGATTGCCGGATCTTATCGCGACGCCTGTTAGTCAGCCACCTTGCGGGCGCGCCAGGGATGCTTCCCGTCATGGCCGTCCCCGGACTTGATCCGGGATCGACGCGGTCCTTCACGTGAGTCGCACGCATTTAAGGGTCGTGTCCCGTGCTGTGGTGTAGCAGGTGCGGTATGGCCGCCGCATTCGCCTGGTGAGACCGGGCTGGTCAGGCGGCCGCCACAGGCAGCCCGACGACGGGATCATGGCTCAAAGGAGCAATGGTTTCCAGCGTCA
>DASXES010000054.1:0-7197 GCA_036489975.1 Roseiarcus sp.
TTCAAACCTGCCGCGAGTGACCATGTCATCGATGTTTTCATCGCCCCTTGCTGCCGGATATCGTCGCAAGGCGCCAGCCGGCCAGCGCATCATCGGCAGCCCACCCGTCACCCCGCTTGCACCGAGAGTCAATCAGACCCCCTCAAGGTGGCTGCCGACAACATTCGTTCGATTTGAACTGCTCCGCGATGATGCGGAGTCTTTCTTGGAGCCGAGGTGCGACGAAATCCAAGAAGGCGCGTAGCTTCAGCGGCTGTTGCGGGTGTGCGGCGTGCACGAGCTGCACAGGCAATGGCGACGGCGTCCAGTCGGCCATTATCGGCGCCAAAGTTCCATCACGGACGCTTGCCGCTGCTTGATAGGACATCACCCGCGCGACTCCGAGCCCGGCGACAGCCCCAGCAATTACGCCTTCCGCTGTATTGACCGAAAAACGGGGGGCGACCGAGAGCTGGTTGGTTGCCCCTTCGCCCGCGAAACTCCAATCGCGATAGCGTTGCAGCCCTTCGAGCGCGATGAAGTCATGACCTTGGAGGTCGGCGGGCGCACGCGGCTCGCCGCGTCGGCGGAGATAGTCCGGGCTGGCGCACACCACCCACGTGATCTCGCCGAGTCGCCGCGCAACCAGAGCGCTGTCCGGCAAGGGTCCGATCCTCACGGCGACGTCTATGTGGTTCTCGACCAGATCGATGACCCCATCGGACAGGACGAGCCGGACCGTGACCTCCGGATAGGCTGCAAGGAAGTCGTGAACGACCGGCGCCACGTTCTGCGTGCCGAACGCGATCGGAGCTGTCACCAACAGTTCGCCACGCGGCGCGCGATACTCTCCTGACGCCGCCCGCTCCGCCTCCGTTAACTCCTCCAGAATGCGACGCGCTGATGCGACGAAAGCCGTGCCGGCTTCGGTCAGCAATAGCTTGCGGCTGGTGCGCACCACCAGTTGCGATCCCAAGAGCGCTTCAAGGTCGGACACCCGGCGGCTCACTGTCGGCAGGGGCACGGACAATGTTCGCGACGCGGCAGACAGACTGCCGCCGTCAACCGCGGCGACCAGGGTGCGCATCGCCTCAAACCGATCCATCCAGCCTCTCGTATTACGGAAGTCTTGCTTCCGATACTAACGACTACTGTTGTTTTGCGGAAGGTAATATTCAACTCCCAACAGCCGATCGCGGCTCAACCGATCAGGAGCAAAGGCCCATGTCACGAATTCCGGTCCCGGCCATCGAGCACGTGCCTGCCGAGTCGCAGGCGCTGCTCGCGGGTGTGAAGAACCGGCTCGGCATGGTTCCGAACATGTACCGCATCCTCGCGCAGAGCCCAGCGGCTCTGGAGGCCTTCCTTGGCTTCTACACGGCGCTCGACAAGGGTGAAGTGGATTCCCTCACCCGCGAGCGCATTGCATTTGCCGTCGCCGAGGCGAATGGCAGCGACTATTGCCTGTCGGCGCAGACCCACCGCGTCCGCAAGGCCGCGATGCTCGACGACGCGGAGATCACGGCCAACCGGAGCGGCGCGTCGAACGACATCAAGGCGGACGCGGCCGTACGCTTCGCCGCCAAGCTCGCCCGCGAGCGTGGTCAGGTCAGCGAAGCGGACGTCGAGACGATGAAGCGAGCCGGCTACTCGGACGCGGATATCGTCGAGGTCATCGCCAATGTCGCGATCAATTTTTTCGCCAACATGATCAACGAAGCGCTGAAGACCGACATCGACTTCCCAAGAATAGCCGCTCGCAAAGCCACCTAATCGCCTGACGAACCTAACCACACCAGCGAAGACGCGTTCGCGCGCGTCGGCCAACCCTTTCTTACGCCCTCAACCACGGAGACCTGCCATGTCCGTCCGTTTCAAGACCGCCGATGTCGACGACCTCAAAGTCTTTTACCGCGAGGCGGGCGATCCCGCTCGCCCCGTCGTCCTTCTGCTTCATGGCTTCCCGAGCGCAAGCCATATGTTCCGGGATCTGATCCCGGAACTGGCGGACCGCTACCATGTGATGGCGCCCGACCTTCCGGGTTTCGGTATGACGGAGCAGCCGGGGCGAGACCAGTTCGCCTACACCTTCGAGAACATCGCGAACCTGATCAGCCGTTTCACCGAAGTCCTCGGGCTCGACAAGTTCGCGGTCTACGTCTTCGACTATGGTGCGCCGGTCGGCTTCCGCCTGGCGGCGAAGCATCCCGAGCGCATCAGCGCCATCGTCACCCAGAACGGCAACACCTATCTCGAGGGCGTATCGGAAGCCTTCGCGCCGGTTCAGGCCTATTGGAAGGAGCCGACGCAGGCCAATCGCAACGCGCTACGCGTCTTCCTGGCGCCGCAGACGACGCTGTTCCAGTACACGCATGGCGTGGCCGATTCCAGTCTGGTCTCGCCCGACGGCCGCAATCTGGACGACTTCTATCTGGCGCGGCCGGGCAACGACGAAATCCAGCTCGACCTCCTGCTCGACTACCAATCGAACGTCGCGCTCTACGACACGATCCAGGCCTACCTGCGCCAGCATCAGCCGCCGGTGCTGGCCGTATGGGGCAGGAACGACCCGTTCTTCATTCCGCCCGGCGCCGAGGCGTTCAAGCGGGACGTGCCCTCGGCCGACATCCGCTTCGTCGACAGCGGCCATTTCGCCCTCGAAACGCACGCCGGCGAGATCGGCGCGGCGATGCGCGACTTTCTCGGCCGCCATCTCCGCTGAGCCAAACCACGGAACAGCGGCGGCCTGAACAGCCGCCGCGTCACCTCACCACAAAGGCGTAAGACCATGAAGAAGGCCTATCTCGTGACCGGCGCAAGCGAGGGCATCGGCCTCGAAATCGCGCGTCTCGCCGTCCTCCAGGGCGCAAGCGTGCTGATGGTCAGCCTCGATGCAGCCAAGCTGGCGGCCGCCGCAGCCGCCATCGGCGGCGACCGGCCGCCCGAAACCGAAGTCGTCGATCTGACCGACAGCGAGGCGCTGGACGCGTTTCTCGCGCGCCTCGATGTGCGCGGCTATGTGCCCGATGTGCTGGTGAACAACGCCGGGCATGGCCTGTCCGGCGCCTTCGCCGAGACGGACTGGCCGCGGCTCGATGCGATGCTGCGATTGAACGTCCTCGCACTCGCTCGGCTCACCCACTGGGCCGCGCAGCGCATGGCGGTGCGGCGCTCTGGCGCGATCGTCAATCTCTCCGCCGCGGTCGCTACCCGCCCAGTGCCGTTCTTCGCGGCCTATGCGGCCTCGAAAGCCTTCGTGAACAATGTGAGCCAGGCGCTGCACTACGAGCTGAAAGCGGTCGGCGTCTCGGTATCGGCGGTGCATCCGCCGGCGGTGCGCACCGGCTTCGCCTCCGCCGACAAGGCCAATCTCGGCTCGACGCTCGTGCTGAAATTGTTCCCGACCGTGGGTCCGAAAACAGTCGCGCGCGCCGTTTTGCGCGCCGCGGAGCGGCGGCGGCGCTCCGTCATCATCGGGCCCATCGCGGGCATCGTCATGGGCACCGCGGTAGTCATGCCGCGCGGCCTCGACCTGGCCTTCATGAGCCTGCTCTTCCGCAGCCCGCGCGCCAGCTGATCCTCAAACGCAAAGGAGAAACATCATGTCCAACCCAACCGAAATCGTCCGCGACTTCTACGACAAGCTGAAGAATGGCGATGCTCCGGGCGCTCTCGGCCTGATGGCGCCGGATATCGAATGGATCACCATGTGGCACTACAAGGTGGACGGTCGTGGGCCGGAACGCGTGGCCGAAGGTCTATTCAAGCCGCTAATGGCGGAGTGGACGAGCTTTGCCCTTGTTCCGACCGAGTTTATCGAGGACGGAGAGTCGGTTGTGTCGCTGGGCGACTTCACCGGCGTCCATGGCTCGACTGGCAAGAAGGCCGCCGCCCGCTATGCCCATGTCTGGACCGTCAAGGACGGCAAGATCGCCCGCTTCCGCCAATATATCGATACGCTAGCCGTTGCCGAGGCGCGCGGGTCATGAGCCGCGTCGCGATCGTCACGGGCGCGAGCCGAGGAATCGGACGCGCCACCGCCATCCGCCTGGCCCGCGACTTCGGTGCCGTGGCGATCGTGGCTCGCACCGCCGATACGCTGGCCGCAACCGCTGATGCGGTACGAGCGGACGGCGCCCATCCCTTGATCCTCGCGCGAGATCTACGCGAACCGGAGGCTGGTGAGGCGGTCGTACGAGCCACGCTCGACCGGTTTGGCCGCATCGACGCTCTGGCGTGCATTGCGGGCGCCGTGCCGCAGCGCGACCTGTTCGAGCTGACCGACGAGCAATGGGACGATGGCCTGGCATTGAAGTTCCATGCGGCGCGACGCCTGACGATTGCCGCCTGGGAGGCGCTCAAGGTCTCTCACGGTTCGGTCGCGATCACCTCGGGCGCCTCGGCCTACACGCCCAAGGCATCGCTGGCGGCCGTCGGCACCATCAATGCCGCGATCCTGGCACTGGCAAAGGCTTTCGCGGATCGCGGCATCAAGGACGGCGTGCAGGTCAACACGATCCTGCCGGGATCGGTCATGACGGACCGGCGACGCTCCATGCTCCAGGGCTATGCCGATGCTCACGCGCTGGAGCTCGATGCAGCGACCGAGCGATTCGCCGCCGAGGTCGGAATCGCCCGCTACGGCCGACCCGATGATATCGCCAACGCTATCGCCTTTCTGTTCGCGTCGGAAAGCCAATGGGTCACGGGCACGGCGATGCGGGTCGATGGCGGAGAAACTAAGGTCCTTTGAGAGTCACAACAGCGGAACGGCGATATGGGAAGGCCGCAAGTTTCGTTGGCCGCTCGCTCCGTCTCAGAACCATCCGGCCTGGCCGAGCTCCGTTTGTGGGGCGTTGAGGTCGTCATATCCCCTTGCAAGGAGGCCCGTCGTGAAAATCCGTAATCTGCTGGCTGCCGCGGCAGTCTTCACCGTACCTTATGCTGCGCTAGGCGCGCCAGTGACATCAACGACAGCCACGACGACCTATCACACGGCCCAGGTCGACGGGATTGGTGTCTTCTATCGTGAAGCTGGTCCGAGAGACGCCCCGATCATCGTTCTGCTGCACGGCTTTCCGTCGTCGTCCCGTGAGTTCGACACACTCATTCCGCTGCTGGCGACCCGCTATCATTTGGTCGCCCCGGACTTTCCAGGCTTTGGTCATAGCGACAGCCCGCCCCCGGCCTCCTACAGCTACACTTTCGATCATCTCGCAAAGACGACCGGCGACCTTCTCGATGCGCTCAATATCAAAAGCTATTCGCTCTACCTCCACGACTACGGCGCGCCGGTCGGTTTCCGGATGATGCTGGCTCACCCTGAGCGGCTGCATGCGCTCATCATCCAGAACGGCAATGCTTATAGGCAGGGACTCGGCGCCAAGTGGGCCAAAATCGCGGAGTATTGGGCCGATCCGAAAGCGCATGCCGAGGTCGTCGACGCCTTTCTATCGTTCGAGGCGACGAAGCAGCGGCACATCGCCGGGACCGCACATCCGGAGCGCTTCAACCCAGATACTTGGACTGACGAATATGCCCACCTTTCGAGGCCGGGGCAGCGTGAGATCCAGGCCGAGCTGCTCTACGACTACCGGACCAACGTCGCCTCGTATCCGCAGTGGCAGGCCTGGCTGCGCGAACACCGGCCGCCGACGCTCGTGGTGTGGGGAGCGCACGATCCGTCATTCATCGCGGCTGGCGCGGAGGCGTTCAGACGCGATCTACCGGATGCGGAAATCCATCTGCTCGACGCCGGCCATTTCGCACTGGATGAAGCGAATGACGATATCGCGCGGCTCATTCTCGCGTTCATGGAGACGCATTCGGGATGATGTGCTGGAGCGAGATCGTCATGGAAATGCATCAGGTTCGTTATTTCCTCGCGGTTGCCGAGGAGCTGAATTTCACGCGCGCAAGCGAGCGATGCAATGTGACGCAGCCCTCGTTGTCACGCGCGATCAAGCTCCTCGAGGAGGAGCTTGGCGGGCTTCTCTTTCACCGCGAGCGCGACTCGATCCGTTTGACAGACCTTGGCCACATGGCGCGTCCATACCTCCAGTCTGTTTTCGATCAGTCAAGTTTGGTGAAGCGTCTGTCTCGGGAGTTTGCGAAAAAGTGGCCGCTCAAATTGGGGATCATGACTACGATCTCGCCCGACGAGATCATTGATCTGATCGGCAATATCCGCACTCGGCATCCGGACGTCGAGTTGAAACTTTGTGACGCCAACGCCAAGGACTTGCGGGCACGGCTTTTGAGTGGCGATCTCGAGGTTGCCATCTATGCCCTACCAGGCAAAGAGCCTGACGAACGCATTCACATGATTCCGCTATTTCGTGAGCAAATGATCCTCGCCGTTCACCGGGACCATCGTCTCGCCGAAACTGGGGCCTTCCCCACGGAAGAAATGAATGGCGAATGCTATATTCATCGTGTCAACTGCGAGTTCGCCGGATACGCCGACGAGATCCTCCAGCAGAAAGGAGTTACCTGCAATCCTGTCTATTGGAGCGAGCGTGATGATTGGACTTTGGCTATGGTGGCCGCAGGGCTGGGCTTTGCTTTCATGCCGGCTAACTCGGTCAAACACCCTGACGTGATTGGTTTGCCGGTCGTGCGTCCCGGATTTTGGCGACAGGTCGGCCTTGTGAGCGTGAGAGGGCGTCGCTATTCGCCAGCGGTCGGATCGCTTGTGCGCGAAGCGATGCGGAAGACTTGGTTCGGAAAACGACCCGAGCGTATACTCGATCTACCGAGCAAGGCGTGCGACGAGGATTTTGCTGCGT
Source organism: Roseiarcus sp. (assembly GCA_036489975.1). Classification (GTDB taxonomy): domain Bacteria; phylum Pseudomonadota; class Alphaproteobacteria; order Rhizobiales; family Beijerinckiaceae; genus Roseiarcus. The sequence goes on from DASXES010000054.1 coordinate 6,768, forward strand.
AACTCTCGGATGGATCGAGCGCCGAAGGCGCGGCAAAATGCAATGCGTTGCAGAAACGAGTAATGGTGCTTTTGGTGCCCCCGCCCCCGACCGCACCGCTCTGCCGATTGCCTTGCGGAACGCCCGATACGGACGAGAGTGTGCACCCTATGAGGGCCGGGACGCCATAGACGGCGCGTATTGGATCGATCGCCAATAGGCATTTCAACTCAAAAACATCTTTGCGTTGGTCGTGTCCCATCTGATGGTGTAGGTCGGCGGGAGCAAGGCGCTTGCGAAGCGCGCTTTTCATAGCGCTGTAGCGAGCGAGCGGCTTGCGGCGGTCACCGGCGGTTCGCCGGTAGGATCGGGTTGCGAATCAACGAACGCAACCGAGGAACCTCCGATGACCGACGAGATGATGAGCCTTCGCGCGCTTGTGGAGAAGGCC
>DASXES010000078.1:0-1905 GCA_036489975.1 Roseiarcus sp.
GGACTTCTGCCTGGCCTTGACCGAGTGTCGAAGCTCGATAAATCGTTTGTAAGGATCAACGACGTGGGGATCGACGGTGTAGTCGTTGTTGCCGTTGATCGAGATCGCGCTGAGGCCGGCCTGTGGCTCGCCCGGCTCGAATTCTATCGCTTGCAGCACGCGAGGCACGCCGCCGCTCAGTAATTTTGCAGCTATGCAGTCGGGGAGTGTGAACCAGAGGGGCTGACGTGACGAAAGGTAATTCAGGCCAATCGTAGTTGAACCAGAGCTATGCGGGATTTTGGGTGACGAGGTCGATCAGGCGGCGTTGTGAGCCGGCGTTTCGATGACTTCGACGCCATTTTGGAATCTGACTTTTCGGACGACTTTCGGCAACTGGTTTTCGCCTTTCAATCGCCGCCAGGTTTTGGCGGCCGCAGAGACTAGCTTGAACACCATCAGCTTGGCGGTCCTGGGCGACAGCGATCCTTTGGTGCGCACGGTTCGATGACGCACGGTAGCGAACACGCTCTCGATCGGGTTCGAGGTGCGCAGATGGTCCCAATGCTCGGCGGGAAAGTCGAAGAAGGCGAGCAGCGCCTCGCGATCCTTGGTCAGGCAGGCGACCGCCTTGTCGTACTTGGCGCCGTATTTGTCGGCGAAGACATCGACCGCGGCCTCGGCCGCTGCTCGTGTCGGCGCGCCGTAGATCTCACGGAGGTCCGCCTTCATGTTGACCTGGACCGAGAGGGCGACCTTGTTCAGCACATTGGTGGTTTTGTGAACCCAACAGCGCTGATGCCGGGTGCCCGGGAAGACCTCCTCGATCGCCTTCCAGAAGCCGAGCGCGCCGTCGCCGATGGCTAGGTCCGGCGCGGTCTCGAGCCCGCGTTGCTTGATGTCGATGAGGAGTTCGCGCCAGCTCTGCGCGCTCTCGCGCACCCCGGTCTGGAAGCCGACGAGGTCCTTCTTGCCCTCGGGCGTCGCCCCAATCAGCACCAGCATGCATTCGGCGCCGGCTTCCATCCGCGCCTGCAGGTAGACCCCGTCCGCCCATACGTACACGTAGCGCCGTGCCGAGAGGTCGCGCTTCTGCCATGCCTCGTAATCCGCTTGCCACTTCGCCGTCAGCCGGGTGACCACCGCCGGCGATAGGTTCGGCGCGTCCCTGCCCAGAAGGGCGGAGAGGGCCTCCTGGAAGTCGCCGGTCGAAACGCCGCGCAAGTACAGGATCGGAAGGAGAGCATCGAGGCTCTTCGTCCGACGCGCCCATTTCGGCAGGATCGACGAACTGAACCGGATCTTATCCGCCGCGCCCACCTTGCCGCGGTCCCGGACCTTCGCCCGCCGCACCGCGACCGGACCGACCCCCGTCTGGATCGCGCGCTCCGGCCCATGGCCGTGACGCACGACCCGGTCACGCCCATCCGGCAACTTCACATTCTTCCACAGGGCGACGAAGGCGTCGGCCTCGGCTATCAGCACCTGCGCCAGCATCCGGCGGGCACCTTCACGGGCGAGTTCACTTAGGGGATCGTCAATCGCGTCAGGCTGACGCAACCGGATGATGGTATCTCTCGACATGGCGTATCGCTCCTTCTGGGAGGTTCTGGCAGGCTCGACACCCGCCTCGATACGCCGCCTCTCTCAAACCGTCGTCACCCAGATTCCGCCATAGCTCGGCTTTCGGCCTCCTGCTACTCTTCGGCGCGGCGCTGATTGGAGGCGTCGTACGCGTGGCCGTTCAGACGGCGACGAACCCGACTGCGCGACCGGACCCAACGGCGGGGTTCGTGATAGGCGCGCTCATCGGTATTATCCCGGCTGCGCTATTCCTGGCGCTTCTCTTCGCTCTGTTCGAGATCGCGGCGAACACACGAGAGACGAACCGGCTGCTGCGGGGCATCCTTGGTCCGGAGCGCCGCT
>DASXES010000089.1:0-2255 GCA_036489975.1 Roseiarcus sp.
GTTCGTTGATTCGCAACCCGATCCTACCGGCGAACCGCCGGTGACCGCCGCAAGCCGCTCGCTCGCTACAGCGCTATCAACAGCGCGCTTCGCAAGCGCCTTGCTCCCGCCGACCTACACCATCAGATGGGACACGACCGGGGCCAACTCCGCGGCTACTGCATCGCTTCGTCGAAGGCTGCGCGGCAAGCGCTGAGAGCGGGAAACCTGTAGTGCCACGCGCGGTCCGAGCCGATCGTAGGCCGTCGCTTTATGAGGTCCGGGACGAGGCGCTTGAGCTCGCGCCCGACGCGGTCTCTGCCGAAGGCCTGGAGACCGTGGGTGAGGGCGCGGAAGTCGCCGCCGGCGGCCAGCGGACGCTCGGCGCGGAGATCGCGCGGACGACCCGGATGATGGTCGCGCAGGGCGTCGAGGCGGTTCGCGTCGCCGAGAAGATCATAGGGTCTCGAAGAAAGGCTGCGGAAGGGCGGCGTTCGGGCGGGGGCATAGGGGGGATGGGCGGCGGCCTCGTCGCCCTTGGCGCAGCGGCGGCGGGTGTGAAAGCGCTCGAGGCCGGCGCGAGCCTGGAGCAATTGAAGTCCGGTTGCTGTCGGTCTCGGGCGGCGACACGCTGAAGGGCTGGCCGCTGACGTCGCCAAGCGATACCCCGCGATCACACAGGCGAAGGCGCTGGACGCTTATCTGGAGCTCCGCCCCAACGCGGCGAACCCGAACGGCGCGGTCAATCAGGCGACCGCGGTCCGAAACCTCATGACCGTCGCGCAGGCGCAGACGGCCGCGTTGGCTTTGGGAATGGAGATCACGCCCCGAAGACGCGCAGAACCTCCTCAAAGCGGTCGAGGGCTCGGGCCGGGCTGGCGATCCGACCGCGCTGGGCAAAATGTTCGACGCCTATCTCAAGGCCAAGCAGGTCTTCGGATCGGCGATCGATACGACGAAGATCCGAGATTACGTGCAGAACGCCAAGGGGGCGAACTTCGGCATCGGGGAGGAGCAGTTTTTCTACCAGAACCTGGTGCGCATGACGGAGGGCAACGCCTCGCGCCTCGGCGACGAAACCGCGCAGACCCTGCAAACGCTGGTCGGCGGCCACGCCACGCGACAGACAGCGAAGTGGCTCGTCGACATGGGGCTCGCCGGCGGGTTCACGCCGCAGGGCGGCGGCGCAGCGACGATTCACGGCCTGGTCGGCAGCGGCCTTCTGCAGGTCAACCAGCTCGATTGGGCCGTTCAGAATCTCTTGCCGGCGCTGAAGAAGCCCGGCGTCCTGTCGGAGGCCAACATCGCCAAGCGCGAGGCCCTGCTCAGGAAGGACAACCCGGACATAGACGAGAGAGTGCTGCGGGAGCGCGCCGAGGCCGGTCTCATCTCCGGGGCGATCGCCAAGTCCGGCATGCGCACGACCGTCACCGACAACCTCGCGCACGCGATCGCGAACGAACTCTTTGCGGTTTCCGACGAAGCCGGCCACGCATTCCAATAGGAAGCCCGCCACCGATTCCGATTTGAAGCCGGCCGGGGTTCGGATTTGATGTCGGCCACCTGGCATCTGCTTCCGGGGACCGATGGGATGATGTTTTGCCTGGAGCGGTTGGTCAAGCGGACTTGGATTTGGATCTCCGCAAAAACTCGAGTGGCGGTGGGTAACGGCGGGCGGCGCGCGCTTTCCATTGCGCCGTAGCGGAGCCCGCCGTTATCCACGGCCTTGCCGCGCTGTCGGGCGTGCCGGCCTTTGCGCTCACGTCGGTTTCAGGACGGGGACTGCCGCTTGCGCAGGCTCTCCCCGGCAAGGTCGATGCGATAGGCGTTGTGGATGACACGGTCGAGGATGGCGTCAGCGAGGGTGGGAACGCCGATCAAGTCATGCCAGCGGTGCACGGGAACCTGGCTGGTGATAATGAGCGAGCCCTTGTCGTAGCGATCCTCGACGATTTCGAGGAGGTCGCGGGCCTGGTCGGGCGTGAGCGCCTCAGGACCCCAGTCATCGAGGATGAGCAATTTGACGCGGGCGAGGGAGCGCAACAGCCTGGCGTAGCGGGCGTCGCCGTGCGCGATGGCGAGATCGGCGAAGAGCCTGGGCATGCGGGTATAGAGAACGGAGAGGTTCTCTCGGCACGCCTTATGGCCGAGTGCGCAGGCGAGCCAACTTTTGCCCAAGCCGCTCGCCCCGGTTACGAGGAAATTGCGGCGCTCGGCGATCCAGTCGCAAGCAGTGAGCTTAAGGAAGAGTGCGCGGTCGAGCCCGCGAGGGCTCT
>DASXES010000018.1:0-3277 GCA_036489975.1 Roseiarcus sp.
GCGCGACGCTCACCCCTCGGTCCTTGATCAACCGAACGGCCTCGATCTTGAACTCACGACCAAACTTCCTGCGCTGCATTTGACACCTCCGGCTTCATGAAACACCCAATCTCGGTGTCCACGAAACCGGCAGCAGGCCATTTGGCGAAAGCCCTGCCGAGTGGTGGCGAACGACCGCGTTTCCATGACCCGATCCTGTTCGTCGACGACCGCTGCGACGTGCAAATTCGTATGGTATCGACGCCTCCAACAATGCGACGTGTTCCTTCGGTTATGGCCATTCCCAGCCCCCGGCTTTGACCTGCACGAATGGCTTTGCCGGGCCCAATGCGCGGACAGGACAGTCACGAAACCATGGAGGTCAGCCTTCTCGGGTCACAGGCATCGGCGAGGCAAAGCCTCACCGCAAGGCGTTCCGGGCGGTCGACAGGTCCGGGGAAAGACACGACGGTCGATCGGAGTGCGCGTCAGACCACACCGGACGCCTTGCGGCGAGCCAGTCTAGCCCGAGGGGTCCATCGCTGTGAGGGTCAGGCCGCCCGGAAACTGGCGGTTATCCTGTGACTATCGCTGTAGTGGACGAGGCCGCCACGATGAAAGGGCCGCCGGTCATGAAGGGCCTGTTCCAGTGCATCCAGGACGAAGCCGGCATGCGCGATCCGGTTGGCTCGCCAACCGACAATCCGCCTGGCGTAGGTATCGGTGACGAAGGCCACATAGACGAACCCCGCCCAGGTCTGACGTAAGTAAAATCCGACACCCACAACACGTTGGGCGCTGGCGCGTAGAACTTGCGATTGACGTGATCCAATGGGCGCGGCGCAGCTTTTGTCACTGATCGTCGTGCGCACTGGCCGCCCCTGATCACCCCGTGCAAGGCCATCTCGCGCATCAGCAGCTCCACCGTGCAACGCGCAATGGAAAAGCCTTCCCGCATCATCTGGCGCCAGACCTTCCGTACACCCTAAACCGCGAAGTTCACGGCGAAAATGCGGGCGATCTCGGATTGGAAGGCAAGATCCTGGCGGGCCCGCGCTGACAGGCGTGTTGGATCCTGCCGCTGCGCGACACGCTCATTGTAGGTGGACGGGGCGATCGGCAGCACCTTGCAGACCGGCTCGAGGTCGGCCGGGGTTTGTAGTAGACGGCGCCCCTGCTGACGCCGAGCGACCCGGCCTGCCGGAGATCGGCAAGTCGTGCTCACGATCGATCATCGCCTTGCGCTCAGCAATCCCGGCTTGGTGAGCGCCCTCTCTAAAAAATCGTTCTCCAGGGCCATCGCCGGTCTTGGCGTGAAGCGCCTTCAAGTCGACGCTCGGCGTCCCCTTCGTCTCGCCGCCTTCCGCGTCGAACAGGCCAGCTGCCCCTTCCAGCACCTGTTTTCGCGATTCCGCGATCTGGTTCGGGTGCACATCGAAAAGCTGAGCCAGTTTGGCCAACGTCTTGTCGCCCTTCATGGCAGCCAGCGTCGCCTTCGCCTTGAAGCCCGGCGTGTGGATCCTGCGGGTTCGCTTCCTAATCTTTGCTCCTGATTCTCGACGAGAACCCTCGCCGCCGTCAGGCAGAAAATCCACTGAACCGACTGTCCAGATTCTCAAAGCCAGCTCTGAAGCCGCCTGCCGTTGCCCTTCAATAATCTTGCTGTTTCTTGCTGCTTCTGTTTCTGCTGTGAGTATGTGGGCAACGCGTTTTCGTTGTCCAAACGAAGCTGCATATCCAAAGCCCTCGCCGCGGCCTCGATCTGTCCATGCCGGCGCGCCAGACCGCCATTGGCATTTGGTTGTTTATCGCCTGGTGGGGCGCCGAGAATTGTAACAGGTCATCCAGGAACTGATGCCGGACCGCGCCTCGCTGCCATCGGCGGAGGCTTTCAGAGACACTTCTTCGTACTTGATCGAGCGCCACAGCCGTTCGATGAAAATGTCCATGAAGCGATCGCGTCCGTCCATCGAAATCTCGACCCCGGCCGTTACAAGCTTGCTGATGAAAGTCGCGGCGGTGAAAGTAGAGTCCTGATCGGTATTGAAAATCTGCGACTTTCCGAACCGAAGCAGCGCCTCCTCGATCGCTCGCCGCTCAGAAACTACCATCGTTGGTGTTGGACAGCCGCCATGCCAGAACCAGCCCGGCTGGGCGAGTCGATGATGCTCCCAGATAAAGGCAGTCGTACGCCGTCAGGATGTAGTCACGTCGGCCGCCCAGACGTGGTTCGTCTCGACAATCTTCATGCCGCGCAGCAAGTATGGTATATCTTATGCCCCGGCGCGACTTTGCTCGTCCCGGGGCGCGGAACCAGCGCCTCGATCCCCATCACCCGCATCAGCCGCACTCTCTTGCGGTTGATCCCACGATCTTCCTTGTTGGAGTCGAAGGTCATTCGCCGTGAGCGTAGAGCGGAAGTTCGAGATGCAATTCGTCGATACGGCCCATCACCGCCAGATCGTCCGCCCCGGCGACAAGCTTGAAGCGGTAAATCCCCGAGTGCGTCAAGCCCAAGGCTGGCACTCGCGGTACACTCACAGGTTCTTGCCAGGCCGTTGGACCATCGCTCTTCGATCTGGCGCTCTCATCGCCCTGGCCTCCCGGCCAAGAAATCAGGGGAATCGCTTCAGGTTACGGGTGTTTCTTGGCGGATGATATCTTCGAAACAGTCATTCCTCGCTCCATCTGCGGTAGGCGAACTCGATTTGAATCGTGCCGTCGTCGAGGCGTTCGGCGGTCCCTTCGCCTTCGACCTGATCGCCTTCGTCGGATCCTGCCCAGCGGAAGCCGATCGAGTCGCGGGCGTATTCGACCTCAAGGCCGGCCTGCATGGCGCCAAAAGCGATTTCGCCGCCTTGCGCGGTGATCGTCAGCGTCGCCGGGCCGCTCAGATCGAGGTAAGCGCGATCCCAGATGTCGGCCTCGAAGATCCGCCAGCGGCCGATCAGTCGGCAGTTAGCCGGGGCCTTCATGCCGCGGCCACCAGGAGCTCCGGCAGCCGCGCCAGATTGTATGCGGCGGCTGCGAAGGTGAAGGCCCATCCGACGCGCTCCCGGCCGCGGAACTTGGTTCGCTCCTGGCCGGCGACCGTCTTGATCCAGCCGAAGGCCTCCTCGATCCGCTTGCGGACGCGTTGGCTGACCGCACAGCCCGGATGCCGCGACGTGCGGCCGTCGATCGCCGAGGAGCGGCCGTTCGTGTTCTGGGCCACATGCGACGTCGCGTTCATCGAGCGCAGTTCGTTGACGAAGTCCTCGGCGTCGTAGGCCTTATCGGCGGCGAGCGTGATTGGCCT
>DASXES010000042.1:0-5561 GCA_036489975.1 Roseiarcus sp.
AGAAGCCGAGCTTCTTCAGGAGCGTCCCGACGTAACGCTCGTGGAAGTCGACGCCGAACCTCTCGGCGATGACACGCTTGAGATCGACACGGCGCCAGCGCACGACGCCGTCTTTCTCGCGGTCCGGGCCAGCCTCGACGATCTGCGCCAACTGGGCCAGTTGCTCTCCGATAGGCGAGGCTTCGGGCCTTCGGTCCAGTTGTCGATCAGGCCCTCCAGGCCCAAGGCGTTGAAGCGGTGGACCCAGTCGCGAAGCGTCTGGCGGTCCATGCCCCCGACCTTCGCAGCCGCTCCCCGGTCCATTCCGTCTCGAACCCCTGCCAAAGATAGGAGCCGTCGGCTCTGGTTGACGTCCTTCGACCGGCGGGCCAGCCCGCGCAGGTCTTCCGCCGAATAGTCCTCTCGCAATCTGACCGCTGAAGGCATGGCGCGAATCTCCCGCGCCAATGGAGTCAGAAAACTCCCCCAGAGGGAATCCCAAATGGGTCAGTCCGAATAGCCGTTGGTATAAGGTCTTTGTCGCCGATAGAAAAGGGACTTACCTTCGGCTGAGATCCAAGAAGGAGAAGGCAATATGTCTACAGCGTCCAAGCCTACGATCGTGTTCTGCCACGGCATTTGGGCCGACGGCTCGTGCTTCAATAAGGTGATTCCCGCATTGCAGGGGGATGGCCACGAAATCATCTCCGTGCAATACGGCCTGGACTCGTTCGAAGAGGACGTGGCCACGGTCAAGCGCACGCTGAACCGCGTCGGCAATCCGGTTCTGCTGGTGGGTCATTCCTATGGCGGCGCCACCATCACCGCCGCTGGCGTCGACGAGCGCGTCGTCGGCCTCGTCTATATCGCGGCGGTCGCCCCGGACGCCGGCGAGACCGTGCAGGACCAGCTCGACAAGTATCCGTCGGACATCTTCTCGCGCGTCGAGGTCGCGGATGGGCGCGCCTGGATGCTGCCGAACGCTCCCGAGTTTTTCGCCGGCGACCTCTCCGCCGCAGACCAGAAGCTCGTTTGGGCCACCCATTATCCGCCCGTCTTCGATCTGTTCCATCAGCAGAAGCTCGGAGCGAACGACATCGCGTGGAGATCGAAGCCGAGCTGGTATGTGCTGAGCACGCAAGACCGTACTGTGCATCCCGACCTGCAACGCTGGGTCTCGAAGCGCATGGGCGCGACCGTAACCGAGGTGGAGAGCAGCCACGTCTCGATGCTCTCGCACCCCGACGTCGTTATAGAGGTCATCCGCAAGGCCGCGGCTGCTGTTCAAACCGGCTGACTTCGGCCGCCGTTCGGCCGATGGATGTGGAGAGACCGTTGCAAACGGTCTCTGTCGCCCGAGCGGCGCGTCGTCCTCTCACTTCTTGCGCGCCGCGACGAAGCGCGCGGTGGCGCGCAAGGCGTCGCCAGCGGCGCCCACGCCCGCCGCATCCACCGCCGAGACCGCCTGGTCGACGAGGCGCTTAAGTTCGCGGCGCGCGCCGTCGAGCCCGAGCGCGCCGACGAGCGTCCCCTTGTTCTGGCCAGCGTCCTTGCCGGCGCGCTTGCCGAGCGTCGCCGCGTCGCTTTCGACGTCGAGAATGTCGTCGGCGATCTGAAACGCGGCGCCGATCGCGCGCCCGTAAACGTCGAGCGCCGTCCGCGCCGTCACGCCCGCGCCAGCGAGCCTCGTCCCCGCCTCGACGCTGAACTTGAGCAGAGCGCCGGTCTTCATCGCCTGCAGGCGCGCGATCTCGTCGACGGTGAGCGGCGCCGTCGCCTGCTCGGCGGCGATGTCGAGCATCTGCCCGCCAACCATGCCGGCAAGGCCGACGGCGCGCGCGAGCCCGAGACAAAGCGCGACGCGCGCTTCGGCAAGCGGATCCGTCGCCGGGTCGGCGAGGATCTCGAACGCCAGCGCCTGCAGCGCGTCGCCGGCGAGAATCGCGGTCGCTTCGTCAAAGGCGCGATGCGTGGTCGGCCGACCGCGCCTCAAGTCGTCATCGTCCATCGACGGCAGATCGTCGTGGATCAGGGAATAGGCGTGAACGCATTCGATCGCCGCGCCCGCGCGCCTCGGGCCATTGTCCGTGCGCCCCAGCGCCCGCGCCGTCTCGATGGCGAGAAAGGCTCTCAGCCTTTTGCCGCCGCCCAGCGTCGCATAGCGCATCGCCTCGATGAGGCGTTTGGGCCGCGCCGGCTCGCCCGGCCGGCGTTCGAGGCCAAGCAGGTTCTCAAGCTCGCGCTCGACCGCAGCTTGAGTTTCGGCGAGCTTCGCCGCAAAGGCGTTTTCCTCCATTGGCGGGCTTCGACTTCCTTAAGCGCCGTAGTCGGCCGGGTCGAACACCCGCTTGGTCGAGCAGAACTCGCAGGTGACGCCGATCATGCCGTCATCGCCCACCATCTCCCTGACCTCTTCCACCGGAAAAGAGCGCAGCATCGCATCGACCCCCTCGGCCGAGCAGCGGCAGATCGCGGCGAGCGGCGTCGGCGCATAGACGCGCACGCCGCGCTCGTTGAACAGCCGGAACAGCAGGCGCTCGCTCGACAGCATCGGATCGATCAGCTCATGGGCCTCGGTCGTCGCGGCGCGCGCTTTCGCTTCCGCCCACGCGTCATCCTCGGCGACATGATCGGGCTCAACCCCCTCGGGCGCGTTGCCCGGAGGAAAGTCCGCCTTGAGGCGGCGCCCGCCCGCGTCCGGCAGATATTGGACGACAAGGCCGCCGGCTCGCCAGGCCGCGCCGCCCGGGGTTACGATCTCCCCGACTGCGAGGCGCGCCAGCGTCGGGATCTGCTCCGAGCGCTCGAAATAATGATGCGCCGCCGCCTCCAGCCCCTGACCCTCGAGCGCGATCACGCCCTGATAGCGGTTCATGTCGCCGCCGGGATCGATGGTGAAGGCCATATGCCCCTGGCCGAGCAGGTCGTCGCCGGCCTGCGAGGCCCGCTCGAGCCGTTCCTTGTCGAACCGGGCGAGCGCGCGCAGATGCGACGGCGCGTCGAAATCGACGAGCAGCATGGTGACGGGCCCGTCGCTCTTGGTCTGCAACTGGAAGCGGCCGCTGGTCTTCAAGGTCGAGCCGAGGAGCGCCGCGAGCGTCACGGCTTCCGCCACCAGCTTCGACACGGGCTCCGGATAATCGTGGCGCTTGAGCATGAGATCGACCGCCGGCCCCAGGCGCACGAGACGACCCCTGACGCTCAAGGATTCGACGGCGAACGGCAGCACGATGTCGTCGACGACCTCGGCCGAGGCGGCGCGCTCGAGCACGCTCATGGGCTGGCTCCCAGGCACCACGCCAGCACGCCTTTTTGCGCATGGAGACGGTTCTCGGCCTCGTCGAAGACAACCGATTGGGGCCCATCGATCACTTCGTCCGTCACCTCCTCGCCGCGATGGGCCGGCAGGCAGTGCATGAACACGGCGTCCGCCGCGGCGTGGCTCATGAGCTTGGCGTTGACCTGATAGGGCGCGAGCAGGTTGTGGCGCCGGCCCTCGTCCTCATCGCCCATCGACACCCAGCAATCCGAAATGATTGCCGCCGCGTCGCGCGCCGCCTCGACCGGGTCGACGCCGATCGCGATGTTCGCGCCCGCCTTCTTCGCCGCGGCGAGCCGCTGCGGGCTCGGCTGCAATTCCGGCGGACAGGCGATCTCGAGCCGGAAGTCGAAGCGCGCCGAAGCGTCCATCCAGGACGACAGCACGTTATTGTAGTCGCCGGACCAGGCGACCTTGCGCCCCCGGATGGGGCCACGCTTCTCCTCGAAGGTCATGAGGTCGGCCAGCACCTGGCAGGGATGCGACTGCTTGGTGAGGCCATTGACCACCGGGATCGTCGCATGCGCCGCCATTTCCCGCATGTCGTCATGCGAGAGGATGCGGATGACGATCGCATCGACGTAGCGCGACAGCACGCGCGCCGTGTCGGCGATGCTCTCGCCGCGGCCGAGCTGCATCTCGGCGCCGGTCAGCATGATCGACTCGCCGCCGAGTTCGCGCATGCCGACGTCGAACGAGACGCGGGTGCGGGTCGACGGACGGTCGAAGATCATCGCCAGCGTCTTGCCGACGAGCGGGCGCGACAGCGCCTCCGCGCCCTTGACCCGCGCCGCCTTTATCGCCGAGGCGGCGTCGAGGATGCCGCGGAGCTGCGGGCGCGAAAGCTCGAGCAGATCGAGGAAATGCCTCGGCTCAGTATGAATGGGTGTGTCCATGCTTTCGCTTCACTTCGCCGCCACCGCCAGGCGCTCCTCGACCGCCTCGCAAGCCGCGTCCAGCCGCCGCACGCCTTCGGCGATCTCCTCGTCGGTGACCACGAGCGGGGGCATGAGGCGCACGACATTGTCGCCCGCGGGAATGACGAGAAGCTTCCGCTCGAGCGCGGCTTCGGCGAACTTGCCCGGCGGAATTTTCAGCTTGAGGCCGATCATCAGTCCCTCGCCGCGAACCTCCTCGATCAATCCATGATGGCGATCCTTGAGCTCCGCGAGCCTCTGGCGCATGTCCAGACCCAGCCTCGCCACCCGCTCGAGGAAGCCTGGCGCGAGGATGACGTCGAGGGTGGCGTTGCCGACCGCCATCGCGAGCGTATTGCCGCCGAAGGTCGTGCCGTGAACGCCAGCGGTGAGCCCCCGCGCGGCGTGCGCGGTCGCGAGGCACGCCGACATCGGAAAGCCTCCGGCGATCCCCTTGGCGGCGGTGAGAATGTCGGGATGGATTCCGCAATGCTCGTAGGCGAAGAACTTGCCCGTGCGCCCGACGCCCGTCTGCACTTCGTCAAAGATCAGAATGAGGCCCAGCCGGTCGCAGATCTCGCGCAAGCCCCGCAGGAAGGAGCGGGGAATGACCCTGACCCCGCCTTCGCCCTGGATCGGCTCGATCATGATCATGCCAGTCTCGGGCGTAATCGCCGCCTCGACCGCATCGAGGTCGGTCACCGGGATCTGGTCGAAGCCGTCGACCTTGGGGCCGAAGCCGTCGAGATATTTGGCCTGGCCCCCGGCGGCGATCATCGCGAGCGTCCGGCCATGAAATGCGCCCTCGAAAGTGAGCGTGCGATAAAGCTCGGGATGACCGTCGACCGAATGGCGCCTCCGCGCCATCTTGATCGCGGCCTCATTGGCCTCCGCGCCCGAATTGGCGAAGAAAACGAGATCGGCGAAGGTCGCGTCGGCGAGGCGGCGCGCAAAGCGCTCCCCTTCCGGATTCTGGTAGAGGTTAGAAACGTGCCACAGCTTCGCGCCCTGGGTGGTCAGCGCCTCCATGAGATGAGGATGAGCGTGGCCGACCGAGGTCACGGCGATGCCGGCGCCGAAATCGAGGTAACGCTCTCCCGTCGTCGAGATGAGCCAGCAGCCCTCGCCTCGCTCGAAAGCGACCTTGGCCCGGGCGTAAGTTGGAACCATGGCGGAAGTCGCGTCGGCGAGGCTCACCGTCAACTCCTTGTGCTAGCTCGAGAAACTCGCGCCTCGAGATTGGCGCGCGGGTGGCTCAAATAAAAACGCCGCCCCGCTAGGGCGGCGCCAGGCGCGTCTGAAAACCATAGCGGAAGGCGCACTATGTGGTCAAATCGCGCGGCAGA
>DASXES010000044.1:0-18921 GCA_036489975.1 Roseiarcus sp.
CAAGTCAGACAGCTTCGCCAAATGGTCGGCGAGGGTAAGGCCGCGGCTCTCCATCTGATCGCGTTGCGTGCGCCACGCGGCATCGACCGAATGGAGAACCTGCCGGAACGAGGGCCGCCCATAGCGCGGCTCCGGCGGCCAGTAGGTGCCCCCGATCAACGGCTTGCCGTCGGGCGAGAGAAACATGGTCAGCGGCCAGCCGCCCTGCTGGCCGAGCGCATGGAGCGCGGTCATGTAGATGTGGTCGATGTCCGGCCGCTCCTCGCGGTCAACTTTAATGTTGACGAACAACTCGTTCATGAGACGGGCCGTTTCCGGATCCTCGAACGACTCGTGCGCCATCACATGGCACCAGTGGCAGGCGGCATAGCCGATCGAGAGCAAGATCGGGCGGTCGCGCCGCTTCGCTTCGGCGAGCGCGTCGGCGCTCCATGAGCGCCAGTGTACGGGATTATGGGCGTGCTGGAGCAGGTAGGGCGAGGTCTCTTGCCCAAGGAGATTGCGGCCGGATTCCATTTGAGATCCTCCGCCTCGCTCTCAAGCCGCCAGCGCGGCCCGCAGCATAGCCTTGAACCGACGCGCGTCGAGCGTCCAGAGAATGTCGGCGCCGTCGCTCTCGCCGGCGACGGCCTTCCAGACCTTGGCGTTGTTGGCGTCGCCGCTGACGTTCAGCCGGTCGACGACGCTCATGCCGCGGGTGAGTTCGCTGTCGCACTCGATCGCGACCCGATGGCGCGACCACGAGAGGCCGAGCGACCGGTCGAGTGCGATCGCCATCGCGATCGGATCCGGGAGCGAGAGGCCGGTCTCGCCGGTCTGAACGCGATAGCCCTCGCGGGCGGCGGTGTTGCACTCGATGGCGAATTTGGATTTCGCCGTGCCGATCGCCTCGACCTCTTGGATCTCGTAGTCCTTCAAAACGGACGGGCCGCGCGAAACGTGCCAGCCGATCATGTCGATCTTGAGCTTCGAGCCGAACACCGCGCGCGCCGCTTCCGGATCGACCCAGACGTTGTATTCGGCGGCCGGCGTCACATTGCCCTCGCATGAGGGCGCGCCGCCCATCACCACGCAGCGGTCGATACGCTCGACGAGTCCCGGCTCGCGCTCGAGCGCAAGCGCGATATTGGTGAGCGGGCCGAGCGTGATCAGGGTGAGCCCGGGCTCACCCCGCGAAAGGCGCAGGATCGCATCGACGGCGCCCTCGCGCTCCGCCTTGCGCTTCGGGGCCGGATATTTGCGATCGCCGAGGCCGTCCTTGCCATGGAACCAGTGCGCGTTCTGGTGCAGGCGCTTGAGCGGCTTGTCAGCGCCGGCGAAGACGGGCGTGTCCGACTTGCAGATCTCGGCGGTGAGGAGCGCGTTTCGCGTCGCCTGTTTAAGGTCGACGTTGCCGGCGACGGTCGTCAAGCCCAGGACCTTCACGCTCGGCTCTGAAAGCGCCATGATGATCGCGACGGCGTCGTCGGAAGCGGTGTCCGTGTCGATAAGAAAGTTGCGCATGGGGCTCCAAATCTTTTTGCCGCTCATTCCGCCGCGCGTCAGGCGCTGAAGCGGCTCTCGCTGAGGTCGGGCCTCGCCACCTGATGATAGGCGGCAGCAAGGCGCAGGCAGTCAAGCTCGGCGCGATTGCGGCCGATGATTTGAACGCCCATCGGCAGTCCGCGCGAGTCGAAGCCGGCCGGCGCCGCGAGCGCCGGTCCGCCCATCATGGTGCCAGGGACCACGCATTTCATCCATTCGTGATAGGTCGTCATCGTCCGCCCCGCGATCGCCGTGGGCCAGCGCGTTTCGACCGGGAAGGGAAAGACCTGTGCGGTCGGCATCAGCATAAAGTCGTAATCGCCAAGGAAGCGCCGCATCGCGTGAGCAAAGCGCGTGCGCACGGCTGACGCGCCCGAGATGTCGAAGGCCGAGAGTTTCAAGCCGCATTCGACTTCCCACTGGGCCTCGGGCTTGAGCCGCTTGCGCTTCGCAGGATCTTTCCAGAAGGGCAGGAGGTTCGCGCTCGCTTGCCAGTGGCGCAGGCGAACGAAGGCGTCCCACAATTCGTCGAAGGAAAAGTCGGGAACCGCGGGCTCGACGGTGCAGCCCAGGCGCTCGAAGACCTTCAGCGCCTGCTTGCACACCGCGAGCACCCCGTCTTCACATGGGAAAGCGCCGTTCCAGTCGGCGGCCCAGGCGATGCGAAGGCCCTTCTTGAGGCGGCCGAGGGGCTCGGCGAACTCGCGTCCGTCGCCCGCGAGCGAAAGCGGCTCACGAGGATCGTAGCCTGTCATCACCGAGAGCAGGAGGGCAAGGTCCGCGGGGTTGCGCGCCATTGGTCCATTGACGGCCATCGAAGGCAACCAGACTTCCCGCCCATCGCCTGGAACCCGCCCGATCGACGGTCGCAATCCGTAGACGCCGTTCCATCCCGCGGGGTTGCGCAGGCTGCCGCCATAGTCGGAGCCGTCCGAGAGCGCGACCATCTTGAGCGCAAGCGCGACCGCCGCGCCCCCGCTCGAGCCGCCGGCGGTCAGCGCGGGATCGAAGGCGTTGCGGGTCGCGCCATAGACGGGGTTGAAGGTCTGGGAGCCGAGGCCGAATTCCGGCGTGTTGGTCTTGCCGATGAGGATCGCGCCCGCCGCGCGAAGCCGCTCAACGAAGATCGAATCCTCGTTCGGGACGAAACGCTCGAGCAGCGGCGAGCCCATCGTCATGGGCATGCCCTTCACCGCCGCGAGATCCTTGACCGCGAGCGGCAGGCCGAACAGGGCGCCGCTGGCTGGCCCCGAATCCCTGGCGCGCGCCTCAGCGAGACAGTCCTCGCGGGAGCGCCGCGTCACGATCGCGTTGAAGGTCGGATTGAGCGCGTCGATCCGCGCGAGCGTCGCCTCCATGAGTTCGATGCAGGAGAGTTCGCGGGCTTTGAGCCGCCGTATGAGTTCGACCGCGTCGAGACGGAAGACTTCGGAAGATACGGGCGGCGCCATCGCTCCGGTTTGTGGTTCGCGCCCGGCGCTCACGCCGTCGCCCGCAGCCGCTTGAAGCCCCGGTCGAGGTCCTCCTTCAGATCCTCGATGTCCTCGAGGCCGGCGCTGAAGCGGAGCGCCGGGCCGCCCGGCGCCCAGCGGGTCGCGGTGCGATAGGTCGTGCAGTCGAAGGGAATGACCAGGCTCTCGTAGCCGCCCCAGGAATAGCCGAGGCCGAACAATTCGAGCCCGTCGAGGAAGGCTCCGACCGCCCCCTCCGACGCCGGCTTGAGGATGACGCTGAACAAGCCTGACGAGCCGGTGAAGTCGCGCTTCCACATGCCATGATCCGGATGGCTCGGCAGGGCGGGATGGATCACGCGCAGGACCTCCGGCCGTTCAACAAGCCATTGAGCGAGCCCAAGCCCCTGCCGCTCCGCCTCGCGCAGCCGAAGGTCCATCGTGCGCAAGCCGCGCAATGCCAGGAACACGTCCTCCGGTCCGGCCGGGATGGCCATGGAATGCACTGTCTCGTGAAGAGGCTTCGCCCATGCCGTGTTGGCGGAGACGAGGCCGAGCAGCAGGTCCGAATGACCGGACAGATATTTCGTGCCTGCCTCGATTGCGAGATCGACGCCGTGAGCATGGGCTGAGAAGAACAGCGGCGTCGCCCAGGTGTTGTCCATCATCACGCAGGCGCCATGCGCGTGCGCGACTTCGGCGATGGCCGGGATGTCCTGAATCTCGAGGCTCTGCGAGCCGGGCGACTCCGTGAGGACCGCCCGGGTGTTCGGTCGCATCAGCGAAGCGATATTGGCGCCGATATGCGGGTCGTAGTAGGTCGTTTCCACACCCATGCGCTTGAGCGTGGTGTTGGCGAAATTGCGCGCCGGCGCATAGGCCGAGTCGCAGACAAGCATATGATCGTTCGCGCCGACGGCGGTCATCATCGCCACCACGATGGCGGCAAGGCCGGAAGGGACAAGCACGGTTTCCGCCGCGCCGGAAATGTCGGTCCAGGCGGAGCACAAAGCCTCGGTCGTCGGCGTGCCGTGGGTGCCATAGGTAAACCGCTGCGCGCGGCCCTTGAGCGTCGCCGCGTCGGGATAGAGCACGGTCGAGCCGCGAAACGGCGGCACGTTGACGAACCCTTGCGAGAACTCGGCGTCGCGGCCCAGATTCACGAGGCGGGAGCGACGCCTCAGGGAGGCGCGCGTTTCATCGGTCATTTTGGCCATTGGGGTCGTGCGAGCTCCGAACGTCGGTTCGAGCCGCTGCCTAGCATGCTTCGGGGGCCTTGGCAGCCGATTGACTTCCTCTTCCAACTGTCCCGACTATGTCCCAATCATCGTGGGCGAGAGCCCGCAACGCCGCGTCACGGAGGAATAGTCATGCGATCGCAAATGGCCTGGCTTGCCGGGGCGGCGCTCAGCGTCGCGGCCGCGCTCACCGCCAACGCCGGCACGCTCGACCAGGTCAAGGCGCGCGGACAACTGATCTGCGGCTCAAATCCCGGCCTCGCCGGCTTCGCCCTGCCGAACGATCAGGGGGTCTACAAGGGCCTCGACGTCGACGAATGCCGCGCGATCGCGGCGGCGATCTTCAATGATCCGAACAAGGTCAAATTCATCCCGATCAACGCCAAGGACCGGCCCACGATCCTGGCCTCGGGTGAGATCGACGTTCTGGTCCGCAACACCACCTGGACCTTGTCGCGCGAGACAGGCGGCATGTTCTTCACCGGGATCAATTTCTACGACGGGCAGGGCTTCATGGTGAAGAAGGCGCTCGGCGTCAATTCGGCGCTGAAGCTCGACGGCGCCTCGGTCTGCGTCCAGCAGGGGACGACGACCGAGCTCAACCTCGCCGACTATTTCCGCGCCCATAACATGAAGCTGGAAGCGGTCGTGTTCGCCACCGACGACGAGGCGACCAAGGCCTACGACACGGGGCGCTGCGACGCCTACACCACCGACGCCTCCGGCCTCTATTCGGAACGGCTCAAGATGTCGAACCCGGACGACAACATCGTGCTGCCCGAGATCATCTCCAAGGAGCCGCTCGGCCCCTCGGTGCGCAAGGACGACGTCCAGTGGTTCGAGATCGTGCAATGGACGCATTATGCGCTGCTCACCGCCGAGGAGCTGGGCGTCACCCACGCCAATGTCGACGAAAAGCTCAAATCCGACAATCCGTCTATCCGCCGCCTGCTCGGCGTCGAAGGCGATTTCGGCAAGGGGCTCGGCCTCACCAACGACTGGGCCTACCGCATCATCAAGGCAGTCGGCAATTACGGGGAGATCTTCGACCGCAATGTCGGCAAGGACTCGCCAATCAAGATCAGCCGGGGCCTGAACGCGCTATGGAACAAGGGCGGCCTGCAATACGCCCCGCCGATCCGGTGATGGCGCGATTCTCAGGCGCGGAATGCAGTGATAAGGAAGTGAGGACGTCGCCTCGGCGTCCGTTGATTTGAGAGATGGCCGCCTCCCGCAAGCTCGCAGCAATTCTCGCCGCGGATGTCGTCGGCTATTCGCGCATGATGGGCGAGGACGAGGCTGGAACAGCGAGCCTGGTGGCGGAGCGGCGCGAGGCGGTTCTGCCGGTCATCGCCTCGCATGGCGGGCGGCTGTTCAAGACCATGGGCGACGGGATGCTGGTGGAATTCGCCTCCGTCGTCGCTGCGGTCGAATGCGCTTTGGCGATGCAAAAGAGAATGGCCGCCGGGAATGAAGGCGCTGTCGAAGCGAAGCGCGTCCTGTACCGGATCGGCGTCCATCTCGGCGACGTGCTGGTCGAGGGCCAGGATATCCTTGGCGAAGGCGTCAACATCGCCTCGCGACTGGAGGGCGTCGCCGAACCTGGCGGTATATGCGTTTCCGGCGCCGTCTGCGAGCATGTGCGCGGGCGGATCGAGGCGGAATTCGTCGATCTCGGCGAGAAGGCACTAAAGAATATCGCACGGCCGCAACGCGTCTACGCCGTCCGCATCGGCTCCGACCCCTCTCGGCCGACGCCTCGCTCCGCGCCTTCCGAAGCCGGCCCGCCTCGGCTCTCCATTATCGTGCTTCCGTTCGCCAACATCGGCGGCGACCCGGAACAGGATTATTTCGTCGACGGGGTGACGGAAAGCCTGACCACCGATCTGTCGCGGATCCACGGCTCGTTCGTCATCGCGCGGAACACCGCATTCAGCTATCGGGGCAAGGCCCTCGACATCACCAGAATCGGGCGCGAGTTGAATGTCCGCTACGCCCTCGAGGGAAGTTTCCAGCGAAGCGGCAAGCGCATGCGCGTCAACGCCCAGCTCATCGACGCGCAAAACGGCAACCATCTTTGGGCTGAGCGGTTCGAAAGGCCTGTGACCGATCTCTTCGAGATGCAGGACGAGATCGTTGCGCGCATCGCCAATACGCTCAACGCGCAGCTGGTTGCGGTCGAGGCGCGGCGGTCGGAGCGCGCGCCTGCGCCAGACTCCATGGACCTCTATTTTCAGGGCGAGGCCTGGGTCAACAAAGGGGTCACTTTTGAAATTATGTCCAAGGCGCGCGACTTCTTCGAGCGCGCCTTGGCCCTCGACCCCGCCAATGTCGACGCGCTGGCTGGCATGTCGCAGGTTGAGGCCAATTTCGCGATCAGCCTGTCCACGAGCGATAAAGCCCGGCGGTTCGCCGCGGCGGAGGCCGCGGCGACCAAGGCCCTGTCCCTGGCTCCCGATCATGCCCTCGCTCATCTATCCCTCGGCATGGTTCTCGGCTTTACCAACCGCGCCGCTCAGGGCATCGCCGAATATGAAAGGGCGTTGGCTCTGGACAGGAATATGGCCGGCGCTCACGCGCTGATTGGACAGAACAAGCTGTTCGTCGGGCGGGCTGAAGAGACTGAGGCGCACGTTCTGGAAGCGCTCCGCCTCAGCCCTCGCGATCCGTGGGTCTATATCTGGCTGCTGACCGCCGGATTCGCGGCGTGTCTACTTGGCCGCAATGAAGAGGCGGCCTCGTGGTTTCGCCAATCCATCGAAGCGAACCGAAATTATGCGCTGTGTCGGTTTATTTACGCCACGGTGCTATCGGCGATGGGTCGAGCGGATGAGGGGCGGTCCGAGCTTGCGGCGGGGCTGGCTCTCGACCCGGGCTTCACCATTGCGAATTTCCGATTCGCCGTGTCGAGCGACAACCCCGTCTATCTTGAGCAGCGCGCGCGGATCATTGAAGCCATGCGTCGCGCGGGAATCCCCAAAGGGTAGCGACTCGGCGGCCTACCGGTTCTAAGCCGCCGCCAGCGCCTTGCGCAGTCCTTCGGGATCGCCCTTTATTGCGCGCAGAAGCGTTCGCGCCGGGCCGCTCGGCCGTTTGGCGCCACGCTCCCACTCCTGCACCGTCCGCACGCTGAATTGGTAAGCGGCGGCGAACTCGGCCTGCGTCATGCCGATCTCTTCGCGGATGGCGCGTACGTCGATGTCGGGCGCCATGTCGGGCGCGGCGTCGGCGTGCGCGGCGATCTGGCGCGCGACATCGGCGTCCGTCATCGCATCCACGCGCCGCCAGTCCGTCTGCGCCAGAGCTTCACGGGCGGCCTTGCTCAATTTTTCGCCATACAACTTCACCTCTCGCGAATTGGCCTTTCGTAGTGAAATGATGCGCCGCATGTCGTCACGGTCCCTGTAAACGCAGACGAACAGTCGATTGTTAATGAACCCGAATGCAATTTGCCGGGTTTCTCCATAATTGAAGCGACTGTCGGCGACAGACAGATGCGGCCCACTGAACAGGACCTCAGCCAACGCTAGCGAAACGCCGTGCTTCTCTCGATTGAGAGCGTCCTTGACGGCGTCGAACGTACATTCCACAACCAGCCTTAACTACGCCGGTGGCGTAGTTAAGGCAATCATCCCCCGCCCTCCAAATCGAGAGCGAAAACCTCTTTCGCGTCTCTCACGCCGCGCAATGTGTGGCGGCCAAGCGACGTGAGCCGGGCGTCGGAGGCCCCCATTCCGACGACGAACTCGGCGGAAACGAGCACCGCGCGGCCAAGCGGTTCGCACAGAGCCTCGATGCGCGCCGCCTCGTTGATCGCCGGACCTATCACCGTGAAATCGAGCCGGTCGGTCGCGCCGACATTGCCGTACAGCACATCGCCGAGATGGAGCGCAAGATCGACCGACGCGAGGGGCGCGCCTGCAGCGGTTCGCGCCGCATTGAGGGCGTCGATGGCGCTCATCGCCTCGATCGCGGCGTCGAGCGCGCGCCGGCAGGTCTCGGAACGGTCGGCTTCCTCGAACGGGAAGATCGCGAGCATCGCGTCGCCGATGAACTTGAGCACCTGTCCGCCGCGCTCGCGCAGCGACGCCGTCAGGATCTCGAACACGTCGTTGAGCAGTTCGACGACCACGGGCCCCGGCGCCGCGTCGCTGACGGCGGTGAAGCCGCGGATATCGGCATACCAGATCACCGCGCGCAGATTGTCGACCGAGCCTCGCATGATCGAGCCGGCGTGGACCCGTCGTCCCGCGTCCTCGCCGAGATAGGTCGCAAGCAGGCCCGCGGCGATGACGCGGCCGGCATGCGCCTTCATCGCCAGCGAAAGCGCGGGCAGGGTCGACTGCACGAGCGTCGCGTCGTCGTCGCTGAAGCCGCCCATGCGGTCGGTTGCGAATGAATAGGCGATGCCGGTCCCCTGCGAGCGATCGCCCGCTGCGCCGTAGGCGAAAATCTGGGCGAAATAGTCCGTCACGCCCCGCTCGTGGAACTCTTGCAGAATCGGAAAGTCGCGCTCGCTCGAGGAGGCCGCGACGCGGCGGCGCAAGGAGGGGGCGTTCTCGCCAGCGAGGGCCCGCTGCATGAGCGCGTAGAACGGGCTCGCGAACAGGAGCCGGTCATTCTCGTCGGTGTGCGCGTAGCTCTCGGGCTCGATGGCGTTGAGATCGCGCCGCCAGGTGTAGCCATAGCCGTTCCACTGTGGGTGCAGCGTTTCCATTGCGGCTTGCGCCCGCCACAGCGGGACCTTGTCGATCACCAGCCTTTGGCAATAGCCGTCGAACAGATGATAGGCGTCGGCCCCGCGCAATCCCTCGCGCACCGCCCAGATGTGCGTGTCGACGATCCGGCGTCCGAGCGCGTCGTCGAATGTTCGATGTCGAAGCTGGGAGAGCGGGTCGCCCGGATCGTCGGGGAGCATCGCGCGGGGTTACGGTTTCGGCTGAGACTTCGGCACAACGACCACCTGTCCCGGAAAGATGAGGTTGGGGTTGTGGATCTCCCATTTGTTCGCCTGGTAGATCTCCTGGTAACGCGTCGGGTCGCCGTAGTAATTGCGGCTGAGCTCCCACAAGGTATGGCCGGTCGCGACCCGCTTGGTCTGGACCGATTCGATCACCGGGTCGGCCGGCGAGGTCGAGGACGATGGCTCCGGGCTTGGGGAGCCCGCGATCGTCATGGCTGGCGAAGCGGGCGCCGGCGCCTCCGGATAGTCGAAGGGCGTATTGACGCTCGCGACCACGGCGGCCTGGCCTGGGTTGATCTCGTCGGCGCGCATCAGGTAGCTGCCCGGAATCATGCCGTTCTTGATGGTCAGCGACCAGCGGCCGTCGGCTTTCGTCCTGGCGTCGGCGACGTCGGCGTCGTTGAGATAGAGGCGAACAATGGCGTTCGGCTCGGCCAGGCCTCGAGCGATGAGGCCGCCGGCCGCGTCGGCCTCGACGGTCTGGATGGCGACGCGGGCGCCTGCGGGCGACGAAGGTTTCGCCAGGTTCCGCGTCGCCAGCGGCGCGGCTGGCGCATTCGCTGGCGGCAGCGCGGCGGTTTTGGCTTCCGGCGGGGGATTCGGGACGGCGACCTTGGCCTGGGGGGCCGCAACCGAAACGGAGACCGTCTTCGACGTCTCCGGCCCCGCCTTCTCATCCTTCGCCGCCAGCGAGAGGCTATGATCGCCCGGCGCGAGCGGGGCCGAGGGGACGATGACGAACTGGCCTGCGTCGTCGGCGGTCGCCTCGGCGACCGTCTTGCCGGCGTCGCGCAACTCGACCTTCGCGTTCGGCGCCGCGCGGCCCGCGATGACCGCATCACCCGAAGGATCGACGTTCACCACGTCAAAGGCGGGCCCGACGGGCGAGGCGACCGCCTGGCTCGGCGCCTTGTCGGGAGCTGGAGGGCTTTTCGCCGCGGGCGCCGCGGTCTGGACGTCCGGCGGAGCCTTGGGAGCGCTCGCAGGCTTGGGCTCGGCGGGCGCGCTCGCCACGACTGGAGGCGGGGCAGGCGAGGCGCCGTTGAGGCGAAAAAGGTCCGGATAGACCCAGACGACCGCACCCGCCGTAGCGGCCGCGACCGCGAAAGCGGCCGCTCCGACCCAAATCAAAGTACGCTGCGACAGCATGCTCACTCGCCTTCGACGGACTATACCGCCGAGCGGCGATTGCGACAAATCCCTGACGCCGGGCCGTTCATTGGATTGCCGCTGAATCCTTTGAGAATCCCGGTCACGACAGCGCGGCGGGCGTCTTCTCCGGCGCGATCTTGCGGCCCTCCGCCCGCGCCCGGCCGGCGCCGGGCGGCGCGCTCGTCAGCGCATAGAGCGCGAGATCGGCGCCCTTGCCGCGCAGTCTCAAGTCGCCAAGCGGCCGCTTGGCGATTCCGGGCGGCAGTTCGAGGCGATCGATCAGCTCCGCCGAGGCGAGCACGCGGTCGCCCGTCTCACGGCAAAGCTCCTGGATGCGCGCCGCTGTATTGACGGTGTCGCCGAGAAAAACGATCTCCCTCTTCACGGAGCCCATCTCGCCGGTCACCACCGGACCGCAATGAAGGCCGGCTCTCACCGCGATGGCCGCGCCGAAGTCGCGCCGGTAGGTATCCGCCCGTCTCGCGAGTTGGTCGATGGCGGCGAAACAGGCCGCGACGCAGCGCCCGCCGGCGACACCCTCCTCGAGCTTCCAGGTCGCGATGAGCTCGTCGCCGATATAGCGATGGATTTCGCCGCGCGCCGCGACGATCGGCTGGGTGAGATCGTCGATGAAGCGGTTGACCAGGCGGTGGAAAGCAAGCGGGCCGAGCCGCTCAGCCAATCCCGTCGAGCCCTCCATGTCGATAAGCAGGAAAATGCGCGATTCGAGGCGCGGCGCATAGTAGCGGCCGGTGATGAAATTGATGAGCACGTTCTGGCCAAGCAGGCTGTTCACGTCGAGGATGAAGACGAACACGAACGCGGCGGCGAGCGAGAACAGCACGTCTCCGCGCTCGATGCCGTTCTCGCCGGGCGCGGGAAAGAGAGAGTCGCCAAGTTTGAGCCCGAACACGATCACCGCGAGATAGATGAGCGTCTTCACCGCCACATGCGCCGCAAAGGGCGCCCGGCGAAGCGGCGCGCCCATTGGTCCGTTCACAACAAACGCATCGAATGTCGTCAGGACGCCGGCGATCAGGCCGCCGGTCAGCGCGCCCCGAGCCAGGCTATAGACGGCGAGCGCCCGCTCGCCGGCCTCAAGGAAACGCCGCTCGGAATAGACCGCGCCTACGGCCGCCGCGAGCGCGGTCGCCCAGAGGATGTGCCGGAACGGTTCCTGCAATCGAGGGAACATCATTGTCTTGCGGTCGCGCGGCTGCGTTATGGCCGCAGTCTAGCAGACAATCGCGGGGACAGCCGCCGCTCTTGCCTTCACGCCCGAAAGAGGTCGCGCTCGATGCCGGCCGCGGCGAAGACATAGTCGCGGCTTGCGTCCAGGTCGGCCCTGAGTTTCGGAATGTCGTAACCAACCATCGCGCCGCGCCATTTCTTGATCCGGCCGGCGCACATGACCGTCGAAACGTTGGAGCGGTCCATCAGCGTCACGACCGCGCCGGCTGCGTGATTGAGCGGCGCGACGTTAAGCGCCGTCGCATCCAGAAGGATGATGTCGGCGTCCTTGCCGGGAGTAAGCGAACCGGTCTTCCTGTCGATCTTGAGACCTCTCGCTCCCCCCATCGTCGCGAGTTCGAGGGTGTCCTTAACCGACATGAGCTTCGGGTAGTC
Source organism: Roseiarcus sp. (assembly GCA_036489975.1). Taxonomy (GTDB): domain Bacteria; phylum Pseudomonadota; class Alphaproteobacteria; order Rhizobiales; family Beijerinckiaceae; genus Roseiarcus. The sequence goes on from DASXES010000044.1 coordinate 11,955, forward strand.
CTTGCCCGCGAGCGCAAGTTCGTTGGCGAGCATGCGCTGAAGCGTGAGCACGCCGCGCATTTGGGTGAACATGTCGGCGCTCATCGTGCACTCGACGTCGGAGGAGAGCGACGCGCTCAACCCGAGGTCGAGCACCTTCTGGATCGGCGGCGTTCCGTGGCGCATGTGCATTTCAATCGGCGCGGCGATTGAAATATGCGCGCCAGCGTCGGCCGCCGCCTTCCAGCCGACCTCGCTCATACCGGTCATGTGGATGAAGAAGCAGTCCGGTCCGAACTTCCCGGCTTTCGCCAGTTCGTCGAAAGTCGGCTGCATGCCGAACGTGCCGACGACGTGGAGCGCGACCGGGAGACCGAGTTCGCGGCCGACCTTCCACGCGTTGTCATAGCCCGGCAAATAGATTTCGCCGCCCATGAACATGCTGAGCAACTGGTCGGAGGACGAAAAATATTGGTCGCGGAGGCGCTTGGCGTCACCGGGATATTGGGTCTTCTCGCCCCAGCCCTCGAAATAGCCGAACACCGCGCGCCGTCCTGCGGCTCGAAGCCCCTCGATCGCGGCGTCGGAATGGTCGGGCGAATGATGGATCTGGCTCACATCCATTACACCCGTCACGCCCGCGTCGATCTGCGCGACGCCGGCGAACAGTTCGTTGATGTAGACGTCCTGCGGGCGATAGCCCATCGACAGTTTCTGGAGGATGAACTCGTAATAGTTGTGCTTGCTCTCGGGGCGCCCGTCATTGATCAGAATGGCGTCGGCGAGGAATGAGCGCAGCGCCGTCTCGAACTGGTGATGATGGGTGTCGATGAAGCCCGGCATGACGATATGCCCGGCAGCGTCGATGACCGCGGCGTCCGGCGCGTCGATCCTGGGCGCGACCTCGGCGATTCTCGATCCGTCGATGAGCACGTCGCCGACGGCGTGGTTGCCGACGCGCTCGTCCATTGAGAGAACCGTTCCGCCTTGGATCAGGACGCGCCGTCCCTGAACGCCGACGCCCTCGGGCATCGCAGAGGCGGCCGCGCCATGCGCGGCTTCGAGATTGGTGGGGGCGGTCCGGCGCAAACTGGGTTCGATCGCGAATCCAGAAAGGCGCGGGGCGTTCGACCCGGGCTGCGACGCGGCGACCTCACAAATCCGGCACACCGGCGCCCCCTCCTGATTCCTCGTTCGCCTCGCCGCTCAAGCCGGCGGAGTTGGCGAAAACGTATGGAGTCAGGATCGGGACGTCAATTCCCGGCGCTATTCGCTGGCGGTCTTTTGCAGGCTCAGCCTCTGAAGCTCGACAAGCTTCGCCCTGTCGCCCGCGTCGACCATCAGGGCCGTCGCGCCGCCGGCGCAGGTGAAGTTGAGCGAGCGGCCCTCATCACTGTCGAGGCCCGCCGTCTGCCCGGGATTGAGCACGAGGCGAACGCGCGTCGTCGTGCTTGAAGGGGCCGTGTCCGCGTCGGTCTTTTCGTAGACCATCAGCATGACGACGCATCGCGCAGCCTGTGCGACGAAATAGCCGCTCATCGACTTCGAGCCGAAATTGTAGCTGATGCTCTGAATCGGCGCGTATTTGGCTTCATTGTTGAGCAGCGCCTGGGCCTGGCTTGAAACGGCCGACGCCGTGAGGCTGATCCCGACCGTGCCGACGAATATGGATGCTTGAGCAATTTTCCGGATAAGCATTGACCCCTCCTCAGCGACCGGGGCGGCGACGCACCGAGCCGACCAGATGAATAGTGAGAAAATCCGCCGGGATGCGGGACGCTGTCCCGGCGCTCCCGGTTGGATAGAGGGGGCGACCTGCGCCGTATGTGACCCGCATCACACCGCGGTTACATGGTAACGACGACGGCGGTCGACAGGTCGCGAGTGGTGGCCGGGGCGCTATTGTCCGCGTTTTCCCTGCACGGCGAACCGCACCGCCTCTTCGGCCGAGCGGAAGAGGGCGCGCGCCTTGGCGACGCATTCGTTCTGCTCGGCGACGGGGGAGGAATCATAGACGATGCCGGCGCCCGCCTGGACGTGCATGAGCCCGTCCTTCACCACCGAGGCGCGCAGCACGATGCAGGTGTCCATTTCGCCGCCCGCGCCGAAATAGCCGATGCAGCCGGCATAGATGCCGCGCTTGTCCTTCTCCAGTTCGTCGATGATCTGCATCGCGCGGACTTTGGGCGCGCCGGAGACGGTGCCTGCGGGAAAGCCCGCGGCGAGGGCAGTGACCGCATCGACGTCGTCCCGCAATTCGCCCTCGACACTGGAGACGATGTGCATGACGTGGCTGTAGCGCTCGATGAAGAACGAGTCGGTGACCTTGACCGAGCCGATCTTCGCCACGCGGCCGACGTCGTTGCGGCCGAGGTCGAGCAGCATGAGATGTTCGGCGCGCTCCTTCGGATCGGCCATGAGCTCCGCCGCCAGCGCCTCGTCCTCGGTCGGGCTTTTGCCCCGGGGCCTTGTGCCGGCGATCGGGCGGATCACGACCTTGCCGTCGCGCACGCGCACCAGGATTTCCGGGCTCGAGCAGACGATCTGGAAGGCGCCGAAATCGAGGAAGCAGAGATAGGGCGACGGATTGACCCGCCGCAGCGCCCGATAGAGTGCAAAGGCCCGCAGGTCGAAGCGGCTGGTGAAGCGTTGCGACAGCACGATCTGGAACGCGTCGCCCGCGGCGATATAGTCCTTGGCGCGGGCGACCATCGCCTTGTATTCGTCTTCGGTGGTATTCGAGCGCGCCTCGCCCGCCTGGACCAGCGGATCGACGGCCAGGCCGGCCGCGTGATCGAGCGGCTGCTCGAGCGCGTCGACCACAGCGTCGAGCCGCGCCATCGCGCTCTCGTAAGCGGCGCGGGCGGACACGCCGGGCGCGGGCCGCACCGGCGTCACGATCGCCATCTCGTCGCGCGCGCCGTCGAACACCACCATGACCGTCGGGCGAATGAGCAGGGCGTCGGGCACGCCGATCGGATCGGGCTTCGCCGGGCTTAAGCGCTCCATGCGGCGCACCATGTCGTAGCCGAGATAGCCGAATATTCCGGCCGACATCGGCGGCAGGCTGGGCGGCATGACGATCCGCGATTCCTTGAGCAGCGAACGCAAGACGTCGAGCGGATCGCCGGGGCAGGGGACGAAGGCGTCGGGATCGATGAGCGCCCGGCGGTTGATCTCGGCGGCGTCGCCGGTCGAGCGGAAGATGAGGTCGGGATCGAGGCCGATCATCGAATAGCGGCCGCGCTGCGCCCCGCCTTCGACCGATTCCAGCAGGAACATGTTGCCCGATCGCGCGCGCGCCAGCTTGAGATAGGCCGAGACCGGCGTCTCGAGATCGGCGACCAGCGTCGTGACCGCGACTTCCGCCTCGCCGCTGACATAAGCGCGCGCGAAGGCTTCGTAGTCGGGCAGGGTGGTCACGCGGTCAGCTGCCTTCGGCGGACTGCAGGACATCCTGGTGGATGGCGACGCCAAGCGTGCGGCGGAGCGCGCCGACATATTGGTCGAGCAGGCTGTCGCGGGTCGAATTTCCGAGTTCGGAGGCCATCCCTTTGACGCGCGCGTCGGCGAAATCGACGGGCGGCGTCCGGTCTGCTGTGATCTTGAACACCACTCTTCCGTCCGGCGTCGCGGCGGAGCCTTCGCCGTCGACGGGCTCGCGGAAGATGGCGGCTACCGCCGATGCCGGCAGGCTCGACTGCTCGGCGCGATGGACGTCCGTCGCCGTCTTCACCTCGGCGCCCACGCTCTTCGCCACGCTCGCGATATTTCCGCCCGCGCTGATCTGCTTGACGAGATCATCCGCCTTGCCGGCCAGCGCCTTGTCGACCTGTTCGGCGCGCCATTGCTTCTCGACCTGCGGCTTCGCCTCCTCGAACGTGAGGTCATGCGCCGGATCGATCTTGGTGATGTCGAACCAGACGAAGCCGCCGTCCTTAGTGTCCAGCGGCGCCTCGTCGAGCCCGACGTCGGAAGCGAAGGCGGAGCGCAGGAGGTCGGCCGCGTCGGGCAGGCTGACTGGGGCGCCCTTGGGGTCGCGTCCCTGCGCGTCGACGGCGTCGATCGTCCGCCCGGTCAGGCCGACGGCCTTCGCGGCTTCGAGGATGGTCTTGCCGGACACCCGCGCGTCCTCGATCTTGTCGTGCAGGGCCTGGATCTTGTCGCCGGCGCGCGACGCGGAGACCTCGCTCTTCACCTCCTCGGCGACGTCCTTGAACGGTTTCACCGTGGACGGAATGATGCTCTTGACGCGAACGATGACCGGACCAAACTGCGTCTTCAATACGCCGCTGACGCCTCCTTGCGGAAGAGCGAACACGGCGTCGGCCTCGGCCTGATCGAGCATCGCGTCCTTGGTGGTCTGGCCAAGGTCGGTGTCTTCGGGTTTGAGGCCGCGCGCCTTGACGAGGTCGTCGAAGCTCGCGCCGGCCTTGAGCTTGGCCTCGGCGGCCTCCGCGTCGCCAGCGTTCGGAAACAGGATCTGCTGCAAATCACGCTTCTCGAGCGCGCCGAACTTGGGATCCTTGCCCGCGATCTTCTGATAGGCCGCTTCGGCGTCGGCGTCGCTCACCTCGGCCGGATTGGCGATCGTGTTCGGCTCCAGCGCTAGAATGGTCATGCCCCGGTATTCGGGCGCGCGATAGCTCGAGTTGCGGTCGTTGTAGAAGGTCTTGAGCTCGCTCTCCGAAGCGGCCGGGATCTCGCCCGCCGCGGACGCCGGAAGCAGGAAATAATCAGCCGACCGGGTCTGACCCCGGTAATCGGCTTCCGCCCTGGTCTCGGCCTTGGGGGCGGTGATTCCGGTCGCCAGGGTGCCGACAATGAACTGCCTCAACACCTGCTTGCGCAGCTCCGAGACGAAGCCGCGCTCGTTCATGTCCATGTCGCGCAGCGCGGATTCGAAGCGGCTCGGATCGAACGCGCCGGACTTGTCCTGGAAATTTGGGTTCGAGGTGATGACGGCGCGCAGCGCGTTTTCGGAAATGTCGAGACCGAGCTTGTGCGCCTCGTCGTCGACCGCCGCTTCATTGAGTAATTGCTGCAGGATGCTGCGGTCGAGGCCGAGCTGGCGGGCCTCCTCGTTGGTGAGCGGGCGGCGGAAGCGGCGCTGATATTGCTGGATCGCCCGATCGTAGGCGGTGCGGTATTCCTGGGCGGAGATTTTTATCCCCCCGACCGAGGCGACGGTCGAGGCGGTGAACCCGCGCAGCATGTCGCCCACGCCCCAGATGACGAAGCTGAAGATGATGAGCCCCATGACGACGGTCATGACCGCCTTGCCGACGACTCCCTGAGCCGCGTTGCGCATCGATGCGAGCATTTCGCCTTAATCCGCCTTTCCGCTCGTCCCGTCTCTCGTCCCGGGCCCGCGAGCGCGCCCTATCTAGCGGCGCCCATGCGTTTTGCATAGACGGGGCCGCATGATAACAACCCGGCCGACGAAAGAGCTGGAGGCCTGAATGACCCCCGACGTGCGGCCGCTGGTCGCCGGCAACTGGAAAATGAATGGCCTTTCAGGGTCTTTGGCCGAGATTGACGCGATGCGGCGGGCGGCGGACGCGGGCGAAGCCGGCTCAGCCGAACTGCTCGTCTGCCCGCCCGCGACCCTGATCGCCCAGGCGGCCTGGCGGATCAAGGGCGGCGAGCTCGGCCTCGGCGCCCAGGATTGCGCGACCGAGCCGAGCGGGCCCTTCACCGGCGATATTTCCGCCGCGATGCTGAGGGACGCCGGCGCTGCTTATGTCATCGTAGGGCATTCCGAGCGCCGGATGCATCATTACGAGACCGACGAACTGGTGCGCGCCAAGGCGGAAGCGGCGCTGAAGGCAGGCCTCGTCCCGATCGTGTGCGTCGGCGAGACGCAGGCCCAGCGCGAAGCCGGCGAGCAGGCCGCGGTCGTGATTCGGCAATTGCGCGGTTCGCTACCTTCCGGGGCGAGCAGCGAGACGGTCGTCGTCGCCTACGAACCGATCTGGGCGATCGGCACCGGCGTCACCCCGACGCCCAGGGACGTCGCCGCCATACACAACGGAATTCGCGCGCTGCTCGCCGACATGCACGGTCCGTCCTGCGCTAGGATCCGCCTTCTCTACGGCGGGTCGGTCAAGCCGAGCAATTGCAGCGAGCTTCTGACGCTCGACAACGTCGACGGAGCGCTGGTCGGGGGCGCGAGCCTCAAGGCGACGGAATTCCTCGCCATCGCCGCGGCTTATCGGTGAAGGGGCGGGCCTTGTCCTCAACGTGAATTTCGGCTTTCGGGCGGAAAGCGCCCTTGCCGGAATCGCCTGGGGAGGAAATGGAGGGGGCGGTCAAAGCGGCCACTCCATTTCGAGCGCGAAACATGACTCGCCGCCCAGGTGTCCGTCCACAGCCGCGATCCGCGATGGCCGCTTAACCTAATGGAGGGCGGTTGGTCGCCGAATTTATGGTCGCGGGTTCGATTCCAGCCGCCCTCACCAGCGAAGAACAATGCGTTAATACCAACGGCTATTCGGACTGACTCATTTGGGATTCCCTCTGGGGGAGTTTTCTGACTCCATTGGCGCGGGAGATTCGCGCCATGCCTTCAGCGGTCAAATTGCGAGAGGACTATTCGGCGGAAGACCTGCGCGGGCTGGCCCGCCGGTCGAAGGACGTCAACCAGAGCCGACGGCTCTATCTTTGGCAGGGGTTCGAGACGGAATGGACCGGGGAGCGGCTGCGAAGGTCGGGGGCATGGACCGCCAGACGCTTCGCGACTGGGTCCACCGCTTCAACGCCTCGGGTCCCGACGGCCTTCTCGACAACTGGGCCGAAGGTCCGAAGCCCCGCCTGTCATCCGGGCAGATGGCCGAGGTCGCCCGGCTCGTCGAGGCTGGCCCGGACCGCGAGAAAGACGGCGTCGTGCGCTGGCGCCGTGTCGATCTCAAGCGTGTCATCGCCGAGAGGTTCGGCGTCGACTTCCACGAGCGTTACGTCGGGACGCTCCTGAAGAAGCTCGGCTTCT
>DASXES010000019.1:0-93761 GCA_036489975.1 Roseiarcus sp.
CGAAGAGATCTCGCGCAACGTCGCCCAGGGCGCCCATGCCGTTCTGCTGCTCGACCGGGCCGGATGGCATACCACGAGCAAGCTCGACGTGCCCGACAACATCACGCCGATCTTCCTGCCTTCCCGCGCCCCGGAGCTCAACCCGGTCGAGAACGTCTGGCAATATCTCCGCCAGAACTGGCTCTCCAACACCGTGTTCGAAAACTACGACGCCATCGTCGACGCTGCATGCGCCGCTTGGCGAAAGCTCATCGCTCAACCCGAAACGATCACATCCATCGGAATGCGCGACTGGCCTCACGTCGGTCACTCGCTATGACCTCTGGTATAAGCGCTGGCTGTTGTTCTCGAGAAATCCCACTCTCCGGGCGTCCCGGCCGGGCTTGTCCCATCCAGGCCGACTAGCCCGCGGTGATCTCCGCGCTGGTTGTGTCGTGCAAGCTCGTCCAACAGCCGCAGATTCACCTGGCCCAAGCCGCATGGCCAAGCGTGGATTGATTCCGCTCTCACCATCGACAACCCCTCCCTCCCCCGGCCGCGCCGCGCCGGAGAGGGGAGTCGGCTCCTTACCCGGGAAGGAAGTCGCGAATGGCGGCTGCGATCTCCGCAGCGTGCGTCTCCAGCGCGAAATGTCCGGTGTCCAGGAAACGCACGGTCGCGTTCGGGATGTCTCGCTTGAACGCTTCGGCCCCGGGCGGCAGGAAGAACGGATCATTCCTGCCCCACACCGCCAGCAATGGCGGCTTGTGGGTGCGGAAATAGTTCTGGAAGGTCGGATAGAGCGCGACATTGCTCTTGTAATCGCCGAACAGGTCGAGCTGCACGTCGGGCGCGCCTGGCCGGGACATATAGAAATTGTCGAGCGTATAGCCGTCCGGCGAAACAAGCGTCGGGTCGGGAACGCCGTGGGTATACTGCCACACGGTCGTCTCCGGCTTGAGAAAGGCGCGCAGCGCGTCCCGGTTCGCCGGCGACGCGTCCTGCCAGTAGGCCCGGATGGGCGTCCAGCCGTCGCTCAACCCCTCCTCGTAAGCGTTGCCGTTTTGCGAGATGATGGCGGTGATCCGGTCCGGATGTTTGAGCGCGAGCCGGAACCCGGTCGGCGCGCCATAGTCGAACACATAGACGGCGTAACGGTCGAAGCCGATCGTCTCTGTGAAGCGGTCGATCGTTTCCGCGATCCGGTCGAACGTGTTCGCCTTGTCCGGCATGTCGGAATTGCCGAATCCCGGCAGATCGGGCGCCATGAGATGGAAGCGGTCGTCGAGCCGCGGAATGAGATCCCTGAACATGTGGCCGGCGGTCGGAAAGCCGTGCAGCAGGAGCAGCTTCGGCCCGCCCGCCGGGCCAGCCTCGCGGTAGAAGACGTTGCGGCCGTCGACCTTCACGGTCCGATAGTGGATGGCGGTCATGCGCTTTCTCCTTTCGTTCAACGCTTCACGCTGCGCGTGGCCGCGATGGCCGCGCCAGCCTGGGCTTGGCCGGCCAGGACAACCGGCCGCTGTGCGGATTCTGTCTTGCCCCTTCTCAAGGCCATGACCTCAGTTCCGTTCGATCTCCAGCGCCGCGCGCGTCAGGTCCTGCTTGAGGAGGTAGAACGAGGCCGCCAGGAAGAGGAAGTCCTTCATCAGGAAGGCGACCGGCAGATACATGGCCGGAAATCCGCCTGCCTCCGTCGCCCATGCATTGGGGAAAAACGGGATGATGGTGACTGTGCCAAGAAAAGTGACGATCGAGCCAAGCGCCCCAAGGACGCCAAGCCTTCGGGACCAGAACCCCAGCAGGATCAGCGTGCCGAACACCAACTCGGTCGTGCCGAGAAAGAACGCCGCGCCTCGAACGCCAAAGGCTGGGATCAGCCAGAAGACCAGCGGGCTGTGGCTGATAAACGGGGCAATCTGATGGGCTTCGAAACTAAACCACTTCTGGTAGCTGAATATGTAAAAGGTGAAGACCATCGCGGCGCGAATCAAGTGATAGTCAAGGTCGCCCCGGAACGGAGGGGCCTTCGAGAGATAAAGGACAAGCGAGTTCAAAGTATCGGTCTTTCTCTTCCTTACCTGCGCCACCGCTGAATAGCCGGCCGCAGCTGCGCCAGGCACGCCGAGATCCGAGGCCGGCGTGGGCGCCACAATTGCAGAACGTCAACCTTTGACGGCTTCGCCGATCGCCTCGCGGATGATGTCGACGACCACGTGGGGCGCGGTGACCATGGGCGTATGATCGACGGGGTGCGACCGCACCTGAGCCTTCATCCGCTCGGCCATGAAGCGTTGATTGTCACGTATGATCATGCGGTCCTGCTCGGCGACCAGGAACCAGGACGGCCGGTCCTTCCACAAAGGCCGCTCCACCTTGACGGTGATGCAGGCAGGCGAAATCGGCCGCTGGACAGCAGCCAGCACCGCGAGCTCTTCCCTGGAGGCGTTCTGGGCGAAAGCGGCGGCAAAGGCCGTTGCGGGCAGATAAAGCCACCCATGCGCGTCCGGCGTGAGCTTGGGCGCCTGCGGATGTGGTGTGCCGCGAGTGAAGACGTCCGCGACCGTCTCGCCTTCCTCCGGCGCGAGCGCGGCCACATAGACGAGCGCCTTCACCTTCTCGCTGCGCGTTGCTCCGATGATTCCGCCGGCATAAGCGTGGCCGGCGAGCACGACCGGCCCCTCCAGGCGCTCGAGCGTCCGATCGAGCGCCGCGACGTCATCGCTGAACGACGTCAGAGGCAGGGGCGCAGCGACCGCTTTGATCCCGCTCGCCGCGAGGGCGATGATCACCTTCGCCCAGCTCGACCCATCGGCCCAGGCGGCATGGACGAGGACAGCCGTCACTTCTTTGCTCGCCATTCCTGTCCTCCGAAGCCGTTCGCCATAACCTGCGCCATAACCTGCGCCATAACCTGCTTGAAACGTTATGTCAGGTTACTACAATCAGAATAACCTGTCAACCCGCCGACAAAAGGTTATACTGGGTATTCGCCTGATTCGAGACGCCACGTGCCGGACCGACAGCCCGCCCTCTTCATCGCCGACTCGCCCGGCCTCGATTTCCTCAACTCCGTCACGACGCCGGCCGATAGCCCGGTTGACTGGCTCGACAGCGGCGAGGGCCTCGTCGCGTGGCTGGCTCAAGCCGGCCTCGTTCCGGGCGATGCGCTGCTTGAAGTGACAAGGCGAGCGACCCCAGCCCAACTGAACGAAGTGGCCGCACAAGCGCGCGCGTTGCGCGAATGGTTCAGGGGCTTCGCGCGCAAGCACATGGGGCGGCCGCTCACATCGAAAGCGATGCGCGAACTCGAGCCGCTGAACGCGCTTCTGGAGCGCAACGAAACCTTCAGCCGCGTGGCGGTCAGTGCCGACGGCGATCGCCTCGAGCTCGAAACCAGACGACGCTGGCGATCGCCGGAATCGCTGCTGGCGCCAATCGCCGAAGCGCTGGCGCGATGCGTATGCGACGAGGACTTCGCCAACATCAAGGCGTGCGAGGGACAGAGCTGCACGCTGATCTTCGCCGACCACACAAGACGGCGCGCGAGGCGGTGGTGCAGCATGGCCGTGTGCGGCAATCGCGCCAAACAGGCCGCGCACCGCGATCGGCTCAGGGCCGGGAGCTGACGCTGTCCTGGATCGAAGCGCTCTTCAATTCGCCGGCTCGAGCCGGCGTGTTCGCGAACAGAAAGCCCAGTCCCTCGGCGAAGGTCGGATGGGTGAAATCGGCCTCTCGAAGTTTCGTGTATGGCAAGTCCGCCATCATCGCGGTGTGCACAACCGCCATCACTTCGCCGGCCTGCGCGCCGATCATGGTGAAGCCGAGAATGCCGTCGTCATCCTCCGCGACGAGAGCCTTCATGAAGCCTTCGGTTTCGCCGGTCGCCTGCGCGCGCAGCACGGCCTTCATCGGCAGCTTGACGACGCGCGTCTTGACGCCCTGACGCTCCGCTTCGCGCTCGCTCAATCCGACGTGCGCCAGCGGCGGATCGGTGAACATGCAATAGGGGACGAACCTGTCGCGCGTGCTGCGCTTCCCCCCGGCGAGATTGTCGCGAACGATGCGGAAGTCGTCCTCGGATATGTGGGTGAACAGCGGACTGCCAGCGCAATCTCCGAGCGCCCAGACATTCGGGGCGCTCGTCTCCAGCCGCTCGTTGACCTTGACATAGCCGCGGTCCGTCAACTCGACCCCGGCCTTGTCGAGCCCGATCCCGGTGGTGTTCGGAACGCGCCCGGCCGCGACCAGAATGTGGCTGCCCTCGATCGTCCGTTCGCCGGCGCTAGTGCGAAGACCAACGCTGACCGCGTTTCCGGACTGGCCGCTCACCTTCAGGAGTTCGGCCGGAACGTGGATTTGAACGCCTTCGTTGGTGAGGATCCGCCGGATCTCATGCGAGGCGTCAGCGTCCTCCCTCGCCATCAAGTGAGGCGAGCTTTCGATGACCGTCACTTCGGCTCCGAAGCGACGATAGGCTTGCGCCAGTTCGAGGCCGGCATATCCGCCGCCGATCACGATCAGATGGGCGGGCAAGACGTCGAGATCGAGCGCTTCGACGTGGGTCATCGGGTGGACCGCTTCGAGGCCCGCAATGTTGGGGATGGCCGCATGGGTTCCCACATTGATGAAAACCCGGGTTCCCGTCAGCGTGCGCGTCCCGCCGTCATTCAGGCTCACCTCGAGGGTCTTTGGCGACAGAAAGCACCCCGTTCCCATGATCAGTTCAGCGCCGCTTTCCTCGTAGTTCTTCAAATGCGCCGCGATGAGCCCGTCGACCATGGCGCGCTTGCGCTTGCGCACCTTCGCCATGTCCACCTTGACCGGGCCGGTCATCACCCCGAACTCGGCGCCGATGCGCGCGTGATGGGCGACTTCGGCGCTGTGAATCTCGTTCTTGCTCGGCAGGCACGCGACATTGGGACAGGAGCCGCCGATCCATTGGCGCTCGACAACCGCGACCCGGCGGCCCAAGCGGCCGTTGTGCCAGGCTGTCAGCTTGCCCCCGCCGCCGCTGCCGAGGATCAGAACGTCGTATTGTTCGGGTTGAGACACGTGCTTCCTCCCGCGATTCGTTAATGAGGCCCGCGCCACCCCGCGCCGTTAATGCCGGACGTCGGATGTGGAGACCTGCGGAACACAAGCGGCGTCAACAGGGCAGGCGGCCAAATTAATGTCCTCACATCGAGGCAAAGTTACGGTCACCGTTATGCGGTTGAGACGAGTAAGAAGATTGGCCATGCCCGAGATACGGTCACCATTCAAGTTTCGTTACAGCGACCGTCGCAATTTTTGTCGATGATGGGCGGTTTCGGCGCGGCGATGCTGCTCAGCATGCGATTTGCGGGAGGCGGGGGTGCTCGATCCACTCATCGGCGCGAAACATGTCTTTGGCGCCGGCGCTTTTTTGTAACCGAACCAACTGGGCCTGCGAAAGGTCAACACGGGGAACGGGCGCTCGAGGCATCCGATCCGCTTGTATCGATCCAAAGACCCTTGAAGGAGGACAGCGAGATGTCAGCCACGAGAGAAGTCGAACGCCGCGCCATCCGAGGCGCGCTTGGCCCTGCTGCGCTGTCATCCGCCGTAGCGTCCAGCCCGGGCGCCGCCGGCGCTCATGACTTCGAGACAGCCGAGATCGACACCGGCGACAACACCATTTTCATCCGGCGCTACGGAAAAGGATCCCCGCTCCTCATGGTGCATGGGTTTCCCCGAACCAGCCTGATGTGGCGCCATCTGGCGCCGCGGCTTGCAGGCGACCGCACTGTGATCTGTGTCGATCTTCGCGGCTATGGCCGCAGCGGCGCGCCGGCCTCCACCGAGGATCATTACCCCTATACGAAGCGCGCCATGGCGAACGAACTCGTCACGGTGATGGAAAAACTCGGCTACTCGAGATTCGATCTCGTCGGGCACGACCGCGGCGGCCGCGTATCCTATCGCCTCGCGCTCAATCATCCAGACCGCGTCCGGCGGCTCGCGGTCTTCGACGTCATCCCGATCCTGGAGGGATGGGCCCGCGCCGATGCGACATTCGCCAGGACTTACTGGCCATGGGTCCTGCTCTCGCAAAAAGCGCCGCTGCCGGAAAAATACCTTTTAGGCGCGCCTGACGCGGTCCTGGACAACCCGTTTGGACAGGGCTCCTTCGGCCCCGAGGTGAGAGCGGAATATACGGAAACCTACCGCGACCCGGCTCGGGTCCACGCGATCTGCGAGGAATATCGCGCCGCGGCGGGCCTCGATGTCGAGCATGACCGGGCGGATAAAGAGCAAGCCCGGCGTATCGCCTGCCCGATGCTGCATTTGTGGGCTCAAGGCGGCCCGCTCGACACCTTTTATCAGCGTGACGGCGGCCCGTTGGGAATCTGGCGCCAATGGGCAAGTGATGTGCAGGGGCACGCCATGAAGGGCGGCCATTTCTTTCCCGAGGAGAATCCCGCCGAGACGGCGGAGGTCCTCAAGAGGTTCCTGGCGGCCTAATTCCGGGCCACCGGCGCAGAGTCCTCGCCGCCCGGCCCGTTGGGACGCCTTCGCGCGCGGACTCCCTATAGGGGCCGGACACGCCCTGCCAGAACCGGCCCCCTCCTTTTCCGGGCGGCGGCCCTTTCAAGCCGCGGCTTCAGCGCGTCGATCGTCCTCTCGGTCTCCGAGAACCAGCCCTTGGGGGCCGGCGCGGTCGCCATGTGGCCAGGGCCTGGAACCATTTGCACAACCCGGTAACCCTTGGCCTTGAGCTCGCGCAGAAGCATCGGAACCATGTCGGCCGTCCACTGGTGGGTGTCGTGCAGGAGCAGCACGCCCCTGCCGAGGCGGTTCAGCTTGCTCATCACCGCTTTCAGTTCCTCCTGCGGCGTCGTCTTGATCCAGTCGCCGGCCCAAAAGTCGACGCCGAACACGCCGACGTTGTTGGCGGCGAGCCACCGACGAAGCGCTTCGGTGTCGGCGAAGCCGGGAAAGCGGAAGAAGGGCGCGTGCAGCTTGAGGTCCTTGAGGTCTTTCGGCGCGCCGCCGCCGAAGTCCTGTCCGTAGGCCGCCTTCTCAACCGCGATCATGCCCTTGAGAATGTCCGCGCGGGCGGCGGCGTCGGGCATGAAGCGCAATGTCTGCTCGGGATGGGAATAGGTGTGATAGGCGACCGTGTCGCCGTCCAGCACTTCGCGCCGGGCGATCGCCGGCAGGTCCTCGGCGTTGCGGCCGATTTCGAAGAACGTCGCCCGGACGCACTCTTTGGCGAGCGCGTCGAGGATCTCTGGGGTCGTCCTGGCGGCGGGTCCGTCGTCGAAGGTGAGGATCACCTCGTGGTCGGCGAGCGGGATAGTCTGCGGATAAGTCTTGAGGCCGACGTCGAGGCCGCCTTGCGTGCCGACTTCGATGACCCGCGATGTTCCGAGCTTGTCGGGCCCGCAAGTCGCCGCGCTCGCCTGCCCCCAGCCTAAGAAGAGCGCCGCCAGCGCCGCCGCTATCCGCATTGACAGGTTCAGCCGGCAAGACATAGAGGGTTCCTGCGATTTGCGCGTCCGGCCCGGGGTCACGAAGGCGGCGCCTGGCGGACATTTAACGAAGCGTTACGAGGATTGCTTTAACTCGGTCGTCCGGTGTGACAGTTTGTGGACCGATAGGGGCAAAGGCGACGATGCCGGACAGCAGGACTCTGGTTTCCCGTGGGCTGGCCGGCATCGCGCTGGCGCTCGCGGCGACCGTGTCGGGTTGCGGCGGGGGGACGGGTCCCCTGCTGGACGACGCCGCCAATCTTCCCGCGGCGATGCTCAACTCGAACCTTCCGAAGCCCCACGACTACCCGGTTCATGGGATCGACGTCTCCAAATTCCAGGGCGAAATCGACTGGAACGCGGTCGCCAGTAGCGGGGTCAAATTCGCCTGGATCAAGGCGAGCGAGGGCGGCGACCACGCCGATGCGCGTTTCCAGGCGAATTGGGAGGGCGCCAAGGCGGCGGGAGTGCCCCACGGCGCTTATCATTTCGTCTACTGGTGCAGGTCCCCCATGGAAGAGATGGCCTTTTTCGAGCAGAACGCGCCGGTCGAGCAGGACGCCTTGCCGCCCGTGCTCGACGTCGAGGCGACGCCCACTTCCAGGACCTGCCATCGTCATCTCACCCAGGCCGGCGCGGTCGCGGACATGAAGGTCATGCTGCAGGAGATGGAGCGCCACTACGGCAAGCGGCCCATCATCTATACGACCGTCGACTTCTATGAGGCGATCCTGTCCGATGGAGCCTTCTCCGACTATCCGATCTGGGTCCGCTCCACGAAGCATAATCCGGCAGTCAAATACGGGTCCCGCGCCTGGGCGTTCTGGCAGTATCAGTCCGACGGACAGACGCCCGGCATTCATGTCAACGTGGATCGGGACGTCTTTTATGGCACGAAGGAGCAATGGGACGCGTTCCTGCGCGAGCCGCTCAGCGGCCCTCGCGCGCCGTCCGTTCAGCAGGCTCTGACTCAGCAATTGGCCGAGCCGAATCTCCCGCCTCCCCAGCCCACGGCGGAGCCGTCCGTCGCGCAGCAGGACGCGATCGCGCAGCAGCTGGACGATTCGCAGGCGGCGGCGTCTCAACCATCGAACCAAGAATAGTAGAGGCGCGGTCGCTAGCGCTTGCTCTGATCGGCGCGATGCGGCGATAGTTCCGACCTCAGAATCGAGCGGAGGCGTAATGGCCCTGGAAGGCGCAGCCGAACTCAGGGCGGACGCCCTGCAATTTCACAGCGCGCCTCGCCCCGGAAAGCTCGAGGTCGTCGCCACCAAGCCGCTCGCCAATCAGCGCGATCTCGCCCTCGCCTATTCGCCCGGCGTCGCCTTTCCCTGCGAGGCGATCGCAGCCGATCCTGATTGCGCAGCGATCTACACCGCGCGCCAGAACCTGGTCGCCGTGCTCACCAACGGCACGGCGGTCCTCGGTCTCGGCCCGATCGGTCCCCTGGCCGCCAAGCCGGTGATGGAGGGCAAGGCGGTCCTGTTCAAGAAATTCGCCGGCATCGACGTCTTCGATATCGAAGTCGCGGAAACGAATGTCGACAAGCTGGTCGACGTCATCGTTTCGCTCGAGCCGACGTTCGGGGGGATCAATCTCGAGGACATCAAGGGTCCGGAATGTTTCGAGGTCGAGGAGAAGGCGAAAGCCCGCATGGGCATTCCCGTCTTCCATGACGACCAGCACGGCACGGCGATCATCGTCTCCGCGGCGGTGGTCAACGCGCTCGAGCTCGCCGGCAAAAACATCGGCGAGGTCAGGATCGTCTGCTCCGGCGCAGGCGCGGCGGCGATCGCTTCGCTCAATCTTCTCGTCTCGCTCGGCGCAAAACGCGAGAACATCATCGTCTGCGACATCGAGGGGGTCGTCTACAAAGGCCGCGTGAAACTGATGGACCGCTGGAAAGCGGTTTATGCGCGCGTGACGACCGCGCGCACGCTCGCCGACGCGATGCCCGGCGCCGATATTTTTCTCGGTCTTTCGGCCGGCGGGGTGCTGAAGCCCGAGATGCTGAGCCGGATGGCGAAAGACCCGCTGGTGATGGCGCTCGCCAATCCGACCCCCGAGATCATGCCGGAACTGGCGCTTGAGACGCGGCCGGACGCGATGATCTGCACCGGCCGCTCCGATTACCCGAACCAGGTCAACAATGTCCTCTGTTTCCCGTACATGTTCCGCGGCGCCCTCGACGTCGGCGCGAGCGAGATCAACGAAACGATGAAGAAAGCCGCCGTCGCGGCGATCGCGGCGCTTGCGCGCGAGACGCCCTCAGAAGTCGCCGCCCAAGCGTATGGCGGCGAATCCGCGCTGTTCGGCAAAACCTCATTGATCCCGAGTCCGTTCGACCCGAGGCTGATGCTGCGTATCGCGCCGGCGGTCGCGCGCGCCGCAATGGAGAGCGGGGTCGCTCGCCGGCCGATCGCCGATTTCGGCGCCTACGCCGACCAGCTCAACCGCTTCGTCTTCCGTTCCGGCTTCATCATGAAGCCGATGTTCGCCAAGGCGCGGGCGGCGATGAAGACGGTCATCTATGCCGAGGGCGAGGACGAGCGCGTGCTGCGGGCGACGCAGGTGGTGCTCGAGGAGCGGCTCGCCAGGCCCATCCTGATCGGCCGGCCGGATGTGATCACAGACCGTATCAAACGCTTCGGACTTACGATTCGTCCGGGCGCCGATTTCGAAATCATCGACCCAAGCGACGACCCGCGCTATCGCGACTATGTCGCGACCTACCTTAAAGTGGCGGAGCGAAAGGGCGTGACGCCCGACGTGGCGCGGATCGTAGTCCGCTCGTCGCCGAGCGTGATCGCGGCGCTCGCTGTCCATCGCGGCGAAGCCGATGCGCTGATCTGCGGCCTCGAGGGCCGCTTCCGCTCGCGCCTCGACCACATCCGCGACATTATTGGCCTTGCGCCCGGCGTCAGGGACCTGTCGGCGCTATCGCTGGTCATCGCGCAGGCTGGCGTCTATTTCCTCGCCGACACGCATGTGCGCTACGACCCGAGCGCGGAAGAGATCGCCGAGACGGCGGTCGCCTGCGCCCACCATGTGCGCCGCTTCGGCCTCGAGCCGAAGATCGCGCTCATCTCCCATTCCGACTTTGGCTCCGCCGACACGCCGTCGGCGCTCAAGATGCGCCACGCGCTCCGCCTGTTACGCGAGCGCGCGCCCGACCTCGAGGTCGACGGCGAAATGCAGGCCGACACGGCGCTGTCCCTCGTCGCCCGCCAGCGCGTGATCACGAACTCGCGCCTTCAGGGCGAGGCCAATGTGCTGATTTTTCCCAATCTCGACGCGGGCAGCACGGCGCTGCAGCTGACCCGCGTCATTGCCGACGCGTTGCCGGTCGGGCCGATTCTCATTGGTCCAGCCAAGCCCGCTCACGTGCTCACGCCGACGGTCACAGCGCGCGGGATCGTCAACATGACGGCGATCGCGGCGGTCGAGGCCGCCAGCGAATAGCGATGTTCGCTTTCGGGATCGGCTGGGGCGAGAATTGTGATTTGACAGCCGCGCCCTGCGGGGGACAATGTGGCTGCGTCGTCATGAACAGGCAAACGTGAGGGCGACGCAAACGGCCGCTCCATCCTGAAGGCGCGGCAGAAAGACGGGGTAGCCATGACTCCGCCGGACCAGCGAACCTGACCCTGGCGTGACCAGGGTCGAAGCGCCGACGCCGCTCGACATGCCAGAGCGGAAAGGCGCTCAAAAGACATCGTTGACCATCTCCGCGGCGGCGAACCGCGAAGGCCAAGCGGCCTCTCCGCCGAGATACCATCTGCAACATCCCAGAAGTTTCGCGAGCAGCGAAACAGGGCCCCGTTCCGCCGAAGCGCGCCGGGGCCCATACTATTTTTCGGGCGTCCCCCGAGAGCCGCGTACAAAAGGCGCGCCTATTACTTCAACGGCTTAAGCTCATAATTTCCCGACTCGTTCGGCCAGCGGCGGGACGCTTGCGGGGGCCGCGCCTACTTGCGCAGGCGCGCGATCTTGTCCCGCGCCGTTTCGATGGCCGGGGCTGGCGGCTCTTTCGGCCCCGCCGCGGCGTCCGTGTCGCGGCGGCGGGAACCGCGCTCCTGCCGCGCAGCCTGCAGCGCCCCTTCGGCGAAGGCGCGCGCGGACTGCTCGGCGTCGAGCTGCTCCTTGAGCGTCGCGAGCCTTTCCTCGAACGCCTCGCGCTCCGCGCCGATCGCCTTGTCCTGCTCGGCGATCCGCCCTTCGATCAACGCGATCTTCCGTTCAGCGCGCTGCAGCGCGGCGTCCTTCGCCTCCAACGCCTTGGCAAGCTCGACCGAGCGCTGATCGAGCGCCGCGCGGACAGAATCGACTTCCCCATGCAGCGCGCGCGCCGTGTTCACGTCCTTCTCAAGATCGGCGAGCGCCACGTCTTTGGCCTTCAACGCAAGCGAGGTTTCGAGCGCCCGCTGCTCGAAACCTCGAATCTCGGCATCGCGTTCGCGCAGCGTCTCGCGCGCCTCGGTCAAGAGCCGCTCGGCGGCTTCTGAACGCGAAGTCATCGCGCTCAGCTCTTCCCGCAGGTTCGCTGCGGCCAGCCGGTGCGCTTCGGCGGCGTCGAGATGCGCGGCCTTGAGCTTCGAGTGAGCCGCCGACTCTTGCGCGAGCGTCGCCTCAAGCTCCTCCACACGCCGGGCGAGGTCGTCGCGTCGGCTCTGCAGATCGCTCAATTGCCGGTTGAGTTTCGAGGCGCTGGCCACGAATTCCTCGATCCGCGACCGCAGCGAACGGCTCTCCTGGAGCATGAGAGCATTCTGGTCCTGCAGCCCGGCCCGCTGCTGTTCGACTTCTTGCAGCCGCTTCTCCTTGGCGGCGAACTCAGCCCTCAGAGAGGGCAATTGCTCGCTCACCGTGTTCAGGCGCCGCTTGTTGTCCTCGAGGTCCCGCTCGGTGCGCTCGAGCTTCTCCCTTCGATCCGCGAGCGCCGCGCGGGCTTCGGAAGCCGCCGCCTCGGCGGCGCCGAGCGCCTGCTCGAGATCCTTGACCCGCCCCGTGAGGTCCTCCTGCCCGACGGCGAGCCCGTTGCGTTCGAGCGTGAGCGCGGCATGCTCGCCGCGCAGGCGCTCGTGCGCCGCGTGCAGGGCCTCGAACTTCCGCTCAGCCTCGAGATGGGCGACCTTGGTGCGCTCGATCTCGACCAGCGTCTGATCGATCGGCGCCAGCGTCTCATAGAATTGGGAGCGGATGGCCTCGATGTTGCGGAACGAAAACTCGATGGCGTCGAGGTGGGTGCGCAGACCTTCGTTGCGCCGGCCGATCGAATCGAACGTGCGCGCCACCTTGAGCGAGTTCGCTTCCCCGTTTCGCCCGGGTTCGCCGGACGCGAGCGCGCCCAGGCTCTTGATGACCGAGCCGGGATTGGCCGGCGCGGCTTCTTCCCCCGGCTCATCGTTGGTGACGAGGGGTCGCGAGTCGTTCGCGGGCGCCGGGCTGTTCTTGAACAGCTTTTCCCAACCCAGACCCATGGCGGCGTCCCCTGATCCTGCCAAAAGCGATAAGGAAATGATCGTTAATACAACCGATCACGCGAATATATCGCCGTCGTGACAGGAAGGTCAAACCGGGGGTGCAGAATATCTCTTTCGCTTAGCGGGGCTCGAGGCGGCGAAAACCCCTGGTTTTGCCGATGGCGCAGCTTGCCGCGACGGACAATACGCCACCGAATCCGGCCGTCTGCCCGGTGCGCTAGATTCAACCGCCTGCGTGTGTTCGCCAGTTGTGGGCCTCCTTGAAGCCCAGGACTTCGCGGATCTTGCGGTTCGACAACGGCGCCTCGAACTCTCCCATCTTTCGCGTCACCGGCGTATTGGGACAAAGCCGCGCCAGGGCCTTCTCGGTCGGCTCGTTGAGGGTGATCGTGTCGTTGGTCGCATTGAACACCTGGAAGCCGAGCCCGTCTTTCTCGAGGCAGAGACGGACAATCTCGCCGAGGTCGCGCGCGTCGATATAGCTCCAGGCGTTGCGCTTGCGCATCGGTGGGTTGGCGGCGAACGCCTTGAAGCGTCCGTATTCGTGCGGCTCGATCACGTTGCCGATACGCAAGGCGTAAATGTCAGCCTTGTAACGCATGGCGAAGGCGCGCGCGGTCTTCTCGTTGCAGACTTTGGAGAGGCCGTAGGAATCCATTGGATCGACGTCGTAGTCCTCTTCGAGCGGGAAGGCATGGAAGTCCTTGTCGCCCTCGGCGAAACAGACGCCGTAGGTGGTCTCGCTCGAGGCGATGATGACCTTTCGTACGCCGAGCTTCATCGCCGCTTCGATCACGTTGTAGGTGCTGGTGACGTTCGTTGTGAAAGTGACGTTGTCGGGCTCGATCAGCACGCGCGGGATGGCGGCGAAATGCACGACCGCGTCGGGCGGGCTCGGCGGCCGGCCGTCGTCGAAGCCGGCGAAATCGGCATGGGTGGTGAGCGCATTGAACGCCTGCCCGCTGTCCGTGAGATCAGCGATCAGCGTCGGCACGCCCTTGAGATCGAGCGGCTTCAGATCGACGTTCAGGACGGAATAGCCATGAGCGACCAGATGCGGAACGGCGTGGCGGCCGGCCTTGCCGGTTCCGCCGGTGAATACGATGCGCTTGCCGGACATGGGGCCTCCGATAATTCCGAGTGATTGTGAATTCAAACTTGCATTAGCAGACGCAGTGCGCTGTGGACTACTGCGCCGTCCATTTCGCTTCTGAACCTGCGTGATCAATTTGTGCTATAATATGCGATCCCGAATCGGTTTACTGAGAGGTGGAGTCCGTGGTTAAATTTATCAGCATATTCAATAATAAAGGCGGAGTTGGTAAGACCACTCTCACTTGGAATCTTGCTGATGCTTTAGCGGAAAAAGGCAAGAGAGTTTTGCTCGTTGATTTTGATCCTCAATGTAATTTGTCTATTGCCATGCTGGGTAGCGATAGGTTCAAAAAGCTGGTCGCAAAGACCCCATCTGGCGGAACGGTACGATCATTTCTTCAAGGTTACTTACAGAATACAGGGCCAGGTCCAGTCGTTGTGCATAATGGTCCTCATACAAACAAGAAAGTAGAGTTGCTAGCGGGTGATTTTTGGCTTAATGTTTACTCAGATTCTTTAAGTGTAGGCGGAGACTTGCTGACTGGCAATGGTATCGCAAAATTCACCGCGCTCAGGACGCTTGAGAGTAAACTACGTCAAGAAAATAAACAATACGACTATGTTATGATAGATTTACCGCCATCATTCGGGGGGGTTGGTTCGATCGGCGCTATATTCGTCTGATTATCTGCTGATTCCTTGCACATCGGACACATTTAGTGAATATTGCATTGGTCTTATCTCGCAGATGCTTCCCCAATTTGTTGAAGATTGGAACACGGGCCTCAGCAGGTTTAAGTCTAATAATTACGGCTCGACCGACTACGATGGGTTGGGCCAGCCCAAGTATGCGGGGTGGATTTTCAACGGATATGACACCAGATCAAATAAAATGCTGCGTGCTGATCGCGCCCATTACGAAAACATAGCGCTCGCCAACAATCGACTGGCGAATAATTTGAGTTCCAATATTAAAAATTATACGTCGGTGAAAAGCGCAAAAGACTTTAATATCGGTACCGTTGAAGACATGAATGTACTAATTCAGAATAGCTTGTGGCAGAGTATACCAGCATCTAAATTAGACAAGCATCAACAGGTCAAGAATTTAACGGGTGACAAGCAAAAATGGTCTGTGGCTCAACTTACGCTAATCAAAAAGGTATCAAAACAGATAGAATCTATAGCAAATCGAATGATCGCGGATTTATGAAAATAACAGGTCTCACGCCCGCGGATGAGCCGAGCGATAGGCGGCGAGCAGGCGCGCGCTGTCGACGCCCGTATAGACCTGCGTGGTTGAGAGCGACGCATGGCCGAGCAGGTCCTGGATCGTGCGCAGATCTCCGCCGCGCGCCAGAAGATGGGTGGCGAAGGAATGGCGCAGCGCGTGCGGCGTCGCCGTCTCGGGCAGGCCGAGCGCGCCGCGCATCCGCGCCATCGCCAGTTGCACGATGCGCGGCGACAAGGGGCCGCCCTTCGCGCCGACGAACAGGGGGCCGACGGGTTTGAGCGCACAGGGGCAAAGTTTCAGGTAATCCTCGACCGCCCTGCGCACCGGCGCGATGATCGGGGCGGAGCGCGACTTCTGGCCCTTGCCGACGATCGTTATGGCGTCTGTTTCGCCGACCGGCGCGTCGGCGGCTCGAATCGACAAAGCCTCGGAGATGCGCAGGCCCGCGCCATAGCAGAGCGCCAGCACCGCGGCGTCGCGCGCCAGCACCCAGGGCTCGCGCGGCTCGCCTTCGCGTAAGCTCGTCGTGGTCATGGCCCTGGCGTCCGGCGCGCTTAAAGGGCGGGGCAGGCGGCGCGGCGCCTTGGGCGCGCGGACGGCTCCGAGCGCCGCAGCTGTCTGCCCGGTTTCGCGCGCGATATGGCGGGCGAGCGACTTGAGGCCGGAGAGAGCGCGCTGTAGCGAGCGGCCGTCGACGCCCTCGGCGCGCCTGCGGGCGAGAAAAGCGCGCAGATCGGCGAGGGCGCAGTCGGTGAAATCCGCAATGCGCGGGGGCTCGCCGAAGCGTTCCTTGAGGAACGCGAGAAATTGCCGCACATCGCGGCCGTAAGCCTCGAGCGTGCGCTCCGAGAGCCGTCGCTCGCCCTCGAGATGGCGAAGCCATGCGGCCGCGGCCGCGGCGAGGTCGGGCGCGGCGGGGAATGCGGCCAGTTCGGTCAGGTCGTCGGACGCTGGCATGGGGTGGACGGTTGCGCGCGAAGGGTTAAGCGGACGTTGCAGGGTGGAAGGGAAGGCGCTATATTGACCGGTCAAATCGACTGGTCAAAATTATGACGGACGTTCTCGAATATCAGGCTTCTGAGGCCAAGGCCAAATGGGCCGAGCTTCTGGACGAAGTCGAGCGCGGCCGGATCGTCCGCATCACCCGGCATGGCAAGACGATCGCTCGGGTCGTGCCCGAGGCGCGGGGGCTCGCCGCCGAGATCGCCGAGGCGGTCGAGCGGCTGAAGGCGCTGAGTAAAACATTCGGCAAGGCGCCGCTCGACGAAGTGCTGGCGAGCCGTCATGAGGGGCACAAATATTGAGCTTTGTCATCGACGCTTCGATCGTCGCCGGCCTTGCCTTCGGAGAGGCGCCTGGTCCGAAGATCGCCTTGGCGATTGACGAGCTTGCGGTAGGCGAGGCGCTCGCGCCCATCCTCTTCTTTTTTGAGGTGCGCAACGCGCTTGTCGTTAACGAGCGAAGAGGCCGCGCCACGCCGGAGGGCTCGGCTGATTTCCTCCGCCGTCTGACGGAGTTGCCGATCCGCTTAGCGCCATTGCCCGACGACGACGCGTTGTTGGCTCTCGCCCGCGAGCGGAAACTCACCGTCTACGACGCCGCCTATCTTGAACTCGCCAAGCGCGAAAGATTGCCTTTGGCGACGCTCGATCGCGGCTTGGAAAAAGCCGCGATCGCCGAAGGCGTCGCCCTGTTCGGGGCTTGACCCTAGGCCGCGGACGGGCGGATGTTGAGCTTTCGGCTGCCTTGAGCAGCCGGGCCGCCGCGAATTCCGTCCGTCGGTATCCAGCCTGGAGGCGATCTGATGCGGTTCCTGGCGTTGATTGGGGCGCTCGCGATCATCGCGGCTATCGGCGCGGCGATCTATTTCTTTGGCGGCTTCTTCAATGTCGGGCAGACCGCCAGCAATCCGGCGATCGTCGACTGGGCGCTGGCAAGCGTGAGGGGCGCCTCGGTGGTCGCGCACGGGACCGAAGCGGCGCCGGCCAACCTGGCGGACGACCAGACGATCAAGGCGGGCGCGCGCGACTATGCGACGATCGGCTGCGTCAATTGCCACGGCGGGCCGCCCGACGCCAACTGGGCCAAATGGTCCGAGGGGCTGAAGCCGGTGCCGGCCGATCTCAAGGTCATGGCGAAGGAGCGCACCGCCGGACAATTGTTCTGGGTGATCAAGAACGGGATCAAGTTCACCGCGATGCCGGGCTTCGGCATGGCCGGGGCGTCGGACGAGCAGGTGTGGCAGCTCGTCGCTTTCATCAAGAAACTGCCCGCCATGACGGACGACGACTACAAGGCCTGGTCGGCCGCGCCCTAAGGCCCCCTGGCGCTATCGCCGCAGCGCGGCGAGCCCCTCGATCAGCGCGCGGTTGAACCTGTCCGGCTCCTGGATCTGCGGCGCGTGGCCCGCGTCGGGAAACTCGATCAGGGTCGAGCCGGGGATCGCGGCTTTCGTCCGCTGCGCGAGCTCCGGGTAACGCCCGAGCTTTTCGCGCACCTCGGGGGGCGCGTAATCCTTGCCGATCGCGGTTGTGTCCTTGTCGCCGATCATGATGAGGGTCGGGACGCGGATCAGCGGAAATTCGTAGACGACCGGCTGGGTGTAGATCATGTCGTCGATCAGGCCCATGTTGCGCGCGACGATGTCGCGCCCGGGCCCCTGCATGATCCCGGCGAACATCGTGACCCAGCGCTCGTATTCCGGGCGCCACTGGCCGGCGTAATAGGTCGAGCGCTCATAGGAACGGATGCGCTCCGCCGTCGTCGCCTTCTCGCGCGCGATCTGCTCGTCGACCGTGCGATAGGGAACACCGAGCGCCTTCCAGTCCTCGAGCCCGATCGGATCGACGAGGACGAGCGCGGAGGTCATGCCCGGATACATGAGCGCGAAGCGCGCGGCGAGCATGCCGCCGGTCGAGTGACCGATGACGGCGACCTTGCTCAAGCCGAGCGAGGCGACAAGCGCATGAGTGTTGGCGGCGAGCTGTTGGAACGAATATTGGTAGCGCGCGGGCTTGGTCGATTTGCACCAGCCGATCTGGTCGGGCGCGATCACCCGGTAGCCGGCGGCGGTGAGGGCGCGGATGGTCTCTTCCCAGGTCGCGGCGCAGAAATTCTTGCCATGCAGCACCACCGCCGTCTGTCCGTTCGGCTGCGCGGGCTGAACGTCCATGTAGCGCATGACCAGGGGCTCGCCCTGCGACTCGAAGGCGAAATCGTGCACGGCCCAAGGATAGTCGAAGCCCTGCAGCTCGGGGCCGTATGTCGGCGTCTGGGCTCGAACCGCGGAGGCGGCGACTGTGAGCAGCGCCGTCAGGACGGTCGCGACGACAAGGCTGCGGTTCATCGATTCCTCATGTCTCCTTGAAACGCCGCGCCGGGTCTCCCTTCAGCCGAGCAATTCCTCGAGATGGGGAATGAGCGGCGCGTCCGCCGGCGGCATCGGATAGGCCCTGAGGTCCTTCGGCCGCACCCATTTGAGCGCCTGCCCGTCGAGGGGCTGAACAAAGCCCTCCCAGCGGCGGCAGACGTAAAGCGGCATCAGGAGATGGAACTCCTCGTAAGAATGGCTCGCGAAGGTCAGCGGCGCCAGGCAGTCCGCTTTGACCGTGATCCCCAGTTCCTCCTTAAGCTCCCGGATCAGCGCGTCGTCCGGCCCCTCGCCGGCGTCCACCTTGCCGCCCGGGAACTCCCACAAGCCCTCGAGCGCCTTGCCCTTGGGCCTTTGCGCCAGCAGCACGCGTCCATCGGCGTCGATCAGCGCCGCCGCGACGACGAGCAGCAGCCTCACGAACGATAGTCGCCGTTGATCGCGACATATTCCTTGGTCAGGTCGCAGGTCCACACGGTCGCGCGCCCGCGCCCGAGATTGAGGTTGGCGGTGATCTCGATCGAATCGCGCTTCATATAGGCCGAGGCCGCCGCCTCGTCGTAGGAACCGTCCCGCTGGCCGGCGTGGGCGACGCGGATCTTGCCGAAGGAAATGTCGAGCTTGTCGCGCTCGGCCTTCTCGCCCGCCTTGCCGACCGCCATGACCACCCGGCCCCAATTGGCGTCCTCGCCCCCGCATGCCGTTTTGACCAGCGGCGAGTTGGCGATCGAGAGCGCGATGCGCTTGGCGGCCTTGCGCGTCGCCGCGCCCTCCACATTGACCGTGATGAATTTGCGCGCGCCTTCGCCGTCGCGCACGACCTGTTCCGCAAGATTGCGCAGAAGCTTGTCGAGCGCGCGCCTGAACTCGGCGGCGCGCGGATCGGCCGCGTCGTCGATTCGAACCGCCCCTTGAGCCGCGCCGGTCGCGAAAGCCATTAGCGTGTCGGAAGTCGAAGTGTCGCTGTCGACGGTGATCGCGTTGAACGAGCGCTCGACCGATTTCGACAGCATCGCCTGCAGCGCGTTCGCGCCGACGTCAGCGTCGGTGAACACATAGGCCAGCATCGTCGCCATGTCGGGCGCGATCATGCCCGCCCCCTTGGCGATGCCGTTGATGACGACTTCGCCGTCGCCCAGTCTGACGCGCGCCGTCGCGATCTTCGGATAGGTGTCGGTGGTCATGATCGCCTTGGCGGCGGCGGGGAGCCCGTCGGCGCGCGCCTCGGCGATGAGCGAGTCGATCACGCGGGTGATGCGCTTCGCGTCGAGCGGCTCGCCGATCACGCCGGTCGAAGCCATGAAGATCTCGCTCGTCGGCGCGCCGATCGTCTTGGCGGCCGCCTCGGCGACATGGGCGACCGCGGCTGCGCCGACGCCGCCGGTGAAGGCGTTGGCGTTGCCGGAATTGACGATCAGCGCGCGCGCCCGGCCGCCCTTCAGATGCTCCCGGCACCAGTCAACCGGCGCCGAGGGGCATTTGGAGCGGGTGAACACGCCCGCGACCGCCGCCGGCCGGTCGAACAGCGCCATCATGACGTCGGTCCGCCCCTCATAGCGCACCCCCGCCGCGACGGTCGCAAAGCGGACGCCGGCGACCGGCGGCGGGGCGGGATAGGTCTTCGGCGCCAGCGGCGAAAGGGGCGCGGGAGCGGCCATCAGGATTTCCAGAGCCGGAAAAAAGAGAGCGGGCCTAAGGCTCGCCCTCGTCAGGACCTTGCTTTCAGGGCGTCTTCGGCTTGTCGGCTGGCGCCTTGCTCGGATCGGCCGGGGCAACCTCAGCCGCGGGCAGCGGCTTGCCGTCGGCGTCGAACAGCTCGATCTTGGCGGCGCTGTGGAGTTGCGCGATGGCGTCGCTCTCCGCCTTTTGCGTGACAAATCGGGCAGCCTGGTCCTTGACCTGCTCGAAGGGCGGGAAGGTCTTCGTGCGCGTATCTTCGACCTGGATGATGTGCCAGCCGAACTGGGTCTTCACTGGATCGGAGATTTCGCCCTTCTTCAGCTTGAAGGCGGCGTCCGAGAACTCCGGCACCATGCGGTCCTTGGTGAACCAGCCGAGGTCGCCCCCGTTGCCCGAGGGGTCCTTGGAGAGTTCGGTCGCGACCTTGCCGAAGTCCTCGCCGGCCTTGACTCGCGCGAGCGCCTTTTTGGCCTCCTCCTCGGTCGGCAGCAGGATGTGGCGGGCGTGGATCTCCTCTTGCGGCGGCTCGGCCTTGGCCGCCTCGTCATAGGCCTTCCGCTCCGCCTCCTCGGTCGCTGCGGCCTTGCCGACCGAGTTGAGCAGTTGCTCCATCGCCAGCTTCTCGTGATAATAGCCCAGTTTGCGCTCGAATTCCGGGGTCGAGGTCAGCTTGTCGGCCTCGGCCTTCTTGGACGCGAGCTTGAGATCGATGAGATAGTCGAGCACGTACTTTTGCCGCGCCGCCCCTTCAAGCTTCTGGGGCAGGCCCGGGCCAATGTCGGTCATAGCGTCGGCGACATCCGCGTCGGTGATCGGCTGGCCGTCGACCTTGGCCAGCACCTTCGGATCAGCCAGGGAAGGGCCGGCGAAACTCAAAGTCGCGGCGAGGCTGAGCGCGAACGCGGCGGCGGCGCCGCGCGCGGAAAAGATGGTTGTCATGGGGGAGCTCCTCTGAGGCGAGCGGACAAGGGTCGCCGGTGATTTCTGTCTACTTGGGGCGCGGCTATAGAGGGAATCGGGCAACATTGCGAGGCCCGAAAGCGCGGCCTTGTCCAGAAAAATCGAGCCCCGCGCGATCAAAGCGGGCGCGCCTCACGGGTCGCCTTTCAAAACCGGCCGGACGGGCAAAGGTGATCGTGGCGGTCAACCGGTGGCGCATGAACGACAGGCGCCGCCTTAGTCCCCACGGAAGCGGACCTAGCGTCAGTTTTCCCTTGACAAGCGAAAATTACCCTCTACATCCCGCTGATCCTGAAGTCGTTCTGGGGTCCCGGGCGCCGGTTTTCGAGCGCATGGGCTTTTTTGCGTTCTTTCGGATTCTCGGCAAGGGCCGGCCTCCACCGGACGCCGAGACGAACTCGCCCGCGACGCCCGGCTCCGTCGAAGCGTCGCCGAAAATGGAGATCGGGTGAATGGCTCGTATTGCAGGCGTCAACATTCCAACCAACAAGCGCGTGGTGATCGCGCTTCAGTATATCCACGGCATCGGGGCGAGAAAGGCCCAGGAGATCGTCGAGAAGGTGCATATTCCTTCCGAGCGCCGGGTTGCGCAATTGACGGACGCGGAAGTGATGCAGATCCGTGAGACGATCGACCGCGACTACATGGTCGAAGGCGACCTTCGTCGCGAGGTCTCGATCAACATCAAGCGGCTGATGGATCTGGGAGCCTACCGGGGTCTGCGCCACCGCAAGCAATTGCCGGTGCGCGGCCAGCGCACCCACACCAACGCCCGCACCCGCAAGGGCAAGGCGAAGCCGATCGCCGGCAAGAAGAAGTGATCGCCGGACCGTTCGAACGCATTTCGGATCAGGGCGCGCTCCTCTTGAAGCGCGATTGAAGGACAGTCTCAATGGCAAAAGAAGCGACCCGCGTTCGCCGCAAAGAACGCAAGAACATCGTGTCGGGCGTCGCGCATGTGAACTCGACGTTCAACAACACCATGATCACCATCACCGACGCGCAGGGCAACACGATCTCGTGGTCCTCCGCCGGAACCATGGGCTTCAAGGGCTCGCGCAAGTCGACCCCGTTCGCCGCCCAGATGGCGGCCGAAGACGCCGTGAAGAAAGCTTCCGAGCATGGCATGCGGACGCTCGAGGTCGAGGTTTCGGGCCCGGGCTCGGGGCGGGAATCGGCGCTGCGCGCCATTCAGGCGGCCGGCTTCAACGTCACCTCGATACGCGACGTGACGCCGATCCCGCATAACGGCTGCCGTCCGCGCAAGCGCCGGCGGGTGTGACGCGATTTTCTGCGCGCCGGCTTGAAGGCGCGCGCATTGCGGATGGGAGCGTCTCCGGCCAGCGCTCAGCTTAGTCCGTTTATGGTCGAGAGAGAAGGCTAGCGCCGTGATTCAGAAGAACTGGCAAGAACTCATCAAGCCGAAGAAGCTCGATATCGTTCTGAGCGAGCCGACCCGCAAAGTGGCGACGGTCGTCGCCGAGCCGCTCGAGCGCGGCTTCGGCCAGACGCTCGGCAACTCGCTGCGCCGGGTGCTGCTGTCGTCGCTCCAGGGCGCGGCGATCACCTCGGTTCACATCGACGGCGTGCTGCACGAATTCTCGTCGATACCGGGCGTGCGCGAGGACGTGGTCGACATCGTGCTCAACGTCAAGGACATCGCGGTCAAGATGCAGGGCGACGGCGTCAAGCGCCTCGTGCTCAAGAAACGCGGCCCCGGCGCCGTGACCGCCGGCGACATCCAGACGACCGGCGACATCCAGATCCTCAACCCCAACCTCGTCATCTGCACCCTCGACGAGGGCGCGGACCTGCGGATCGAATTCACGGTGATGACCGGAAAGGGCTATGTGCCGGCCGACCGCAACCGGGCGGAAGATTCGCCGATCGGCCTTTTGCCGATCGACAGCATGTTCTCGCCGGTGAAGAAGGTCTCGTACCGCGTCGAGGCCACGCGCGAGGGCCAGGACCTCGACAAGGACAAGCTGACGATGACGATCGAGACCAATGGCGCAATGTCGCCCGAGGACGCGCTCGCCTACGCCGCCCGCATTCTGCAGGATCAGCTCGCCGTGTTCGTCAATTTCGAGGAGCCGCGCCGCGAGGAGGCCCAGCACGCGATCCCCGAACTCGCCTTCAATCCGGCGCTGCTCAAGAAGGTCGACGAGCTCGAGCTTTCGGTGCGCTCCGCCAACTGCCTCAAGAACGACAACATCACCTATATCGGCGACCTCATTCAGAAGACCGAGGGCGAGATGCTGCGGACGCCGAACTTCGGCCGCAAGTCGCTCAACGAGATCAAGGAGGTGCTGGCGCAGATGGGCCTCCATCTCGGCATGGAGGTGACCGGCTGGCCGCCGGAGAACATCGAGGACCTCGCCAAGCGGTTCGAGGAGCACTACTAAACGTCCTTCTCTCGCCTAAACGGCGAGAGAAAATCAAAAAGAGCGGCAGTTCCTTGGCACGGCGGCCGCAGACCCGAATAGGAGACCAGCCAAATGTATCACGGACACGCCAAACGGCGGTTTAGTCGCACGGCTGAGCATCGCAAGGCGATGTTCGCCAATATGGCGCAGGCGCTCATCAAGCACGAGCAGATCACGACCACCCTGCCGAAGGCCAAGGACCTTCGTCCGGTCGTCGAGAAGCTGGTGACGCTGGGCAAGCAGGGCGATCTGGCGGCGCGCCGGATGGCGATCTCCCGACTTCGAGACGCGGACCTGGTCAAGAAGCTGATCGACGTGATCGGCCCCCGCTACAAGGACCGCAACGGCGGCTATACGCGGATCATGAAGGCCGGATTTCGCGCCGGCGACAACGCCGCGATGGCGGTGATCGAATTCGTCGACCGCGACGTCGAGGCCAAGGGCAAGGATTCCGGTCCGGTCCAGGCGGCGGCCGAGGGCTGACGGGTCTCCAGGCATCCGGCGACTTCTGACTCTCCGTCGTTGCCGTGATGGCGCGAGCAAGCTCGCGCGACTTAAAGCCTGATCGCTCCGACCCGCGCGCCCTGCGCCACCGCCTCGGCCCGTCCCTGCGCGTCAAGCTTGTCGAGCAGCGAGGCGATGTGAAACTTGACCGTGTGGACCGAAATCCCGAGGCGCCGCGCGATCGCCTTGTTGGACGCCCCTTCCGCGATGAGCGCCAGCACGTCGAGTTCGCGCGGGGTCAAAGGGACGTCGGGCCCCGGCTCAGGCTGGCCGGGCGCGACGAGGGCCGCATCCGCGACCTCGCCGGGCGCCGCGAGCCTTAAGCCCGGAACGTCGGCGAGAAGGGCGATCAGCCGGTCGGCAAGCTCCAGCTCCCCGATCTCGATCGCCACGACCACGACCGGCGGCTCATGGGTCATTGGCCGTCCGGCCGCTCGCCGATCGTCAGCGTCGTCTCGATCGGCTCGCCGGCGCGACGCAAAGTCAGCCTGACGCTTACGCCGACGCTGTCGGGTCCGAGCGTGCGCGCGAGCTGATGGACCCCGCGGATCGGCTCGCCGTTCCAGGCGACGATGATGTCGCCCTGCCGGACGCCCGCGACGGCCGCAGGCCCCTGGGCGTCGACGCTGATCGCCATCGCCCCTGCCCCGCCGTCGTCGAGCTTGACCGGCTGCAGGCCAAGGCCGAGATAGCCGCGCGCGATTCTGCCCTTCGTGGCCAGAATGTCAGCAACGCGGTCGATTGTCGCCGCCGGAATGACAAGCGTACGCCTCCGCGGGCCAAAAACAGCCATGCCCAGGGCGTGCCCCGACGCGTCGAGAGCGAGACCGCCTTCGCTCGCGCGTGCGAGCGTCGCGTCGAGTTCGATGCGCGCGTCGATGACGCCGCCGCGCAAACTGCGCCACTGCGGACCCGCAAACGACACGACGCCCAAAGCCGCATTCGCCGCACCCTCGCGCGCGCCGCTGACAAGGGCCAGCGCGCCGGCCGCCGGCGCCGCAGCCGCGGGCGGGGCTTTCGGCAGATCGGTCCGCTCGATCCGCAACAGGGCGACGTCGGTCGACGGGTCGCGGCCGACGATCTGAGCCCGGCTCGAGGCGCCGTCATGGGCGATAATCGAAAGCTCGCCGTCTTCGGCGAGCGAGTCCTCGGCCGCGACGATGAGCCCCGCCCGCCAGGAAAAGCCGGTCGAGCGCGCACGCCCGGATTGGATCGAGACAAGGCTCGGCGCCACGTTGCGGATGAAACCGGAAAGCTCCGTCGACACGGCGAGCAAGGCGGAAGAGGCGGGTTGGTCTGACATGGGGAGAACTCCTTTGCCGCCTAACATGGGCCTCGTCGAGACACCCGCCCACCTCGCCAGATGGTCAGGCGGGCGCGCGTCGCCGGCTTTGCAGCGCGCTTCCGGCCCGCCTATATGAGCGCCGGTAAAAGGATCGGAGGTTCGGTTTGATACGCTCGGCGCTCGCTTTCACTTTCGCCCTCATATGGGGAGCCGCGTTCGCCGACACGGCGCCGAAAGTTCCGCCGCAGAATCCAGCCCAGGTGCGCCTCTCTTTCGCGCCGGTGGTCAAGAAGGTCACGCCCGCGGTCGTGAACGTCTACGCTTCACGGGTCGAGACCGCGCCGCGCAATCCGCTGTTCGACGATCCGGTCTTCCGCCAGTTCTTCGGCGGCGGGGGCGACGCTTCCAGAGTGTCGAAATCCCTCGGGTCGGGCGTCATCGTGGATCCGTCGGGTCTCGTCGTCACCAACTACCATGTGATCAAAGGGATGACGGAGGTGAAGGTCGCGCTTTCCGACCGGCGGGAATTCGAGGCTCAAATCGTGTTGAGAGACCCGCGCACCGACCTCGCGGTTCTGCGCATCAAGGGAGGCGATCATTTCCCGTTCATGGAGATGGGCGATTCCGACGCGCTCGAGGTTGGCGATTTCGTGATTGCGGTCGGCGATCCGTTCGGCGTCGGCCAGACGGTGACACAGGGCATCGTGTCGGCGCTCGCCCGCACCCAGATCGGCGCAAACGACTACGGGTTCTTCATCCAGACGGACGCGGCCATCAATCCCGGGAATTCGGGCGGCGCGCTGGCCGACCTTGACGGCAAGCTGGTCGGCATCAATTCGATGATCTATTCCCGGTCGGGCGGCAGCATGGGGCTCGGGTTCGCGATTCCCGTCAACATGATCAAGGGCGTCGTCGCCGCCGCGCTCCATGGCGGCGCGACCGTCAAGCGGGCGTGGCTCGGCGCCACGCTGCAGAACGTCTCGAAGGACATCGCCGACAATCTCGGACTCGAACGTCCAACCGGCGCGCTTGTGGTCGACGTCGTCGCGCAGGGGCCTGCGGCGGCGGCAGGCCTGAAGCGCGGCGACGTGATCGCCGCAATCGACGGACAGTCCGTTGACGACCCCGAGAGCGTCGGGTTCCGGCTCGGGGTCAAACCGCTCGGCGGTTCGGCCAGCCTGAAAGTGCTCCGGGACGGAAAGACGCTGGATCTGGCCCTCAAGCTTGAGTCGGCGCCTGAAATCCCGCCACGCGACACGCTGACCGTCGTCGGCAGCTCGCCATTCGAGGGCGCCGAGGTGATGAACCTGTCGCCGGCCGTGAAGGAGGAATTGTCCCTGCAGGACGCAGGCGAGGGGGTCGTCGTCGCCTCGGTCAAGGACGGTTCGACCGCAGCGCAGGTCGGCGTGCAGAAGGGGGACATCGTCGTCGCGGTCAACGGCCGGAAGATCGCAACGACGCGCGATCTGCAGAAGGCGTGCAGGGAACGGGCGCCGTTCTGGGATCTCACCATTCAGCGGGGCGGACAGACAATCCGCAGCCAACTCGGCGGGTAGGCGTTCAGCCCCACTTTCTTTGGGCCCACATCCATTGCTCGGGCGCCTCGCGGATAAACGCCTCAAACTGACGCTGCAGCGTCTTCGTCGCCGCGAGAGCGTCCGCCGCGCTGTCGTTCGTGTGCGGCATTGGTATGGGCACGATGCGAATGCTGAAACGTCCGCCCGGACGGCGGAACGCGGCGCCGGCGTAAAGCGGCGCACCCGTCCTGCGGGCGAGGAGCGCGGGGAAGACCGTTGACCGCGCGGGCTGTCCGAAGAAGGGCACCAACGGTCCGTTGTCGTCTCTGAGGTCGGCGAGGAAGCACGGGGAGGCGCCGTCCTTGATGGCGCGCAGGAGGACGCGCGCGGCCACAGGCGTTTTGGGCGTCAGACCCGCCTTGTAGAGCGGCTCCCGCAGGGTGCGCGTCAGGGCGTCGACATAAGGGTTGGACAGGCGCTGATAAACGCCGATGAGAGAAATGCCGAGCCGCTGGCCGCCATGCGCCAGAATCTCCCAGTTGCCCAAATGAAGTCCGCAGACGATGAACGGCTTCGCGCCGCTTGCCGCCGCGTCGAAACTCTCCGCCGGCTCGAAGACGATGCGGTCGCTCTTGATGAGCGTGGGCAGGCAAAGGCTCTCGGCGAAGGTTCGCCCAAGGTTTTCCCACATGGCCGCAGCGATCGCCTTACGCTCGCCAAGCGACTTTTCGGGCAAGGCCAGTTCGAGATTGGCGAGCGCGCGCTTTTGCCGGCTGAGGTGCGGAGCGATCAGGCGCCAGAGCTTTCCGGAGAGCCATGAAGCCAGTTGCAAGGGCATGGCGCGCGCAATGATAACCGCGAGCCAGACCACGACAAATTCCAGGCGAAGGCGAAAATCTTTCAGGAACTTCATGAGGCGGCCGGCGACCTCGAAAGGACGGCCACTCCGGCCCCACACATGTTCATTTTTTAGTGCGTTCCCGGGTTTTTCGCAACCGCGAGCGGCTCCCGGGGCCTGGTCAGAACGCCAAAAAACGCCAGGCGCCGGGACGCGTCCCGCCTCGACCAGGGAGGGAGCGCTGCTCACGCGTTTCTGCTCGCGGGCGCCCGCTCGATTCGGCTCCGGCCTACGCCGCCTCGCGGGCGCGCGCCCCAACCTTGGCCCGCGCCAACCGGAGATCGATGGATCGCCAAAGGTCGCGCATCTCCTGGGCGGCTGCGCCATACGGGTTGAGTTCGGTCACCCCCCAGCCGTGGCGCGCCGCTTCCTGGTAGTCGACCCGCGCAAGGATCAGCGGGGAGATCAGTCCGCCCATTTCTTCAAGCGCCGCGACGCCGTCCTGGACCGATGCGGCCTGCTGGGCGAGCGGGCACTGGTTGAGCAGGAACACGAACCTGGCTCCGATCTCCTCGAGCGCCGCGCGCGTTCGGGCGCTCGCCCACAAATCGAACAGGCTTGGGCGGGAAGGAACGATATTCAGGTCGGCGACCTGCATCGCAGCCGTTGACGCGGCTCCCTCCGCGCCGGGCGTGTCGAGGAGCGCAAGCGTCACGCCGCTGCGCTCGAGCGAGGCGAGCAAGGCCGGCAGCCGCGCGGCTCCAGAAGCGAGGACTTCGATATCGCCGGCGGCGCGGGTCCCGGCCCAATTCATGAGCGAGCCTTGCGGATCCATGTCGATGACGCAGACTTTCTCTTCCATTTCATGCGCCGCCACAGCCAGCGACGAGGCGATCGTGCTCTTCCCCGAGCCGCCCTTTTGACCGACAAATGCTATGGTCCGCATTGCTTCAGCGCTCAGAAAAATTGACCCGGCCCCGCGGGAGCAGGGCAAGAATTAAGAAATGCTCAATGAGTTGAGCGGAAAGGCGTTAACAAGCCGTTTCACAAGATCCGTCGTTTCGGCGTTTTGCGGCGGATCATTCCGCCGTGCGGCGCCTCCGAGCCGGGCTCAGTCGTCGTCGAGCGGAACGACCCCCTTGAGTGCGCCATCCGCCGCCAGCGTGATCTTTTCGATCCGCATTTCGGCGTTCTTGAGCAATTCGTCGCAGCGTTTCTTCAGGGCTTCGCCGCGTTCGTAAAGGCGGATCGACTCGTCCAGCGCGATAGCGCCCTTTTCGAGCTGATCGACGATCTGCTCGAGCTCGGAGAGCGCCGCCTCGAACGGCATTGTCGCGATATCGGGCCCTGCCTCGGTCACGACGGCTCCTTATGGATTCATGGGACGGCGCATCAATCGGGCAAGGCCGAAACGGAATAGAGGGTCTTCAATATGTCGCTCGGCTGCATCTGCTCGCCGAACGTGTGAGCGAACATGATCGGGATTTCGCCCGAGCGATAGATGTGGCTCAGAGCCCGATCGACCGCGAGGCGGAAATCTTCGTCGCCATGCGCCAGCGCCAGCGCGTAGGGTTCGATGGAGAAGTAGTTATTAGCCAGGCGCAGCCTGCTCGGATTGGCGCTCTTCGATGCAAGATAGCCGAGGATCGCCCGGTCGGCGAAATACGCGACGATCTCCCCCTTGTCCAGCATGGCGAGGCCCTCCTGGTGGGTCTTCACTGCCGTGACGTCCGCCACGAGACCGGCGCCGGCGAGCGTATCGCGCAGGCTCTTCTCGGTGGTCGTGCCGGCCAGAACCCCGATCTTCTTGCCGGAGAGCGCAGCGAAGTCGCTGGGCGCGTCGGCGCCGACCAGCAGACTCGCCCCGTCGACGAAAGTCGGAATCGAGAAGTCGACCTGCCCGCGGCGGGAAAGGGTTTCCGAAGTCGGCTCGCAGAGAAGATCGGCCTTGCCGTTTTCGATCGCATCGAAGCGGTTCGTGGCGGTCACCAGTACGTAGTCGACCTTGAGATCGTTGATGTTCAGGTCGGCGCCGATATGCTTGGCGACCGAGCGGCAGAGGTCGACCATGAAGCCCGCCGGTTCGCCGATCGAGTCGGTGAACGAGAAAGGCGGGGCGTCATCCCGGAAGGCGATGCGGAGCGTCTTGTCCTGCTTCACGCGATCGAGCGTTCCGGCGCCGGCCGATCCCAACGCCAGGACCGCGCCCACGACGAAGGACAATGCCTTGAGCCGTCCGATCGAAGCCATACGCTGCTCCCTTTCCGAAACTCCGCCAGCGTCATGGCCGCCGAGTGACCGGTCTCTCGCCGCAAAATTCGCGAAAATGAAGGCGCCCAGGCGAATCGAGCGGGCTTATAACAGACGCGGGGACGCGGCCAAAGCCGCGCCCATGCCCGACGGTTTTCGTCGCCTTGCGAACCAGTGTCCCGGCGCCGAATTTCCTGCGATAACCTCATGTGGACTGGTTTTTAAGCGCGGTTCGGAGGCTGCCCCATGCTCGTCGGCGTTCCCAGGGAGATCAAGGACAACGAATTCCGGGTCGGCATGACGCCGGCCGCGGTCGCCGAGCTCGTCCATCACGGCCATCAGGTCATCGTCGAGGCGTCCGCTGGCCTTGGCTCGGGCTCGCCGGACGAGGAATATGTCCAGGCCGGGGGCAGGATCGTCCCGACCGGGGCCGAGGTCTTCGCGCAAGCGGAGATGATCGTGAAGGTGAAGGAGCCGCTGGCGGAAGAGCGCAAGCGGCTGAAACGCGCGCAGATCCTGTTCACCTATCTGCATCTCGCGCCCGATCTCGAGCAGACGCGCGACCTCATGGCCTCGGGCGCGACCTGCATCGCCTATGAGACGGTGACGAGCCCTTATGGCGGCCTGCCGTTGCTGACGCCGATGTCCGAGGTCGCGGGGCGCCTCGCGCCGCAGGTCGGGGCGCATGCGCTGGAGAAGGCTCAAGGCGGGCGGGGCGTTCTACTCGGCGGCGTGCCGGGGGTGGCGGCGGCCAATGTGGTCGTGCTCGGCGGGGGCGTGTCGGGCACGCACGCGGCGACAATCGCGGTCGGCATGGGCGCTTCCGTCACCGTGATCGACCGCTCGCATGAGGCGCTGAAGCGCCTCTCGGCCGAGTTCGGTTCGGCGCTTCGGACGGTCTATTCGACCCGCGCCTCGATCGCCGATCTCGTGCGCACCGCAGATCTCGTCATCGGCGCGGTGCTTCTGCCGGGCGCCGCGGCCCCTAAGCTCATCACCCGGGCGATGCTGAAGACGATGCGCCCGGGCGCGGTCATCGTCGACATCGCCATCGACCAGGGCGGCTGCTGCGAGACCTCGAAACCGACCACCCATTCGCATCCGACCTATGTCGTCGACGGCATCGTCCATTATTGCGTCGCCAACATGCCGGGCGCGGTCGCCCGCACCTCGACCTTCGCCCTCAACCACGCGACCCTGCCGTTCGCGCTGGCGCTCGCCGACAAGGGCTGGGTCAAGGCGCTGAAGGACGACCCGCACCTGCGCGCGGGCCTCAACGTGCACGACGGCAAGCTCACCTGCGAGCCGGTCGCGGCGGCCCACGGCCTCCCTTACACGCCGGCTGAGACGGTGCTCAGCGACTGACCGGCCTGATGTCATCCCCCGGATCGCAGGGGTTAAGCTCGCCTGTCATTTCTGATTATCTCGTGACACTCGCCAGCGGCGGGGGTGGAAATTGAGTGAGCGAGAATTAGGTTGCGGATAAACAGAAATAAGGCTAAGCTCGCGACCATGGAACAATTCACGCACCCCATGGCTTCGACTGACGGAGCGCCGATCCGACACGGGGCTCAGCGCTTGAGGCGGGAGCAAAATGCGTTCGCGCTGAAGCCCGCGTAACCCATTGAAAAGTATCGATTCGGACGAGAAAATCCAAGGGAATCCAAGGAAATCCAATAGGTCCGGGCGAGGGTTATCGCGGCGAAAGGCCCCAAGACGAAGAAAACCCGAATCGGCCAGGTCTAGCGCGCCGCCCCGAGAGGGTCACGCCCGCGGGGCGCCGCCCGGACGCTCCCGGTCCGGCTGACATGCTGAGCTGAGCCGCGCCGGCCAGCCGGCCCTCGCGGCGCCTCCGGGCGCCATGGCAGGGCGGCCTCCTTCATAATTCGTTAGCCATATTCGCAGATTCTGAAGCCTCCGCGCCCTGCCCCTGGCGCGAGAGGGAATTCCCATGCGCCCCATCCCGCGCCCCATATTGATCGCCACGCTGTCGCTGCTTGCGCTGGGGAGCGGCGCGCGCGCAGCCGACCTGCCGCCGGCGCCGGAGCTCCCGCCGCTCCAGGCCGAGCCGGGTTGGACCGGGTTTTACGCCGGACTCAATGTCGGGGGCGCCCTCGGCTCGAGCCGCAACGCCTTCACCATCGCGGGATTTGGGCTGCCGACCTTCAGCACGCCGCTGAACGGCGTCGTCGGCGGCGGCGAGGCCGGTTACAACTGGCAGACAGGCCCGTTGGTGCTCGGGCTCGAGGCGAGCTTCGAGGGGAGCGGGCTCAGCGGCGCCCGCACGGCGCCCTGTCTGGCGCCTCTCTGTGGCGGGTTGGCGGCGCGCTACGCGCAGAGGCTCTCCTGGTTCGGGACGCTGCGGCCACGGATCGGCTACGCGCTCGGCAACTGGCTCTTTTACGCCACCGGCGGCGGCGTCCTCGGCCAGGCAGGCACGACCGCGACCGCCACCTACGGGGGCTTCACCGCCACCGACAATCGCAGCCAGACGCGAACGGGCTGGACGCTAGGCGGAGGCGTCGAAGTCGAGATCGCCGGGGGCTGGAGCGCCAAGATCGAATATCTCTATATCGATCTCGGCAGCCACGCGACGACCTATCTCCTGACCCCGCCGATCTCGAACGCCTCGCGCTTCAGCGCCAGTATGATCACCGCCGGCGTCAACTATCACTTCTGATGGGGCAGACGCCGGGCGCCTGACGATCAGGGGACGACATTTGGCGGGCATGGGTCGACCGCGCCGTTGCTCGCGCCACACAGCAGCAACTGCATCACGGTCGGATTGTCGAAGTATCCCGTGTGCGCCGCCGTTGGGTCGGAAAATAGCCGCGGGACGCTGACAAGAGCCCCGTCTCAAAGCCGCTGGAAATCTTCTCCCGAGGCCCGGGGCCACCGCCGCCTGGACGAGGCGCCGCATCGCGCATTTCCCGCATGGCGTTTTCCGCCAATGTCGGGGTCAGGCGCTCTTTCACCGCCGGTGTCAATTGGCGAGCGGCGGCCGGTCGCCCCGCCCGTTGAGCGCCCCCGGCGCCCAGTTCACGCCATCGCGCATGGCGTAGAAGATATGGGCGCCGATGCGGTCGACCCGTTTCAGGTAGCCGGCCCAGAACGGCGACACGTAATTGGCGTGATAGTTGACCGCGACATCGATCCTGGGATTGTAGTCGGCGCCGCTCACCACCGCCTCCGCGATGCGGGTCGCGACCGCCCACGGGCCGGGCTCTTCGATGCGCAACGACTTGCCCTCGCAGGCGAAGGAGAACTGGCAGGCGAACGGGCGATTGCGATCCTGATAGACGACGCCGCAGACGGTGGTTGGATAGATGCCGCTGCGTACGCGGTTGAGCACGACCTGCGCCACGGCTGCCTGGCCCTCTTCGGGTTCGCTGCGCGACTCGAAATAGATCGCCTCGGCAAGGCAGCGCATCTGGCGCGCCCTGTCCTTCGGGTCAACGAGGGCGGCGTAATTCGGCTTGCCGTCCGCGTCCGAGAGTTGCGGGACCGACGTCAGTCCCGAATCATCGCTCTCTACGGCGACCACCACCCCGTCGCTGGAGGTCGGCGTCGATGAATTGAGCGCGAATTCGAGCGGGAGGGCTGGTGTCGCGCCGTCATCGAAGGCGATCGGCGCGGGCTTCGGCGCTTGCTCAACACCAACGGCCGGCCGGGGAGGACTCATCGTATGGCTGGGATCGAATTCGTCGTCGCGGGGATCTTCGAGTTCGCGAGGCCAGGCATTGAGCGCGTAGGGCTCGGCCTGGGCTCGCCTCTCGTTGAAGCGTTTGGCGTTCAAGCTCGGAGGACCGACGAGCGGATCGCCCTTGGCGCCGCGATCGACGGCGGGGAACTTCAGTCCCGGCCGCTTTAGCGTCCCGTCCGGCTCGATCCCGTCGGGATCGGCTGCAGGGGCGTCCGGATCGCCGGTGACATTGCGTGCCTGGACGATCGGCAGCGGCTCGCCGCCTTCGTCGACCGCGCGGAGCGGGCGACCCGCGATCGGCTCGTTGAGTCCGCCCGCTGCGCCGATCATCCGGGTGCGATCGAAGGCGCTCATGAATTCGGGCGGCTCCTGCTCCGCTTCGGCGGTGATCGAGACAAGCACCGCGAGGGCCACGCACCATGGCGCGGCGACCGAAAGAGCCCATCCGAACCGGAAACGACCCATACCCGAAGCGAGCGCCCGTGCGTTGGTTTCACGTCCCCGCGCTGCGGCTTTTGAAGACAAAGCGCGCAATGCGAACCGATTCGTTTATCTGCGTTTAACGTTGCTGGGGCGTTACCAAGGGTGAGGGCGTCGCGTCCCGGTTTGGGGCAAGTCCCATCCGGTCAGCGATCAGGTCCGGATTTCGGGCGGGGGGCCGCCCGCCGGCCCGGCGAAGCGAATCCGGTTGTCGCCAAGGACACGGGGGAGCTTGCGATCGAAGGCTCCCACACAACGGGGTTGTCGTAGGCCGCAAGGATCGTTCGGATGTGTGGAGCGAGCGACGACGGCGCGCTATCCACTTCAGTCTTGAGTGCCTTGTCGGTCGTTCGAACGCCCATTGCGATGTCGAAGGTCATCGGCAGGCGCCTGCGGATTGCGGCGATCGAAGCCTCACGGGATTCGATTGAAGCGTGCCGGACGCGCCGCTCAGGCCGACGAAAATTGCGCCAGCACTTGCGGCCGGACCGACTTATGGACGGCGAAGGCGTTCAACGCGCTCCCGGAAAGCGGGGTGAGAGCGTGGCCGTCGAACAGATAGAATTCGTAGCCATAGCCCTCGAGCACTTCCCGTATTCCTTCGCTCCTGTCGGTATTGTCCCGCACATCGAAAACTTCGATGATCACCACCGAGGGCCGGCGCTCATCGGTGAAGACTCCCGTCGCCCCTCTCAAGACGCTCAGCTCCGCGCCCTCCACGTCGACTTTCAGGACATCGATCCTCATGTTGTCCGGAATGAGATTGTCCAGAGTGTCGGAGGGAAGCGTGACGGAGAGCTTCTCGCCCCGGTCGACGATCGAGCTTTTGGCGCTATCCTTGTGCTTGTAGAACGACAGCGTGCCGACGTGATCGGAGACGCAGGTTTGCCGCAGCTCGATGTTGCGCAGGCCGTTCGACTGAATATTCCTGGCCAGCAGCCGATAGGTGTCCGGATCGGCCTCAAAGGCGAAAACGGAGCCGGTCCCGCCGACCAAGCGGGCGGCGTTTATCGCGTGGGATCCAATATTCGCGCCGACATCGGCGAAGACCATCCCTGGTTTCAGATAGGTCTTCAGAAAGTCGAAGATGGTGTCGAATTTCGTCCCGAAATAACAGATCAGGCGGCCGTTCCCGTCGATCGGCCGAGCCGTGAGTTTAAGCCCATCGAGCTCGAGCGCCATGTTCCGTGAGAGCAGCTTGTGGATCTCCCACGACACGACCCCGCTCGACACGCGCACGGGATGTTTGCGGAACTCCGGATGAGACAATAGCCAGCCTATTCGCGACATCGGGCAACCTTTAAGCGTTGTTGACCGGCGAACCCCCGCCGGACGGTCAATTGCTGAGCTGAGCGTTCAGCTGCGCGAGGAATTCCGACAGATCGTCGGTGACGAAATCGGCGACGTCGCCAGCCTCCGGGATCGCGCGGTCACCGGCGTCGCGATGATCCACGCGTCCGGCCTTGCCGGTCACCAGCGTCGTGGTCATGCCTCTCGCCTTCGGCACCGCGAGGTTCCTCGCCACGTCCTCGAACATCGCCGCGCTTCGCGGGTCAACCCCGCATCGCTCGCAAAAGAGGTCATAAGCGCCCTCGGCGGGCTTCGGGGTGAGGCCCGCGGCGACAATGTCGAAGGCCTCCTCGAACAATCCATCGAGGCCGAGCTGCCGGGCAGTCAGAATCGCATGGCTCCGCGACCCATTGGTGAAGATCAGCTTGCGTCCCGGCAGCCTGCCGATTTCCCGCGCCAGCAGCGGGTCGGGCTGGAGTCCAGACCGGTCGATGTCGTGAACGAACTCCAGAAAGCGCTCAGTCAGGTCCTCGTGCTCCTGCATGAGCCCGCTCAAGGTCGTGCCATGACGCGAATAATAATGCTTGTGCAGCGCGCGGGCCGACTGACCGTCGATGCCGAACAACTCGACCAAGAATAGCGTGATCCGCTCGTCAATCCTCGGCCAGATTCCACTGTCCGCAGGATAGAGCGTGTTGTCGAGATCGAAGACCCAGGTCGTGACATGGCCAAAACTTGCCCGCAGCCTCGCATCGGACGGCAGGCGGAACGCCGCCGGCGGAATCAACGGCGCCATAGATATGCACTGGTTCTAGGCGGCAAATTTGGCTCCGTCGTGGCTCAAGGTCTCCGCGAGACTAGCGGCCAGACCTTGACCTTTCCACAATAATCGACTGGCCGCTTTTGCCTCGGGCGAGCGCATGCTCGACAGCCTTGCGCATCATGCTCGAAAACCCCGCCGCGCCGACCGCCTCAGGCTTGATCCAAAAACAGCCCGCCGGAGCGCCGCCGTCGAACTCCGCGGCGTAGACCGTAAGGCTCAGCGCAAAATGGGTGAAGACCTGCTCGACTTCGCCTGGCAGCCGGCGCCAATGCGCGGCGACCGGAGCGTCGCTGGCAAGCGCGCCGCCTGCGTCTTTTTCCGTCCAGGCCGTGCCCGGCAGTTCGATCGTCGACGCGAGAAGACCGTGAGGCGGGCGGCGGCGGGCGAGAAAGGCGCCGTCCGAGCGGCAGGCGAAGAACACCACGCCCCGCCGGTTCGGTCTCGGCTTCGCCTCGCCACGCCGCGGATAGGCCTCCGGCGCGCCGGTCTGGAACGCGGCGCAGTCCTGGGCGAGCGGGCAGGCGCCGCAAGCGGGATTGCGGGGGCGGCAGAGGGTCGCGCCGATGTCCATCAGCGCTTGGGCAAAATCGCCCGGCCTCATATCTGGCGCGAGCGACCGGGCCG
The DNA here is from genome assembly GCA_036489975.1 of Roseiarcus sp. Classification (GTDB taxonomy): domain Bacteria; phylum Pseudomonadota; class Alphaproteobacteria; order Rhizobiales; family Beijerinckiaceae; genus Roseiarcus. The sequence continues at coordinate 37,038 of DASXES010000019.1, forward strand.
CCGCAGCGATTTGCCCCCGCGCGCAAGCGATCGGCTCTTCGAGCGCGACCCGTCGCGCCAGGATCCGGGCGATATTGCCGTCGACTGGCAGAGTCTCACGGCCGAAAGCGATGGCCGCGACGGCCGCCGCGGTATAGGCGCCAATGCCCGGCAGCGTGCGCAAGCCCGCTTCCGTGTTCGGAAACTCGCCACCGCGGCGGGCGATCTCCTTGGCGCAGGCGTGCAGGTTCCGCGCCCGCGAGTAATAGCCGAGACCGGCGAACGTGCTCATGACGGCCTCGAGCGGCGCGGCAGCCAGGTCCTGAACCTGAGGCCATCTGGCGATGAAGGCCTGGTAATAGGGCGTCGCCATTTGCGCGGTCGTCTGCTGCAGCAGCACTTCGGAAAGCCAGACCCGATAGGGGTCGGGCGTTTCGCCCGGCGCCGCGCGCCAGGCGAGCGCGCGGCGGTTCTTGTCCCACCACGCCAGAACGCGGACTGCGATCGCCTTGCTCTTTGCCTTGGAGGCCGGCGCGCTTACATTGGCGCTCATGCCATTGACCTCCCGCCCCCTATCCTCGCGTTCAGCGCGGGCGCGATGATGAAGCCTGGCCGCGGCGGCGCCAAGCGCCTGGCTGAATTCACCCCCGGACTGATCGCCGAGGCGCTGGCGGCGCGGGGCTTGAGCGAGGCGAGCCTAATCGCCGACTGGTCGGCCATTGTCGGCGAGACGCTGGCGCGCCACGCCCGGCCGATCGAGATCAAATGGCCGCCGCGGGCGGGCAAACGCGATCCGGACGCGCCGTCCGTTCCCGCGACGCTTCTGCTCAGGGTCGAAAGCGCCTTTGCGCTCGAGGCGCAGCACAGCGCCTCGGTGATCGTCAACAGAGTGAACGCGCATCTTGGCTGGCGGTGCGTCGACAAGGTCGCCTTCCGGCAGGGCCCCCTGCCCGCGCGCGACACAAAGCGACGCGCCGCGCCCGTCCCTTCCGAGGCGGCTCAAGCCGCCGCGCGCGACGCCGCTGCGCGAATCGAGGATGAGGGCTTGCGCGAAGCAGTCGCGCGGCTCGGCGCACGGGCGATCGACAGGTCGGCGAGCGTGCGCGACGCGTTAGGCGCTAGGACCGCGAAGGGAGACGAGGCTTGATCTCCCGCCATCCGCTCGCAGGCCGCACAATTGAGCGCATGAACGGAGCGGGCAACGCCATTCTCGTGCTCGACCTGCGCGGCTCACCCGCCCGTCCGACGCCTGAGGACGCGCGCGCCATCCATCGCGCGCCGGGTCTCGGCTATGACCAGATGATGGTTCTCAGCGATTCCAGGACTTCGCGAATCGCAGCCGACGTGCTGATCTACAACAACGACGGCACACTCGCGGGCGCCTGCGGCAACGGGACGCGCTGCGTCGCGGACCGGCTTTGCCGCGAGCTTGGGCTGGACGCCGTCACGATCGAGACCGAAGCCGGCGCCATCGCCTGCGAGCGTCTCGGGCAGTGGACTTACCGGGTCGACATGGGCGCGCCGCGCCTCGAGTGGGACGCCATTCCGCTTCGGCGCGCGGTCGCCGATACGCGGCGGGTGAGCCTGTGGCGCGACGGCGAAGGTCCGGCGGAGCTTGGGCATGCTTCCGTGGTCAGCATGGGCAACCCGCATGCGGTGTTCATCGTGCCTGACCTCAGCCGCATCGATGCGGCGAGGCTCGGGCCGATGATCGAGGTCGAGCGCATGTTCCCGGAGAAGGCGAATGTCACCTTCGCTCAGGTTCTCGCCCGCGACGACGTGAGGGCACGAGTTTGGGAGCGCGGGGTTGGCCTCACGCTCGCCTGCGGCTCGGCCGCTTGCGCGACTCTCGTCGCGGCGGCGCGCCTTGGGCTCATTGAGCGCAAGGGAACGGTGCGTCTGCCGGGCGGCGACCTCATCATCGAATGGCGCGTTTCGGATGACCATGTGCTGATGACCGGTCCGGTCGAGTACGAGGGCGCGTTCATTCTCGATGAGGCCCTGTTCGAAGCCGCGACGCCGTGAAGGACGGGGAGTGGCGCAAGCGCCCGAGCCGCGTCGACGCGGTCGATTGCGCGCGGGGCCTCGCTCTTATCGGCATGGCGATCTACCACCTGAGCTGGGACCTTGCCGACTTCCGGCTCGCCGCGCCGATGCTGCGCTTCACGCCGGGTATGCGGCTTTTGGCCAATATCGTGGCGAGCGCGTTCCTCGCGCTGGTCGGCGTCTCGCTGGCGATCGCTCATCGCAGGGGGCTGAACCTCCGCGCGTTCTGGCGCAGGCTCGCGATTGTCGCCGGCGCGGCGGCGCTGGTGACCGCGGGCAGCTACGTTTTCGCGCCGAGCGAACCGATCGTTTTCGGCATTCTCCACTGCATCGTGGTCGCAAGTCTGATCGCCGCGCCGTTCGTGGCCGCGCCAGCGTGGGCGAGCCTCGCAATGGGCCTCGCGGCGATCGCGGCGCCATGGCTCGGCCGCTCGCCCCTGTTCGATCCGCCTTGGCTCCTGTGGCTGGGCCTGGGAGAAGCGCTACCCAGCACGCTCGACTGGCGCCCGCTCCTGCCGTGGGCGGGCGTCGTCTTCCTCGGCCTTGGCGCGGCCCGGCTCCCCGGCGTCCTCGATTGGCTAAGGCGGCCAGACCGCTGGCGCGCCGCGTCGGGCCCGTCGCGCGCCATCTGCTTCGCCGGCCGGCACAGCCTGCCGGTCTACCTCCTGCATCAGCCGATCCTGATCGGCCTGCTCGCGGCCCTGACCGCCTGGGGCCCGCTCGCGCCGAGGGCGGACAGAAACGCCTTTCTCGCCGGCTGCCAGCGCGCCTGCGTCGCCGCGGGGCGGGCGGCGGATGAGTGCGAAACCGGCTGCCGTTGTGTCGCCGACGCCATCGAGCGTTCGGGCGACGCCGACCGGCTGGCGACGGTCACGCCCGAGCGCCGGGCCGAGCTCAAGCGGGTGGCCGACGCCTGCATGGGCCGGTGAAGCCGGCGGCGCAGTGCCGGGACCCCGGACGCCGGCTCTGTCCCCGCCCCTTGGAAAGCATCGACGGCTAAAGTCACCGGAGAGCCCCGTCAACGGTGATCAGGCTGATCCGTCCCGGCGCCTGCGGTGAGCGATCTCGACATGAGGACGACGAGGGTCAGCGCGATCGTCGTTGATGTCTTCGTTTCGCGCCCTCCGCTCAAGATGGCCAAGAGGCAGGCTCGCCGCCAGCGGGCGCCGAGGCTCCAACAGATGGCGCTTCCGCGGAATCGCCGCCTCGCCGTGGGGCGGGGAGGGTCGCCTTCACAGGCGAGGCGGCGTCGCCCCCCAATCTCAATCGAGGCCGACCATCACGTCGGTCGCCTTGATCACCGCGTAGGCCTTCTCGCCCTTCTTGAGTTTCAGCTCGTCGACCGCTTCGTTGGTGATCGATGCGGTCACCAACGCGCCCCCGCCCAGATCGATGCGCACATGGGCCGTCGTCGCTCCCTTGGTCACGTCAGCGATCGTTCCATGAAGCTTGTTGCGGGCGCTGATCTTCATCGGCCTTCCTTCAATCCAAATTTGCTCAACTCACTGGAGCCGCGCTATGTACCACAGCATATAGCGCGGGACGAGTTGTTTGGGAACAATACGACGCTCGAGGCCGCCCCGCCAGTTCGTCGCGCATTCAGGAGAGATCGCCTTTGAAGCTGACCGCGTTTGCAACCCTCGCCCTTCTGATCTCGCCTGGGGCCGGGGCCCAAGCGGCCGCGGGCGTGACCCATGTCGCGGTCGCAGCCAACTTCACCGAGCCTGCGAAGGAAATCGCCGCTCTCTTCAGGCAGAAGACCGGCGTCGAGGCGGTGCTGAGCTTCGGCGCGTCAGGCGCCTTCTTCACCCAGATCACCCATGGCGCGCCCTTCGAGGTGTTCCTGTCGGCCGACGAGGCGCGCCCGAAGGCGGCGGCCGAGCAGGGCTTCGCGGTCACCGACACCCGCTTCACCTACGCCATCGGCAATCTCGTGCTGTGGAGCCGGGTCGTTGACGTGACCAACGGCGAAGCGGCGCTGAAGGCCGGTAATTTCGCCAAGCTGTCGATCGCCAATCCGATCGCCGCGCCTTACGGGACCGCGGCCGTCGAGACGATGAAGGCGCTTCGAGTCTACGATGCGCTCAAGCCCAAGATCGTCCAGGGCAATAGCATCGCCCAGGCGTTCCAGTTCGTCGACACGCGGAACGCCGAAGTAGGCTTCGTGGCCCTCGCCCAGCTTTACAGCGTGACGGCGGGGACGCGATGGGAGGTTCCCTCCTCTCTCCATGCGCCGATCCGGCAGGATGCGGTGCTGCTCAAGACCGGAGCCGACAGCGAGGCGTCCAAAGCTTTCCTCGCCTTCCTCAAAGGTCCGGAAGCGGCGGCGATCATCGAGCGGTTCGGCTACGCGCTCAGGTGAACGCGACATGCTAGGGATCGCGCCGGAAATCTGGGTCCCGATCAAGCTCACGCTCGAACTCGCGGCCGTCTCGACCCTCTCGCTCATCGTCGTCGCGACGCCACTCGCCTGGTGGCTGGCGCGCTCGAAGGCGTGGTTCAAGGAGGCCGTCGCCGCCATCGTCTCACTGCCGATGGTGCTGCCGCCAACGGTGCTCGGCTTCTATCTTCTGATCGCGCTGGGCCCTGACGGACCGGGGGGCGCGATCGCTTCGCTGTGGGGCGCGCGGACGCTCGCCTTCACCTTCACGGGGCTCGCCATCGGCTCGATCATCTCGTCCATGCCGTTCGTCGTGCAGCCGATCCGCAACGCCTTCGCCGCCGTCGGCGACCGGCCGCTCGAGGTCGCGGCGACCCTGCGCGCCTCGCCCGCTCGCGCCTTCTTTACCGTTGCGCTGCCGCTGGCGAGCCCTGGCCTGCTCGCCGGCGCGGTGCTCGGCTTCGCCCATACGGTGGGCGAGTTCGGCGTCATCCTGATGATCGGCGGCGGCATCCCGGGTAGGACCCGGGTCATGTCGACGGCCATCTTCGACTTTGTCGAGACGATGCGCTGGCGCGAGGCCAACCTCCTGGCGGGCGCCATGGTGGCGTTCGCTTTCGCCGTTATCCTGTCGATGATCTTGATCGAAAAGCGGTTTGCTCGGGCCCGAGGATGAGCGGCGGCGAGACGATCCGCGCCTCGTTCAAAGGCGTCCTCGGCTCCTTTTCGCTCGACGCCGGCTTTACGGCGCCCGCCAAAGGCGTGACCGCCCTGTTCGGCCCGTCGGGCTGCGGCAAGACCACGGTCCTGCGCTGCATCGGAGGCCTGCAGCGGGTCGCCGACGGTCTTTGCATTGTCGCCGGCGAGGTTTGGCAGGACCGCGACGGCGCATTTCTGCCGACGCACAAGCGCCCGCTCGGCTATGTGTTCCAGGAGGCGAGCCTCTTTCCGCATCTCTCGGTGCGGCGCAACCTCCTGTTTGGCGCGCCGCGCCACGGCCACGACGACGGCCGCGCGAAGATCGCGTTCGACGAGGTCGTGGATCTGCTTGGGATCACGGCTTTGCTCGACCGCTCTCCGGCCAAGCTCTCCGGCGGCGAACGCCAGCGGGTCGCAATCGGACGCGCGCTCCTGTCGCAACCGAAGCTCCTGTTGATGGACGAGCCGCTATCGGCGCTCGACCGGGCGACCAAGAACGAGATTCTGCCGTTCCTCGAACGGCTTCGCGATCGCTTGTCGCTGCCGATCATCTATATCACCCACTCGATCGCAGAGGTCGAGCGCCTCGCCGACCAGATCGTGCTCATGGACAAGGGCCGGGTGATCGGCGCCGGACGGCTGGAGGAGATAGAGAGCGATCCGGCGCTGCCGCTCGCTGTCGCGCGGGACGCGGCGGTCACGCTCGACGGCGTCGTAGAGGCCAGCGATACGGCTTATGGCCTCGTCACGATCCGCGTGCGCGGCGGCGTCGTGACCGCGCCCGCGGGCTCAGCGGCGATCGGCGAACGGCGGCGCATTCGCGTGATCGCGGGCGACGTCAGCCTTGCGCGCGAAGCGCCCGCGCCAAGCTCGATCCTCAACGTCCTGCCGGCGCGGATCGTCGCGATGAAGGCGATCGACGCGAACGAGATCGTCGCCGTCCTGGCGCTGGGCCTGGACGGCTTGGGCGCGCGCCTGCTGTCGCGCGTCACGCGAAAGTCGTGGGAGGCGCTTCGGCTCGCGGAAGGAATGAGCGTCCACGCGCAGGTCAAAGCGGTCGCGCTCGCGCCGGGGCGCGGCGAATTGGAGTAGTGCGAGCGGCTTGTTTCGGCCGCTACCCCAGCCGCCGTTTGAGGGATGCCGGGGCGCGGCTCCACGCGAACTCCGCCGCATGGCGGTCATGCACCGCCATGCGCTGCTCGTTGACGAAAGCGTGGTCGACGTCATAGCGGAAGAACGCCACGTCCCTGCCCGCGGCCTTCTAGGCCTTCCCGAAATCGTCGACGGCTCTCGGCGTGATGTGATCGTCCTTGTTGACGAAGTGCCCTTGCGGCGCAATCCTGACGTCAGCGGGCTGACCGCCTGCGGGCGGCGGCCCATTCGCTTCTCCGCTGCCGCAAAACCGCAAGAACTCTCGCCTCCGACGGTGCGGTCGGACGGGACGCCCTTTAAGGGCCAGCGAGCGAGCTTGTCCCGCGAGGCTGGCGCAAGACGCCCGGCGCCAGTGGCCGCATCAAGATTCATGATGCTGCGCGACAGATAAATTCATTTCTGTCGATCGCTAGGGCGGGGGTACTTTGCCTCAGAGACTGCGGTCAACGCGGTAACCTGCCGACAGACGAGAGGAACCCCATGGGAGCGAATTTTGGCATTGCCGGCATGGACTGGCAGCAGCGCGTCAATTGGGACCGGCTGCGCGAGTACCGCATCGAGCGGGCGCGGGCGATGATGAAGAAGCATGGTCTCGGCGCCATGCTCTGCATGTACGACGAGAACGTGCGCTACATCACCGGCACGTTAACGCCTGGCTGGAATCGGCTGAAACCCGGATTGCGCTACGCCATGTTGTGCGGCGACGGCCGTCCGATCCTGTTCGAGCAGGGCGACATCGGTTTCCAGATCGAGCGCCACAGCCCCTGGATTCCAAAGGAAAACGTGCGCCACTCCTTCGCCTGGATCAAGGGCGCTGCCGGGCCTGCCTCGACGCAGCAGGTGACCAAGTTCACCCGCGCGGTGATGCAGGCGATGCGCGAGCATGGCGTCGCCGGCGAAAAGCTCGGGGTCGACTTCGTCGACATCAACATGATCAACATCTTCAAGGAGAACAACATCAATTGGGTCGACGGCATGACGCCGATGATGGAGGCCCGGGCGGTCAAGAGCGAGGACGAACAGGAGTGCTTCCGCATCGTTGGCGCCATTGGCGACGCCACGCATTGGGAGTGCATGAAATTTCTGCGACCCGGGATCACCGAGAACCAGGTCACCGCGCATCTGATGGAATATCTCTACAGAATCCCCGGTATGGAGGACGTGGAGGACGTCATCGTCTCCTCAGGCCCAAACACCTGGCCGAACTGGCGCAACTTCTCCGACCGCATTATCCAGCCGGGCGACATCGTGTTCATGGATCTGGCCGCGCTCACCTGGAACGGCTACAAGTCGTGCTATTACCGCACCTATTGCGTCGGCAAGGAGCCGACCGACGAGCAGAAGGAGACCTACGCGACCGCGCTCGGCTGGCTCTACGACTCGATTGGCGCGGTCAAGGCCGGCGCAACGACCCGGGACATTGCGCTCAAATGGCCGTCGGCGCAGGAAACCTGGGGCTACGAGGACGAGGACCAGGCCGCGGCGAACCTCTGGGGCCACGGGCTCGGGCTTGCGCAATACGACCCGCCGGTGATCTCGCGCATCTGGTCGCTCGATCATCCGATCGAAATCCAGGAGGGCATGACCTTTGCGCTCGAGACCCAGCACGGCAAGCGGTTCCGCTATGGGGTGCGCATCGAGGAAATGCTGATCGTCAAAAAGGACGAGATCGAGATCGTCTCCAACTTTCCGGTCAAGCAGATCACCGTGGTCGATCCTATCCCCGGCTACGGAGATCATGTGAAATAGCGTCCGTCGCGGTTTGCCGATGTCCGACTTCATCACAGAGCTCAGCGAGCCCGCTTCCGTCCGCGCCCATGAGGTCGGCGGCAAAGCCGCCAATCTCGCTCGTCTTGCGCGCGCCGGCTTGCCGACCCCAGGCGGCTTCACACTGACGGCGGCCGCGTATCGTCATCAGTTGCGCCATCTTGGCGTCGAAGATCAGGTTCGCGCCTATGAAGCGGCGGACTTTTCGACCCGCCTCAGGCTCTCGGTGCAGGTCAGGCTCGCGCTCTATCAGGGGTCGATCGCGCCGGCGATCGTCGAGCCGCTCATCGACGCCTGGCGGGCGCAGCGGGCGCAAACGCCGCTCGGCGTCGTTCGCTCGTCGGCGCTCGTCGAGGACAGCGAGGACGCGAGTTTCGCGGGGCAGTTCGAGAGCTTTCTGGGCTTGAGCGACGAGGCCGAATTCCTCACCGCGATATGCGCCTGCTGGGCGGCTTTGTGGACCTCGCGCGCGAGTCGCTACATGGAGCCTCACGGCTTGTCGCCGGACCGAACCGCGATGGCTATTTTGATCCAGCCGCTGATTGAGGCGTACGCCGCCGGGGGCGGCCTCAGTCGGACGGCGGAGGGAGAAATGCTGATCTCCGCGACATGGGGGCTGGGCTCGGCGCTCGCGCAGGGAGAGGTGGTTCCGGACCGGGTCGCGCTCGATCGAAGCGGGCGCGTCCTGTCGATGGACGCCGGCCAGAAGCCGCAGCGCGACCAATGCGCCCACGGCCTGGGTTTCGGTCCGAGAGCTGTCCCGACAAGGCTCGCTTGCGAAGCCAGCATCAGCGTCGAGCAGGCCGAGGCGCTCGGCGCCATGCTCATCAAGGCGGAGAGAATCTGTGGCGGCCCGGTCGAGATCGAGTGGGCGCTGGACGAGAGTGGCCCGAAGCTTCTGCAGGCGCGCCCCCTGCGTGTCGAGCCCGCTCGCGCGCCCGATCAGATCTGGCTTCAGCACCCGGGCCTGCGCGGCCATCCCGCCGGAATCGGCTGGGGCGCGGGGCGCAGCGTCGTCGTGCGCTGCGAGTGCGAGCTCGCACGGGTCGGGCAGGGTGACATTCTCGTGACCCAGGTGGCCGGTCCCGCGCTTGGTCAGGTGCTGGCGCGCGTGGGCGGAGTCGTCACGGAGCTCGGCGGCTCGACATCGCACCTCGCTTCACTCGCGCGCGAACGGGGCATCCCGATGGTTTTGGGCGTTCTCGGCGCCACGAACAAGATTCCCGACGGATCGCAGGTCGCCGTCGACGGCGTGGCGGGCATCGTTCGGTGGATGAGTTGAAGCGGCTGGGCTCGCGCTTCGCGGCTCTGCCGCGCGCATCCGGAGAATTCTCGCCATGAGCGATCTCGTCGTCGCCGTCGCCGACAGTCCGTTCCCGTCGCTCGAACCTGTCGAGAAAGTGTTGCGTCCGCTCGGCGCCCGTCTCAGCGTCTCCGCAAGCAGCGCGGCTTCCGACATCCTCGCCGTGGCCCGCGATGCTGACGCCTTGCTCGTATGCTACGCCAAGCTGCCCGGAGAGCTCATTCGTCAGCTCACGCGCTGCAAAGTGATCGGAAGGACGGGTCTCGGCGTCGACAATATCGATCTCGCCGCCGCGCGCGAGCGCAAGATCGTCGTCACCTACGTGCCCGACTATTGCATGGACGAGGTGTCCGACCACGCGATGGCGCTCATGCTTGCGCTTGCGCGCAAGGTTCCCTTCGCCAATTCCTTGGTGCAGAGAGGCCGATGGGAGATGGCGGCGGTGGCGCCCATCCGTCGACTCAGAGGCCAGATGCTGGGCCTCGTAGGCTTCGGGCATATTCCTCGCGCTCTTGCGCCGAAGGCCAAGGCGTTCGGCCTTCGAGTCCTCGCCTACGATCCCTTCCTCGCGCCGGACGTGTTTGCTTCGGTTGGCGTCGAAGGCGTCGGCTTCGACGCCCTACTCGCCTCTTCCGACTTTGTCTCCGTTCACGCTCCGCTCACGCCTCAGACGCGAGGTCTGCTCAACGCAAGCGCTCTCGCGAAGATGAAGCCAGGCGCCCTCATCATCAACACCGCGCGCGGGCCTCTCATCGACGAGAAAGCGCTGATCGCCGCCCTGGACAGCGGCCGACTCGGCGGCGCGGCGCTCGACGTGCTCGAGACTGAGCCGCCGCTAAAGGACTCGCCGCTGATCGGCAGGCCGAATGTGGTGCTGACGCCCCATACGGCCTTCTATTCGGTGGAGGCGCTCGAGGAACTCCAGACCAAATGCGCGACCGACGCCGCCCGAGTCTTGTCTGGACAGCCGCCGCTCTATCCGGCGCCGGGCTGAACTAATACTTGAGCACGATCCCCGTCGCGTCCTGTGGCGACGTGTCGAGTATCTTGTAGGCCTCGGGCGCTTGGGCGAACGGCATCTCGTGCGAAACCGGGGTCACGAGCCAGTCGGAGCGAAGAAGATCGAACGCCGCCGCGTTGCGCCGCTCGCGCGACCAGCGCGGCTGAAGGCCTGAGCCCAGCGAACTGACCTGGGAGCTGATGAGCCGAAGGCGCCCGTAGTGGAACTCGGGCGAAAGGATGAGCGGCACCTTTCGCGTCCCGAAGAACGAAAGCACGACGACCGTTCCCTCCTGTCCGGCGGCTTTGATTGCCGCCTGCAGCGCGCTCGGCGCGCCGGTCGCTTCGATGCAGATGTCGGCGCCCCGCCCCTCGCTCAGCGCGGCGATTGCGCCCGGCGCGTCGTCTGGCGCGACGGCGGCGTCTGCCCCCCATTTGAGGGCCGCCGCCCTGCGGCCGGCGATCGGATCGACCACGATTACCCTGCCCGCCATTCTGCGCGCGAGCTGGGCGACGAGGCTGCCCACGACGCCCTGCCCGTAGACGACAACCACGTCTCCGAAGCGCACCGGAACGTCGAGATGGCAATTGAGAGCGACCTCGAGCAGGTTCACGAACACCGCCCGTTCCGCCGTGAGCCCCTCAGGGACCGGGGCGACCAGCCAGCTGTCGCTTCGGACGGTGAACAGGTCTTGGTGGGGATGGCGGACGAAGATTGTCTCGCCCGGCTTGAAACGGGCGTCGGGGCCGGCTTCGATCACTTCGCCCACCACCTGATAGGCGTACTTGACCGGGAAGCCAAAGTTCCCCGCGCATGTCTCAAGCCCCAGTTCGTCCTCCGCCGGCAGTTCGCCGCGGTAGACGAGCATTTCGGTGCCAGCGCTGACCAGCGACGCGATCGCCCGGACTTTCACCTCGGCTCCGTTCGGCTTCCTGACCGGCTCTTCGATCAATTCGGCCTGGCGCGCCGCGGTGAACCACAAGCCCCGCGCCTTCTCTGTTCCCCGCTGTGCGACCGGCACGTTGGTGTTCATGAAAATCCTGCCTTTCTTCTATTCGCGAATCCGACGGCGGGCGGCCGCGTTCGTCAGCGCGCCGAGTAGCCGCCGTCGACCGGAATCAGCGTGCCCGTCATCTGGATGGGCGCATCGAGAAGCAGGAAGACGCCGACGGTCGCGACTTCTTCCGGCTCCGAGACGCGACCCGTAACCATGCCGGCGGCCAAAGCCTTAAGCCCGCTCTCCGGATCCTGCGGATTGAAGCCGGCCGCCGTGTCGATGTTCATCGGGGTGTTCATGGATCCCGGGCAGAGTATGTTGACCCGGATGTTATAGCGGCCATATTCGAGCGCAGCGGTCTTCGTCAGTCCGACAAGCGCGTGCTTGGAGGCGTTGTAGGGGCCGAGCAGTTCGCATCCGTGCCAGGCGAGGTAGGAGCCCGTGTTCACGATCGCGCCGCCGCCACGCGCGATGAGGGCCGGAATCGCGTATTTCATTCCGAGCCAGACGCTCTTCGTATTGACCCGCATCACTTCGTCGAAGCCGTCATTCGACGATTCTGCGATGGGCTTGAACTCGCCGAGGATGGCGGCGATGTTGAAGATCCCGTCGAGCCCGCCGAAGCGTTCGACCGCGCGCTTGACGAAGCTTTGGACGTCTGAGGCTGACCCGACATCCGCGACGACGGAATCGACTTCTCCGGGCGCCGCCTTGAGCTCTTTCTTGAGTTCATCGAGCGGCTCGGCGAGTCGGTCGACGGCGACGACGTTGACGCCCCGAGCAGCGAGTTTGCGAACCACCGCCGCGCCCATTCCCCTGGCGGCGCCTGTCACAATGACATTCTTCGTTTCCTGGGCCATCCGCCTTCCTCCAAAGCTCTCGCCGTCCTGTAAGCTGCCGCCGCCTCGGCGCCGGGATTAAGCTCACGCCTTCCTGGCGTCGCGCTCGTGCTCGGCTTCCTCGAGCGCGACCAGCCATCGCCAGCGGGTCCGTCGTCCCGGTCGCGAACTGACGACCACCGCGGCAACGATGATGACGCCCTGAACCATGACCTGCTGGGGAGCGCCGAAACCGATCAGCACAAGCGCATTATTCAAAGTTCCGACGAGCAGTGACGCGACGACTGCGCCGAGCACCGTTCCCTTGCCGCCTTCGAGCGCGGCGCCGCCGATGATCGCAGCGGAAATGACCGACAGCAGATCATTGGCCCCGATGGTGAAATTCGCGGCTGCGTATTGACCGTCGTAGAGAACGCCGGCGAGCCCGCCGGCCGCGCCGCTCGCCATAAGCACGCCGACCTTCACCCGACCGGTTCGAATGCCCGAAAACCGCGCCGCGGCCGCGTTCGCCCCAGTCGCGAGCACGCGACGGCCTATCGCTGTGCGGGAGAGGATCACCGATCCGATGATCAGGCCGCCGAGCGACCAGAACGCAAGGATCGGGATCGGGCCGACCGAGCCGCCGCCGAACCAGAAAAAGAACGGGTCGTTCGCGATCGAGACGGTGCTCGCATTGGTCACGATTTGCGCCAGGCCCTGCATGATGCCCATCGATCCGAGCGTCACGACAAATGACGGGATCTTGAAGAACACCACCGCGAGGCCGTTGAGGAAGCCAACCCCGGCCCCGAACACGACGCCGGTGAGTGCGGCGAGCAGAAAGTTATAGTTCCACGACAGCATAAGCGCGGTGATCAGCGCGGAAACAGGCACGATCGCCGCAATGGAAAGATCAATCTCGCCGGCGCAGAGAACGAACACGATCGCAATCGACATGATGGTGATGGTGGTCGATACGCGCACGATGCTGAGGAGATTGATCGAGCTCATGAAGCCCGTGTCGCGCAGGAGATAGGCGAAGATCGCGATGAGGACGATCATCGCGCCGACGAGAATGCCAGGATTGTCGCCGCGGTAGGCCCCCCACGCGACGGCCCCCGCCCACCTGCGAGCGCGCAGCCAGAGCCTGCTCCCGCGCGGCTCCGACGGGTTAAGGTCGTCCGTCTTAGCCACCGACATGTTCAGCCTCGGCAGCCCCCGTCTCTTCGAACTGCTGGCGCTGCATCATCGCGACAAGCGCGTCCTCGGTGAACTTGTCGGCTTGCTCCGGACCGATGGTCGCGCCGACGACGCCGTCGCGCAGCACGATGATGCGGTCGGCGACATGAGTCACCTCCAGAAGATCGGATGAGGCCCACAGGATCGTCGCGCCTTCATCGGCCATGGCGCGGACCTTGGCGATGATCTCGTGCGTCGCCCCGATATCGACTCCAAATGTCGGCTCGTCGAGCAATACCAGGTCGGGGCTGAGAGTTAGAGCCTTAGCCAGCACAACCTTCTGCTGATTGCCGCCCGAGAGCTCTATCACCGTCTGATCCGCGCCGGTGGCGCGTATGTCGAGGGCCTTCATCATTCTTTGCGCCTGCGCGCGCGCTTTGGAAAAGTTCAAAAGCCCCATGAGCCCGCTGAGGCGGCGAAGGATGACGATGGTGATGTTCTCCGCAATGGACTTCGCCAGCATGAGCCCATGGACGCCGCGGTCCTCGGGAATCAGAAAGACTCCTTGTTCCATCGCGTCCTGAGTCGACTTCGGTCGATAGCGCTTGTCCTGAAACTGAATCTCGCCCCCGCCCTGGCGGAGGTCTCCGAACAGAGTACGCAACAAAGTCGTGCGGCCGCTTCCCGCGAGCCCGACAACGCCGAGCACCTCGCCTCGAAATGCCTCGAACGACACGTCGGCGAGCTTGGTCCCGACCTTGAGGTTTAGAACCTTGAGCGACGGCTCCGATTTCTGTGGCGCCGTGGACCGCACGTCGACTCGCTTGCCGCCGTGCGCCGGCAGGTGCGACCCCTGCCACGGACGGTTGCCAAGCATCGCCGAGATGAGGCTGGCCATATTGGTTTCGTTCGTTGGGGCCTGGAGCACGACCTGGCCCTCGCGCAGGCACGTCACCGCGTCGCTCACGGCGAAGACTTCCGCCAGATGGTGGGTGATGATGACGATTCCTGCGCCCCGCGCGGCGATCATCCTGAGGACTCCGAACAGTCTCGTGATCTCGTCCCGGCCCAGAGGAGCAGTCGGCTCGTCGAGGATGAGAACTTGGCTGCCGAGACGAAGCGCTCTTGCAATCTCGATCAGCTCCTGCTCGATCGTGCTCATGTCGGAGGTCATCGTCGAGAGAAGCGAGCGTGGAATGGCGAGTTCTTCGAGCAAGCCTGCAATTTCGGTGCGTTGCTTGCGCACGTCCACAAGCCCGAGCGCGCTCTTGCGCTCGGCGTTGAGGTAGAGGTTGTCGAGGCCGCTCAGCGTCCTGATCAAGCTCCGCTCTTGCATCACCATGCCGAGACCGAGCGTCCGCGCTTCCGCCGGGCGCGAATAGGTGAGCTCCCGACCGGCGACTCGAACCTCTCCCTCGGTCGGCTTCACCGCGCCAAGCGCGATCTTCATCAGCGTGGACTTGCCTGCGCCGTTGTGTCCGACGATGGCGTGAATGCTGCCGCGGCGCACGCGGACGTCGACGTTCTTAAGCACCCACACCTGACCGAAGCGCTTGCCAATTCCCTGCATGCCAAGGACGGTTTCCGTCTGAAGCGACGCATCCATCGAAGCGCCCTTTCTCGAACGGCCCCTGTTGCCCTCTCAGTCGGCGCAGCTCCCTTTGGGGCAAAGAACCTCCGGCCCGTGCATGAAGTCCCATGCGTCCTGCATGTTCGTCTTGGTCGTGACCGGAAAGGTCGGGACCATGACATAGGGGTGGGTGTTCTGCCCGACCGCGGCGAGCGCGGCGGTCAGCGCCATCAGGCGGCCGCCGTCGTAGACGTCCTGGGCCATGTCCATGGCGATAATGCCTTTGTGCCGCATCTGGAACGCCCCGGCTTCGCCCAGATCCATTGTCGCGATCTTGACCTTGTCCTCGAGGTGGAGCGCCTTGATCGCCGCCCCCTCGCCGATCGCTGGCGGGTCTTCCCACGGCGCGAAGAGGACGTTGACCTCCGGGTGGGCGATCAGAAACGCTTGGGTGTAGGCAGTCGAACCGCTCGGGTCCGAGTATCCGGACGCGGGATTGCCGGGCTTCGCTTCACCGTTGGTGACAATCTTGATGTTCGGGTATTTCTTGAGCCCATCGAGTAGCCCGTTCTCGCGGGCATGGATCGCGTCGACGTCGTTGATCCAGTGAATGTAGCCGAAATTGGCGCCATTCGGCCAGGTGGCGTGGACCGCGTCCGCCATCTGGAGACCGAGGTTATAGAAATCGTAGGTCGTCATCGCTTTGAGGGGCTTATCTTGGCCGATCTTCATCGTCGGCGAGCCTAGGCTCCATGCGGTGACGGTCACGCCCTGATCGATGGCGGGCTTGATGATCGCCGCGAACTGGGCTGCGTTCACCGTTCCGCCGGTGACGAGGATGTTGGGTCGCAGAGGGAGGATCGCAGTCAGTACGCCGGCCATGCCGTTCGCGTTGAAACTGTAGTCCGCAAAGCGGACGATTTTGATTCCGAGCGCGCTGAAGACGGCCTTCGCCCCGCTCCTCATGGCGAGGTTATAGGGAACCCCGCTCCAGTCAAGGTAGACCGCGGTCAGATGCTTCTCGCAGATCGCCTTTGCCTGTTCGGGAGTGACCTTGACTGCGTTGTACCAGGCCGCGGGCAGCGGCTCAGGAGCGCCGAGCATGGTCGCCGGCGTCTTGAACCCCTCCTTCGCGATCGAATCGAGCAGTCCCGGTCCGCCGATAGAATCCGGGATCGGCCTCGGGTCGAGAGCCGTCGCGTCGTAGGTCCCGCACGGCTTGAGGTCGCCCGGCTTCTGTTCGATTGCTCCGGCGGCGAAACTGCCGCTCGCCGAGGTCGTCACGGCCGCAATCATGGCGGCAGTCGCCAGGGTGACACGCACTCGCCTGGTGGTCGCGTTCGTCATGTTTCCTCCTCGACTAGGACGGTTCGGCGGTTAGCGTTTTGGAGCCGACTCCGCGGTGGGTTGATCCCACCGGTTTTCTTCGATCAAAAACCTATTCCCGCGCCCGCGAGCGACAAATCATTTGATCCACTGGGCTGCATCACGACGGTTCTCGCGGAAACGTCCAAGCACTCCGCCATACGCCCGGGGCATGGACATCCACACTTCGACGTTGCTGACGCGTCTCCAACTTTGGCCACTTGCAAACGATAGTCGCGCGGCGTGAGCGAGTCGTTGGCGAATGAGCCAGACCTTGACGCGAGCTTTTGTCCGAACGTCCAAGTTCTGCGTCGGTGAGCCGGCCAAAAGCGCGGCGCGTGGTCGGGCCCGGCTACTGCGCCGTATACCCGCCGTCCACCAGAAGCGCGTGGCCGGTGACAAACGATGCGTCCTCGGAGACCAGGAAGAGCGCGGCCCGCGCCATTTCCTCCGGCTGCCCGATACGGCCCATTGGATGCTTCGCGGCAAGATCGGCTTTCGCCTTCTCCGCATCCGCCTGGGAGCCGAGCCACTCATGATAGAGCCTGGTCTCGGTCGCGCCCGGACAAAGCGCGTTGACGCGGATGCCGTCGCTTGCGAGCTCGAGCGCCAGCGTCTTCGAGAAACTCACAGCACCCGCCTTTGTCAGCGCATAGGCCGCGGATCCCGCAGCGCCGACCACTGCATAGGTGGATCCGAGATTGACGATGTTCGGATGCCGCGACCGGCGGAGGATCGGGATCGCCTCGCGCGACATGAGGAACATGCTGGTCAGGTTCTTGGACAGGATTAGCTCCCAGTCGTCGAGCGACATCTCTTCAACCGGCGCGAGCTTCGATACCGCTGCATTGTTCACGAGAATATCGATGCCGCCGTAACGGTCGAGGGTAAGTTTGATGAGGGCTTTCGCCTCGGCCTCGACCGCCGCGTCGCAGCGGGAGAAGACGACGTTGTAGCCTTTGCTTTTCAGCTCCTGCTCGAGATCGCGGCCCGGCTGCTCCGATCGAGAGCAGAAGGAGACGTGCGCGCCCTCGCTTGCAAACAGCCGCACGATCGCAGCCCCGATTCCGGTTGCTCCTCCGGTGACGAGCGCAATTCGCCGATCAAGCCGGGTCCCGAGCTTCGTCACTGTGTCGGTGAAAGGCACGTTTCGCGCATGCTCCTTGTTTCGGCCGCGGTCAGGACCGGTTGGCGGAGGCTTCCAGCGCCAATCTCACGGCCGCAGTGTCCATCTGTCCGTGTCCTTCCGCAACCGCGGCGAGATAGAGCGGAATGGTCGTGTCAAACAGAGGCGTCGCGGCTCCAGTCTCGTGTGCGAAGGCTTTGATCAGGCGCATGTCCTTCTGCCAGACGCTCAGCTTCATCGTCGCCGGCTCATATGCGCCTTGCACCATCATCGGGCCGCGAACCTCGAGCATACGGGACTGGCCGGCCCCCGCGGCCAGGACGTCGCACAGCGATGCGGGATCGAGACCGCAACGCAGCCCGAGCGAGACGGCTTCCGCAGCCGCGACATTGTGGATCGCGACGAGTAGATTGGCGACGAACTTCATCTTCGTTCCAGCCCCGAAGGAGCCGAGATGGATCGCCCTGCGCGAGAAGTCGGCGAAGACGCCGAGACAGCGCTGGCTCAGATCCTCGTCGCCGCTGACATAGAGCACGACATCGCCAACCGCCGCCTGCGACCCGGTGCCGCTAATCGGCGTGTCAAGCATCGCGATTCCAGCAGCGGCAAGCCGATCGAATTCGCGCTGCTTGCAAGCCAGCGACAAGGTGCTGAGCTCGACCACCGCCTGACCCGGTCGTTGCGGCGCCTCGAGTACGCCATTGACGACCGCGGTCAGAGCCTCCTCGGTCGGAAGACTGGTCAGAAGCAGATCCGACTGTTCCGCCACCGCGCGGACTGAGCCGGCTTTCCGGAATCGAGGTCCGGCGAGCGTCTCAGCGCGGCTGGCGTCGATGTCGAAACCGACCACTTCCCGACCGGCCGCGGCCAAGCGGCGAGCGACGGCCGATCCCATGATGCCGAGCCCGATCACGCCGACCGACCGTGGCCAAGATTCGCTGCTGGCGACGCTCAAAGGAAGCTCCTCGCGGGCCTTGCGCGCAACCGTTCAAACGAGGCGGCGCAGATCAGTCATGCGAGCAGGCGCTCGTCGAACGGAGCTCGCGACATTACGTGCGGGGCGTCCTCGGTGACCAGCACCATCTCCTCCAGGCGGACCCCGCCGCCGCCACGCACCCCTTCGACCCAGATGAGCGGCTCGACAGCGAACACCATGCCCGGCTCGAATTCATAAACCGGCGCCCCCGGAAGCGTCTCGCCGATATAGGGCGGCTCGTTCGCGCCGATGCCCACGCCGTGTCCGATGAAAAGCGACAGCATGCGGCCGCCGAGCCCATATTTTTCGGCCACTCTGATCAGCGCCTCGGCCGCGTCCTTGTTGGTTCGGCCCGGACGCATCTCGGCGATACCGGCCTTCAGGCCGTGATAGACGGCGGAGTATATCTTCCGCTGTTCGTCGGAGGGCTTTCCGCAAATGACGGCGCGCGCGACGTCGCCGAAATATCCGCCCCAGCATGCGCCGATGTCGATGAAAACGATGTCGCCATGGCGAATGAGCTTGTCGCTGCAGATACGGTGCGGCGGGGCCATGTTCTCCCCGGAGGCGACGAAGGGCGTCATGACATGGGCGTATTCCCCGCCAAGGCGAAAGAGCGTCCTCATGGCTTCGCCGGCGACTTCGCACTCCCGCACGCCGTCCGCGACGGCGGCGGTCGCGGACGCGGTGACGGCGTCGGCGAGCGCGGTCGCCTCTTCGAGAAGCTCGATTTCCTCAGGCAACTTGTTTCTGCGCGCCGCCTGCATGGGCGTGTCGCCGTCCTCAATCTGAAGTTTGGGAAAATGCGCGGTGAGCGCCTTGGTGAACACCGTGTTGGCTTCGTCCAGACCGAGCTTGCCGCCGGCCAACCCGTGCTTTTTCAATACCGGCCCCAGAATGTCTCTGACCAGTCCGTCGACCAGCGCCTTCTCCTCGATGATCGGAATGTTATGCGCTTCCTTGATCCAGGGCATCGTCCGGTCGACCCGGTCTCGTTCTCCCCCCGAGCAGAAGAGGATCGGCTCCCTCCCTTCGACCAGCAGGGCGCCGTTCAGCGCGGTTGATTTGCCCGCGATCAGCTGCGGCCGCAAATCCGTGAGATAGCGGCAGTTCTCGTCCTTCCAGACAAGCAACGCGTCCAGCCCCGCAGCGCGCCTTTGCGCTTCCGCTTTGGCGATCCGCTTCGCCCGCAACGCGGTGAGATCGACGCGGCGCTCGTATCCGACGTTCCATGGCCCTTGAGCGAAATGATGCGCCTGCATTGTCTCGCGCTTCCTCCTCAACGTGATCGTCAGCCAGCCAGTGAGGCGCGGCGGGCGCCTGCTCTCATCGCGCGGAACTGCGCCCGGCGTTTCCTGACCGGAAATCCTCTTCCCCCTCTCGCGCGCGCCGCGCCAGCCAGGAGTCGAAGACCTCGGGATTGTGGATGTTCGGCGGCCGGCGGCCCTCGACGAGAGCCAGAATATTGTCGGCGACGGCGTTCGCCAGCGCGTCGCGCGTTTCGACGACCGCGCTGCCGAGGTGCGGCGTCAGCACGACATTCGTCATCTCGAGGAGAGCCGGCGTGACGGTCGGCTCCCGTTCGAACACGTCAAGTCCGGCGCCGGCGAGTTGGCCGTGTTTGAGCGCCTCGACCAGCGCCAGCTCGTCGACAACGGGTCCGCGCGATGTGTTGATCAGGAAAGCCGTGGGCTTCATAAGCGAGAGCTCGCGCGTCCCGATCTGACCCCGCGTCTCCTCCCGGAGAGGCGAGTGGACCGAAACGAAATCGGATTGTCGCAGCAAGTCGTCCAGCTGAGCGAACTGAACGCCAAGATCGCGCTCCATGTCGTGCTTGCGGCGCGGGGACCAGTAGAGAATGTTCATCTGGAACCCGCGAGCCCGGCGAGCGACGGCTGACCCAATGCGCCCGCCGCCCCCCACCAGGCCAAGGGTCTTTCCGAACACGCCGCCACCGAGCAAATGGTTCGATTGCCCGCCAGGGAACATGCCTTCGCGAACAAGCTTGTCGCCTTCGACAACCCGGCGAGCGACTGCGAGCATCAGGCCGAAGCAGATATCCGCCGTCGCTTCCGTCACAACTGGGGAAACGGTTGTCACAACGACGCCGCGTCGCGTAGCCTCCTCGATGTCGATGTCCGACGGCGTGACGGCCATCGAAGTGATCGCCTGGAGATTCGGGTTCGCCGCGACGACCGATCGGTCGATCTTGTCATGCAGGAGCGGCAACAGGAAATCACAGTCAGCGACGCCAGCCAGCAGCCCTTCCCTGGACAGAATTCGGCTGCTGTCGGGATTGACGGAAACGTCGGCGACCGCCTTTATCCTGTCGAGCGCGGTGGCGGCTATGGGCTGCGTCACGAAGATGCGCGGCCGTTTTGCGATCCGATTCATCGGACGGTTCCCTCGAAATCCGCAAGCCCGTCAAAGACTCCGATCGCCCGCGCTTCGAGCCTCTTCCTGTCGCTGCGCGTCACGGTTTTCCGGGTGGGAAAACCTTTGCTTCTCAAGCGAACCATCTTCTGCGTCAGCGTAGGCTCCAAGTCCCTCAACCTGCCGGGTCACGATTGGGTCAGCAAGTTTCATGGCCAGACGCGGGAGGAACGCATCCGCTAGCAAAGGTCCCATGTTCAGGGAAATAATGATATCTACGCTTGCGCATAAGAAAACATGATGTCCTGCGGCCCGGGTCGAAGACCGAGAGAATATCTGACGTGATCATGCGGCCGCTTGCCTCGGACCGTCGGCGCTCTCCAGGGCGACGCAGCTTCAGAAAGCCTCATCCGTCTGTGAGCGCCCTAAGCGTTTGGTCGCGCGCGTTCATATCTCCCTCGGCGTGGACCGGCTGGATGCAGACCTGATCGGCGCCCGCCTCAAGATGCGCCTTCAGGCCGCGGGCGATCGTCGCCGCATCACCCCGGAGCACCATCGCGTCGATGAACCTGTCCGAGCCGCCGCCGGCAAGGTCGGATTCGGTAAAACCGATACGCAGCCAATTGTTGCGGTAGTTGGCGAGGGTCATATAGCGATTGAGCTCATGCCGTGCGAGGCGGCGGGCCACGGCGGCGTCCGCTTCGAGGCACACTTTCTGCTCGACCACGAGCAGCTTCTGAGGCCCCAAAGCGCCGCGCGCTTCGCGCGTATGCTCGGGCGTCACGTTATAGGGAACGGCGCCGGCCGCGCGCTCAGCGGCGAGTTTCAGCATCAACGGACCGAGCGCCGCGATCACGACGGGCCATTCCGCCGCGTTCGACGGCTCCTCATAAAGGCCCTCGAGATAGCGGCGCATCGTCGGTACGGGCTTGTCGTAGACATGGCCCCGCACCCGCTCGACCATCGGCGCGTGACTGACCCCCAGGCCGAGGATGAAGCGATCATCGTAGAGGCTCGACAAGGTCATGAGTCCGCGCCTGGCGGTGAAGGGGTCGCGAGCGTAGATATTCGCGATCGAGCTGCCGATGATCAGCCGGCTCGTGTTCGCCAGCATGAAGCTGGCGATGGAGAGGGATTCATAGCCGAGCGCTTCCGGGTACCAGAACGTCGCGTAGCCGAGGTCTTCCACGGTTCGCACCAAGCGCCTGACTCCGGCGCCATCCAAACGATCGATCGGATACCAGACGCCTAGCCTTCCCACCTGTCGCATTCCTTGAACCCCCGCATGCGCCGCCGCCTGGAGGCGCGGCATCCTCTTCCCCACTGGATTGCATCTGCCGCGGAGATGCAACATCATGGAGAGAGAACATCATTCGCCGTCCGCCTCCGGTGTGACGCGGATTGTGCCGGAACAGCCTCATAAGGTGAGTGGGATGGGCGATTTGAGCGATGACGCGCTTTCAATCCGGCTCGAACAGGCCCCGCTCGCGGAGCTGATCGACGCCGCGGGACGCCTGCGCGACGAGGGCCACGGGCGCCTCATCTCGTATTCGCGCAAGGTGTTCATTCCGCTTACTCATCTTTGCCGCGACGTCTGCCACTATTGCACCTTCGCCGAGCGACCTCGCGCGGGGAAACCCGCCTATCTGTCCGCGGACGAAGTGCTCACCATTGCCCGCGCGGGAGCGGCCGCCGGCTGCACGGAGGCGCTGTTCACGCTCGGCGACAAGCCGGAGCTACGCTATCGCGCGGCGCGCGAGGCGCTGGACGCGCTCGGACACGAGACCACCGTCGATTATCTTCAGGCGATGTGCGCGCTTGTGTTGCGCGAGACCGGCCTCTTGCCGCACGCCAATCCCGGAGTCATGAGTCGCGCCGAGATCGCGGGCTTGCGCACAGTATCGGCCAGCCAGGGGATCATGCTGGAATCGCTGAGCGCGCGCCTGTGCGACCCGGGCGGAGTCCATTATGGCTCGCCCGACAAGGCGCCCGAGGCGCGCCTCGAGACGCTCAAGCTCGCTGGCGAACTGCGTGTTCCATTCACCACCGGCATTCTGATCGGCATCGGCGAGACGCGCGCCGAGCGCCTCGAGGCGCTCTTCGCCATCCGCGATCTGCATCGGCAGTTCGGGCACATACAGGAAGTCATCGTGCAGAACTTCCGCGCCAAGCCCGGCACAAAACGCGCGGACGCGGCCGAGCCCGATCTCGACGACCTCCTTTGGACCATCGCCGCGGCGCGCCTGATCCTTGGCGCGGCGATGAACATCCAGGCGCCGCCCAACCTGTCGCCGGGCGTCTATCCGCGGCTCATTGCGGCCGGCATCAATGATTGGGGCGGGATCTCTCCGGTCACCCCCGATCACGTCAATCCGGAGGCGCCGTGGCCGGCGATCGCCGAGCTTGCCCAGCGCACGGCGGATGCGGGCAAGCTGCTGGTGCATCGCCTGCCGATCTATCCCGCCTGTATGCGCGATCCGGGCGCCTGGACCGCGCCGGAGATCGCCACGCAGGCGCGCCGGCTCAGCGACGCCGAGGGCTTCGCCCGCGACGACAATTGGGCGCCCGGCACGAAGGCTAGGCCGGCCGCCCTCCCGGTCCACGCCCGCTCCGTCGACCCGGCGATCGAGCGCATCCTCGGGCGCGCTCAAGCCGGCGCCCGCCTGGAGCCGCCCGAGATCATGCGGCTGTTCGCGGCCCGCGACGCCGACTATGCGCACGTCGTCGCCACGGCCGACGCGCTTCGCCGCGCGACGAGTGGCGATGTCATCCGCTACGTCGTCAACCGCAACATCAACTACACCAACATCTGTTCCTACCGCTGCACCTTCTGCGCCTTCTCCAAGGGCAAGACGCATGAGGCTTTGCGCGGCGTTCCTTACGATCTCGCGCTCGAAGAGATTGTCCGCCGCGCGACTGAGGCCTGGGAGCGCGGCGCGACCGAGGTCTGCCTCCAGGGCGGGATTCATCCCGATTACAGCGGCGAGACCTATCTCGCGATCTGCCGCGCCATCAAGGCGGCGGTTCCGGACATGCATATCCACGCCTTCTCGCCCTTGGAGGTGACGCAGGGCGCGGCGACGCTCGGCCTTCCGATCCGGTCGTTTCTCGCGAAGCTGAAGGAGGCAGGCTTGAGCACGCTGCCGGGCACCGCCGCCGAGATTCTCGACGACGAGGTGCGCGCGATCATTTGCCCGGACAAACTGAACACGGCGCAATGGCTCGATGTCGCAAGGAATGCGCATGGGCTCGGCCTGAGAACGACCTCCACCATCATGTACGGGCATATCGAGCATCCGCTGTCGTGGGCGCGCCATATCCTGGCGGTGCGCGATCTGCAGGTGGAGACCGGGGGCTTAACGGAATTCGTGCCCCTGCCCTTCGTGCACATGGAAGCGCCGATGTATCTCAAGGGGGCGGCACGGCGCGGGCCCACTTTCCGGGAAGCGGTGCTGATGCATGCGGTCGCGCGGCTCGCGCTTCATCCGCACGTCACGAACATCCAGACGTCCTGGGTCAAGATGGGGCCCGAGGGCGCGGCCGCGTGTCTTGAGGCCGGCGCGAACGACCTCGGCGGCACATTGATGAACGAGAGCATCACTCGCGCCGCTGGCGCCGAACACGGGCAGGAGTTTCCGCCCGAGGCCATGGAGGCGCTCATTCGCTCGCTTGGCCGCATCCCGGAGCAGCGGACCACACTCTACGGTCCCGTCCCGGCGGAACGGCGGGCGGCGTCGCTCGCCGCCTCTGCCCTAGCGCCCGTGGTCCTGACGCCGCCGCGGAAGCTTGTCGCAGCGGAATAGCGCACTTAGCGCCTCCATTTCGAGCGATGTCAGTGGGTTGCGGCGCCTTTTACGACTTGTCCGCCGCCCGTCCTATAATTAACATTATAATGCTGTTATTTTGTCAATCACGGCGAGGGACAGCTCGTCGAAACTGCGCGGGCCCTCCCCTACTGTCGTCAGATTAATCCGCGGCGATACCATTGAGATCGAAGGTTGTTCAAACTCAATACAAGCTTGTTATTATCTATGGTCAGCAATTCATCAGCGCAGGCGGGGTAAATAATCTGGCCGACGATTGTGTGTAGACAATATTGTGGAGGACCATTGCAGTTTTACAAATCGTTTCTTGCTCATTCGCCCATTGTGTTCTAGCGAAGCGTTGCAAAAAGCTGGCAATATGGTGTGCGGCCGGCACTAGTCCGTTGACATATCTGCATGGATAAGCAATAGCCCAAAAGTAACTTCCGGCGCACAAATGGTTACCTCGGTGCCAGGGGCGGGAGATCATGCGCGGGAGCGCGAATCTTGCGAGTCGATCATCGGGAAGACAAGCGCGCGGTCCGGGCAGCGCAGGAGGGTTTGTGATGGGGATAAGCAAAGTCAGGTTCGCCAGCGTTTTAGCATCATTAATCGCAATGACGACCGGCCCGGCCCGAGCTTATGACTTTTCGAAGCCGCTATCTTGCGCCGTAACAGTGTACCGCGGCGGTAGCGCAATGTGGACGTGGGTTGATGTTTCGAACGGGAGAGGCAATCGCGTTGTCAAGGAAACCGGACCCGTCATGATGAACGGCCGTGAGGATCCAAACCATACACCTGCGATTTGGACGTGGTCTGACGACATACCCAATGACTGGCTATTTAACGGCCCCGTGCCCAAGGGGAGCCTGAGCCTGGCGCCGCTATACCAGCCGGCGACGCGCATCATCGCGTTTAATGCAGCTAAAATAACCGACGATGGAGATGCGGTCCGCGCACTGCTTATCCGCGACGGGCAAGTTGCAGGCGTCGGCTCTTGCTGGCGTAAAACCTGACAGTTCAGCGGTTCACGCCGCGGCGCTCAAACAGCGCGAGCGGACCGTCGATCACGGCCGAGATGACCGGATGGTCCGCTCAAGCCGTTGTTGAAGGATCCGACCGTCACCGACATTCTGATCAACACGTAAGCGCTGCTTCATCGAACGCTTCGGACAATTGCAGGAGACCAAAGGTTCACCTCAAGGATGGGGCGCACCTCCTGCGCCCCATCAATCGAATCGGCTCGCCGACAGGCGGCGGGTCGAGGACTCGTCGCCCGGGGTCGCGCGGCGGCTCGCGCGTCAATCGCGGTCAGGCTCATCGCTGGCGACGAGCCGCTGGTTTCAATTCGAAAGTTCGCCTGAGCGCGCTCTCGACAGGGACCGGCTTCACGGATCGCCGCTAATTCATTCCGAGCGCAGCGAGATAGAGATCGAGCACCGTCTCCTCCTCGATTCGGCTGTCCCGGTCCTGCTTTCGGATCGATACGATTTTTCGCATGATCTTCACATCGAAGCCGTTCGCCTTGGCCTCGCCGTAGACCTCCTTGATGTCGTCGGCCAGCGCCTTCTTTTCCTCTTCGAGGCGCTCGATCCGCTCGATGAAGGCGCGCAGATGCCCGGCGTTGACCTCGCTCGCGCCGATCGGATCAGGATCGTTCGGTTTCGCCATATTCATCCTGTGACCTCGCTCGCGTTGGTGGAACGCGACGGATCGCGCCGAACGTCTGTTCACGTCAAGGCGCGGAAGAGGGTTTTCCCCGGCCATGAGCGATCCCGCGCGCGCGAGTGCCAAAATCTTCTGGCGCGCGCGACCGCGGATCGGCGAGAATCGGGCGAAGCAGACGGGCGATCCGTTCCGCCCACGCCAGCGCGCTCTTTCTTTCTGTGATCAGGTCCTGCCTGAGTTCGATCAGCGCGTTGGCCAATCCGCGCGACGTGGCGACCGCGTCAATCGTGTCGCCCGCCAGCGCGCCGTCATAGGGTTCGTTGTCGCCGACATCGTCCGCGCAAAGATCGGGTTCTGCGAGCAGCGTTTCGATCAGCGGCGTCGCAATCCGATTGTCGCGATCCCACAAGATTCCAATCTTCCACGGCCGCGGAAATCCGCGCCAGACGTTGGTGAACGAATGAATCGAGATCAGCGCCGGGGGCTCGCCGGTCGCCATCATCGCATCGACCGTCGCCGCGACCTCATGGCGATAAGGCGCCCAGAATTGCGCGCTGCGGCGCGCGATCTCGGCGGCGTCGATATACGCGTTGCCCGGCACGATCGCGCCGTCGGAATAGCGCATGACCAGCGTCGGGTCATCGAGGCCGCGATTGGGATCAATGACCAGGCGCGAATAGGTCGACAGCACCGCGGGCGCGCCGAGGAGCGTTGCAAGCGCGCGCGTCGCTTCGGCGGCGCCGATGTCATAGGCGATGTGGCGCTCAAGCGCTTCGCGCTTGAGACCCAGCGTCCCGTAAGCAGGAGGAATGGCGTTGGAGGCGTGATCGCAGATGATGAGCGCCCGGCTGTCAAGCGCACCGGCAATCGCCTCAAAGGCAGAATCGGAAGTCCCGGAAGCGACCTCGGTCATTGGCCTGATCGCATCATTGTCCGCCTTTGCCTTTAGCCAGCGATCGTCGCGCCGCCATCGACGACGATGGCCTGTCCGGTCATGAACGATCCGGCCTTCGAGGCGAGATAGACGGCGGCGCCAGCGATCTCATCCGCCTCGCCAATTCGCCGGAGCGGCGTCCTGGCGGTGGCCGCCTTCAGCGTCTCAGGATTCTCCCATAACGCGCGCGCGAAGTCCGTCCTGATCAAGCCCGGCGCAATGCAATTGACGCGGACGTTGCGCTTTCCCCATTCGACCGCGAGATTGCGCGCAAGCTGAAGATCGGCCGCCTTGGAGACGTTGTAGGCGCCAATGACTGGCGAACCCTTGAGCCCGCCGATCGAGGAGATGATGACGATCGAGCCGTCGTTGCGCTCCAGCATGCCGGGAGCGGCCATCTGGATCAACCAATGGTTGGCGAGAACGTTGTTCTCGAGAATCTTGCGGAACTGCTCGTCCGACACGCCAGACATCGGCCCGTAGTAGGGATTTGACGCCGCGTTGCACACAAGAATGTCGATCCGGCCAAAAGCGTTGTTCGTCTCGTCGACCAGGCGCTGCAAATCTTCTTTTGATGAAATGTTGGCGGGAATCGGCCTCGCCGCCTCGCGCCCACAGGCGCGGTTGATCGCGGCGGCGGTCTCGGCGCAGGCGTCGGCTTTGCGCGATGAGATGATGACCGTCGCGCCATGTTCGGCCAGTCGTTCGGCGATCGCCCTGCCGATTCCGCGCGACGAGCCGGTGACGATCGCGACCCGGTCGGTCAAGTCGAACAGACTGGTCAAGCTTTCCTCCCGGATGCGCGGCGCCAACGATTGCATCGTTCGCCACGCCGACGCCAGAGGCGATGGGCGCAAGCGGCGAATTTCCTCGGCCACTATCGCATGGCCAGGGAGCCTGTGAAGAGCCGGCGCCGCGGAGTCGAAGGCGGGGGCCCTTGTGCCTTGTGCGCCCCGCCACGGCGAGCCAGGCGCGCAAGGAACGTTCGGACCCGCGGCGGCGTTAATTGCGGGATACTGGCCGGAAGGTGCGCAAATGGAACGCCTGAGTGAATTGCAAGCCAAGCTCGAGCGCGCGGAAGCCGAGGTCGAGCGAGGTGTCGGGCATCTTGTCAAGGAGAGAGCCCTCATGGCTCATAAAGTCGCCGGCGGACAGGACATGCATATATTCTGCGACCTGCTCGCGATGCTCGAAGACGCCCAGTTTCTACATGTTCAGCACCGCGACCGGATAAGAAGAGAGATGGATGGGGCAGTCGCCGGTAAAGGACAGCGCTCGAGCCTCTGAGGCGGCGAGCCTCAGAGAAAGCGGTGGCCCGGCCCCTACCGCTTCGCCAGGCCCCTGAGGTCGAAGGCCGGGTCGGCGGCCTCCTCCGGCGTCATGGTCTTGGTGGTGCCGATGATGCGCTTGGCGGCGGCGTGGTCGCCGGCGCGGTTGACCGACTCGACCACCGCGAGCTTGCCGTCGCGAAAGCCGAAGGTCGAGAAGGCCCGCGTCCCTGGATCGCCGCGCACGACCCATGCATCGACGCCATGCGCAAGGCCTGCGATCATCAGCTTCAAGTCGCCCTGATCGCTCCAGAACCAGGCGAGCTCATTATAAGGCTTTGGCTTGCCGACGAGCCGCGCCGCGACCGCCTTCCCCTGATCGACCGCGTTCTGCACCGATTCGAGCCGCGTCCGGAGGCCAAGCGCCGCGTGCGGAAAGTGGGCGCAATCGCCGATCGCCGAAATCGCCGGGTCCGAGGTCGTGAGGAACTCGTCGACGACAATTCCATTGTCGCATTCGAGGCCGCACGCCCGCGCCAGCACGTCCTCGGCGACGACGCCGATCCCAACCACCACCATGTCGGCGGCCAGCGCCTCGCCATCGGTGAGAATGACCTGTTCCGCGTGCTCGCGACCCTCGATCGCGGCGACGCCGACGCCGAGCTTGAAGCGTGCCCCAAACACGGCGTGCTCTTTTAGGAAAAAATCTGACAGAATCGGCGAGACGGCGCGTCCCATAGGGCGGGCGATCTCCACGACTGTCGCCTCGGCGCCGAGGCTCACGGCGGTCGCGGCGATTTCGAGCCCGATAAACCCAGCGCCGATGATGACGACCCTGGGCTTGGCGCTGAGGCGCTCGCGGATCGCCGTCGCGTCAGCAATGTCGCGGAGCGCGAAGACGCCCGGCAGATCGACGCCAGGGACATCGAGCCGGCGTTGCCGCGCGCCGGTGGCGAGGATCAGATGGCCGTAAGCAATCGTCCCTCCATCGGTGAACTCCACCTTCTGCGCAGCTCGGTCGATCCGCGTGGCGCTGACGCCGAGCCTCAAGTCGATCCGCTGCTCCCGGAAATGCGCGTCGGCTCGGAGCGGAAGGCCATGGATGTCCATCTCGCCTTTGAGAAAGGCCTTGGACAGCGGCGGACGCTGATAGGGCAGATCCTTCTCGGCGGAGAGAAGAACGATCTCGCCGCCGAAGCCTTGTTCGCGTAACGACGCCGCCGCCTGGACCCCGGCGTGGCCGGCGCCGACGATGACGACCGAGGTCAGGGACATGCCTTCAATTCCGTGAACCCGCGCAGCGTCTTCCGGCGCGGGGAAAGATCTCATTCATTGGCGTAGAGCCGGAAGCCGCGCCGTTTGGCTTCGTGATCCTCGGGGCCGGGGTCGTCGGGCGCCATCGAGGCGGGGTCGATGATGACGCCGGTCCGCGGCGTGGGAACGATGACGGGGGCTTGCGCGGGCGGGGCGCCGGCGCGCTCCGGCTCGATCGCCTGGGGGGCTGGCGCGAGCGCGGGCGCCGGAGCCGCGATCGCCTCCGCGGGCGGCGGGCGCGGCGCGCTTTCCACGGGGGCGGCGATGCGCTCGTCAGGGGTCCGCCAGACGAATGCGTCGAGCGTCCCTAACGGCGAGACGGGCGCCCAACGGTCGCTGATGACCCCGTCCGCCACCCAGGCTTTGTCGTGCGGGGCGCGCGCGGCGCGGCCGAGCCACTCGCGCACCGCGCCATGGTTGCCCTCGGTCTCTTCAATGTCGGCCATCAGCAGGCAGACTCGGCGGGTCGGGCGTTCGTGCGGCGTATCCGAACCGACCAGCGGGGCGATCGCGGCGCGCGCCGCGGCGAGATCATGCGCTTCCAGCGCTGCGCGCCCCACGGTCAGGAGCGATTCGGGATCCCTGGGCGCTGCCCGGGCGAGCGTCCGGGCGCGGGCCAGCCGGTCCTCGGACGAATCGCCGTGGCGGACCCTGAGATAGGCGGAGGCGAGGTCGGGGTGGGGTGTTTGCGCATAAGCGGCCTCGAGGATCCGGCTGGCGCGGCGGTAGTCGCCCGCCTGCGCGGTCAGCCGGCCGCAGATCGCGGCGGCGGGCACGAGCGTCGGGGCAAGGCGGCAAGCCTCCTGCGCGAGCGCGAGCGCAGCTTTCGGATCGCGCTCCATCGCCGCTTCCGCCATCGCCGTCTTGATGACTGCGCGCCAGCGGTTCGCGGTCGGCTTGTCGATGAGCCGGTTGCCGGCGTTGGAGTCGACGGTGGCGAGGGCGCCCTCCCAGTCTCCGCGCCGCGTGCGGTCGTCGAGGACCGCCTGACCCGCCCAGGCGGCGGGAGCGCGCGCGTTGGCGCGCATCGCATATTGCAGCGCCGCCTCATGATTGCCGGCGCGCCTCGCCTCGAGGTGCAGGCCGCGCAGGCCAAGGCCCTGCGTCTCGTGATGCTCGAGCATCGCATTGTAGGCGGCGGCGGCGCCCGCTCTGTCGCCCGAGAGCTGGGCGGATTGCGCCTGCAGAAGTTTGGTCATCGGCTCTCGCCCGATCAGCCGGCTCGCCTCGGAGGCGTGCTTGGCGGCGGCTCGGGCGTCGCCGGCGCCGACGGCGAGCATGCCGCGCGACAGCGCCTGGAAACCTTTCTCGCGCCGGCGCGACTGCGCGCCGACCGAAACCAGCGACGGGATGCGGAAGACGAAGCGCAGCACCCCCCACACGACCGCTATCGCGATCGCCAGCGCCAGCACCGCGCTGAGCGCGAACATGAGCGAGACTTCGTATTCCTCGCCACGCCAGGTCAGGTCGACGACGCCGGGATTGTTCGCAAGCCAGGTCAGGCCAAAGGCGGCCACCGCCAGCGCCGCGAGGAAGATCAGCAGGCGAACCATCTCAACTCCGCTTCAAAACGCCGGCGTCGAGCCGAACCCGCCTGCGAGGGCCGCCGCAATCTCACGGTTTCGGGCCGCCAGCGAGCTCGGCGACCGCCGCCTCGCGGATCGACTTCAGAGCCGCGTCGGCCGCGTTCCGAGCGCGGGCTGCCGTCAGCCAATCGCCTGCTGGCTGACGCGCGGATTCCGGCAGCTTGTTGAAGGCGGCGAGCGCGCCGCCGATATCGCCGCGCCGGCTCAAGGCCTCGATCTGGGACACGAGCGCCGGCGGATCGTCGCCAGCGGTCTCGTTCAAATCGCGCACCCGCACGAGACTGTGGAGATGGGCGAGGAAGCGATCGGCGACGCCGCCGCTCTCCTTCTGCGATGTCGCGGCGAGCACCTTTGGCGCAACCGCGCTGAACGATGCGGCGAGCCCGGCGTTGGTCGGCGCGCCATTCGCCACGGCCTGCAGCGGCGCCAGTTTCGCCGGATCGACGCCCAGACGCTGCAGCATTGCGACCTCGGGACCAAGGGGCTCGCCGGCGCTGAGGCTATTCTCCGCAGCTTCGGCGATGACGGCGATCGCGGCGGCGGTGTCGGAGGGGCTTCGCGCGTCAGGCTTGGGCGCGGCGAGAGCGCTCTCGATCTTGTCGACGCGGGCCGTCAGGGCGGTGAGATCGCCGGCTGCGGCGCTCGCCTTCTGGGTCTCGCTCTCGAGTTTGGCCACGCGTGCGGACAGATCGGGTATCGCGCCGCGCGCGGCGTCGAGATCGGCGCGCAGATTCTTCTCCTCCGCAGCCAGGTGCTGGGCCGCGTCGCTTGCGGCGCCATTCCCGGCGCCCGCCGCCTCCAGGGCCGCCACGCGCTTGTCAAGGTCCGCGCCGTTGTTTGACGCGCCGGCGCTGGCGAGCGCGCTCACGCGTTTCCCGAGGCTCGCAATGGCGGCGCGGTCGCCATTGGCTTGATCGGCGAGCGCCGCCTTGTCGCGTTGCGCCTCAGCTTCGAGATCGTTCAATCGACCGGCGATCTCCGTCGCATCGGTTTTGGGGGTGAGAAGCGCATAGCCCGCGCCAAGCGCGAGCGCCGAAACGATGAGGCCGGCGAGCGCGCCGCCCAAGAAACCGTGAGCGCCAGAGCGCGGAGCGGCTGCCGGGGCCGGCCGAGGCGCAGCGCCGTTCTCCGCCACGCTCGGTTCCGGCGGCGGCTCGGTTTCGCTCGTTTCCCGCCCGGCGATTTCGCCTTCGATGACGCCGGGATCAGGCCGCGCGTCCCGACTGACCGGGGCGCCTGCCGATTGGGCCGGATCGCGCTTGGTTTCTTCGTCGATCATCGCCTTGCGCCCTCGATTTTCGCGGGCCCTATATACGGGACGACTCAAGGGAAGCAAACCCGCCGAGCCTTTCGCGCAACTCATGAAAAAGCGCCGCTTCGTCGGGCGTTTCGGCAATCGCGACGCGGGTTGCGCCATTTGCCAGTAGCGGCTCTGCAACGTCGTGCGACAGGCAGACGTGCTCAAGCTCGAGGAAAGACCCCTCCGCGCCCGCAGCCTTCGCCAACGCCGCCGCGAGGCTCGCCGACCGGCGTGAATAGTGCAGGGCGGCGACGCAGGACGCGAGAGCCGCCGCTTCCCGCGGAAGCCAACCCTCGCGCGCTTCGGCCGCATAGGCTTCGACGACTTCGAGCGCAAACGGCTCGGCAAGCGCCGTCTCGATAGTCCCCTTGCGGTCCCGCCCGGCAAGATAGAGCACGCTGGCCCCGGGTTTCAGCGCGCCCGAAAGCACCTGGATCAGGCCCTCGGCGTCCTGGGCCGGCGGCAGGGCGAGCCGCCAGCCACTGGCCTCGGCAGCATGTCCCGTGCGGGCGCCGACGGCGTAGAGGGGCGTTGACGCGTCAGGCGCCTGGTCGGCGCTGAACGCCTTGTCGCTGGTCGCGATGACGGCGTCATAATGTGATCGTTGCGGCCGGACAGGCTGGGTTCGGATTTCGATCACCGGCAGGCAAGCGACGGAAAAACCGAGCCGCCGCAGGCGCGCGGCGGTCGCGCTCGCGTCCTTGCGCGCGCGAAAGAGCGCGACGCGGGGACACGATCGCCTGTCCGTCATGCCGCGTCTTTCGCTCGCATACGCCGCACTATCGGGCCCGTCAGGGGAAGGGCCAAGCTCGAAGCCGGAGCTTGCCGATTGCCGTCAGGCGATTTACCCCCTCGCGGCGAACGGTCGGGCTTTGCCGGCCGCCGGCAGGACCCGTTGTTGGACGAAGCCCTCAAAACGCCTGACCTGATGGCCGCGCGAGCTGCGGCCAAGCTCGATTTCAGAGACGATATCAATGGATTGCGCGCGCTAGCCGTGCTTGGCGTGGTGGTTTTCCACGCCGATCGCGCCTGGCTTCCCGGGGGCTTCGCCGGCGTCGACATTTTTTTCGTCATCTCGGGTTTTCTGATTTCGCGCATCATTCTGAGCCAATGCGCGGCCGGACGTTTCTCGCTCGCGATGTTCTACGCCCGCCGCGCCAAACGCATCCTGCCTGCGCTTCTCTTGGTGGTGAGCTTCATCTGGATTGTAGGCTGGTTCATGGCCGCGCCGACGCAATTTCGCGACATCGGCGGCAGCCTGCTCGGCAATTCGTACTTCACGGTGAATTTCTGGCTGATGCGGCTCGCCGGCGTCGGGGGCTATTTCGGGGCCGACGCGACGGTGAAGCCGCTTCTGCACCTCTGGTCGCTCAGCATCGAAGAGCAATTCTATCTGGTCTGGTCGGTTCTTCTGCTTCTCCTGTTCAAGCTCGAGCGGCGGATGGTCCCCTTCGTCATCACCGCCGTGTTCGTCGCTTCGTTCGCGTTCAGCGTTTATCTCACGCCGATCGATCCGGTCGCCGCCTTCTACCTGCCCTGGACGCGGGGATGGGAGCTCGCTCTGGGAGCGCTGATCGCCTATCGCGAGGTCTTCTGGCTTGAGGCGCTGCCCTATCCGTCACGAAGGATGGCCAACATCGGCGCCGGCGCCGGGCTTGCGCTGATGCTCGGCGCCTTCCTGTTTCTGAACGAGACGCGGCCCTTTCCCGGCTGGCTGGCCGCAATTCCGACCTTTGGATGCGCGCTGGTCATCGCCAGTCCGGGTTCGCTTCCGGGCGAGATCGCCCTCGGCAATCGCGTTGCCGGCTTTTTCGGCGTGA
Source organism: Roseiarcus sp. (assembly GCA_036489975.1). Lineage (GTDB taxonomy): Bacteria > Pseudomonadota > Alphaproteobacteria > Rhizobiales > Beijerinckiaceae > Roseiarcus. Next base: position 71,461 of record DASXES010000019.1, read on the forward strand.
TCTCCTATCCGCTCTATCTGTGGCACTGGCCGCTGTTCGCCTTCGCCCGCATCTGGCCGGGCGTGATCCCGACCACGCCGGTTCTGCTCGCGCTCGCGGTCGTCGCCGTGGCGCTTGCGGCGCTCACCTACCGGCTGATCGAACAGCCGATCGCGACTCCGTTTCGCCGCCGGCCATATCCGACTGCGCTGGTGCTCGTGGGCCTGCTTGCGCTGACCGGAATTATCGGACGGGCGACCTATGATTCGAAGGGTTTCCCATCCCGCTTTCCGCCGCTCGTGGACCGCATTTTCGACTACAAGGCCAACGGCGCCGAGGGCCAGCCGCTCATGCGCTGCTTCTATCAGCGCGACGCGGAGCGCTATTCGCTCGCGGAGGAGCGCACGCGGGTGGCCCGCTTCTTCCAGGATCATCATTGCGCGGCGATCGCCGACCCGTCGAAGCCGACAATTCTCGTCGTCGGCGACTCGCACGCCGCGCATCTCTTCGCCGGATTGCAGCAGGTCTACGGCGGGAGAGCCAATCTCCTCAGCCTCTCCTCGGTCTTTTGCGTACCCCTGGTCGAGCATGTCGCCATGAATCAAGGGGTGGCCGGCACGCCGCGCTGCCGCGCGATCAACGATTACGTCTTCGATGCGATCCGAACCATCAAGCCGGACATCCTCATCGTCGGCGGCTACTTCGGCCAATACGACCACGAGGCCAACTGGCGCTATCCCGGCTATCTCGACGCGCTGGTCGCCGGGGCGCGGCGCCTCCATGGCGACGGCGTGCGTTCGATCATCATCGCCGGCGAGGTTCCGACCTGGGCCCCCGTTCTGCCGATTCTCGTCGGGCGCGACGTCCTCGACCGGGGCGCGGCGGCGGAATTCTCACGAGTCGGCGTCAGGCCCGACTCGCTTGAGACCGACCGGGAGCTGGCGGCGAAAGATTGGGGCGAGAGCGTTCGCTATGTCTCACAGGCGGCGAAGCTCTGCGGCGCCGCGGGCTGCCGGCGGCTGACCGGTGAAAAACTGCCGGAAGACCTCTTGGCCATCGACTACGGCCATTACAGCGTCGAGGGCTCAGTCTTCGCCGTCAGAACCATCCTCGCGCCCGTCATAGACGCGGAGCTCGCGCGGCTGCGCAAGAATTGAACCCCCGCCGCCCCAAAGCGGGCGGGAGCTTATCCGGCGGTCACGGAATGGGGATGGGGCTGCGCGAGAGCAAGCGGTTCAGGCCGCCTCCGCTCTGCTGCCGCTCCCAAGCAGCGTCGTCAGCGGGCATGGCGGCGATGATCCCTAGCCCTCATCCGGGGTCGCGTCCGGCAGTTTGAGTGCCTCTTGGGTGAAGGAACTTGATCGCGTCTTGGATGATGAAATAGAGGTTGTGCAGATCAATTCCTCCCTCACCAACGGCGGTCGGGTTGAAACCACACATCTCTAGTAGTCCCTTCCCAAACACTAACGCGGATAGCCGAAGTTTCCCTTGTTCGATGGGCTCCTTTTCGTCGTCGCTCACAACGTGCTTGTACTTGTGCGCAATCATATCGACGATCCTGAATTCAAACGACTTCTTGCGCCATTTGCTTCTGAGGTTGCCGGGTGTTTTCGGATAGGTAACACGGTCGACCGCATGGCACACGGCGACGCAGGCTTGATAGGCGAGCCTCGCTGAATGCGGGCTATGCTGGAAATCGAGAAATGTAGGTTCCACCGTGTCCCTGAGATATCGCTGCAACACGTTCACAGTCACCAGCCTTGAGGGCCCGTAGCCGAAGTGCACACAGGTCGCGGACACCGCGCCTCGACATCAAGGTCACGTTCGACCTTTGGCCTCCCTCCTTATTTTATTTTAGGTCACTGTTAGTACAGATGCAGTCGTACATAATGAAACCCTCTGTATTTGGTCGACCTTTAATCATGAACGCCGGGCCATAGCGGGCCGGGTCGCCTTTCGGGACAACCGTCACGTCTCGTTCTAGCGAATCGCGCCACGCAGCACGGCCAAGGGCGTGGCCTGTTCCGGCGTGGCCGAACGCGTCATAAGTGAGCACCGGGACGATGACGATCGCCTGCAGATAGTATGTGTGACGCTGAATATCGGGGCCGACATCATCATCGCTGCCAGACGGTAGCACCGCGAGGTTCTCGATCGTGTCCACGGTTTTGCTGTCGGGGTAGAACTTGAGGATGTTGTAAACGGGTGGTTCGCGCACCTGCGTCTCGCATGCATAGGTGGTGTCAGCGAAAGCCGCGTTGCTGAGCGGCGCCGCGACCGCCATGACAGCGGCTGCGGCCAATTCGACGGCGATCCAGATCCGCATCACGAAGCCTCCTTGGCCTTCTGCCGCGCCCCGAGGCAAAAGGTGACGGCGGCGGAAGGCCACCTGCCGCGAGGCCGCCCCAAAGCGGGTGGGAGCTTATCCGGCCGTCACGGAATGGGGATGGGGCTGCGCGCGGGTCACCGGTTCGAGACGCGCGCGCCGGATCAGCGCCGGCGTCTTGACGTCCTCGGGAGCGCCCTCCTCAACCGCATAGTCCTGGAGATGCAGCAGGCAGAGGCGGTCGCCGCGTCCGGCGTCGGGCGAGCACCAATCGTCGAAGGTGAGGAACTCGAGGTCCGGCACGCCGATCGCCTCCTTGACCCACAAAGCCGAGGCGACCTGCATGGCGTCGCCGAGCGACAGCGTCCGCGGTTTTCCTTCCTGGCCGTCGCCCGGCATCAGCCATTTCGCATCGCGGAGCTTGGCCACACGCAGCATTGCGTTCGGGTCGGGCGTCACCAGGGTCGCCAGCGCCCGGATATAGCGGGTCAATTCGAACAGGGTGGCGAACCGCCCCGGAACGAACATCGAGGGCCTGAGCTCGGCAAACAGGACGCTGCTGACCCATACGCGGCGCTTGTGGACGGCGGCCTCGGTCAGGATCGTCTCGACGAACTGCTCCGCCTCGCCCGAATCTCCGTTCGCGTGCCGCAGCACGACGCTTGAATGGAGGAAATGCTTGTCGCTACTCGACGCAATCAAGATCGTTGTCCTCGTCGGTTGAGGGCGCCAACCGCAGCGACCCCCGGATGTCGATGGCCGCGCTTACGTGGGCTCTTTCTTCTATCGTGAGCACTTCTATTCGCTCGGGAAGTTGGCTGTCGCCAGTGTAAATCGCCCTCCCTGTGACGCAAACATTCTTGTTGCCGAAGGGGTTGAGCGCATCTTCGCCCTGGGACTTGTCCAAAACGCATTCGATATGCGTCGTCCCCGCCGGCAGCATCAGATCGCCGGTCCACACCGCGCCGCGATAGTCGATTTCATCCAGCCGCCCCTCGAACGACATGATTGCGCTGCCCAGGAACCAGTTGTCCGCCCGCACCCCGTCGTCCTTGGTTCCGACCCGGTCGACCTGGCGGCGGAAGAAATCATCGATCGGCAATTCCGTCTCGTTGAACTGCGCCAGCACGTGAAAGTTCGGATCGAGCGCCTTGACGATGCGGATGAACGCCCTCGTCATCCGCGGATGGCGCACCACCGTCTGGTAATCGCTGCGGTAGATGCCCTCGGCGCAGCGTCGGAAGAACTCGATCGCCGACGGACCGGTTTGGCCATACGCTCTTCGTTTCTCCAAAATACCGAATTCGTAAGGATTGAGCGCCAGTTGGGAGATCAGGAACTCGCTTGATCGCGCTTTGGGCTGAAGTTCGCGATCCGTCACCAGGAGCGCCGTCAGAAACGCGTCGAACGTCTTCTTGAACAGTTCGGCCGGAATCGGTCCAAGGTCGTAGTCGCGCGCCTCGACCGGCCGGATCACGACACGAATTTCGTTTGCCCCGATCAGGCTGCCCATCGCTTGCTCCTGTCCCCGGACCCTACCATGCCTTGAAAGGCGGCGACAGAGCGGCCAAGCGCCGGCGGGGATAAGCCCATCGGGCCGCAAAGCCGACTTCCTTAGCGCCCGTCCGCACTATATGGGCTCTTCATGATGCGCGTTCTTGGCATTGAGACGACCTGTGACGAGACCGCCGCGGCGGTCGTGCGGCTCAAGCCCGACGGCACGGGCGAAATCATGGCTGACGAGGTGATGAGCCAGATCGCCGCGCATGCGCCGTTCGGCGGCGTCGTGCCCGAGATCGCGGCGCGCGCCCATGTCGAGATCATCGACCTGCTCATCGCCCGGGCGCTCAAGCGGGCGGGCGTTGCGGCCGGGGACCTCGACGGCGTGGCGGCCGCGGCTGGCCCGGGCCTCATCGGCGGCGTGCTCGTCGGGCTCATGGCGGGGAAGGGCGTGGCGCTGGCGACCGGCAGGCCCTTCGTCGCCGTCAACCATCTCGAGGCGCATGCGCTGACCGCGCGCCTGACGGAGAAAGTCGCCTTCCCCTTTCTCGTCCTCATCGCATCGGGGGGGCATACGCAGATCCTCGCGGCCAGGGGCGTCGGCGACTACGACCGGCTCGGCGCGACGATGGACGACGCCATCGGCGAGGCGTTCGACAAGACCGCGAAACTGCTGGGGCTGTCCTTTCCCGGAGGGCCGGCGGTCGAAGCGGCGGCGGAGGGCGGCGATCCCACGCGATTCGCGCTCCCCCGGCCGTTGCTCGGCCGGCCGGACGCCGATTTTTCCTTGTCGGGGCTCAAGACAGCGGTTCGTCTGGCGGCGGAATCCGCCGCGCCATTGCGCCCGCGCGACATCGCCGATCTCTGCGCCTCGTTTCAGGCGGCGGTGGTCGATGTGGTCGAGGACCGCATCCGCGTCGGCTTGAAGCTCTTCCGGCAACGCATTGGCCGCGCTCCAACCGCCGTCGTGATCGCGGGCGGCGTGGCGGCCAACAGGGCGTTGCGTGAGGCGCTGACTCGTTTTTGCGCCGAAACCGGTCTGCCGCTCGTCGCGCCGCCGCAGAAGCTCTGCACCGACAATGGCGCGATGATCGCATGGGCGGGGCTCGAGCGGCTGCGGCTGGGAATGACCGATCGCCTGGACGCGCCCGGCCGGCCGCGCTGGCCGCTCGATCCCAAATCCGAGCGCGCGCTCAACAACAAAGCCTGAGGGGCGGCTATCCGTTCGGCTTGGGCGCCGGCTCGGCCTGTGCGGGCGGGGCTGCCTGCTCCTTCGCCTTCTCATGGGCGAGATGATGGCCGACAATGCAGCCGCCGATCGCGCCCATGACGCCGTGATGGCCGGCGTAGTGACCAGCGACGCCGCCGACCACCGCCCCTTTCAGGCAGCCCTTGGCCTCCGCGGGGGCGGACGCAGCAGCGGACGCGAGAGCGATTGCGGCGAGGATTGCGTATTTCATGGATCGCGTTCCGTTGTTGCGCGGACCCAGACTTGGGCGGCGAATTCGCCATCTGGTTTCCGCATCAAGCGTTGGCAAGGGGCGGAACCAATTTTGTCGGCGCCGGGCGCTCGCACCCGCCCATAAACATTGCAATCGGGCCCGCCCGCGACTATACAACGACTTTCCTCTCAAGTTTGATCCGTTGACGCAGCGTTTGGGCGCAACCGCGAGCGCGCGTGGAAACGATCATCAAGGAGCTTTTCGATCATGAGCGACGCCCCATTGATGCCGAAGGCGACCGCGGTCTGGCTGGTCGAAAGCACCTCGCTCACCTTCGACCAGATCGCCGAGTTCTGCAAACTGCACCCGCTCGAGGTGAAGGGAATCGCTGATGGCGAAGTGGCGACGGGCATCAAGGGCTATGATCCGATCTCGACCGGCCAACTCACCCGCGAGGAAATCGCCGCAGCGGAGCGGGATCCGAACCGCCGCCTTCATCTCCTGACGTCGAAAACGCGCACGCCAGAATTCAAAAAGCCCCGCGGCGCGCGCTACACCCCGCTCTCCCGCCGGCATGATCGCCCGAACGCCGTCCTGTGGCTGTTGCGCAACCATCCCGAACTCAAGGACGCCCAGATCATGCGGCTGGTCGGGACGACCAAGCATACGCTTTCCGCCATTCGCGAGCGCACCCACTGGAACTCGGCCAATCTTCAGCCGATGGATCCGGTGACGCTGGGGTTGTCCTCGCAGATCGACCTCGACTTCGAGGTCAATCGCGCCGCCAAGGAACGCCCCAAGGTCGAGGAAGACCGCAGCCAGACGCTCGTGTCGGCGGAGATCACGACCGCGCGGCCCGCCCCGGCCGCTCCCGCAAGCCAGCTCGAAGTGTTCGGCGTTCCGACCGCCAAGCCCAAGCCGACCGACGAGAAGATCGACGTCAATTCGGTGTTCGGCAAGCTCAAGGAGAGGGCGCCGCCCGAGGCCGAATAAGCTGCGGAGCCGGGCCAGGCCTGCCTGCAAGAAACCTGCCTGCAAGAGACCTGCTGGCAAGAAACCTGCCTACAAGAGACCTGCGGTCCGCGATTGGACCCGAATCACGGAAGGCTCTAGAATAGCAGGCTTGGCCGGTGTTTGACCTCGAATCGCCGGGACGGCGCGGCGCCGAGGATGAACGAACGCGCGCGGCTTTGTGAGCTTCGCAACGATGCGGGTCGGACAGGGGAAACTGGCGAAGCCGGCCCAATCCGGCGAGACGCTGCAACGAATCGGCTCGGCGCAAACGGAGGCCTTGTTCAAGGCCGTCCCGGTTGGCGTCGGCGCGGCCGCCGTCGCATCCATTCTTCTCCTCGCGATCCTCCGTCGGCTTGGGTCCGCCTCCTGGGGCGGACCGCCGTGGAGCCTCTTCGTCGTCGCCTGCGCGCTCGCTCACATCCTGCTCGCCAGGGCATACGCCCGGGCGAGCCCGAAGGGCGACGAATGGCGAAAATGGGCGCTCTGGTGCAGCGCCATCAGTCTCGCCGAGGGTGTGGCCTGGGGCTGGGCGCCGATCGGTCTGGCCACAGGCGGCCTGGAAGTGGAGCTGGTCGTCCTTGCCGTGACGCTGGCCATCGCCGAGGGGGCGGTGGTCGCCTTCGGCGCTTACTTGCCGGCCTTCTACGCCCTGTTCTTTCCAGCAACGGTCCCGTACGCGCTGGTCAGCGCCCTCGCCTCCGATCCCCTCGAGCGCCTGACCAGTCTGCTGATGCTCGTCTTCATCTGCGCCATCGCCGGCCTGGGGTACATGACGAACCGATCATTCATCCAGATCGTCGGGCTCAGGATCCGCACTGAGGAGATGGCCCTCGATCTGCAAAAGCAGAAAGACATCGCCGAGCGTGAACGGGAGATCGCTGAAACCGCGAACGTGGCCAAATCGGCCTTTCTCGCCGCCGCGAGCCACGACCTTCGCCAGCCGATCCACGCGCTCAGCATGTTCGTGGGCGCTCTCGGCAGCGTACCGATGGCGCCGGAGGGTCGCCGGATCGTCGAGCAGATCGAGGCCTCGACCCTGGCGATGGACGGCCTTTTTTCCGCGCTTCTCGACGTTTCGCGGCTCGACGCGGGCGTGGTGTCCGTCGAAAAACGGGCGTTCGCCATCGGACCGGTGCTCGAGCGCCTCTGCCGCGATCATCAGGAAGACGCAAGGGCCAAGGGCGTCTCGCTGGTCTCGAAACGATGCTCGGCGATCGTCTGGACCGACCCCGTGCTGATCGAGCGCGTTTTGCGCAACCTGGTGTCGAATGCGGCTCGCTATACCGAGCGCGGCCGGATCGTGATCGGCTGCCGGCGCCGGGGCGCCGCGGTCGCGATCCAGGTGCTGGACACCGGGCCGGGCATTCCGCTCGACCAGCAGGAGCGGGTGTTTCAGGAATATTACCAGCTCGGCAATCCCGAGCGCGATCGAACCAGAGGCCTCGGACTGGGCCTTGCGATCGTCCGGCGGCTCGCCAATCTCCTCGACTGCCGGCTCACGCTTCATTCGCGGCCCGGCCGCGGCTCACTCTTCGAGGTGACGGTCCCGCTCGCCCGACATCCCCCGCCCGCAGCCGCGCCCGAGCCGGCAAATGGCGCCGCGGCGTCCGCGCGAGGGCTTGTCGTCGTGGTCGACGACGAGCCGGCGATCCGGGACGCGGCGCTCAGCCTTCTGACCGGATGGGGCTACCAGGTGATCGCGGTCGGCTCCGGCGACGAAGCAATCCAGCGCCTCTCCGCCAGTCCGGAAAAGCCTGCTCTGATCCTGTGCGACTACCGCCTCCGCGGCGGCGAGAGCGGGCTCGCCGTCGCCGACCGGATTCGTTCCGAATACAACGAAACGATACCCGCGATCCTGGTCACCGGCGACACCGCGCCCGATCGTCTGGCGGAAGCCGAGGCCAGCGGTCTTTTGCTCATGCACAAGCCCGTATCCAACGGCAAACTGCGGGCGGCGATCGCCAACCTGACTTCGGTCGCGACAGCGGACAAGGAGGTCGAAGCGGAGCTGCCGACCGTCAAATGAGGCCCAGCTCGCGGGCGAGATTCGCGGCCTGAGTGCGGTTGACCACGTTCATCGCCTTGAAGATCGCGGTGACATGAGCCTTCACCGTCTTTTCCGAGAGGCCGAGTTCGACGGCGATGGCGAGATTTTTCCGCCCTGCGGCCACGAGGCGCAGGACCTCGACCTGACGATCGGTGAGGGCGCCCGCGTCCCGTCGCGCCTCGACCCGCGCCGGGGCCGGAGCCGGGAGGACCTCGTCGAGGATCAGCGCGGGCACATAGATTTCGCCGCTCATGACCAGCCGGACCGCCGCGAGCAGCGTCGTCCGGCTCGCCGATTTCGGCACGAAACCGAGCGCCCCATGCGCGAGCGCCCGGCGCGCCGTATGCGCATCCTCGGCGGAGGACAGCACGATCACCGGCAATTCGGGCCGCGCGCGTCCGAACTCGGCGATCGCCCTGAGCCCGTCCAGCCCGGGCAGGACGATGTCGAGCACGACAATGTCGAGGTCGGCGTGCTGCGCGACAAGCGCAAGCGCCTGCGCGGCGTCCCCGGCTTCGAGAACCGCCGTGCCGGGTCCAACCTGCCGGAGCAGGGTCGCGAGCCCGTCCCGGACGACGGGATGATCGTCGACGACCAGAACCTTCATCGACTCCAACCATTGGCTGTGGCGCCCGCCGCAAGCAAGTGCGCGCGGACAATCCGAATCCGGGCCGTTGGCCGCAAGACCGTCTCGAACCCTTCGTCCAATATACTTCTGGACATAAAGAACTCAAAATCTGCGCGAGACGGAGGCTGAGGGAAACGCCGGCGTCTCACACGGAAGTCCGGAAATGGGAGCAATCCTGGCCAGACCGCCGCCCGGCGCAATCCGAGCCGCAGCGCCGTTGGCGAGCGCGCGCCGGTCTGCCGCGGCTCAACCCGGCGTGACGGCGCTCGGCCTCGCTGGCCCTGAAGTTCGCGGGCTGCAAAGCGTCGCGGGTTAGCCTGCCGCGTGATCCGCGACCGCGCCGAAGCGAAAGACCGCCTCGATATGAGGGTCTTTCTGTCTTTGGCTTATGAAATCCGCGGGGATGGGCGCCGGCGTTTTCCTTCAGCCGCGATGCGGGGCGGTCCGCGCCGCGCCCGTGGCCGGATATGGGCGGCGATGACGTCCTGCGCGTCCCCAGTCCCGCACGACCACGCAGGCCCGGTCGGCCGCCGACAAAATCCGCGCCTTGCGTCTCAGGATGGGAAGCTCGATGAGAGTCCAAGACAGCCCGGCGCACGCAGCGGTCGGGAGCGAGGCCGCCAGAGCCATCGCCCACCAGTGTCCGAGGCCGGGAAAGAGATGCGCGATCGTCTGTTCGATGGGGAAATGAAAAAGATACACTCCGTACGACCAGTCGCCGAACGGAATTCTTGGCGGGCGCAGGAGTCCGAGCCAGACCGTTTGATACGCGATGGGAAACGCCGCGAGATATTGGCCGTCGGGAATTTCCAGGAAGATGAACGACATCAGCATGGCGGCTGCGCCGAGCGCATGCGTGTAGGGGATCTTGCCGCGGTATAGGTGGACGCCGACTCCGGCCAGAAACGCCAAAACAAGGACGCGCCCCTGCGGAGGCCCGGGCGGGCTGACGGAATGGCTGAAAAGCGCTCCGACGGACACAGCGACAGAAAACACAACGAGCAGGGTCACAAACAGCTGCCTTCGGCCCCACCCGAGCGCCAAGGACACAAACACGATCACGGCGTAGCATTCCAGCTCGAACGGGATGGTCCAAAGCTGCGAGTTGACGACGCGTGGCACGAGGTTTTCAGCGAACACGCCGGGCAGCGTAAAATGTACGAGGCCCAGAATATTCCCGAGATATCGGAAGAATTCCGGACTCGTGAAATACTCCCGCAGCGGCAGCGTGGTGAAGGCGACGCCGAGGATCAGCGCGGAGAGAGTCACCTCGACGGCGAGCGCGGGAACGAGACGAATCGCCCGAAGCGTCAAAAACTGAGGGATGGTGGTTCGCATCAGGCTTCCCGTCACCAGAAATCCCGACAACGCGAAGAACATGGGCAGGATGGCGGCGGGGATAAAGCGAAACGGGCTGCTCCAGAGCCCTGAATACGCCGCGGGTCCTGCGGTGAGAAGGATGCTGTGCCAGACCAGCACCGCGACGGAGAGGCCGAGGCGCAGATAGTCAAAGCCTGTCGTGAGGCCCTCGCCTTTCTGCTGCTCGCTCAGAATTGTGCGATTCCGGATCATGTCGTCCCGGTCCGGCGTGCGGACGCCTGCCCGCCGCCCATTCTCCCGGAGCAGACTTACGATTCGCTCACTCGGAACATTTGAAACGTCGCGAACCTGGCGACGACGTATTCAGTTGACCGGGCGCTACTCCGCCGCCTTTACATGCACTGCCGGGTTGTTGGGATGCGTCGTCCAATCTGCGGGTGGGCGATCGTAGCTGAGGCCGGTGCGCGGATCGACGCCGTGGGTCTTGTGCACCAGCGTGATGCAGTCCTCGACCGGGCACACCAGCACGCACAAATTGCAGCCGACGCATTCGGCTTCGTTGACGACGAACTGGCGCTTGCCGTTGACGCGGGCGAAGATCGCCTGGTGCGAAGTGTCCTCGCACACGATATGGCAGCGGCCGCACTGGATGCAGAGGTCCTGGTTGATCTCGGCTTTGGCGACATAGTTGAGGTTGAGATACTGCCAGTCGGTGAGCGACTGGACCGCGCGCCCGCGGAAATCCTCGATCGTCGCATAGCCTTTTTCGTCCATGTAGTCCGAGAGTCCCGTGATCATCTCCTGGACCATCTTGAAGCCATAGGTCATCGCGGCGGTGCAAACCTGCGCGGTGCCAGCGCCGAGCGCGATGAATTCGGCCGCGTCGCGCCAGGTGGTGATGCCGCCGATGGCCGAGAGCGGCAGGCCGGCGCAGGCGGGATCGCGCGCGATTTCCGACAGCATGGAGAGCGCGATCGGCTTGACCGCGGGGCCGCACATGCCGCCATGCGTGCCTTTGCCGTCGATGGCGACGTCGGGCGTCATATGGTCGAGGTCGACGCCCATGATCGAATTGACGGTGTTGATGAGCGACACCGCGTCGGCGCCGCCCTTTTTCGCCGCGCGCGCCGGCTGGCGGATGTCGGTGATGTTGGGCGTGAGCTTCACGATGACCGGCATGCGGGTGTGCGCCTTGCACCAGCGCGCGACCATCTCGACATATTCGGGCACCTGGCCGACAGCCGAGCCCATGCCGCGCTCCGACATGCCATGCGGGCAGCCGAAATTGAGCTCGACGCCGTCGCATTCGGTCTCTTCGACGCGGGCGAGAATGCTCTCCCACGACTTCTCGTCGCAGGGAACCATCAGCGACACGATCAGCGCCCTGTCGGGCCAGGCGCGCTTGACCTCCTTGATTTCCTTAAGATTGATCTCGAGGTCGCGGTCGGTGATCAGCTCGATATTGTTCATCGCGATGAGGCGCCGGTCGGGTCCATGGATCGCGCCGTAGCGCGCGCCCGACACGTTGACGACCGGCGGCCCGGCCTCGCCCAGCGTCTTCCACACCACGCCGCCCCAGCCGGCGCGAAACGCGCGCTCGACATTGACCTTGCGATCCGTGGGCGGGGCAGAGGCGAGCCAGAACGGATTGGGCGATTTGACGCCGAGAAAATTGGTGCTGAGATCGGCCATGGGGAGCCTCGCTTTCTTTCAGGTCAGGCGCGCGGCGCCTGCGCAGGATTGCCGAAAAGCGGACATCGGTTCTCGGTTCGAAAATCCTGCGAAATCAACGAACTCCAAGCGCGGCCGCGATCGAGCGCGCCGCCTGCTTGCCGTCTTCGACGGCGCTCACGGTCAGGTCCTGGCCGCCGAACACGCAGTCGCCGCCGGCCCACACGCGCTCGAGGCTGGTGCGGCGCTCGGCGTCGACGACGATGCGGCCGTCCCTGAGCTCGACGCCGGCGCCCTCGAATGCTTCCGGCGTCCCGCGCTGCCCGATGGCGAGAAACAGCATGTCGGCGTCGAGGCGAAACACCGAGCCGGGCGCGGTGGACGCGCCCTCGAGGCCGTCGCCGCTCTCGAACACGACGCCGCTCAGGGCGTCGCCGCGACCTTCGAGCGCCACGGGCCGCGTCCAATAGCGGATCACGACTCCGTTCGTCTGCGCAAGCTCGCGTTCATAAGCGCTCGCCTTCATCTGCTCTGGCCCGCGCCGGTAGACCATGGTCACGGTCTCGGCGCCGAGCTTTTTCGATTGCACGGCGACATCGATCGCCGTCATGCCGCCGCCTATCACCACGACCCGCCGGCCAACCGGCAATGTGGACAGATCCCTGGCCTGCCGGAGAGCGGCAATGTAATCGACCGCGTCGATCACGTTCTCAAGTTCGGTCTCCCGCAGCAGGCCGAGCCGGTTGGTCGAGCCAAGGCCCATGCCGAGGAAGACCGCGTCGTAGTCGCGCCGCAGGTCCTCAAGCTTGACGTCACGGCCGAGCGCCTGCCCCTGCCTAATCTCGATGCCCCCGATCGAGAGAATGAAATCGACCTCCCTGAGCGCGAAATCGTCGACCGTCTTATAGGCGGCGATGCCGTATTCGTTGAGGCCGCCCGCCTTCTCGCGCGGCTCGAAGATCACGCTGTCGACGCCGGCGAGGGCGAGCTCATGCGCGCAAGCCAAACCCGCAGGCCCGGCGCCGACGATCGCCACCCGCTTGGCCGTCGGCGCGCCGCGCGCATACGGCGATTTCCCGGTCGCGATTGTCGGCTCGGTCGCATAGCGCTGCAACTGGCCGATCACCACCGGCTTTCCCTCCGCCGCCTCGCGCACGCAGGCTTCCTCGCACAGCGTTTCGGTCGGGCAGACGCGAGCGCACATGCCGCCCATGATGTTGGAATCGAAAATGGTCTTGGCCGCCCCGTTTCGATTGCCGGCGGCGATCTGCCGGATGAACAGCGGAATATCGATCGAGGTCGGGCAGGCCTGCAGGCAGGGCGCGTCGAAGCAGAAATAGCACCGCTCGGCTTCGACCCTCGCCTCGTGGAAGGTCAGCGGCGCGTGCAGGTCGGCGAAATTGTCCTTGAGAGTCTCGCCGTCCAGGCGTCCCGGGCGGATGTCCGACGCGCCCGGCGGATTGGCGGCGATCGTCATTTAGGGAACCCCAGAGGCTCGAACAGCGGCCAGGTCCATTCCTGACCGTTTGGTCAATCGTTCCGCCGTGCGGCGCGTCTGTCAAGCCCATGGTGGCGGCCGGAGGGGCCCATCTTGCCGCTTGGGCTGCGGCGCCTACATGTTAGCGGAATGGGGATTTTCCGCGGGCTCGCCGCCAACGGAATGACGTTGATAACAGAATTGTTGAAGCCCAAATCGGATTGCTGCGGTGCAACAATTCTGCTAGCGTGCGGCTTCAATCGATGGAAACAGGATTCCGAGGGCCTCATGACAGCCACCTGGAAGACCAAATGGGGCGTTCGCCGGGTCCGCCGCGACACCCCGACAATCGAAGAGGCGTTGATCGCCGCTGAAAGTCTGGCCGCGGACCCCAGTCAGCGGGCGGAAATCGCGGCTTCGCTGATGGGCGTGCCGGTCGAGGATGTCAGGGTGCTGGCCGCCAAGCAGGCTGCGAGGACGCGTGGCAGGGCGAGCCTGGTCACCGGTCGGACGCGCGCCGTCGTGGTCGAGTACAAGCGGCCGCGCATGGGCCACGGGCCGATGTCGTTCGCCAGCAAGCGGTGAGGCGCGAAGGGCCCGGTTTCGGCGCGCCGCCGTCAGAGATTGGCTAGCCGGGCCGCCGAGGGGCGGCTTGTGCGGTACTGGCTGCGTGCCGCGACGTCGGTGGAAATGACGGCGACTGCAATCAGGGTCAGCGTCGTCATTTCGGCGAAATCGACATTGAGGAAGGCGAGCGCGACGACGGCCGAGAAGGCCGCGGCCATATAGGGCGCAAGCCGCGTCGACACGCGCGCCAGATTGCGGAATGCGAGCCACGTCCCGACCGCCGCCAAGAGTGCGCCGAGGACGCCAAGCTCATACCAGACCGTGAACGCGAGCGCGCGAGGGGTGTCGGCCGGCAAGATGCCGTCGCGAACCCCACGACTGACCGTCGCGAATCCGTGGCCGGTGATCAGCCTGAGCTTGTCGTGGGTAAACACGTCCGCCGCCACCGAGAGGGAGCGATAGGGAGCCGGCAACGAGCCGAGCCGCGCATGGAAGATCCACGCCGAAATCGTGGGCGCGAGCGCCGGTATCAACGGCGACAACAGGATCAGCGCGGCGGCGGCCCAACTCAATTCGCGCACGGTGCGCGACAAGTCCGAGATGGCGAACGAGAGCGCCAGATAGCCGGCAAAGAGCGCGATCGTGAGCGGCGTGTAACTATAAATATAGGCGAAGCAGAGCGCGATGATCAGCAGCAGGCGCGCGAAGCCATTGCGTCCGCGCGCGGCGAGTCCAGCCATCGCCGGGAACAGCAGCACGGCGATCGCGAGGCCGCCCGTCATGAGCAGGCCGTCGTCCGGCGCGCCGGCCAGCGTCTCGGCGAGCGCCCGGGCGACGATCGTCGCCATGCCGGCGACCACGCCGATCGGGAACAGGTAGAGATCGGTCGCGGCCGCGTTTTCGCGCGGCGCCGCCACAGCCAGCATTGTGGCGGCGAGCAGGACGCCCAGTTTGAGGAGATGTTGCCAGGCCGCGACCGGATACGGCGTCCAGAGAACCGACAACGCCGCCCAGCCCAGCCCCGCCAGCAACGCCAGAAAGGTGGGAATGAAAAAAGGCCGCATGAAACGCCTGAGAAATCCAGGCTCCGCGTCGAGGGCCGCGGCGATCAGAATGAGCCCCACGCCGATCGAGAACATCACGTAGAGGCCAAGCGGGTGGAGCACGACCCCGACCGGGGCGCCAACGGCCAGCACGAGGTATCCGATGCGCGAGAAAAATCGCGAGGCGTCCGCAGCGTCCGCCGCCTCGTCGCGAGTCGCGTCTCTTGAGGCTTTCCTGTCCGCGGCCGCCATCACTTCCAACCAGATCGACTCCAAACCGGATTGCGCCGCTTCTGTCTTTTCGCGTCGCCTTCGAGGACTATACGACTTCGGCGGCGAGGCGCCTGTGTGCGGCGCGCAACACCTGCGCGTCAATTTCCCAAATCTTGCGAGCTCGCTTGCAGACGCGGCCGATGATTGACGAGAAGCGCTCGGGCGTGCGACGGACGCCAGCGACGGATTCGATCGGCGATGAGGGCGAAGGCGACGAAGTGAGCGGCAATTCCACGGTCGCCGCCGCGGCGCGGGCTGAGGCGGCGCCGCGCCGCGTGGCCTGGCTCGCGCTTTCCGCCGGCGTCGCCTCCATCGCGCTTCTGGCCATGCAGGCGCTGGCCGCACAGCGCCTCGAACTGACTTTCGACGAAGCCTATTACACGCTTTGGTCGCGCTCCCTTTCCTTTGGATACCTCGACCATCCGCCGATGGTCGCTCTTCTCATCCGCGCCTCGACTTCGCTCTTTGGCGGCTCGGAGTTCGGGGTGCGGGCGCTGTCGCTCCTTCTCGTTGGCGCGATGCCTGCGCTGATCGCCCTCATCGCGTGGCGCCTGTTCGGCTCGGCGGAGAAGGCGGCGCTCGCGGCGCTGATGTGGATCGCCATGCCTCTCGTCGCCATCGGGGCGGTGTTCGTCGCCCCCGATGCGCCGCTCGTCGTGTTCTGGACCCTCGGCCTTGCGGCCCTTGTCGAGCTGTGGCGTTCGGCCGAGAGGCGCTGGCTGATCGCGCTAGGTCTCGCACTTGGGCTTGCGCTGCAATCGAAGTTCACCGCCGCCTTTTTCGGCGCCGGCGTAGGCCTCGCGCTCATCGCGACGCCATCGCTGCGACGCTGGCTTTTCTCGCCTGTGCTCTATGCCAGCCTCGTTGTCGCGCTCGTCGTTTTCGCCCCGTTCGTCGTCTGGAACGCCGGGCATGGCTGGGCGACCTTCATGAAGCAGCTTGGCCGCGCGCCGCCGCATGGATTTCAGCCTTACTATCTGGCCGAGTTCCTCGTTTCGCAGATCGGGCTGATGAACCCCCTTGTTTTCGCCGCCCTCATTCCCGCGGTCGCGGCCATCCCTTGGCGCGCCCCGGCGCTGACCCTCTCGAGCGACGAAGCCCGGCGCATTCTCGTCTGCACGATTGCGCCTGCGGCGGCCTATTTCCTTCTGCATTCGCTGCACGACCGCGTCCAGGGCAACTGGCTTGCGCCGCTTTATCCGGCCGCGGCGGTTCTGGTCGCGGACTGGGTCGCCGAGGCGCGCCACACCGCTGTTTCAGGCCTTGCTGCGACGATCGCAAAAGCAGCTCTCTGGGCGGCGCCGGTGGGCCTTCTCGTCGCGGCGCTGACCTTCGCGGAGACCCTGACCGGCGCCGTCCCGCTCGGGGACGCCAATCCGCTGGCGCGGCTCGAAGGCTATCGCGCTCTGGCGCGCGATCTTGACGCGAAGGCGCATGCCGCGAGCGCGCCTTACGTCCTGACGCAGGGCTATGCGCTGACTTCGCTGATGACCTATTATGGCGATCCGGGGATCGCCGTCGTGCAGCCGGAGCAACGCATGCGCTGGATCTTCGAGCCCGCGCCGCCCGAGCAGATGTTCGCCAAGCCTGGGCTTGCGCTCGGCGAGCCGGGCCGCCATTTCGACCTGATCCTGAAAATGCGCTACCGCGACGTCGAGCCGGCCGGGGTCCTGCAGCGCAGCCAGGCCGGCGGGACGCTCGAAGCTTACGAGCTTTACCGGGTTTCCGATCCGTATGCGCCGGTCATGGACCCGGTGTGCGAGCGCGGCGAGGTCGATCTTCAGCGGCAGTGTCCGCCATGAGCGGCGGCCCCCCGCTCGAGCCCGCCAAGGCGGCGGCGCCTCCGGTCAGCCGATCCGCAGAAGAATGATTCCAGCAAGAATGACGAGTGCGGCGAATGCACGCTGCGCGTGAAACGGCTCGCCGAGCGCCACAACGCCGATGATCGTCGCGAACACGACCGACGTCTCGCGCAGCGCGGCGACGGACGCGATCGGGGCTTGGGTCATGGCCCAGACGACGATCGCATAGCCGATAAACGCGGCAAGGCCACCGATCAGGCCGCGCGCCCGATCGTGGGAGAACGCGACGGCCACGGCGCGCCCGCGAAGACAAAGGATGATCGGCAGATAGGCGATCGCGGTCAGCGCGTCCGCCCATGAATTATAGGCGAAGGCGAAGGCAGCGCCGGCGCCCGAAAGCCTTGCGCCTTGTCCGTCGATCACCGAATAGACCGCGATGACAGCGGAATTGGTCACCGCGACGACGATTGTCGAGCGATCGATTCGCCCGTGCGCGAGGCCGCTCGCGCCCATCGTCAATACGCCTGCCACGAGCGCGCCCACTCCAAGGCTGGCGATCGGCCCCGGCGCCTCGCCCAATGTCGCAAACGCGATCACGGCGGCGATCAAGGGCGCAAGTCCGCGCATCATCGGATAAGCGACGGAGAGGTCGGCGCTGTGATAAAGGCGTCCGACCAGCAGAAAATAGACGATATGGACAGCCGCCGAGGCGACGATGAAGGGCATGGCCGCGCTCGCCGGCCGCGGCAGGATGAGCGCGGCTGCGAGAGCGGCCACGCCGCACCAGATTGCGACGACCGCGGAAGCGAGGAACTTGTCGCCCGCGCTCTTGACGAGCGAGTTCCACAGCGCATGAAGGGCGGCCGCGCCAAGGACGGCGGCCAAAACGCCGGAACTCAGCTGGGCGGGCTCGGTCATGAAGGAATGCACACTGACGGATTTGCCGGCTCCGGTCGAGCCGCGTGGCGAGCCGGCTCTGCGACAGCGGGCGCACGCGGAGGCGCGCGGGTCGTTCGTGCGCGTCGGGGCGCGCACCGAGCCCGCACGACTGTTCGAGACCGGGGGTCTGCGCTGGCGCTTTCCCCGCTCGTCGAGTCCTTGCGAAGTGGCGATCGTCAACACCGGCGGCGGGGTCGCGGGCGGGGATTCTTATTCCATAAGCCTGGCGCTCGGCGAGGGCGCCGAGGTCGAGGCGGCGACGCCCTCGGCGGAACGGATCTACCGCAGCCACGGGCCCGCGTCCGTGATCGCGACCCGGCTCACGCTTAAGCCGCGGGCGCGCCTCTTCTGGCTGCCGCAGGAGACGCTCATCTTCGAGAGCGCGCGGCTGGAACGGCGGCTCGAGGTCGAGGCGTCGGAAGAGGCTGAGTTCCTGATCGCCGAAACGCTCGCGTTCGGGCGCCTGGCGATGGGCGAAAGCCGGATCGACGCGAGCGTCCACGATTCATGGCGCGTGCGCCGCCACGGCCGCCTCGTCTTCGCCGACGAGACGCGGCTCGCGCACGCCGGCGCCGTCCTCGACCGCAAGGCTGTCGGGGCGGGAGCGCGGGCTCTTTCGATGATCGTAGCCTCGGCGCCCAATATCGAGGCCCGCCTGCCCGATTTACGGGCGGCGCTTGGCGCCGGCCCGGACATCGAAAGCGGCGCGACCGCGTTCGACGGCCTCATCGTCGTCCGGCTTCTCAGCCCCTCGTTCGACCGATTGCGCGGGGCGCTCGTCGCGTCCATTGTGGCGCTGGGCGGACGCAAACCGCGGCTGTGGCCTTAAAGCCCGGGGCGCGGAAATTGCTGGACCGCTGAACTGCGCAAGGAGGGACGGGGCCCCATGAATTTGACGCCGCGGGAAAAGGACAAGCTTCTGATCGCGATGGCGGCGATGGTGGCGCGCCGCCGGCTTGAGCGCGGCGTCAAGCTCAACCATCCGGAGGCCATCGCCCTGATCACCGATTTCGTCGTCGAAGGCGCGCGCGACGGACGCTCCGTCGCCGAGCTCATGGAGGCGGGCGCCCATGTCGTCTCTGCCGACCAGGTGATGGACGGAATCGCCTCCATGATCCACGACATCCAGGTCGAGGCCACTTTTCCAGACGGCACCAAGCTCGTCACCGTGCACCATCCGATCCGCGGCGCGGACGACAAAGAGATCCCCGGCGAGGTTCTGGCCGAGGAGGGCGAGATTGTCATGAACGTGGGCCGAGAGACGCTGACGCTCGATGTGTCCAATTCCGGCGACCGGCCGATCCAGGTCGGCTCGCACTATCATTTCTTCGAGACCAATCCGGCGCTCAAGTTCGAGCGCGCCAAGGCGAAAGGCTATCGCCTCGACATTGCCGCCGGGACCGCCGTTCGCTTCGAGCCCGGCCAGAGCCGCTCGGTGCGGCTCGTCGCCATCGCAGGAAAACGCGAGGTCTACGGCTTCCGCCAGGAGGTGATGGGGAAGGTGTGACGTGGCTTGACTTGCCTGGTGCCTTACTTTCGCATATTGTAAGGCGATACGTCCATGTAAGGAGGCCGAGCATGGCCGACAAGATTCTCGCGACCCTCACCAGCAAGGGGCAGATCACCGTGCCGGCGCAACACCGGAAGGCTTGGGGTCTGAAGCCCGGCGACCAGATCGCCTTCGATCCGCCGGGGGAAAAATCGGTGACCATCGAGCCAAGGCGTAAGCGGAGCATCTTCGAACGGCTTGATGAACTGAAGCTTCCTCCGCTCGGCAGGCCGCTCACGCAACGAGACATCGACGATTCGGTCGCCGAGGCGATGGCGGAGAAATATGGCGCGCTGAAACGCAAGAGGGGCGGGTGATCGGAATCGACACCAACATCCTTCTTCGCATCTTCGAGACCGAAGACGATCCCGCGCAATCTTTGCTCGCCCGCAAAGCGATCGAAGACAATGGCCCCGTCTACCTGCACGATGTGGTGCTGGCCGAATTTGTCTGGACCTGTCGCCGCATCTTTAAACTACCGCGACAGGCGATCTGCCAGCGTCTCCAGGCGATCGCGGAGTCGACGGAATTCGTCGTCGCGCGCCCTGAAGTTTTCGAGCGGGCCGTTCAGGCCTACGGGTCGCAGAAATCGGATTTTGCCGACTGGCTCGTGGGTCTGTCGAATCTTGACCGAGGCCTCGAATACACCCTCACCTTCGACGAAGGCGCCGCGCGCCAGCGCGCTTTCGGGATGACCCTCCCATGAGGAGCGGCCGGAGCGCTCTGTCTGGTCGCTCAAGCTCCGCCGATGTCCCGTATTCGCCCGCCCTCGACCATTCCGCCTTCTCCTCCGTGCCATGAGCCAAGCCCATGCCCTCCTCCCGTAATTCGCTCCCCCCGACCTCCCTGCCCCGCGCGCATTACGCCGAAATGTTCGGCCCCACGACCGGCGACCGGATCCGCCTCGCCGACACGGCGCTCATCATCGAGGTCGAGAAGGACTTCACCACTTACGGCGAGGAGGTGAAATTCGGCGGCGGGAAGGTGATCCGCGACGGCATGGGCCAGGCTCAGACGACCAACGCCCGCGGCGCCGTCGACACCGTCATCACCAACGCCGTCATCCTCGACCATTGGGGGATCGTCAAAGCCGACGTGGGCCTGAAGGACGGCCTGATCGCGGCGATCGGCAAGGCGGGCAATCCCGACATCCAGCCGGGCGTCACAATCATCGTCGGACCCGGCACCGAAGTGATCGCGGGCGAAGGCAAGATCCTCACCGCGGGCGGGTTCGATTCGCACATCCACTTCATCTGCCCCCAGCAGATCGACGAAGCCCTCATGTCCGGCGTCACCACAATGCTGGGGGGCGGCACGGGGCCCGCAACCGGCACTTTCGCCACCACCTGCACGCCCGGCCCCTGGCACATCCAGCGCATGATCGAGGCGGCCGACGCCTATCCGATGAACCTCGGCTTCGCCGGCAAGGGCAACGCGTCCAAGCCCGACGCGCTCGTCGAGCAGATCAAGGCCGGCGCCTGCGCGCTGAAATTGCACGAGGACTGGGGCACGACGCCCGCGGCCATCGACTGCTGCCTGTCGGTCGCCGACGACCACGACATCCAGGTGATGATCCATACCGACACGTTGAACGAATCGGGCTTCGTCGAGGACACGATCAAGGCGTTCAAGGGCCGCACCATCCACGCCTTCCACACCGAGGGCGCGGGCGGCGGCCACGCGCCCGACATCATGAAGGTGGCGGGCCTCCCCAACGTCCTCCCCTCATCGACCAACCCGACGCGGCCCTATACGAAGAACACGCTCGACGAACACCTCGACATGCTCATGGTCTGCCACCACCTCGACGGGAGCATTCCCGAGGATCTCGCCTTCGCCGAGAGCCGCATCCGGAAAGAAACGATCGCCGCCGAGGACATCCTGCACGATCTGGGCGCGCTCTCGATGATGTCGAGCGATTCCCAGGCCATGGGCCGGGTCGGCGAAGTGATCATCCGCACCTGGCAGACGGCCGACAAGATGAAGCGCCAACGGGGCGCGCTCGAAGGCGATACGGCCCGCAACGACAATGCGCGCGCTAAACGCTACATCGCCAAATACACGATCAATCCCGCGATCGCCCATGGGGTGTCAAAACACATCGGTTCGGTCGAGAAGGGCAAGCTCGCCGATCTCGTCCTATGGACGCCCGCCTTCTTCGGGGTGAAGCCCGACAGCATCATCAAGGGCGGCGCGATCGCCGCGGCGCTAATGGGCGACCCGAACGCCTCGATCCCGACCCCCCAGCCCGTCCACTACCGCCCGATGTTCCGCTCGCACGGCAAGGCCCTGCACGGCTCGTCTTACACCTTCGTCTCCGAGGCGGCGCTGGCGGGCGGCCTCGCGCGCAAGCTCAAGGTGCAAAGGAGCCTGATCGCGGTCGAGAACACGCGCGGCAAGATTGGCAAAAAGAGCATGATCCACAATAGCGCGACGCCGAAGATCGAGATCGACCCGGAAACCTACGACGTGCGGGCCGACGGCGAGCTTCTCGTCTGCGAGCCGGCCGACAAGCTGCCGATGGCGCAGCGGTATTTTCTGTTTTGAGCTACCGCTGCCGGTGTAAAAGGAGTTGCTTAGGGACTGAGAGCCTGACTCAAAAGCCTACGGTCGGGCAAGGCGTCTGATTCCGAATTGGATTGCGGCCAAGGTTACGAAGGCGGCAAGGGTGTCGGCGAGGTTCTCGTAGTCCTTGGCCAGACGGCGGTTGCGGCCGAACCAGGA
>DASXES010000052.1:0-16252 GCA_036489975.1 Roseiarcus sp.
CTCAAAACTCCTGTCTGGGGAATGCGCGTCAACACCCACATCCTCTCAGGCAGAAGGAACTCAACAAAACTCGCCGATCACGCCGCGGTAGCGGCTTCGTTCAATCCCCATGAGCCAGCCAGCAAAGCCTTTGGTATAAGAGAACAAAACCGCCCTCGACATCCCTCTCCGGCGGCCCTTTCCTGCAACCTCCGGGCTCTGGCCGAAAGACCCGGAGTCTATCGCGAACCTTCCGCCAGGTGCCGCCTGTAGCGGATCAGAACCTGCGCGCGGTAGATCGGGCGCATCGCCTCGTGGTGGAGGCGGTCGAGAATGCCCATCGACTTGCGCTGGACGGTACTGCCCCCCGTCTCCCGAGACACGTCGCGGATCGGCGAGGGCGAGGCGACCAGAAGCGGCTGGCCGGTGACCCAGGTCATCTGCAGGAGCGTGTCGATCGGGCGGTCGAACGGCAGGGTGCGGTCGAGCAGGCGCGCGGCCGCCGCGCGCGAAACGATCTGGGCGATCGCCCGCAACGGGGGGGCGTCGGGCCGCAGAAGCGCGAGGTCTCCTCGCCGCGCGACCGCCGTCCCGCTTTGGGTCGGCTTGGCGGGCAGGAGCACGTAATCCCAGGCGTCCCGTTCGGCGGCGACGAAAGCCATCAGCGCCGCGAACGCCCCGGGGTCGATCTCGGCGTCGTCCTCGAAGATGAAGGCGAAGTCCAGATCCTCGTCGACGATGCGGCGCCAGGCGGCGCGATGGCTCAAGAAAGCGCCGATTTCTGTCGCCGCCAGCGCGAATGGATAGCGGGGCTCGAAACGGCGCCGGGCATAGGCCGCATCGACCTCCGGCGGCGTCAGGCGCGCGCCGTCGATCGCCCCGACGACCTCGCTCTCGATCGGCAACGCAGCCTTCAGCGCCTGCACATTGGCTTTGCGCGAAGCTGCGCGCTCAAGATGGAGAATGAAGGCTTTAGGCCCGCTCAAGACTGGCTCACATTCCAAAGACCTGCGATAGTCCCGGGCCTTCAAGCGCGAGAGGGCCTTCAATACGCGCCGTGCCGCGCCAAGTCATCTCGGATAGCCTTGGACCAGGGAGAGCCGCGCCCGATGAAGATTACCGTCGATGTCGACTGCACGCCGCTCGAGGCGCGTCAGTTCATGGGACTGCCGGATGTCGAGCCGATGCAGAAGGCGGCCATGGCGGAGATCGAAAAGCGCATGATGGCCGAGCTCGAGCGATATTCCCCCGAGACTCTGTTCAAGGCCTGGCTGCCGATCGCCGGCATGAACGCCGACTGGGTGCAGGAGTTCTTCAAGCGCGCATCCCCGAAGTGAAGGGTGGCGGTGGCTCCGCACGAAAGTGGTCAGTTTTGCCCCACGCGTTCGCGTTTTACCCTTCCGGACTGGCCAAACCGCTCCTACATTACCGACGGGCCGCGAAATCGCGGCAATCCTGTCTTAATGGGCTCTCTCGTGTCGCTTCGGGGCGCGGGTCGGCGCCGAAGGGGTCAAACACATGAATCTGGAGAAATACACCGAACGGGCGCGCGGCTTCGTGCAGGCTGCCCAATCGCTCGCGCTTCGCGAAGGCCATCAGCAATTCACGCCCGAGCATGTACTGAAGGTGCTCCTTGACGACGAGGAAGGGCTGGCCGCCGGGCTGATCGACCGGGCGGGCGGCAATTCCCGCCAGGCGCTGACTGAGGTCGAAGCCGCCCTCGCCAAGCTTCCCAAGGTCGAAGGGTCAGGAGCGGGCCAGCTTTATATGGCGCCGACGACCGCGCGCCTGTTCGACAACGCCGAGAAGATCGCCCAGAAGGCGGGCGACTCGTTCGTCACCGTCGAGCGCCTCCTGCTCGCGCTCGCGATGGAGAAGGGAACGCAGGCCGCCAAGATTCTGGCGAACGCGGGCGTCTCCGCGCAGACTCTCAATGCGGCCATCAATGACATCCGCAAGGGCCGCACCGCCGATTCGGCGAGCGCCGAGAACCAGTATGACGCGCTCAAGAAATACACGCGCGACCTCACTGACGCGGCCCGCAACGGCAAGCTCGATCCGGTCATCGGCCGCGACGAGGAGATTCGCCGCACCGTTCAGGTGCTGTCGCGGCGCACCAAGAACAATCCGGTGCTGATTGGCGAACCCGGCGTCGGCAAGACGGCGATCGTGGAAGGCCTTGCGCTGCGCATTGTCAATGGCGACGTCCCCGAATCGATCAAAGACAAGAAGCTGCTCGCGCTCGACATGGGCTCGCTCATCGCCGGCGCGAAATATCGCGGTGAGTTCGAGGAGCGCCTCAAGGGCGTCTTGAACGAGGTCACCGCGGCCGCGGGCGGCATCATCCTGTTCATCGACGAGATGCACACGCTCGTCGGGGCCGGCAAGGCCGATGGGGCGATGGACGCCTCGAACCTTCTCAAGCCCGCACTCGCGCGCGGCGAATTGCATTGCGTCGGCGCGACAACGCTCGATGAATATCGCAAGCATGTGGAGAAGGATGCGGCGCTCGCCCGCCGTTTCCAGCCGGTGTTCGTCGCTCAGCCCACGGTTGAGGACACGATCTCGATCCTGCGCGGCTTGAAGGACCGATACGAGGCCCATCACGGCGTTCGCATCACCGATTCCGCGATCATCGCCGCCGCGACGCTGTCGGATCGCTATATCGCCGATCGCTTCCTGCCGGACAAGGCGATCGACCTCATCGACGAGGCTGCGGCTCGCCAGCGAATGCAGGTCGACTCCAAGCCCGAGGAGCTGGACGAGCTCGACCGGCGCATCATGCAGCTCAAGATCGAGCAGGAGGCGTTGAAGAAGGAGACTGACGCGGCCTCCAAGGATCGCCTGAAGAAGCTCGCCGGCGAGCTTGCCGATCTGCAGGAGAAGTCCGACGCCCTGACCGCCCGCTGGAAGGCGGAGAAGGACAAGCTCGGCCAGGCTGCTCGGCTCAAGGAAGAGCTCGACGCCGCGCGCAATGCGCTCGCCCAGGCGCAGCGCAAGGGCGACTACGCGGAAGCGGGACGCATCACCTATGGCACGATCCCCGAGCTCGAGAAGAAACTCGAGGACGCGGAGAGCCAGGACAACAGCGTGCTGGTCGATGAAGCGGTGACCGCGAGCCACGTCGCGCAGGTCGTCTCGCGCTGGACCGGCGTGCCCGTCGACAAGATGCTCGAAGGCGAGCGCGAGAAACTCCTCAAGATGGAGGAAGAGATCGCGCGGCGCGTCGTCGGGCAGCGCGAGGCGGTGGTTGCGGTCTCGACCGCGGTTCGGCGCGCCCGCGCCGGTCTGCAGGACCCGAACCGGCCGATCGGCTCGTTCATGTTCTTAGGCCCCACCGGCGTCGGCAAGACCGAGCTCACCAAGGCGCTCGCGGCCTTCCTGTTCGACGACGAGAGCGCAATGGTGCGCATCGACATGTCCGAATACATGGAGAAGCACTCGGTCGCGCGGCTCATCGGCGCGCCTCCCGGCTATGTCGGCTACGAGGAAGGCGGCGCCTTGACCGAGGCGGTGCGGCGGCGCCCTTATCAGGTCGTGCTGTTCGACGAGATCGAGAAAGCGCATCCGGATGTGTTCAACGTCCTCCTGCAGGTGCTCGACGACGGACGGTTGACCGACGGCCAAGGGCGCACGGTCGATTTCCGGAACGTGCTGATTATCATGACCTCGAACCTCGGATCCGAGTATCTGGTCAATCTGCGCGAGGGGGAGGACACGAAGACGGTCGAGAAGGAAGTCATGGGTGTCGTGCGCGGGCATTTCCGGCCTGAGTTCCTGAATCGCGTCGATGAGATCATCCTCTTCCACCGCTTGCGGCGCGAGGACATGAGCGAGATCGTCGACATCCAGCTTAAGCGGCTGAACCGGCTGCTGGAGGACCGCAAGATGACGCTCAGCCTTGACGCGAAGGCGCGGCAGTGGCTGGCGGACAAGGGCTACGATCCGGCCTATGGCGCGCGTCCGTTGAAGCGGGTGATCCAGAAATGGGTGCAGGACCCGCTGGCGCAGATGCTGCTCGCGGGCGAACTGCCTGACGGCTCCACGGTCAAGCTCAGCGCTGCGCACGGGCGCCTGACGATCAACGGCAAGGAGGTCGGCGGCGAAGCTGGCGAGTCTTCGCAGCCGAAGTCGCCGTCGGTCGTGCCGTTTCCCAAGGGCTGACCGGTGCGCCGCCTTCCCGGGTCCAACGGTCTTGCGCGCGCGGCTGGCGGCGATATGCGCCGGCCGGCGCCGTAAGAGCGATCGCCTTGTCGGAGGCCTCCCCTGATGACCCATAACGCGCTCGCCCGGTTCGCAGGGGGACCGCCGGCCATGGCGGCCGTGCGCCTTATCGTCGTCTCGCTCGTCGTCGGCCTCGTGCTCGAGACGTTTGGCTTCGATCCGTCGACGCTGGTCAGCGATGCGGTGCGCAGCGCAAGAGCGACCATGGAGCTCGGATTCACCGGTATCCACGAGATCGGGCGCATTCTCATCACCGGCGCGATGGTGGTCGTCCCGATATGGTTTGCGCTGCGGTTGCTGGAGTCGAGCCGGGGGCGGTAGGGGACGCGCCCGATCGGCTAAAGCGCCGTGGGTTGGACAGGGGGCTTGGGACAGAGGACTTGACGCGTTCGCGACGCGCTGGTCCTTTACGGCTCGCGGGATATTATCCACGGGGCAAACGTTAATGGCATTCTCTCATCCCCTCGCAAGGGGCGCCAAGGTGTGGAGCGCGAAGGCTCCGGACGGCGCCGAGCAGCGGGTGCTCGTCATCATCACCACGATCCCGCTCGAACCGGGCGACAAAGGCTACAAGAAATCGTTGGTCGACCGCCTTTCGCGCTCCGCGCAGGACTATCTCGCCGATTCGAAGGACGCCGGTTCGTACATGCTCATGAGCCGGTTGAGGGACTGGAAGGGCGGCAAAACCTGAGCGTCGGCTCTTAATGCCCTTGGAAGCGTGGTTTGTGATCGGCTCGCCAAATCGGGCGCTTCTCATCAAGTTTGACTGTGGTAGATTGCATCCAGATTCGCGCGCCAGAAGGTAATGAGGCTCCCGTCGCTGCGCAGGCCAGGAATTGGGGACGAACGCCATGACGAATGTTGGATCGGCATTAGGACTAGGACCACGCGCGGGCATCGCGCCGCTCCAGGCCAAATGGGGCTGGATCGTCGCGCTGGGCGTCGTTTACCTCATCGCCGGGGTGATCGCGCTCGGCAGCGTGGTCATGGCGACGATCGCAAGCGTCTGGGTGGTCGGCATCATGATGCTGATCGCCGGCGTTTTTGAAGTCATCCACTCGTTCCAGATCAAGACCTGGGGACGGTTCCTGTTCTGGCTCGCGCTCGGCGTCCTCTACATCATCGCCGGCTTCGTGGCGTTCGACAATCCGCTCCTGACCGCGGTTTGGCTGACGCTCATTCTCGGCGCGGCGCTGGTCGCCTCCGGCATCATGCGGATCTTCCTCGCCTTCAATATGAAGCATGGCTCGCCCTGGGTCTGGGTCGCCGTCTCCGGGGCGATCACGCTCCTGCTCGGGATCATCGTCCTGATCCACTGGCCGGTCTCCTCGCTCTACGTGCTCGGGATCTTTCTCGGCGTCGATCTGGTGATCGCCGGCGCGAGCTGGATCGGGCTCGGCCTCGGTTTGCACAATGCTCCCACGGCCTGACAGCCGCGGCCCGTTGGCGGGGCGCTAAACTGCGGCGGCGACGCGCGGCCAGCCCCGTTCGGGGCAAGGAGGTCTTCCGGTGCGTTGGCTTTATCTGGCGATTGTCGTCGTCTTCATCGCCGCGCTGATCATCTTCCTGTTCCAGAACACGGAGCGGGTCAGCATGTCCTTCCTCTCGTTCGGCGTCACGCTGCCGCTCGCCGTGCTCGCTTTCGTCGTCTATGTGCTGGGCGCGCTGACCGGCGGGAGCCTCTATGCGCTGATCAGACGGTCGGTCGCTGGATCGCGCGTCCGCGCCTGAACGAGGGGCGCCGTTCCCATGCGCGCCATGGTCTTGCACCGGCTGCATGACCGGCTCCGTATGGAGGAGCGGCCCGACCCGACGCCGGGGCCGGGCCAGATACGCCTCAAGGTCGAGGCCTGCGGCGTCTGTCGCACCGATCTGCACGTGGTCGATGGCGAACTGCCCAACCCGAAGCTGCCCATTGTGCCGGGACATGAGATTGTCGGCCGCATCGAGGCGGCCGGCGATGGCGTGAGCCTCAAGACCGGCGCGCGCGTCGGCGTCGCCTGGCTCGGTCATGCCGACGGGACCTGTCCCTATTGCCGGAGCGGACGCGAAAACCTATGCGATGCGCCGCTGTTCACCGGCTTTACCCGCGACGGCGGTTACGCCACCCATGCGATCGCGGACGCCGATTTTGTCTTTCCGCTGTCCGACGACATCGATCCGGTCGAGACGGCGCCGCTGCTTTGCGCCGGGCTCATCGGCTGGCGCTCGCTGAAGCTGGCCGGTGACGGGAGGACGATCGGCATTTATGGCTTCGGCGTCGCGGGGCACATCATCGCACAGGTCTGCCGCTGGCAGGGACGGCGCGTGTTCGCCTTCACCCGGCCGGGCGATGCGGCGGGACAATCCTTCGCGCGTGGAATGGGCGCCGAATGGGCGGGCGGGTCGGACGAAAAGCCGCCCGAGCCGCTCGACGCCGCCATCCTGTTCGCGCCGGTCGGCGTGCTCGTTCCCGCCGCGCTCGCTGGATTGCGCAAAGGCGGCCGGGTGGTGTGCGGCGGCATCCACATGAGCGACATCCCCGCCTTCCCCTATTCGCTCTTATGGGAGGAGCGCAGCGTCGCCTCGGTCGCCAACCTCACCGGCGCCGACGGCCACGAATTCCTGCGCATCGCGCCTGAGGCGAAGGTGCGGACGACCACCACGCCCTATCCGCTCGACAAGGCCAACGAGGCGCTCGACGATTTGCGCTCGGGCAAGCTCGAAGGCGCGGCCGTGCTCGTGCCGTAAGGCGTCCCGGCGTCCTGTTCCGACACGGGCTTGCGCGTTGTCGCAGCAGAGCCGAGCGTCCGGCGCGGGAAATGCGTGGACACGGCTCAAGAGCCCTCGACAGGCCAGGGCAAACCTGCGAGTCCGGCGAAATGGCCAAGTTTCGTTCTTCTTATGTCTGCCAGAACTGCGGCGCGATCACTCAGCGCTGGCAGGGAAAATGCGAATCGTGCGGCGAGTGGAATACGATCATCGAGGAAGGCGCCGCGCTCGGGATCGGCGGCGCGGCTGTTCGCCGGGGCGCCGCGGGGCGCCCGTTTCCGCTCGAAGACCTGTCGGGCGCGACCCGGTCCGAACCTCGGCTCGTGACCGGAATCGCCGAACTCGATCGGGTCGCTGGCGGCGGGTTCGTGCCCGGTTCAGCCACGCTGATCGGCGGGGAGCCCGGCATCGGCAAGTCGACTCTGCTGATCCAGGCCTGCGCGGCGGTGGCGCGGTCGGGCGGCCGCGTCGTCTATGTCTCGGGCGAGGAATCGACCGCCCAGGTGCGTCTGCGCGCCAGCCGCCTCGGGCTCGCCGACGCGCCCGTCCAGCTCGCGGCGCAGACCTTCGTCGAGGATATCGTGGCGACGCTCGGCTCGGGCGACGCGCCGAAGTTCGTCGTCATCGATTCGATTCAGACCATGTGGAGCGACGCAATCGAGTCCGCGCCTGGAACGGTCAGCCAGGTGCGCGGCTCGGCGCAGGCGCTGATTCGCTTCGCCAAGGCGAGCGATGCGGCCTTGCTGCTGGTCGGACACGTCACCAAGGACGGCCAGATCGCCGGCCCCCGAGTCGTCGAGCACATGGTCGACGCGGTCTTCTCCTTCGAGGGCGACGGCGCGCACGCCTTCCGGCTCTTGCGGGCGGCCAAGAACAGGTTCGGCGCGACGGACGAGGTCGGCGTGTTCGAGATGACAGGCGGGGGCCTCGCCGAGGTGCCGAACCCTTCGGCTTTGTTCCTGGCTGAGCGCGACGGCGCAGCCCATCCGGGCGCCGCGGTCTTCGCCGGGGTCGAAGGCGCGCGGCCGCTTCTGGTCGAGATCCAGGCGCTGGTCGCGCCGACGACCTTCGGCACGCCGCGCCGCGCCGTCGTCGGCTGGGAGCCGAGCCGGCTCGCCATGGTGCTTGCCGTGCTCGAGGCCCACGGGGGCATGAAGCTCGGCCAGTACGACGTCTATCTCAACGTCGCCGGTGGCTTGAGGATCATCGAGCCCGCGGCTGATCTCGCCGCCGCCGCGGCGCTCATTTCCTCGCTGACCGGCGCGAATTTGCCGCGCGACGCCGTCTATTTCGGCGAAATCGGATTATCGGGCTCGGTGCGCGGGGTTGCGCACGCCGGCCTGCGCCTCAAGGAAGCCGCCAAGCTCGGATTTCAGCGCGCCTTCGCGCCGCACTCGCCGCGCGCCGGCGCCGAACCTGTCAATATCGCCACGCAGCCGATCGACAATGTGGCCTCGCTGGTCGCCCTGATCGCCGCAAGCGCGGTCGAAAGAAGGGCTCAATCCCCAAGGGCCCCTGTCCGCAGTGGGGTGACGAACTGAAGCGGCTTGGCTATAACGCGCTCGCGCCGGCCGGCAGAGGGCGGGTAAGACGTTGCACTCTCGCAACGAGGTTCCTTCGCAAATGCCATCTTATCTCGATCTTGCGGTTCTCGGCATCGTTCTCGTTTCGGCGCTCCTCTCCATGATGCGGGGGTTCACGCGCGAGGTTCTCGCCATCGCCTCGTGGGCCGCGGCGGCTGCGGCCGCCTATTACTTCTACCCCATGGTCGTGCCTTACCTCACTCCCTATATCCATAAAGAGATTATCGCCCAGGCGGCCGCCGCGGCCATCGTGTTCTTCGTCACATTGATCGTGGTTTCGCTGTTCACCGTTCGGCTGTCCGACGCGATCCTCGACAGCAAGATCGGCGCCCTCGACCGGTCGCTGGGCTTTGTGTTCGGCGTCGCTAGGGGGTTTCTCCTCGCGGTCGTGGCCTTCGCCATTTTCAACTGGCTTGTTTCAGAGAAGCAGCAACCAGAATGGGTCAAGAACGCCAGGACCCGGCCGGTCCTCACCGAGACCGCCGATCGACTCGTCGCCATGCTGCCAATGGACGCCGCCCAGACGATCGACGGCTGGATCCAGTCGCGCGCCAACGCGACGACGAACGCGTTTGCGCCGACCAACGACGCCACCGCTGCGCGCCCGAGGACAGTCGACGATCCGCCCGTAGCGGAGCCGACTCCGCCGCCGAGAAAAGCCGATTCGGGAGCAGGAGCGGGCGGCTCGGCCACGGACAAGCAGAAGCTCGACGCCCTGATCAACAAGAACGCTCCGTTCGCTCCTGCGCCAAGGCAATGATGGAGACAGCGCCGAAACTCCCGTCGGATGCGTCGAGCGAAGCCAGCTTCGATCCCGACGGGGACCGGTTGCGAGAGGAATGCGGCGTCTTCGGCATTTTCAATCACCCCGACGCCGCCGCCATTACCGCGCTCGGGCTGCATGCCCTGCAGCATCGCGGCCAGGAGGCGGCAGGCATCGTCGCGTTCGACGGCGCCCGGTTCCACTCGGAGCGCCGCCAGGGGCTGGTCGGCGACCACTTCTCCAAAGCCGCGACCATCGACCGCTTGCCGGGGCGCACCGCGATCGGCCATGTGCGCTACTCGACGACCGGCGACACGATATTGCGCAATGTGCAACCCTTGTTCGCCGAGCTCGAGGCAGGCGGCCTCGCGGTCGCGCATAACGGGAATCTGACCAACGGGCTCACGCTGCGCCGCGAGCTCATTCGCGGCGGCGCCATCTGCCAGTCAACGAGCGACACGGAAGTCGTGCTGCTGCTTGCCGCCCGCTCGCGCCGGCCGAAGATCGTCGACCGTTTCGTCGAGGCCCTCGCCGAGATCGAGGGCGCCTACGCGCTTGTCGCGCTGACCAACAAGAAGCTCATCGGCGCGCGCGATCCGCTGGGCATCCGCCCGCTCGTGCTCGGCGAGCTCGACGGCAGCCCGATTCTTTGCTCGGAGACCTGCGCGCTCGACATCATCGGCGCGAAATTCGTCCGCGACATCGAGAACGGCGAAGTGGTGGTGATCGACGGCGACGGGGTGAAGAGCTTCTTTCCCCTTCCAAGGCAGCCGGCCCGTCCCTGCATCTTCGAGTACATCTATTTCGCCAGGCCCGATTCGATCGTTCATGGGCGAAGCGTATATGACGCCCGCAAGGCGATGGGCGCGGAGCTGGCGCGCGAGGCGCCGGCGGACGCCGACGTGGTCGTGCCGGTCCCCGACTCCGGCGTTCCGGCTGCGATCGGCTACGCGCAGGCCTGCGGGCTGCCGTTCGAACTCGGCATCATCCGCAACCATTATGTCGGGCGCACTTTCATCCAGCCGACCCAGTCGATTCGCGAACTTGGCGTCCGGATGAAGCACAACGCCAATCGCGCGGTCGTCAAAGGCAAACGGGTTGTGCTTCTCGACGATTCGATCGTGCGCGGCACGACCAGCGTCAAGATCGTGCAGATGATGCGGGAAGCGGGCGCGCGCGAGGTTCATTTCCGCATCTCGTCGCCGCCGATCGCTTATCCCGACTTCTACGGCATAGACACGCCCGAGCGCGACAAGCTGCTCGCCGCCCGCATGGATCTCGATGAGATGCGCCGCTTTGTCGGCGCCGACTCGC
Source organism: Roseiarcus sp. (assembly GCA_036489975.1). Classification (GTDB taxonomy): domain Bacteria; phylum Pseudomonadota; class Alphaproteobacteria; order Rhizobiales; family Beijerinckiaceae; genus Roseiarcus. Next base: position 10,615 of record DASXES010000052.1, read on the forward strand.
TCGCCTTCCTTTCTGTCGATGGAATCTATCGCGCCATGGGCTATTCCGGGCGCAACCCGAGACAGCCTCAGTTCACCGACCATTGCTTCACCGGCGATTATCCGACCCGTCTCGTCGACCAGTTCGGGGATCCAGCCCGCCAGCAATTGTCGCTTCTCGCGGAGGCGAGCTAATGGCCCATGCGTCGGTTGAAGAACTTGATCAGCGAATCGCGATCGTTCGCGACAATATCAGGGAGCTGACCGAGCAGGCGACGGCCTTCTCCGGCGCCGAGGACGAGACGCGAGCCGCGGACCGAATCGCCGACCAGGAGCAGCAGCTTGCGGAGCTTCTCAAGGAACGCGAGCAGCTCATCAACAGCGCGCGCTCGCCGCGAAGCTAGGCGCCAAGCGCTCCCGGCGGTGCGCCCGCGCGCGCGTCCCGATAGATTCGCTTTGCGGCCCGGCGGGCCTGCGCCGCTACTGGAAGAGCTTCATCGCGTTGACCAGGGTCCCGTAGATGCCCCACACGAGCGGGATGCCGACGAAGCCCCAGGCCAGCGCCAGCTCGAGGGCGGTCGTGCCGCTGCCATTGTTGTCAGCCATTTCCGCCTCCCTCAAGCCACGCCGACTGCTTCGTCCACAGTCTCGAGCGCCATATGGTGGCGATCGTCGACCGCTTTGATCAGGAAATTGGCGATGAAGCCGACGACCAATAGCCCCGCCATGATATACATGGTGACGTTATAGGCCTGCGCCTTCGGGACGCCGCTGTCGATCTGATATTGGCGGATGTAGTTGACCAGCACCGGGCCGAGCACTCCGGCTATCGACCAGGCTGTGATCAGCCACCCGTGAATCGCCCCGACATAGCGGGTGCCGAACATGTCCTTGAGATAGGCTGGCACAGTGGCGAATCCGCCGCCATACATGCTGATGATGATGAGGAAGCAGAGGATGAACAGCGGCAGATTGCCGCGGCCGCCGAAATACGGCACGAGCGCATAGAGAATGAACCCGAGCACGAAGAACACGAAATAGGTGTTTTTGCGGCCGATAAAGTCCGAAGTCGACGCCCAGAAGAAGCGGCCGGCCATGTTGAAGATGCTGAGCAGTCCGACGAAGCCGCCCGCCGCGACGGCGGTGACCCGTCCTGGAAACATTTCCTGGCTCATCGCCGAAGCCTGGCCGAGCACGCCGATGCCCGCCGTCACGTTCAAGCAGAGCACGATCCAGATCAGCCAGAATTGCGGCGTCCTCAGCGCCTGATATACGTAAACGTCCCTGGTGCTGACGAGTTTCTTGGGCTGGGCCAGCGGAACGTACCCTTCCGGTTTCCACCCCGGCGCGGGCACCCGCACGATCGCCGAGCCGACCAGCATGAAGATGGCGTAGACGATCCCAAGCACCACGAAGGTCTTGGCGACCCCGACGTGGGTCGGCGTTGAAAACACGCGCATCAGCCACACCGAAAGCGGCGAAGCGATCATCGCGCCGCCGCCAAAGCCCATGATCGCCATGCCGGTCGCCATGCCGGGGCGGTCCGGAAACCATTTGATCAAGGTCGAAACCGGCGAAATGTACCCCAGTCCGAGCCCGATCCCGCCGAGCACGCCGTAGCCGAGATAGACGATCCAAAGCTGATGGGCCGACACCCCGAAGGCGCTGATCAAGAACCCCCCGCCGAAGCAGAGGGCGGCGGTGAACATCGTGCGGCGCGGCCCGCCCTCCTCGACCCAGCGGCCCAGCACGGCTGCGGAAAAACCAAGGAAGAAAATGGCGATCGAGAAGATCCAGCCAAGCTCGGTGAGCTTCCAGTCATCAGGCGCGGACTTGGTGATGCCGATCAGCTTCGTCATCGGAAGATTGAAGACGCTGAACGCGTAGACCTGGCCAATGCAGAGATGGATGCAGAGCGCCGCCGGGGGAACCATCCAGCGGCTGAATCCGGGTTTGGCGATCGTATGGCTACGATCGAGTACCGACAAAAGCGCCATTTGAGCGTCCATCCCTTGTGTTTTTACGGGTCAGAATTGCCTATCCAAGGCGGTTTGGCAATGCTCGAAGGATTTTTTCCTTCTAGGTAGTTTGTCTTATTGACGCTGCCCTAGCCGCGGGTTCCCGCGATCGATCCGGCATCTCTGTAGCACCCTTCACATTCCTGTCATGGGCGCTCGCGATAGAAAGGGCTCGCACGCCCCGAGGAGCCCCCATGTCCGCCGCCTTCGACGCTCGCTTCGGCCCGCACGCCGAAGCGCCTGTGAAGCCGCACCTCAATCATCCGGTTGACGCTCGATTTGCGCTTGGGCTCCTCGCTGTCCTGGCGCTTGGCCTTTTCTACATGGCTTATTCGATCCGGACGGATATTGCCGACGCCGGCGGCGGACCAACGACGATCCTGCCGTTCATCCTGCTCGGCGTCGCGCTCTTGATCGCGCTCGGCTTCGAATTCGTCAACGGCTTCCACGACACCGCGAACGCCGTCGCCACCGTCATCTACACCCACGCTCTGCCGGCGCAGGTCGCGGTCGTATGGTCGGGCTGCTGGAACCTGCTCGGCGTCCTGGCTTCGACCGGCGCGGTCGCCTTCGGCATCGTCTCGCTGTTGCCGGTGGAGCTTATTCTTCAGGTCGGCTCCGCCGCGGGCTACGCGATGGTGTTCGCGCTGCTCATTTCCGCGATCATCTGGAACTTGGGCACCTGGTGGATGGGCATTCCCGCGTCGAGCTCGCACACCCTGATCGGCTCGATCGTCGGCGTCGGCGTCGCCAACGCGATCATGCGTGGCCAGAACGGCACCGCGGGCGTCGATTGGGACCAGGTAACCAAGGTCGGCGAGGCGCTCCTGTTTTCGCCGCTGTTCGGCTTCGCCCTCTCGGCGTTGCTGCTGCTGGCGATGAAGTCCGTCATCCGCGTGCCGGAGCTTTACACCGCCCCGACCACCAACAAGCCGCCGTCGCCCTGGATCCGCGGGTTGCTGATCCTCACCTGCACGCTGGTCTCGTTCTTCCACGGCTCCAACGACGGGCAGAAGGGCATGGGCCTCATCATGCTGATCCTGATCGGCGTCGCCCCGACGGCTTATGCGCTCAACCGCGCGCCCGCCGAAGGTCACGCCGCCCAGTTTGTCTCGGTGGCGCACGCCGCTTCGAAGATCGTCGAAGCCCACGGCGCCGGCTACGCCACCATCGGCGATCCCCGCCCGGCGGTGACGGAGTACATCCACGCCCACCAGATTTCGGAAGGGACCTATCCGTCGCTTGCGGCGCTGACCAAGGAGATCAGCGACTCGGTCGAGCAATACGGCTCCATCGCCAAGACGCCCTTCGACAAGGTCCAGAACCTGCGCAACGACATGTATCTCGCCTCGGAGGGTTTCCGGGTTCTTGCGAAGGACAAGGAGAGCGAACTCACGCCCGAAGACAAGGCGAAGATCGGCGCCTTCAAGAAAGAGCTCGATGGGGCGACCAGGTTCATTCCGCTATGGGTCAAGATCTGCGTGGCGATCGCGCTGGGCTTGGGCACGATGGTCGGGTGGAAGCGCATCGTCATCACCGTCGGCGAGAAGATCGGCAAGACCCACCTGACCTACGGCCAGGGCGCGGCGGCCGAGATCATCGCGGCGGCGACGATCGGCGCGGCCGACGGCTTCGGCCTGCCGGTGTCGACGACCCACGTGCTGTCGTCCGGCGTCGCCGGGACGATGGTGGCCAACGGCTCGGGAATGCAATGGTCGACAGTGCGCTCCATCGCGCTCGCCTGGGTGCTGACCTTGCCGGCGGCGATGATCATGTCGGGCTTGCTGTACGCCATCTTCCGCCGAATTTTCTGACCCGCCCTGGCGGCGCGCTATCGCTTGGGGCGCGCCGCCAAAATGGACGACGGGCTATCGAGCGCGGCTACAATTGCTCGCCGGCTATTACGACCTCGGCTTCTGGACCGCGCTCGCCGCTAGACGGGTGAGAACCGTTTAACCAGCCTCGCCGATGGCTGTGGCGAGGGATCTGGGTCCAACGCTGGCCCGCTCTGGAGCGTCCGTTTTCGAAAGCCACCGCCCGCGCCTCTCGCCGCGGCTCCCGCGCCTTCAACTCGCGATTGCCCCGCGCTCGCCGGCTCGCTAGAGGATGCGCGGATGCGCCAGTCCCCGTTCCTATTTCCCCGCGCCTATCGGCTGAGGCCGGTTGGCGAGAGGGAGGATGACGCCCTCTCGCAACTCAGGATCGGCGTGAGCAACCAGAGCGTTCTCGTGCCTTTTTCGCCGCGTCTCGACTACGTCGTCGCCCCGAGCGCCGGCGAAGCCCTGCCGATCGAAAGCCGCGACTTTCATGTCGAAACGCTGGGCCTGTTCGCCTCCTTGTGGGCGCGACTGCGCCTCATGGCCTTGTTCAAGAAGAAGAAATACCTGAAGTACCAGGAATTCTCGCTCTTCTCCGTCGGCCCGAAGGCCGAACGCAAGCGGTTCACCGGGTTCAACCAGGATACGAGGAATATTGGCGTCGTGATCGACGGCGATGTCGTCGCCGGTCATCCGGAGCTTCTCTACGGGTGGCCGGCGCAGACGAGCGCCTCGCCCGAGGCGACCGATCGTTCCGGACCCATGGAGGTGGCGGCCGTCGTCCATATCTACTATGAGGACACTTGGCCCGATATCGCCGGGGCTCTCCTGGGCCTGACGGTTCCCTTCGATCTAATCGTGACGACCGTCGCCGGTCGCGAGCGGCTGATCGAGACGATCAGCCGGGCCTATCCTCACGCCGACATTGAAGTCGTGGAAAACCGCGGGCGGGATGTTGGCCCGTTTCTGGCCCTGCTCGAACGGGGCCGGCTCGATCGCTACAAGTACATTTGCAAGGTTCACGGCAAGAAGTCGATCGATGGGCGCCGCAAGACTTACATGGGGGCGATGTGGCGGCGGCGGCTCTTGTTCGATCTCCTGGGCGGACCGGGAGCGGCGGCCGCCGCAATCGGCATGTTCGAGCGCGACTCATCGATCGGGATGATCGGTCCCAGGGCGTTTCGCTTGCCGAGAGAAGGGTATTCCGAGGATCTCTCCTGGTCGGCCAACCGCCCCATGACGTTGAAAATCGCCGAACGGATGGGCGTGCTGGCCGACGCTTTCCAACTCGATTTTTTCGGCGGAACGATGTTCTGGGTGCGGCCGGAGGCCCTAAAACCGCTGGCCGATCTGCATCTTGCCTCGGAGATGCCCTACGAAAGCGGCCTGATCGACGGGGACCTGCCTCACGCCATCGAGCGCCTGTTGCCGACCTCGGTCCTGGCGGCGGGATACAAGCTCGCCAACAGCGACGGGTCTGGGTGACGCAGGACCCGCTTATTTGGCGGTGAAAGTGGCGTCGGCCTTTTTTTCGCAACCAGAATTCGCGCGGCTCCCCACCTCATAGGGTCGCCCCGCTGCAAGCGAACGCAGCTTGCCCAGAACGCGCTCATTGTCACAAACGAGACAGGTAACGCCTAGGAATCGAAGCAATCGGTTCAGTTCAGCGGTTCCCTGGGAAGTTCTAATACCAAAGGCTTTGCTGGCTGGCTCATGGGGATTGAACGAAGCCGCTACCGCGGCGTGATCGGCGAGTTTTGTTGAGTTCCTTCTGCCTGAGAGGATGTGGGTGTTGACGCGCATTCCCCAGACAGGAGTTTTGAGA
>DASXES010000055.1:0-5791 GCA_036489975.1 Roseiarcus sp.
TGCGCGACGCTCACCCCTCGGTCCTTGATCAACCGAACGGCCTCGATCTTGAACTCACGACCAAACTTCCTGCGCTGCATTTGACACCTCCGGCTTCATGAAACACCCAATCTCGGTGTCCACGAAACCGGCAGCAGGCCAGTTCTCATGGGGAGGGTGGGGGGGCATTTCGTTTGGCGGCCAGAAGAAAACGCCAAGTTCGGATCGCGTGGCTGCGCCCGAGCACACAAAGCCCGCAGTTCAAGAGCCAACTCTGAATTAGCTTAGTTCAACCCTGCGGCCTTGAGCGCCTTATAGACGTTTCCTCGCTTGCACCCGACGGCCTTGGCGATCTCAGTGGCGCCCATTCCTTCCTTGCGCAGCGAAACTGTGATTCGGCGTGGAATCTTCCACGCCGATTGACAACTTGTTCAGAGCGCGGAGCGGCTGGCCTTGCAGGCGCGCGAGCCTTGGCGCTGCGCCTCGCTGGCACACGACGCCAAGCAATTGCGATCTGCCCGGCTTGGTGGTGATCCGTAAGATGCATCCGGGGCGGGTTGAGGCCTCGATCTACAATCCCGTATTCGGACTGGTCCTTCGAGGGACGACGGAGATCTCCTCAGGCGCTCAGACGGTGTCGATGGCATCGGGTCAGTTGCTATTGGTCAGCCATGCGCTTCCTGTTATCACGCGGATAAAGCAGGCTTCCCCGCTTGCTCCTTAACTCGCCGTGTTTATGATGATCGACCTCGACATCATTGGCAGTCTGGCCGAGCAGATCGAGGAGCAGGAAGTGGACCGGAATGCTCGCTCCATCGAGGCGAGTACCGCAGCACCGGCGCTGATCGATGCAATCGGCCGTTACCTCTCCTTGCCGGGCGGCTCCGCTGAGGCCACGGTGATGATTCCCCTCCTTCGGCAAGAAATCCATTTCCGCCTTCTGACCTCCCCTCCCGGCGGAATGTTGCGCAATCTCCTCTTGCCTGGCGGCCATGCTGCCAAAATCGCCAGGGCAATCAAACTGATCCACGCTGGATATCGCGAATCCCTGGCGCTGCCGCCGCTTGCGGATTTCGTCGCGATGAGCCCCTCATCGTTCCACGCGCATTTCAAGGCGATCACGGGAACGACACCGCTTCAGTATCAAAAGGACCTCCGCCTGATCGAAGCGAAGCAACTCTTGAGTGGCGGTGTCTACAATGTGACGGCAGCGGCGTTTATGGTCGGATATGAGAGCGCAAGTCAGTTCAGCCGGGATTATACTCGAAAGTTCGGCGGGTCACCGCGGCAGGATTTGAAAGCGAATAAGCTGCTGGACTCTTGATGCAGGCCAGGGCAGTGCGCGCCGCTATTGGATAATCTGACATTTGGGCCCCCTCGGGCCGCTTGGCGACGATTAGGGCCTAGTGACTTCACGCCGACGCCACTCATCGGCCGCCTCGCCCATCGTCCGACCTGCCCCTGCTTTCATCCAAGCATGAACTTTGTGACGAAGTTCGAGGCCCTACTCGATCGTTGACGCTTCCAAAACCTGCTTAGAATTGAGCAAAGCGTAGGCGCAGAGATGCTCGCCGCGGGACTTCGAACAGACGATGTGTATGTTCCCCGCTCTTCACCAAGACGCTCTTCGCGCGCAGTTTCGTCGGTCGCCCGTTGTCAGTCGCGTTAACTCCCGTAACGCTTATCGAGCATATGTTGGGCGCGCAACGCCGCAAAGGACCGCTTATCGCTATAACAGATTGATTTTATTGGCGCGCCCAACGGGAATCGAACCCGTGTTTTCGCCGTGAAAGGGCGACGTCCTGGACCGCTAGACGATGGGCGCGGGTTCGTAGAGGAATCCGGTTCTGCCGGACCGGCGCGATGCTATAAGGTCGGCTGTTCGCGCTGGCAAGCCTAACCGCCCGCGTATCGGACACGAGCCCAAAGAACCAGAGGAAACGATGCGCGCCATCCGCATAGATAAGCCCGGCGGTCCGGAAGTCATGCGCCTTGAGGAGGTCGAGCTGCCGGCGCCGGCCAAGGGCGAGGTCAGACTCCGCCAGCATGCAATTGGGATCAACTTCATCGACATCTATCATCGCAGCGGCTTCTATCCCCCCGCCCATACGCCGTTCACTCCCGGTTCGGAGGGCGCGGGCGAGGTGGTCGCGGTCGGCCCGTCCGTCCAAGGTTTCAAGCCCGGCGACCGCGTCGCCTACGCCGGCTCCGCGGGCGCCTATGCGGAAGAGCGCAACATCGAGGCCAGGTTCCTGTTCAAGCTGCCTAAATCGATTTCGTATGACACCGCCGCAGCGATGATGCTCAAGGGTCTCACCGCGCAATATCTCGTGCGCCAGACCCACCGGGTCAAAGAGGGCGACACGATCCTGGTCCACGCCGCGGCGGGCGGCGTGGGCTTGATCCTGTGCCAATGGGGCAAGGCGCTTGGCGCAACCGTGATCGGCTGCGTAGGCACCCCGGAGAAGGCGGCGCTCGCCAAAAAGTCAGGCGCCAAGCACACGATCCTCTATCGCGACGAGGATTTCGCCAAGCGGGTGGGTGAGATCACCAAGGGCGCAAAATGCCATGTGGTCTATGACGGGGTTGGCAAGGCGACCTTCCCGGCTTCGCTCGACTGCCTGAGGCCGTTTGGGGTGTTCGCCAGCTTTGGCTCGGCCTCAGGCGGGATCGAGGCGTTCAACATCGGTCTTCTGGCGCAGAAGGGCTCGCTGTTCGCGACCCGGCCGACCCTCACCACCTTCATGGCGGACCGCGCGCGGGCCGAGAAAATGGCGCGCGATCTGTTCGGCGTCGTAAGCCGGGGCGAGGTCAAGATCCGGATCGGCGGAAAGTGGCCCCTCGCCGAAGCCGCTCAGGCTCACATTGCGCTCGAGAACCGCGAAACGACCGGCTCCCTGCTTCTTCTGCCGTAATCGCGGGCTGCGGCCTTTCTTGCGCCAATTTTACCGGTCACCAGCCGGTTGCTTGGCGCAAGCTGACCGCCCTTGTATAGGAGGCGTGGACGGCTCGCGCCGCGCGCTTTATCGATGAAACAGTCAAGGGCGTATTGACCGGAATGATCGAACCGACCGTAAAATCCGCCGACGCCGCCGTCACGCCCGCCAAAAAGGAAGAGGGCTGGTGGGAAACCGTCAAGGTCATCATCGAAGCGCTCCTAATCGCGCTCGTGGTTCGCACGGTCCTGTTCCAGCCGTTCAACATTCCTTCGGGCTCGCTCATCCCGACGCTGCTGGTCGGCGATTACCTGTTCGTCTCCAAATACGCCTACGGCTATTCGCATTTCTCCTTGCCAAGCTTTCTCGACCTCGACCCCCAGGCGATGCCGGGCCGAATCTTCGCCTCGCAGCCCAAGCGCGGCGACGTCATCGTGTTCAAGCTGCCGAGCGATGGCCAGACCGACTATATCAAGCGGCTGATAGGCCTGCCCGGCGACAAGATCCAGGTTGTTCACGGCCGCCTCATCATCAACGGCCAGATGGTCCCGCGCGAGCCGATCAAGCCCTTTCTGACGGTCAATCACTTCGGCAAGCCCATGGAGGCGCCGCAATATCTCGAGACGCTTCCGGACGGGGTCACCCACCGGATCATTCAGATCGACGGCGACGACGGCACTTTCGACAACACCAAGGTCTACGAGGTGCCGCCAGGCCATTATTTCATGATGGGCGACAATCGCGACAATTCGAGCGACTCGAGGCTTGCGGGGGATCAGGGCGGAGTCGGCTATGTGCCGTTCGAGAATCTGATCGGCAGAGCGGAAGTGATCTTCTTCTCCATCGACGAGGGCACGCCGGCCTGGGAAGTGTGGCGCTGGCCGTTGGACGTGCGCTGGGACCGCATTTTCAAGCGGGTCCGCTAGACGCCGGCGAATAGGCTCCCCCGCGCGACCCGAAGGCGGTATGGTCGCGCCGGCCAGCTCCCTTCTTCCGCGCCGTCCCGCGACGGCGCGAAAGAGGCGGCTTATCCTCGATTCGGTTGATCAATGAACAAGCAGCCGCGCGCCGGATTGTCAGCGCTGGAATCAAGGCTCGGCTACCGCTTCCGCGATTCCACCTTGGCCGTGCTCGCGCTCACCCATCTTTCAGCGCAAAGCCAGGGCGGGCAGGGCAGGGCTGGGTCCTATCAGCGGCTCGAGTTCCTTGGCGACCGGGTGCTCGGCGTCGTCATTGCGGGCCGCCTTTATCAGGCCTTTCCGAAGGCGAGCGAAGGTGAACTCTCGATGCGCTTCGCCAAACTCGTGCGCCGCGAGACCTGCGCCGAGATCGCAGCCTTTTGGGACGTCGGCCCGCATGTGGCGCTGGGCCTCGGCGAAGCGCGCGGCGGCGGCCGCAAAAAGCAGGCGATCCTGGCCGACGTGTGCGAATCTCTGATCGGCGCTGTGTTCGTCGATGGCGGCTTCGACGCGGCCGAGGCGCTTATTCTCGGCGGCTGGGGCGACCGCATCACCGCCGATGCCGAGCCCGCCCGCGACGCCAAGACCGCGGTTCAGGAATGGGCCCAGTCGCGCGCGCTCGCTCCCCCTCGCTATGAGGAGGTCGAGCGCAGCGGCCCGGCGCACGCGCCCCATTTCATCATGCGGGTCGCGCTCGAGGGCTTCGAGCCGGAAGTTGGCGCCGCGAACTCGAAGCGCGCCGCGGAACAGGCCGCCGCGCAGGCTTTTCTCGACCGCTGGAGCGCGACATGAGCCAGACCCGATGCGGGTTCGTCGCCATCATCGGCGCGCCCAACGCCGGCAAATCGACGCTCATCAACGCGCTGGTCGGCGAGAAGGTTTCGATCGTCACCCGCAAGGCGCAGACCACGCGCTCAACCGTGCGCGGGGTCCTCACTCGAGGCGAAGCGCAGATCGTGTTCGTCGATACGCCCGGCCTGTTCGCGCCCAGGCGCCGCCTCGACCGGGCGATGGTCGCTTCCGCCTGGGGCGCGGCCGCCGACGCTGACCTTCTCATGCTCATCATCGACGCCCGCAAGGAGGTCGATGAGGCGAGCCTGACCGAAGAGACGCAAACGATCCTGAGCGCGCTCCGCGAGACCCGCAAGCCGAGGCTCGCTGTCCTCAACAAGATCGACCTCGTCGAGCGGCCGAAGCTACTCGAGCTTACGGTCAGGCTCAATGCAGCGCTCGCCTTCGAGGAGACGTTCATGGTCAGCGCCACGACCGGCGACGGGCTGCCTCAGCTCTTCGGTCGCCTCGCCGCGATGATCCCCCCCGGCCCCTGGCTCTATCCGGAGGACCAGATCGCGGAGGCGCCGATCCGTTCGCTCGCCGCCGAGATCACCCGCGAGAAGCTGATCGAGCGGCTGCACGACGAATTGCCCTATCAGGCGACGGTCGAGACCGAGGAATGGAAGGACCAGCCCGACGGCTCGGCCCGCGTCGAGCAGACGATCTTCGTCACCCGCGAGAGCCACCGCAAGATCGTGCTGGGCGAAGGCGGGCGCACGATCAAGGCGATCGGCACCGCGGCGCGCAAGGACATCGGCGAAGCCCATGGCGCGACCGTGCACCTCTTCCTGCACGTGAAAGTGCGCGAGAAGTGGCTCGACGACCCCGAGCGCTACCGGGCGATGGGGCTCGACTTCCCCAAGAAGTAGGCGCCCGAACTCGCCTCCCGGCGGCGGCGGGACGGCGGACATAATACCAAAGGCCCTTCCGGCTGGCTCATGGGGATTGAACGAAGCCGCTACCGCGGCGTGATCGGCGAGTTTTGTTGAGTTCCTTCTGCCTGAGAGGATGTGGGTGTTGACGCGCATTCCCCAGACAGGAGTTTTGAGATGGCCGAGGTGAGCCCTCTTCGTCGCCGCCTGA
>DASXES010000068.1:0-4329 GCA_036489975.1 Roseiarcus sp.
CTTCCCGTTGACTAGAACTTATATGCCCAATCCCTCATTGCGATGGAGATGACGCGCCATGGCTGTTCCGTGAGCCGGTTCCATGCGTTGCAGCAGTGATCGACGATATTGTGGTAGTCGAAGAAGAGCCGGTTTGAGAGCCAGTTTTCGCGCATGAACTGCCAGACGTTCTCGACCGGGTTGAGTTCGGGGCATTTGGCTGGGAGCGGCAGCAGGGTTAGGTTTTTCGGGACGTCGAGCTTTGGCGAGGTGTGCCATCCGGCCTTGTCGAGCAGAAGGACGGCGTGGCGACCGGGCGCGATGTCGCAGGCGATTTCGTCCAGATGCAGTTGCATCGCCTCGATGTTGCACTTGGGCAGGATCAGTCCGACCGCCTTGCCTTCCTTCGGGCAGATCGCGCCGAAGATGTCGGTCGAGGCGGGGCGCAGGTCGCTTGGAGCGGGAGGCCGCGTTCCTCGTCGGGCCGCACCGTCTCGTATGTCACGCAAATCCCCCGCCCAGCCAGCATTTCCTCGACCACCCGCAGGCTCAAGAGAAACCGGAAATACAGCCAGACAGCGTGGCTGATGACCTCCGGCGGAAAACGATCGCGGCGATACAGACGGTCACGAATGCTGGCCATCGCGCGCCTCTAACAACTCCCTGCTTCGAAAGTTGTTAGTCCGTGTGGACGAATTTGATCAGGCATAGGGCTGCGACGAGGAGACGAATGATCTGAAGTTTCGGGCGGTCTTTTCGCACCGTAGCGCGACCCGCTTGAAGCGCTTGAGCCTGCCGAGGGCCTGCTCGATGCGGGCGCGGGCCTTGTAGAGGGTTCGTGCGAGGAAGGACGGCTTGTTCTTTTCATTGGCTTTGTGCGGGATGACGGGAGCGATGCCGCGCGCCCTCGCGGCGTCCCGGTTGGCCTTGCTGGCCTAGCCTTTGTCGCAGATGACGGCGCGGGGCTGAATGTCGGGTCCGATGTCGAGCAGGATCTCGAAATGACGCCCGTCGGAGGCTTCGCCGCCGGTCAGGTCGAAGGCGATGATGTCGCCAGAGGCGTCCGCTTTTGCGTGGATTTTCGTGGTAAAGCCGCCGCGCCAGCGCCCAAGCGCTTGGCCTTCCTGCCCCCTTTTGCTCCAGCCGCCGACACATGCGCGCGCACCCCGGTCGAGTCGAACATCTGAAGCAGACGCGCCGTGGAGCTCATCGACGCGAGCCTATCAAAGAGGCCTCGAAGACGCCAGCCTTGCTCAAGCGATCAAAGCGCTTCCACACGCTGTTCCAGGGACCGAAGCGCTCCGGCAGCGCGCGCCAGCGAACGTTCTCAACGGTGAAGAAATGCAGCGCTTCGAGAAAGCGGCGATCGTCATCGGCTTTCCTTCCACGACACGGCAAACACCCGCGGAACACCGCAAGCGTGTGCGCCCAATCGTCCTCATCCATCTTTGTCGACATGAGCTACGCGGGAGAGTAGGTGACGGGGTGAATCAAGCGGCGGATTTGATTTCGGCGACGGCTTCGATTCCGTCTTTGAACTTTATACCGTTGACGACTTTCGGCAACTGGTTTTGACCTTGCAAGCGCCGCCAGGTCCTTGACGCCGCCTTCACCAGTTTGAACACCATTAGACGCGCGGTGTCCTGCGACAGTGCGCCCCTTATTCGGACGGTGCGGTGCCTTACCGTCGCGAACACGCTCTCGATCGGGTTCGAGGTTCGCAAGTGGTCCCATGATCGGCGGGAAGGTCGAAGAACGTCAGCAGTGTCTGCTGATCCTTGATCAGGCATTTGACGGCCTTGTCGTATTTGGGCGCGTATTTTTCGGCGAAGGTCGTCATCGCCGCTTCCCCCGCGGCCCGGTTCGGCGACAGCCAGATCTCGCGCAGATCCTTGCGCGGGTTGGGTTGCATCGACTTCGGAAGCTTGTCGAGCACGTTCAATGTCTTGTGCAGCCAGCATCGCTGATGACGGGTCGTCGGGAACGCCTCATCGAGGGCCTTCCAAAACCCCAGCGCGCCATCGCCAATGGCCACTTGCGGCGCGACGACCAAGCCGCGCGCCTTCAAATCGACGAATAGTTCCTTCCAGCTTTGACCGCTCTCCCGCATGCCCGTCTGAAAGCCGATCAGCTCCTTCGTGCCCTCCGCGGTCGCGCCCAGCACCAGCATGCATTCGGCCTGCGGCTCCATGCGCGCCTGCAAATAGACGCCGTCCGCCCAGACGTAGACGTAATAACGCGCCGACAAATCGCGCTTCTGCCATCGCCGATATTCGTCCTCCCATTCGCTCTTGAGGCGCGCGATCACCGCCGCGGAAAGGTTGGGCGCGTCCGTTGCCGAGCAGGGCGGCGAGGGCCGCCTGGAAATCGCCGGCGGAAATCCCGCGCAGATAGAGAACGGGCAGAAGGGCGTCGAGGCTCTTGGTGCGCCGCGCCCATTTGGGTAGGATGTTTGAGGTGAAGCGAATGCGCTCGCCCGAAGCGGCGGCGCGATCGCAGGCCTTCGGCTTTTGCACTTCGACCGGGCCGATTCCTGTCTGGATCGCGCGAACCGGATCATGCCCGTGACGAACCACCCGCCGGCGGCCATCCGGAAGCACGAGTTCCGCAGTCGAGGCCAGAAATGCCTTGAACTCCGCCTCGAGCGCCTGGGCGATCAACCGACGCGCGCCGGTTCGCAGAATTTCGGTGAGCGGATCGTCGATTGCCCCTTTCTGTCGAAGGGCGACAACTCTATTCTCGGTCATGGCGTAACGCTCCGGCTTGGAGGTTCGGGTGGCTTGATCACTAACCCGGTTACGCCGCCTTCCTCACACCGTCACCCAGTTTCCCCCATAGTTCTGTCGACATTGGCCCCGGCCTTATGATTCGGTCGGAGTCCTATGAATCATGCTTGATTCCGCAGGGAATCGCAAAAACATCATCTGACAAAATTCGTCCACACGACCTGGTTTCCGCGGTAGCTCTCTCAAACGCAGTAAATACAACGGAACAGAAGCCCCGCTTCAACCGACAGGTTCGCGGCCGGGTACCCATTACCTGGTGTGTCACGTGTCGGCCGACGGAAGATCTTATGGAAACGCTCTTTATAGTCGCCTGCGTGGCCAATCCCCTTCGCTGGCGATCCCGCATAGCGCTAGCGCGCTGCGCGGTCACTGACTGGCTAAAAGAGTCCAATGTCCATATCACGTTGACCGAGTGCGCCTATGGTTCGCGTGGCTACGACCTGGCAGACCTAGCGTCGGACCGGGTCACTCACGTCCCACTTCGCGCCACCACTATGGCCTGGTCGAAGGAGTGCCTGCTCAATATCGCCATAGCACATTTACCTCCTACGGCTGAGAAAATCGTCGCTCTCGACGCCGACGTTACCTTCCGGCGCACCGGATGGGCAACTGAGGCGCTAGCGGCGCTCGACCTCTATCCTGTCGTTCAGCCTTGGGACACGGCTTACGACCTCGGGCCCCATGACGAACACATTCAAACGCACAAGAGCTTCGCCTCAGTCTGGCACGCCGGCAAGCCGGTTGTGGCGAGCAACGCAGCGTTCTGGACCTTCAATGGCGGATATAACACCTATCCACATCCTGGCTACGCATGGGGCTGGCAGCGGCCCGCGCTCGACCGAATCGGCGGCCTGCTCGAAATCGGCGCCATGGGCTCCGGCGACTATCATATGGCGCTCGGCATAGCCGGAAGGTATGAGAGCTCCGTACCTATGGGTGTAAGCGAGGGCTACAAGAATTCAATTGCCTCGTGGGCAACCCGCGCCGCCTTCGAGGTCAACGGCAAGCTTGGATTCGTCCACGGCACAATCGAGCATCTGTTCCACGGTCGCAAGAGCGACCGCGGGTACCAGGCTCGTTGGCAGATGTTCCTCGACAGCGGCTTCGACCCCGCAATAGACCTCAAACGCAACACCCATGGCGTCCTCGAATTCTCAGGCGCTAAACCCAAGCTCGAGCGCGCATTCGATCGTTACCTCCGCGCGCGCGAGGAAGACGTTAACACCCTGACGTAATCGGGATCTTGTATACCTCGCAGTGCGAATTCCGACGCAATCCGGCCAGTGATTCCGGTTTGATGTCGGCCGCCGTTCCGATTTGATCCCGGCCACCATTCCGAACTGAAGCCGGCCACCTGAGCCAGGTCATGGCTCTCATCGTTTGCTCCCCGCGGTTCAGCAACTGCGGCACTCCTGACCCGTCAATGGTCGACGAGGAGATCGGGATGCCGGCGAAGCGGGAATTGAGCATGCGACAACTGCGACATCTATTGCGGCTGCACCACGATGGAGTGAGCGCGCGCGAGATTGGTCGGCGTCTTGGCGTACCGCGCTCGACGATGCAG
>DASXES010000002.1:0-85222 GCA_036489975.1 Roseiarcus sp.
CCGCCCCTGTTGAGCTGGAAAGCTTGCTTAAGAATGTAGAAGACCATGACCATATTCGCGTCGATTCGTCCGCCTTGGGTGAACAGATAGACTTGGTCGAAGATCTTGAGCTGCAGGATGAGCTGGATGGTGAAGACGAGCACCGTCACCGGCCAGATCAAGGGCCATGTGATGCGCCAAAACTGGGCCCAGCGGCCGGCGCCGTCGAGTTCGGCGGCTTCATAGATTTCTCTCGAGATGTTTCTGAGGCCCGCGATGAACAGGAGCAGGCTGAAGCCGAGGCACCACCAAACCGTGATGAATGCGACCGCCGGCATGAAGAGCGGAACCGTCCGGAACACGGAGAGACGCTGGCCGTCGTTCAAGGGCGCAACAAGGTATTGCGCCACGCCGAAGTCCTTGTCGAACATCCAGCTCCAGATCCGGTAGACGACCGACACCGGCAGGATGTAGGGCAGAAAAAAGGCCGCGAGAATGAAGCTCTGCAGCCAGCCCTTGAGCCGGTTGACGCCGAGCGCAATGACGAGCGCGAGCAGGGTGCCCGGCAGGACCGACAGGACGACGAAGTAGATCGTGTTCCAGACGGCGGTCGAGAACAGATGGTCTGAGGCGAGCCTGAAATAATTGTCGAGCCCGACCCATTTGCCTGGACCGATAAGGGGCGCGTTGGTGAAGCTGAGCTCCACCATCTTGAGCGTGGGGTAGACGAAAAATATGGCGTAGATCACAACGAACGGCGCCATCAGAACGGCGGCGGTCAACCTTTCGTTGCGCGAGCTTCTGATCATCGTGGCGGGAGATCTCGCAATTCACGCCCCGCTCCGGCGAGCTTCGAAAATCGGCCGGAGCGAGGCGCGAAAGGGGTCATTCGATCATTTCGTCAGGCTCTGCAGGTCGTCGCGAATCTTCTTCGCGGCCTCGGCAGGCGCGATCTCGCCGTTCAGAGCGGGAATCATATAGTTGCCCGACGCGTCGTAAACGGGCGACGCGACGCCGGCGTAGATCGAAACCGGGTCGAAGACCGCAGTCTTGGCGAGGGAGACGTAATCGGAGTTCGGCTTCATCGCCTTGAACTCGGCGCTCTCCTGCACCGGCAGATAGGCCGGGATATGGCCGCCGCTCGCCCATTCAAGCGAATGCGTGTTGAACCAGTGGATAGTGTCGAGCACGAGCTTGCGCTTCTCGGGACTCACCGGATTGCCCTTGCGGTCCGGTATGGCGAAGGAGTGGGAATCCGCCCATGTCGCGGGCTGGGAATAGAGGACCGGGATCTGGATCGCGCCCCAATCGAAGAGCTGCCCCTTCTTGGCGAGGTCGACCATCGTGGGCACTTCCCAGACGCCGTTGATATGCATCGCCGCCTTGCCCGAGGTGAAGAGGGCGATCGAGGCTGGATACTCGGTATTCGTCGGCGCCCACTTTTCCTTGGTCCACTTCTGCATCTCGGCGAGCGCCGTCGTCGCCTTGTCGAGGTTATCCCCATCAAGGAATTTTCCGTCCTTGAGGAACTGGCCGCCCTGCTGATTGAGCAGCGTGTAGAAAATCCGCCAACCGGAGCCGCCGTCGTTCGGCACCGAAAGGCCGTAGACGCCGTTGGCCGTCAGCTTGGCGAGCGCGGCGTTGAAGTTGTCGACGCCGTCGAGGCCCTTTGGCTTGCCGTCGTCGCCGAGCAGGCCGGCCTTCTTGAGCATGGCCTTGTTGTAATAGAGGATGATCGAGTGGATATCGAGCGGCACGGCGTATTGCTTGCCGTCCGGGCCCTGCGCCGCCTTCCAGTTGGCGGGGCTGAAGTCGCTGGCCTTTATGCCGGCGGCGGCCAGTTCCTCAGGCTTGAGTTCGCTCAGCACCCCCTCGGACACCCCGAGCGGCATGCGCGATTCGTGGTAGGTCATCACGTCGGGACCCTGGCCCGTCGCGGCCGCGGTCTGCACCTTGGTGTAGAACGGGGTGCCCCACTCCGAGGTGGTCGCGTCGATGTGGACCTTGCCCTCGTGCTCCTTGTTGAACTGGTCGAGCATCGCCTTCATGCGGATACCGTCGCCGCCGCTGAGGAAATCCCACCATACGATGGTCTCCGTTGCGTGCGCCGCCCCGACCATCAGCGCCGCGCTCGCCAGGGTCGCGTACAAGAGCTTGCGGATCATCTCGACTTCCTCCCAAAAACGTCCGGCTGCTTCCCGCGGCGCCAGTGTCCGGCTCCGGAACGTGCGCCTTGGGGGAAGCTTCGCGGGCAAATGGTAGCGGGGAAAGGTCGGGGCGCCAAGGACTCTCAATCAGGATATTTGATAGTCAACCGGCGCGGGAATCCGGCGGCTTCGGCGCCAAGCTATCCTTGCGGGACCCCGCGTTGCGGGAATCGCTCGGCAAAGGCGCCGCACCGCCGCTTGACGCGGCGCGCGGAAGCGGCTCCTATATATCGAACTTCTTGATATTGAGTGGAGGAACATGCGCGCCTCGGTCATCGCCAATCGGGACTACGGAATCGCTGACATCGACGACCGGCTGTACGGCGCCTTCCTCGAGCATCTGGGGCGGGCGATCTATACCGGCATTTACGAGCCCGGCCATCCGAGCGCTGACGCCAACGGGATGCGCAAGGACGTCATTGGCCTCGTCCGCGACTTGAAGATCCCGATCGTGCGCTATCCCGGCGGGAATTTCGTCTCGGCCTATAATTGGGAAGACGGGGTTGGCCCGCGTGCGAATCGGCCGACCCGACTCGACCTCGCATGGCACACGTCTGAATCCAACGCCGTCGGCGTGCACGAGTTCGCGCAATGGTGCGAAGCGGTCGGGACCGAGATGATGCTGGCCATCAATCTCGGTTCGCGCGGACTCGATCACGCGCGCAATTTCGTCGAATACGTCAACGGCCCGACGGGCAGCGCGTGGGGCGACCTGCGCAAGTCGCACGGCCGCGCCGAGCCGTTCGGGGTCAGGCACTGGTGCCTCGGCAACGAGATGGACGGGCCGTGGCAGGTGGGGCACAAGACCGCCGATGAATATGGCCGCCTCGCCAACGAGGTGGCGAAAACGCTGCGCGCATTCGACAAGTCGCTCGAACTGATCGTCTGCGGGTCCTCGCATTCCGACATGAAGACCTATCCCGAATGGGAGCGCATCGTCCTCGAACACACCTACGACGCGGTCGACCACATCTCGCTGCACATGTATTTCGGCAATCGAACCAAGAACGCCGCCGAATACCTCGCGCTCAACGCCAAGCTCGACGCCTATATCAACACCGTCGCCTCGACGATCGAATTCGTCCGCGCCAACAAGCGCAGCAGGAAGCGGGTGACGATCTCGTTCGACGAATGGAACGTCTGGTATCATTCCAATGTGCAGGACCGCGCCATCCGCGAGGGCGAGCATGGCTGGCCGCATGCCCCGCGCCTGCTCGAGGACATCTACAATTTCGAGGACGCGCTCCAGGTCGGCTGCATCCTCAACACCTTCATCCGCCGCTCCGACGTGGTGAAGATCGCCTGCATCGCGCAACTGGTGAACGTCATCGCGCCGATCATGACCGAGCCCGGCGGCGCGGCGTGGCGCCAGACAATCTACTATCCCTATTTCTTCGCCTCGGTTTACGGGCGCGGAAAGGCCCTTCAGCTCACCGTCGACTCTCCCGGCTATGATTCCGAGGTCGCCGACAACGTTCCCTATCTCGACATCGCGGGCGTTCACGACGAGGCGGGGCGGACGCTGAGCTTTTTCGCCGTCAACCGGCACGGCGCCGAAAGCCTCGACCTCGAGCTCGACCTGCAAGGCTTCGGCGCGGCGAGGCTCATCGATCACCAGGCGATGACAAACGCCGATCTCGAAGCCGTCAACACGCTGGGCGCGCCGCTCGCGGTCGCGCCGAAGAAGGGGTCGGACGCGGCGGTCAAGGACGGGCGGCTCACGGCGAGGCTGCCACCCTACTCGTACCAGATGCTGCGGCTCGCCCTCGAGTAGGGCGGACCC
Organism: Roseiarcus sp.; assembly: GCA_036489975.1. Taxonomy (GTDB): domain Bacteria; phylum Pseudomonadota; class Alphaproteobacteria; order Rhizobiales; family Beijerinckiaceae; genus Roseiarcus. Next base: position 3,970 of record DASXES010000002.1, read on the forward strand.
AGAGCCGCCCCGAGCGGATCAGAACGGACAGCGCTGCGGTTCAGAATCCGAGAACACTTGCATTGATCGAGGCTTCGAGACCGCCGTCGACCGGCAGGTTGGCGCCGTTGATCCAGCGCGCTCCGTCCGAACAGAGGAACAGCGCTGGCGGCGCGATGTCGGGCGCCGAGCCGGCGCGGCCGACGCGGGCGATGTCGTCGTCGACTCGCGGATCGCCGAAGATCAAGCGAAACTCCTTGAGGATCGGCGTCGTCACCGGGCCGGGGCTGACCGCATTGACACGCCCCGCTCCTTGAACAAAGGCTGATGCGCCGCACGCATCGTCCACAAGATGAGAAGCTCCTTCGACAGCGGATAGGCCTCCGCGTCCGGAACCTTGTGCGCGGCGAGGAGCGGGCCGAGGTCCGGGAATCCGGGCGCGGCGACGAACGCCTTGGCCTGCTCCAGATTGGCGCGCCAGCCGTAACCCGCGATCGAGGCGACATTGACGACGGCGCCGCCCTCGCGCAGCCGCGGCGCGACGGCTTCGCTCAATTCCCGCAGCCCGTAGAAATTGATGGCGAGCGTCTTCGCCGCGCCGATTGCGCCGGAGACGCCCGCGACATTGCACAAGGCGTCGAACCGCCGGGGCAGCGCCTCGACGATCTCGACCACGCCCTGGGGCGAGCCGATATCCGCCCTGACGAAAGCGTCGAGCGGCGGCGCCGGCTCATTGATGTCGACGCCGACGACGTCGGCGCCCAGCGCGACCGCGAGTTCGCCGATGCGCGCGCCGATGCCGGACGAAATTCCGGTGACGACGATCGTCTTGCCCAGGAGCATGTTCAGCCTCCCGCCTCGTTCCTGTCCGCGCCGGCGTCCTTGGCCCGCGCCCCGCCCGCGAGGCGGAGGCGGTAGCCGATCGGCAGCAGCCTCAGCGACGTGCGGTCCTCGACCCAGCCCCAGATGCCGCGCGGGAAAAGAAGGGCGAATATGAGCGCCGTTGCGCCGAGCCCGACCAGATACCAGACGCCCATGGCGCCAAACCAGGCTTCGATGGCGAAGAAGATGACGGCGCCGAGAATCGACCCCTCGAAGGTCCCCAATCCGCCGACCAGCGCCATGAAGATCATGTACGCCGTCCATAGCGGACTGAAATAGGCCTGCGGCTGGAAGGTGAGCGCGGTCGCCACCCAGAGCGCCCCCGCCATCGCCGCGCCGAAGGCGGCGAGGGTGAACACGAGCCGCTTGGCGCTCATGACGCGCACGCCGACCGATTCCGCCGCCTCCTCGCTGTCGCGGATCGCCTGGATCGCCGCGCCGAGCGGGCTGCGCAGCAGAGCGAAGACGATCGCCAGGAGCCCGGTCATTGCGACCAGAGCGCACCAGTATGTGAGCGCCCGGCGGGTTCCGCTCGCATAGGCGTTGAGCTCGATCAGCGACGTGCCGGTTTCACCGCGCACCAGCGTGTCGAGATTGACGAGCAGGTGCATGAGCTCCGACACCACCCACATGCCGATGGCGAATTCGCCGCCCTTCAGCCTCAGCATGAGAATCGACAGCGGCCAGGCGAGCGCGCCGACGATCAGCGCCCCCAGGAACAGCGACGGATAGACGCCGACCCCCCAATTGGCGAGGCGGATCGCGGCATAGGCGCCGAGCCCGAAGAACGCCTGCTGGCCGATCGACACCAGGCCGCAGAACCCGACCAGAGCGTTCCACATCAAGGCGAGGATCACGTAGATGAACAGCGTCGTGAGCTTGTCGACGGCGTTGGCGCTGAAGATCCCGGGTCCAATCGCGAGCCCGGCGACGATGACTGCCGCCGCGACGATCGCGATGCGCGACTCGGGCGTCCAGCGCTCGACGGCGGGGGCGGTTCTTGCGCTCACGAGCGTTTTCTCCCGGTAAGCGCGGTGCGGACGCGCTGGCCGAGGTCACCGAAAAACAGCCGCGCGAACAGGACGGCGAGAAAGGTGAAGTGGCCGGCGATAAAGAAGCCCTGCGGATTGACGAGCGCGCCCAGACTCTGCGCAACGCCAAGCACGATCCCCCCGGCGAGCGTGCCCCATAGCGATCCCGCCCCGCCGATGACCGAAGCTTCGAAGGCGAAGATGAGCTGGGCCGCTCCGGCGTAAGGGTCGAAGGTCGCGCGCATGCCCAGAAAGGCGCCCGCGACCGCGACCGTCGCGAGCGCGATCGCGGCTGCGATCGCATTGACGCGCCGCGCGTTGACGCCGATGAGGCCGACCGTGTCGGGATCCTCCGCGGTCGCGCGGATCGCGCGACCGATCTGGGTGCGGTTGAGAAAGGTCTCAATGCCGCCGAGCAGCGCAATCGCGACCGCGAGCGTCAGCGCGGCGAGCTTGCCGATCGCGATCTCGTCGCTGAGCGTCCAGCTGTCGTAGGAGAAATCGCCGATATAGGGGGCGAGCGAACGGGTGTCGGCGCCAAAACCCTGGAACAGCAGATTGTCGATCACGATCGACAGTCCGAAGGTCGACAGCACCGGCACGAGCAGTCCGCCGCGCGCGCTGCGCTCGAGCACCAGGCGCTGGAGCGCCCAGCCGACCAGCGCCATCGCGGGGGCGACCAGGCAAAGGCCGAGAAACGGCTGCACCCCGAAGCGGTCGGCCAAAACGAAGAGGGCGTAGGCGGCCAGCACCGCGAGGCTGCCATGCGCGAGGTTGATGACGCCCATGACGCCGAACATGAACGATAGCCCGCAGGCGATCAGCGCATAATAGCCGCCGAGCAGCACGCCCTGTATGGTCTGGTTGAGGAAGATCAAGGCGGAGCCCTGCTCGGCGATGACCGTTTGAGGCCGAAATAGGCTTCCGTGACCTGCTCCCGAGTGAGCGTGTGCGTCGGTCCCTCGATCGCGATCGCGCCCTCCAGCATGCAGATGGTTCGGCTCGCGGTCGCCATGGCGCGCTTGAGATCCTGCTCGACGAGAAGCATCGCGACGCCGGAGGTTTTCAGGGCCTCGAGGCGGGTGTAAAGGCGCTCGACGATCAGCGGCGACAGGCCCAGCGACACCTCGTCCAGAAGCAGGAGGTCCGGGTTCATCATCAAGGCGCGCCCGATCGCCGTCGCCTGCTGCTCGCCGCCCGACAATGTGCCAGCAAGCGCGCGGCGGCGATCCTTGAGATTGGGAAAGGCCTCCATGACGGCGTCGAGCGTCCAGGCCCCCGTGCGCCCGGCATAGCGCGCGAGCCGGAGGTTTTCCTCGACCGTCAGGCGGGCGAACAGGCGCCGGCCTTCGGGAACGAGCGCCAAGCCCAGCGCGGCGCGCGCGTGAGAGGGTCTCGCGCCGATGTCCTCGCCCTTGAAGGCGATCCGGCCTGCGGCAATTGGGTGCGCGCCCGCGATCGTGCGCAGAAGCGTGGTCTTGCCCGCTCCGTTCGCGCCGACCAGCGCGACCGTCTCCCCCTTGTCGATGGAAAGGTTCAACCCCCGCACGGCCTTGAGCTGGCCATAGCGCGCTTCGAGCCGCTCGACGGAAAGCAGCGTCATACGACGCCTCCGCCCAGATAGGCCTCGATCACACGCGGGTCAGCCATGACGCTCTGGGGCGGCCCGTCCGCGATGATGCGCCCCGCGTCCATGCATACGAGACGCCCGGCCACTTTAAGCAGGATATGCACGATGTGCTCGATCCAGACGATCGCGATTCCGCGGCCTTTCAGTTCGAGGATGATGTCGACGAGTTCGTTCGCCTCGGCGTCAGTCAGACCACCGCCGATCTCATCGAGCAGCAGCACGGCGGGGCCGGTCGCGAGCGCGCGGGCGAGTTCGAGGCGCTTGCGGTCGATGAGGCCGAGCGTCTCGGCGCGCCGGTTGGCGATCCTTGTCATGGCGGTGAGCGCAAGCGACTCGATCGTCTGCTCGTAGGCGCGCTCGCGTTCGAGCCCGCCGCCATGGGAGGCCGCGGTGAACACATTCTCGAACACCGTCATGCCGCTGAAGGGTCGCGGAATCTGGTGCGTGCGCGCGAGGCCTCGTCGGCAACGCTCGGCGGTCGGGGCGAAGGTCACGTCCTCGCCGAGGAACCGCACCCGCCCGCTAGTCGGCGCATGCGCGCCAACGAGCAGGCTGAGCAGTGTCGTCTTGCCGGCGCCATTCGGCCCGACGACGCCGACCGCCTCGCCGGCGCGGACGGAAAAGTCGACGCGATCGAGCACCAGAAGGGCGCCGAAGCTTTTCGTCAGGCCTTTCGCCTCAAGCAGAAGGCCGTCCGCCCTCGCCCCCGCCATGCCCAGCCCCTGCCGCGTTCAACTATTGAAGGGCCGGAGCTTCGCTTCGATCGGGACTTTCGGGTCGGTCGCGTTCTCGGTCACCGGAAAGTCGAGCGGGAATCTCGAGCCCGCCTTCGCCTTCACCCATTGCGTGCCGATGATCGGCCCCGGCGAGACATTCGGCACCGGGCCGGAAGTGAAGTCGATCGGGCCGTCGATCGTCACCGTCTTCAGGGTCGACATCGCCTTGGCGACGGAGGCCTTGGTCTTCGGATCGCTGCTCGCCGAGAGCGTGGCGGCGCCCGCGTCGAACAGCGCCAGCGTTGCGCCGAGCTGCTGGGTCCACATCTTGCCCGACGCCTTCTCGTAGCCGTCGGCGAGTTCGTCGCCGCTCACGCCTGTGAGCGACGACTTATAGGGGAACGCCTTGTGCCAGTAGGCGGCGCTCGCGAGATTATAGCCAAGATTGCCGAGCGACGTCACTTCGGAGGGGAAGAGCCCGGTCTTGGCGATCTGGGCGATCTTGACCATTTTCGTATAGCCCTGCTGGGCGGCCTGGCGCCAGAAGGCGGCGAAGTCGGGCGGGATCGGGAAGGTGTTGAAGATCTCGCATTTCTCGGCCTTGAACTTGGCGATCTGGGCCGAATAGTCGGTGGTGCCGTCCTCGTAGGCGCCGGGATCGATGATCGTGAAGCCGTGCTTGGCCAGCGCAGGGGCGAGATTCTCGCGGATCGCGTTGCCGTCGGCGTCGTTGGGATAGAGCACCCCGACCTTCTTGTTGGTCTCGATCAGGTTCCATTGCGAGACGTAGGTCTTCAGGAACTCGCCACCGCCGAAGCCGAAATGATAGGTCCATTTGAACGGCGAGGGCTGGCCGGGCTTGGCGCCGCGCCCGAAATACCAGGCCTCCCACGGCATGACAGTCGACATGCAGGGCACGCCCGCCGCCTCGCAGGCGTCGGCGACCGGATTGATCACTTCGGGGGTCGAGATGACCAGCATCATGTCAATCTTGTCGGAATTGATGAGGGTCTTGGCGAGCTGCCCGGCGCGCGACGGATCGGACTGGCTGTCGCGATCGAGGATGTCGACGCCATAGGTCTTGTCGCCAATCTTGAGTCCCGGGGCCAGCGCCTTGCGGGCGAGTTCGAGAACATAGCCGTCGGTCTCGCCGAACCCGGCCAGCTTGCCGGTGCGCGGGCTGACAAATCCGACCTTGATCGTCGCCTCGGGGCCGGCGGCGAAAGCGCCGTAGGGGCGTGCGGCCGCGGCAAGGGCGGCGCCGGCGGATACAATCAGTCCGCGGCGCGAGATCGGCGCGCCACTCAGGCCCAAGATGGTGGATTTCGTGGTCATGTGTTCCTCCCAGTCGCGGCCCACTTTTGGAACCGGCTCTTCTCCATGTCTTACACGTTCCCCCCGCTAATCGAAAAGCCTCTCGACCCCCCCGACGTTTGACGGAGGAGCCTCATTGGGGCCAATTTTTGCACATGTCGATAGAAAGACCGTTATGTCCGAGCTTCGCGGGACCCAGGCGATGGGTCCTTAGCCTCGCGCTGGCCTTCGGCGCGCCGCTGTGCGCGGCTCCCGCTTCCGCGGCGAGCAGCGGCGCTCTTTGCGCGCCCGGAGCGGGACCGCGCGCGCCGGCTCCCGTGCCGAAGGACCTCGAGGCGGCGGTCGCCAGAACCTTCGGCGTCTCCGTCGATGTCGTGCGGCACGGCGGGTCCGTGCGCTGCGCCAATGGCAAGCTGCTGGCCTGCCTGATCGGCGCGAACCTCAACTGCGGCAAGGCGGACACCCGCCGCTCGCTGCGCGGGGCGAGCGAGTATTGTCGCGCCAATCTCGGCGCGGACAATATCCCGATGTTCGCGACCGGCCATGACACGATCTACGCCTGGCGCTGCGTCGGCGGACGCGCGGTCTCCGGCAAGGCGCTGGTCGCCGTCGACGCGCATGGTTATGACGCCGGCAACTGGAAAGAGATCGATCGATAGGTTTTTGGTCGCGGCAGCGGCGTGGACGGCTGAAGCGCTCTTTATCGAAACGAAAAGGGCGGCCTCAGCCGCCCTTTGGATAAGGGCTGGTCGACTTTGTTCGCGAGTCGGCCTTAGCCCGGTGCTTTATACAGGGTTCAGAACGCCTCCCAGTCGTCGCCGCGCCAATATCCCCGGCCGGTATGCTCTCTCCATGCGAAACGATCGCCTTCGTTCCAACGCCAGTCATAGGGATGAACGACGATATCCGCGGTCGACGGATAGTCATACCGCTCCGTTGAATGCCAGCAGTAGCCGCCCTCGTTGCAGACGATTACCGAGGACGGGCCGTATCCCTCTGTTGTCGCGGGCGCCGTGCCCTTTGGCGCGCCCGTAACGGTCTCCTGCGCGAGGGTGGGCGTCGCCGCCACCGCGAATCCGCAAATCGCTGTCGCTGACAGCGCGGCCATCATAAGGCTTCTCATCGATTACTCCTTGAGCTGGATCCCGCCGCACGTCGGATCATGGCGGGCCAACGCTATGTTTCTTGTCTTTGTTCCGGCGCAGGGCTGATTTCGAGCCTCGTCCTTCCCACCGGGGGGCGCCGTGGAACCTTCCGGCCCGGATCGGCGCGAGCCCGATCGCCCCGGTGTCCCGACCGGTAAACATCCGCGATTTATCCGCTGGCCGGGGCGGAGGCGGCCTTCGGATCCATTATTTAGGTGTATATACACTGACAATTCCGTCAGCCGAGGGGCGATTGCCCGGCGGAGTGATGGAGTGGCGTAAAAAGGCGCCTAAGCGATTGAAAGAATGGAGTTGCGGCCAGAAGTGCGGGCGTAGGCCGCCGTCATCGCCGGCGTTCCTTTCCCCGCGGCGCGAGCGAGCCTCAGGACGATCGACATCGCCTCCGCTGAAGCTGAAATTGCAAGAGCCTCAGAATCGGAACGCTAGTGAAGCTTGACCTTGGGCGCGGCGCGGCGCGAGAGGCCGCGTGCGAGGGTGTCAAGCGCGGTCTTCGACGCGCCGTGCAACGCCCGCTGGTGCATTTTGTACAGGGAACGGTAAGCCCACCGGGCGAGGATGCCTTCAATGAACAGATTGCCCCCGAGCGCAAGGTTCATAAGGTTGCCGACCGCGCCCATGCGCCCGAACGACACCAGCGAGCCGAAGTCGCGGTAGACGAAGGGCTCGAGCGGCAGCCCCTGCAGGCGCCGCCTCAACTGCCGGAAGAGGTACGACGCCTCCTGATGGGCGGCCTGGGCGCGCGGCGGCACGGGCAGGTCGGATCCGGGCCGGGGAACCGCGGCGCAATCGCCGATGGCGAAGATATCCGGATCGCGAGTGGTCCTCAGCGTCGCGTCGGTCACAAGCTGATTGGCCCGATTGACTTCGAGCCCGTCGAGATGAGCGAGCACGTCCGGCCCTTTCACGCCGGCCGCCCAGACGGTGAGTTCGGCGCGGATGAACTCGCCGCCCGCCAGCTCAATCCCGTCCGCCCGCACCGCGGAGACACGCGCGCCGGTGCGCGCCTCGACGCCCATCCCGGTCAGGATCTTGAGCGTTGCGGTCGAGATCCGCTCGGGCAAAGCGGGCAGAATCCGGCTCGCGCCCTCGATCAGGATGATGCGGATGTCCCGGTCGGGATCGACCTGATCGAGGCCATAGGCCACCATCTCGCGTGCGCTCTGGTAGAGCTCGGCGGCGAGTTCGGTCCCGGTCGCGCCCGCGCCGATGATCGCGACATGCAGCTGGCCGGCGCGGATCGGCTCGGTCTGGGCCTGAGCGCGCAGGCCGGCGTTGACCAGGCGATGGTGAAACCGTACCGCCTGTTCCGCGGTCTCCAGGGGAACGGCGAATTGCGCCGCGCCGGGCGTGCCGAAATCATTGGTCACGCTGCCGATGGCGATGACGAGCGTGTCATAGGCGATGCTGCGCGGGGCGGCGATCTCGCGGCCTTCCTCGTCATAGGTCGCGCCGAGCTGCACGGACTTCGCCGCGCGGTCGAGGCCGATCATCTCGCCGAAATGATAACGGAAGTGGCGCCAGTGCGCCTGAGCGAGATAGTTGAGCTGGTGCTCGGACGGATCCATGCTCCCCGCCGCCACCGAGTGCAGCAGAGGCTTCCATAGATGGGTGCGGCTGCGCTCGATCAGGGCGACATCGGCAAGGCGGCGCTTGCCGAGCCGGTCGCCGAGTTGGGTCACGAGCTCAAGACCCGCCGCTCCGCCGCCGATGACGACGATTCGAGGCCGATGCTGGTCGCTGGGCGGCGCCATTCGGTTCGAAGCCCCTCCTCTTCAGCGCCCGCGCCTTCGAAGGGCGAGGCGGCTCGCCCTCCCAATTTTGCCGGCTTCGTGGCGCATGGGGTTAGCACGCTGCGGTGAAGAACCCCAAGCGGCCGGGACGGCGGGCCGCGTTATGCTGGAATTGGGATCACTCGGGCGGGGGGAGAGGAGTTCGATCATGAGCCGCATCGAAGAGGCCGTCCGTAGACGCGCCTACGAGCTTTGGGAGCGGGCGGGCCAGCCGGAGGGGCGAAGCGAGGAATTCTGGCATGCGGCGATCGCCGAGCTGGAGGGAAGGCCCCCGACCTTCGAGGAGAAAGTCGAGGCTCTCGGGCTCCCGATCGTCGAGCCGCCCAACCTCGCCGTCCGCCGTGGCGTTCCGGTCGGCATGCCGGGGGAGCGCATCGTCGAGCAAGGCGTCGACGACGAAGGGCTCGAGAACCTGCTTATGCCGCATTCTTCGGGAAAAGTTCAGGATTGAGGCTTAGCGCTGCTTTGTGTTCGCCGTTGACTTGCGAGGCGAACTCTTTAGACAGAAGCGAATAGGACATCAGATTGACCTGCGCTGCTGGAGGGCGACGGAAAGCGACCCGGCTCATTCGCAAATCAGCATATTTCCTGCCTCCGGCGGGGCCATCGGGGTTGCGCGGGCGGCCGAGGGGCGCGTTGGCGCGTGCGCTTCCGGCCGGAAAAAGGCTTATGACGGGCCCGACATATCGGACGAGACTCGTCAAATCGGCGCTGGTTTCAAAATGCGCGGCCTTCGCGCTCTCCCTTGGCGCGGTTCACGCTGCGGATACATTGAGCCAGTCCGTCACGCCGCTTGTCCTTCCGGACCTCCCTGACGTCACCAGATGGTACGTGCGGGTCGGCGCTTTGGGCGTCCTCAATCAGAGTTCATCGACCCTGTACGCCCAACCGATCGGGGAGGTCGCCCTCCCCGGATTCGGACCGCTCCCCGTTGGCGGCGTTGGGCCTCAATTGCGGTTGCAAGGCCGTAACGCCTCCTACTCGAACGTTTATTCGGCGGGCTTCGCGGGCGGTTATTTCTTCAACCCGAACTGGTCGTTGGAGGTCGCGAGCGGGATCCCGATGTGGTCGAGCGTCACGATCAACGGAGATTCCGCAGACGGGCCGCCTGCGGGGACGGTTCTGGGCAACGTGTTGCAGGTCACGACGTCGATCACCGGCGTCTATCACTTCACCCAGTTCGGCCGGTTCCAGCCCTACCTGGGCGCGGGAATCGCGCCGACCCTCACCTTGGCGGTCCGCGACGGCTATAGCACCGGAGGATCGTACGCGCCTTCGCTGGGCTTCGTAGTGCAAGGCGGTTTCGACTTCATGCTCAACCAGCACTGGGGCGTCTTCTTCGACGCCAAGCAGGGTGTCGGGCAAACGACCGGCAACGCGACCGGAATCAATCTCGGCACGCCCCTGGGGATCATCCCCGCGAGCCAGTTGGTCAACACACACGCTCATCCGGTGTCGTTCTCGACCGGCCTCACCTACCGCTTCTGACCTGCCCGCTCGGGGGCTGCGCGCGGCGAGCGCTTTCACCCATCATTTGCCGCTGGAGCGACTCTGCGACTCGCTGCGATAGGGATGAGCCGGGTACACGCCGAGAATGCGTGTTTCGCGAGAAAAGAACTCGAGCTCTTCAAGGGCCCGCGCGAGCGGGGGGTCCTTGGGGTGACCGTCGACGTCGGCCAGGAACTGCGTCGCCGTGAACTCGCCGCCTTCCATATAGCTTTCGAGCTTGGTCATGTTGACGCCATTGGTGGCGAAGCCGCCGAGCCCTTTGTAGAGCGCGGCGGGGACGTTGCGCACGCGAAAGACGAAGGTCGTCACCACCGGCTTTTCTCCCGCCGCCGTCCAGCGTTCATCCCTCGACAGCACCACGAAGCGCGTCGTGTTGTGACTCTCATCCTCGACGTCCGACGCCAGCGTGTTGAGGCCGTAGATTTCGCCGGCCAGCCGAGGCGCGAGCGCAGCCCGGCTCTTGTCCGCCCATTCCGCGATTTCGCGCGCCGCGCCGGCGGTGTCGCCGGCGACAACGGGCTGGAGCTTGTGGCGACGGATAATGTTGCGGCATTGGCCAAGCGCATGCGTGTGGCTGTAGACAGCTTTCAGGTCCTCGATGCGGGCGCCGGGAACCGCCAACAACTGAAAGTGAATGGGGAGAAAGGTCTCACCCACGATGTGCAGGCCGGACGCCGGCAAGAGCGAATGGATGTCGGCGACGCGGCCCGCGATCGAGTTCTCGATCGGAATCATGGCCAATTCGGCCGAGCCGTCCTGCACGGCCGCGAAGGCGTCCTCGAAACTCGCGCGGGGCAGCGGGGTCAGTTGCGGAAAGTTCTCCGCGCAGGCGATGTGCGAGTTGGCGCCCGGCTCGCCTTGATAGGCGATCGAATGCGTTGTCTTCATCGTTGTTTCCCAGGCGCGAGCATGACGCGCGCACGTTCGAGGTCGCCGGGCGCGTCGACGCCGAGCGGCGCAGTATCGACGAGCGCCACGTCGATCCGCATGCCGACCTCCAGCGCCCGCAATTGTTCGAGTTTCTCGCGCCGCTCGAGAGGCGAAGGCGGCAAGCCGACAAACCGGCGCAGCGCTTCGCGGCGATAGGCGTAGAGACCGATGTGATGCAGCAGGCGCCCCTCGCCCCAGGGGGCGCGCGCGCGGGTGAAATAGAGAGCCCTCAGCCGGCTCCCATCGAGTTCGGTCGCGATCACCTTGACGACGTTGGGATCGTCCTTCTCCTGCTCGCGGGTAATTGGAGTGGCCAGCGTCGAGATGTCGACCGCGCGCTCGGCGAGGGGCGCGAGGCAGGCGCGCACCACGGAAGGGTCGATTGTCGGCAAATCGCCCTGAATGTTGATCACGACGTCGTGCACGCCATCGGCGTCGACACCGCCCAGCGCCTCGAAAATGCGGTCGGACCCGGAGGCGTGATCGATCCGGGTCATGACGGCCTTGCCGCCCGCCGCGGTGACCGCCTCCATGACGCGCGGATCATCCGCCGCCACCCAGACAGGTCCGACGTCCGCCTCCATCGCGCGGCGCCACACATGGACGATCATCGGCGCGCCGTGGATATCGGCGAGCGGCTTGCCCGGCAGGCGCGTCGCGTTCATGCGCGCGGGGATGAGGATGATGGGGCTGCCCATCCGTTTCGATTAAGCCAAATTGGGGACGCGACGGCTTATACGTGTTGCCAAGGCAAGCGCAAAGCGGCTAATCAAAAAGCGCAAAACGACCGCTCTCGACCTCCACTCCAGCCGACGAAAGTCCCTTCGCCTATGGACCACGTGAATGTGAACCGGGTCTCGCTTTCGGCGCTCGGAGCGGTGTTGTTCGTCATGCTGCTGGTCGCCTTCAGCAATCTCGTCATCTCGCCGCGGACCCCCGCAGTCCCGGGCTTCGCGCTGCCGTCGTCGGGCCCCGCCGCGACCGCCGAGGCGGCGCCCAAGGCGGCGCCCGTAGAGCCTCTGGCGCCGTTGCTCGCCAAGGCCGACGTCAAAAAGGGCGAGCAGGACGTCAAGATCTGCGAGACCTGCCACAATTTCAAGGAAGGCGCGGGCGCTAAGATCGGCCCGGACCTATGGAATGTGGTCGGGCGTCCGGTCGGATCGTTCCCGGGCTTCGTCTATTCCGACGGGCTCAAGAAGATCGGCGGCGACTGGACCTACGAAAAGCTCAATGCCTGGATCACCGACCCGAAAGCGATGGCCCCGGACACCAAGATGGCCTTCGCCGGTGAAAAAAGCGCGCAGAGGCGGGCCGACATCCTGGACTATCTGCACACCCTATCCGACAAGCCGGTTCCGCTCCCGAAGTAGCCGATCCGCCCGAGCAGTGGCGCCTCGGGGACGAGTTTCGGAAACATCGCTTAAGGCTGTGAGAGCCGACAATTTCTTGCGGAAATTCTGAAATAGCGCTACGCTCAGCGCATGATCGAACCTCTCAACGCCATGGGCGCTGGCGCTCTCGCGCCGCTCCCGCCGTTCCGGCGCGAGCCGCCCAAGGACGGGGTCCGAGAAATTGCGTTCGCTGAAAATCCAGCGTAACCCCTTGATAAGTCTCGATTCGGACGAGAGAATCCAAGGAAATCCAAGCTTTTCCAACCCCTGATTCGGGGGATTCTGAAGCGAAAGAGGCCCGGGCCAAGACAACCCAAATCGGATTGACCGATCGCGGCGCCCGCGCGCCCGCATGAATCTTATACTCGTTCTGTTTGAGCGCGATTCATCGCGCTCAATTCTGCATGGGCGCGCATTCGGGCTTCGGCCATGAAGGCGATGATCGGGTTCCGATCATCGAGTCCCGGTCTTAGAGCGTCTCCGTCACCTTCTTGAGATGCGGCGGCTGGTCGGGGTCACGGCCGCGACGGCGCGCAACCGCCTCGGCGACGCGGTAGAAGGCGTGCAGCGCCGCGATCGGGGTCAGCAGGGGGTGGCCGCCGTCCAGCGCGATGAGGGTCGGCCAGCGTTCGTGCGGCCTGACGTCGACGACGAGCGGGGCCGCGCCAAACGCAGCGAGGCGGTCGAGCGTGTCGAAGAAGCCGGGGCGGGCGGCGTCAGCGGGCGCGAAGGCGAGGACCGGAAACCCTGGCCCGATGACGCCCGCCGGCCCGTGCAGCACTTCGGCGGATGAGAAGGCTTCCGCGTGGATTGCGGAGGTTTCCTTGAGCTTGAGCGCCGCCTCGGCGGCGATTGCGAGCGTGGCGCCCCGCCCGACCACGAACAGGGACGAGGCTTGGCCCAGCGTCGCGATCCCCTCCGTCGAGGGCGGCGCGCCGGACGACAAGTCAAGAACCGAAGGCAGCTTGTCGAGCGCCGCCAGGAGTTCGTTGTCGCCGCTCCAGTGGGCGACAAGGGAGGCGCTGGCGACCAGCGAGGCGATCATCGACTTGGTTGCCGCCACCGAGCGTTCAAGGCCGGCGCAGAGGGGCAGTAACGCATTCGCTTCGCATGCGAGCGGCGACGTCTCGTCGTTGACGAAGGCGATTGTCACCGCGCCTTGATCCTTCGCCGCGCGTTGCATGGCGACGATGTCCGGGCTTCGGCCCGACTGCGAGATGGCGATCGCGACCGCGCCTGAAAGCCTGAGCGGCGCATGATAGAGCGAGGCGATCGAGGGCCCGAGCGAAGCGCAGGCCAGCGCGACCTTGAGTTCGACGAGATGCTTCAAGTACAGCGCAGCATGATCGGAACTGCCGCGCGCGATCGTCGCGACGAACGAGGGTCCGCGCGCTCGCAAACCCGCCGCAACTTCCCGGCTCGCCGCCGCGTTGGCCGCCAATTGGCGGCGGACGACCGCGCCCGTTTCCAGGATCTCCGCGCTCATGAACGTCTGGCTCACCCGTCGCTCCTTCAATTCGCCGCCGCGAACTCCCAGACAGCGTCAATTCGGCGACGAAATCAACGTGCCGGAACGATGGACGGAGTGAGCGAATTCGACGCCCGGCCCAACTCTTTCGGGGCAAGCCTCGAACGTTGGCGACAGGCGCGCCGCGATGGAATGGTCGTGGCGTGAAAATCCGCAATCAGGCGGAGCCGGTCGCACGGCAAAGGCAGTCGCCACGCGTGGGGTGGCCACGCTCAAGCGGCGAAATGGCGATTTCAACCGAATGACTGTGGGGCTTGACACGGGAGGCCGTTGCGTTATTGAACTCGACCGCGGCCATTACGCATCTGTTAAATTAGCCAATAGACTTGGAGGCTCGACGCAAAATCGAACCACCTCGCAGGCAGCGAACAGGGCGAGATGCGTCGATTCGGGATTGTCAGGCCAGACGCGCGGGCGGCTGGGGTTAGCCTTCGTTTGTCGGTGTCGACCGCGTTTGTGAATTGCGCCGGAAATGGGATCGTGGTCAAAAGCTCCAACCAAATCGACAAATCGCTCGGCGGCCGTTTGCGTGACAAGCGAACGTCCACCGGCTGGTCCCCCGAGCAACTCGCCGAGAAACTGCAAGTAGACCCTAAGGATATCTATGAATACGAGAAGGGCGCGAAAAGAATTACAGCCGACCGCCTGCTTCGTCTTTCCAACGTTTTGGGCGTGAGACCGGTCTATTTTTTTGGGTTTGAAGACAATGAGCGGCCAGTAAACCAAGACGGGCCACATCTGACCCTGCCCGATCAGGGACTGCGTCTGCATCGTGCATTCATCGGCGTCAAGAGTCCTGCGCTGCGCGAGGCGATCGTCTCGCTGGTGACCGAACTGGCAAGGACGGAGACCCATGTGTAGCGCGGTCGGACATCGACCGCGCCACATGTTTTTGCAAAAAGGGACCGCTCGCGTCGTGAGAGACGCGCGCGGGTCTCAGTCAGGCCGCGAAAGCGAGTTCCTTCGATTCCGGCGTCTCTATTCCGAGTTCCTCACGGAACGCGCTCAGAGCCTGGAGGAGGCCTTCGCCCGTATCGAAGAGCCCTGCGTAGCTCATGGTGCCGCCAATCCGCCGCGGTTTGCCGATGAGCTGCGGATTGCAGCCAACGGCCTTCAGCACTCGATAGATCCGCGCGTCGAACACAGAGACAATTTGAGTGAGGCCCGCCAGTATCGCGGCTTCTCCGATCCCCGCGATCAATTCACTGAGCACGAAGTTGACGCCATTGCGGCTGCGCCGAGGCTGACCTTCCGCGGTGACCGCACAAATCCGAGAACTCTCCCAGATTGTCGCGCTTTCGACGCTTTCGCCTTCCTCGAGAAGGTAGGGAAAAACATCACGCAACATGTTCGGGCCGGTCGTCGGCAGCAATCGCAATGACCCCCAATATTCGTTTGTATTTGGGTCTACCGACATGAGATACAGTGGATTGGCGTCATCGAATCTATCTCGTTCGAGCCCATCTCTCACATTAACGTCCCAACCGAGCCGTTCTGAGAAAGTGAGCGCCCTGTTACGAAACATGGCGTCCATTTCCACTGGAAACAACGACGCACGTGAACCTTCAATAAACTTCAACATCGTGGCATCTCCCTTGCTACGAGACCACGAATGTTAACCAATAATTTTAATGCTTGCAATTCCACATAGAAGTTGAGTTGACATTCCGAGAATCACTTAAACGACGAACCCTGCAACGCCTTCGCAGGAATCACGCCGGTAGCAATGGCGACGCCGACTGCGTGGGTCAAATTCGCGCAATTCAACTTATGCCGGGCGGTATCCAAGTAACTCTTCACACTCCCGAAAGATATATTCAATATATCAGAAATATCCTGGTACGTCTTTCCTCGTGCAGCCCAAATGAGGCACTGCTCTTCCCGCTTTGATAGCTTAACTGGAGGGCTGTCTAATTTTAGATTTACACTTGCAGCAGAATCAATGAGAACTGAGATCAACTGCAGTTTGATCATATTGATCTTTTTGAATTCTTGCCATTCTTGTTTTGGATGGTTGCTTGTATAAGATACTAAAGAGTAGACGCCTCTCCGATTGCGAACGGGGATCGATAACCCATTAACGCCAACATCGTGGTGTCGGGCGTCAACAAAAAACGCCTGAACTGCTTGATCGTCACGCGGCAAGTCATCCCAGTCGAACGGCAGAACGGCCTTGCTTCCATACGAGATCGTGGGGTCAATTAAGACATATTGCTTGAGGAAATAGCGCGTTTGCCACTGGAACGAGTACGTCATCGTTCCGGTAAGGAGGCTCGCGTCGGAACTCTTGTCGGGAGCGAAACGCACATACGCAATGTGACTAACGCCGACATCGACCGCAATCGCCTTAAGCGTTTCCTCCAGATCCTGTTCGTTATATCCGAGTATCGTATCTGTGAGTCTTATGGCGGCCGATTCGATAGTGATGCTTCCCATAGGCGTTAGCCATCGACGTCATGAACCAATTTCGAGAGCCTCAGACAGGGCTTCATCGCGCGCATAGCTGACAATCGACCCCAGCGCCGGGTCGATCTTCCCCGTCACTTTGGCGCAAAGATCTATAAGGTCGATGCAAATCGCCATTAGCCGACACGCATCCGAAGCTGTCAATCCGACGTCTTCGCGGTTTGCGATTGATGGTCTTGACCGCTCGTATAGCATCGCCGAGTCTGTAGACATTCACGCCTCCCGCCCAAAATGCAGCTTCGCCCCGTCACTAATCTACCATAACAATGCCATGACAATCAACAAATATGTGGAGGCGGAACAAAGAACAACCCAAACCTCGCGTGTGAACGCGTGCGTGCGCCTGTGAGAGACCGCCGGTCTTACGGCGGAAAATTGTTGGACGAAGAGGCGCGCCCCGCCAAGGCGATCCTTGGTCAGCGCGGCCCGCGAAAGAATGATCTGAGGTCAGGGGAGAGGACGCAATGAACCTAAACAACCTCGTCGCGATCGATGTGCACACGCACGCCGAGGTTTCATGCCGACAGCCAGTAGACGCCTTCTGGCAGCCCTATGAAGCCGCCGCGAACAAATACTTCAAGGCCGGCAAGCGCCCGACTATCGCCGAGACCATCGCCTACTATCGCGAGCGCAGGATCGGTCTTGTCATGTTCACTGTCGACAGCGAGTTCGAAATCGGCGCGAAACGGATCTCCAACGATGAGGTCGCCGAGGCTGCCGCCGCCAACGCGGATATCATGATGGCCTTCGCCTCCATCGATCCGCACAAAGGCAAAATGGGCGTGCGAGAAGCGCGTGGCCTCATTCAGGCCGGGGTGATCAAGGGGTTCAAGTTCCACCCGACCCTGCAGGGATTCTTTCCCAATGATCGCATGGCGTACCCTCTCTATGAGGTCATCGCCGAGCACAAGTTGCCGGCGGTCTTTCACAGCGGCCATTCCGGCATCGGCACGGGCATGCCGGGCGGGGGTGGCCTGCGCCTCAAATATTCGAACCCGATTCACCTCGACGACGTCGCTGTCGACTTCCCAGACATGACGGTCATCATCGCCCATCCGTCATGGCCGTGGCAGGACGAGGCGCTCTCGGTCTGCCTGCACAAGCCCAATGTCTATATCGACCTCTCCGGCTGGAGCCCGAAATATTTTCCCCCCCAGCTCGTCAGTTACGCCAACAGCCAGCTCAAGACCAAGATGCTGTTCGGTTCCGACTTCCCGCTCATTCAGCCCGATCGATGGATCAAGGACTTTCGCGAGGCCGGCTTCAAGCCGGAGGTTCACGACCTCATCCTCAAAGAGAACGCCGTCAGGGCGCTGAAGCTCGATGGCGCGGCGTAGCCCCGCGTGACGCCCGCCTTTCGGTGGATAGCGGGCGTTCGCGGCGAGGTCGTCGCCGACGGCAAGCGCCTTGAGGCGGCGTCTTGTGGCCCCCCGCCCGATGAGGCGCCGACCATCGTCATGCTGCATGAGGGGCTCGGCTGCGCCGCGCTCTGGCGGGACTTTCCGCAAAAACTCGCGGCCGCGACGAGTCATGGCGTCTTCGCCTATTCACGCGCCGGCTATGGCGGCTCCGATCCGGTTCCTCTGCCCCGCCCGCTCGACTACATGAGCCGCGAGGCGCGGGACAGCCTGCCCGCGGTTCTCGACGCGATCGGGCTCAGGCGCGGAATCCTCCTCGGCCACAGCGACGGCGCCTCGATCGCGGCGATCTACGCCGGCGAAGCCGCGGACGAGCAGATCGAAGGCCTCGTCCTGATCGCGCCCCACCTGTTCACCGAGCCGGGGGGCCTCGCCTCGATCGCCAAGGCGCGCCAGGCTTATGAGACGGGCGATCTACGCTCAAGACTCGCCAAATATCACGCCAATGTCGACATCGCCTTCCGCGGCTGGAACGGCGCGTGGCTCGATCCCGGCTTCAAAGCCTGGACCATCGAGGAGGCAGTCGGCCGCTGGCGCGTTCCGGCGCTCGTCATCCAGGGCGCGGACGACCAATACGGAACGCTCAAACAGGTCCGGGCGATCGAGCGCTGCTCGCCGGCGCCGGTGACGAGCCTCATTCTAGAGGCCTGCCGCCATTCGCCGCAGATCGACCAGCCGCAGGCGACGCTCGATGCGATAGCCCGCTTCTGCGCCGGGCTTGCGGCGGCGCGCTGACGGCTTTCCCCCGGGTCGGAGGGTCCGGATTCAACCAGAGCGCGAGTTTCTCCAAGCAAATTCCAAACATAATCCAAACAAATCCAAACATAACCAAGCAAATTTGTTTGTTTTGTTTGGTGGAATCGGGACTTTTCAAAGGGTTACAGCTGAAAAAAACAAAAGAAGTTTTCCGTCCCTCAACTCGCCTCTCGGGTTGCACGCAAGACCCCTCGGGCGGATTTCATCCCTCTTGCTCCTCGTCCCAAAGGCCGCGCGGCCCGCTCTGAAACAGGATAGCAAGACTTCCCCTTTTCCGAAAGGAATTGTCGACGGGAATTGCGAAAAGACAATTGGCGGGGTCCCGGATTCCGGTGCAGCGAGCCCGTCGAAAGATCGGCGCCCTTTGCCGCGCCCACCCCGCCATGCCACATTGACGCCCGTGGCCATGATGCTGGCGGACGCTCATGAGCCGCGACGGAACTTAGCCAATGCCAAGCGCGTCCGGAAAGCCGCTCATCGTCATCAGCTACGCCCACGCCGACGAACCGGAACATCCGCCCGAGGGCGAGGCGAAGTGGCTGTCCTTCGTGACCGGCTATCTCAAGCCGGCGATCAAGCATGGCGCGATCGACCTCTGGCTGGATCGCCTCATGCCCGGCGGCGCCGACTGGAGGCCGGAAATCGAGCAGAAGCTTAAGGCCTGCGACATCTTCATCCTTCTCGTCTCGCGCCATTCGCTGTCGTCCGACTATGTCATCGACAAGGAGATTCCGATCATCCGCGAGCGGCAGGCAAAGGGCGAAGCGGTTCATTTCTATCCGCTCGTCCTGACGCCGACGCCGAAGGCCGGGCTTCAACTGGTCAGAGACAAGAACTTGCGGCCGCGCGACGGCAAGCCGCTGTCGGACTATCCACTGCACGAACGCTACCGGCACATGAGCGAGGCGGCCGACGAGATCGCGGAGATCGCCGCGAAGATGGCGGAGCGCCCGCGGCCGCTCGCCCAACCCGCCGGCTCGACGGGTTTCAATCCTTTGCTGTCCTTCGTTCCCTTCCCGGCCCTACCCGTCCCAGCCCTGCCCAATGCCGAACGGCCGCCGACAGAACATGAGATCCTCAAGCAATGGCTTCGCGGGCGAGGGTGGCGAGCGTCCGTCGCACTCGCGGAGCGCGCCGCGCTCAGGGTCGCGCCGCTGGTCGTCCCGAGAGGCTACGACGGTAAGGCCGGCAGGGGGTTCGACGCGCTCGCAGCGGCGGTCTTTCGCAACTGCGCCCTCGCCCGCCTCGCATACAAGCATCCCGCCTTCAGCGAGAAGCCAGCACGCCTCGAGGCGTTCAAAGCAGCGGTCGAAGCCGCGTCCGCGGCCACCGACGCCGCCAAGGCCGTCGCCGACGCCTGGGCTGACTCGGTGTTTAGCATCCGCTGGCTTCGCGGCAACTACGGGACCGCCGCCAGCGTCGCCGAACTTGCGGTCGGCGCCGCTGACACGGGCGCGAGACATGCTGAAATGAGCGCCGAAGCCACGGATAGGTTGGCCGCGGACTCGGGGTCGTTCGCGATCCTCATCGCTACGCTACCCGTCCCCGTCGACGCGCGCGACGGGTTTCGGGCGCAAACGCGCGCCGACCAGGACACGATCGCTCGAGAGGACGTCGCGGCGCTTGCCGACGCCCCGCTCTGGTCGCGAGAACGGCCGCAATGGGCGGTGAAGGCGTGGGCGGCGCTGCGGGCCGAGCTTCCGAAAGCCCAGCACTGGGACGTCTGGATCGATTGGTGCGAGGAGCGCTTGCGCGGGGTTCCACGCGGCGAGGCCTACGACCTCGTCTTCGCCAGCGTCCCGCAAACTGAATGGGAAAAGGGACCGGCGGCGGCGAACGCCTGGATCAAGGCGCGCCCGCCGAAGACGCGGTAAGGCGGCTCCTGAGGAAGGCGGCGGCGCGGACCCCCGCGCGGCGGCCTACGCCGCTGACCGGAGCCTATGGGCTTGCCGCCCAATTCAGCATCGCAAAAGGCAACGCGCTGGTGCCAGCCGGCAACGCGCTGTGCGCTTTGACGTCGGCCGCTGTGCAGATGAGCGGCAGCGTAAGCTACACGCAATTCTGAGTGCTGGCCGGGCAGGCCGCCGCAGATGCTTCACCACATCCGATCCCGAATTCGCCCCTTCTCAGCTCAAGGCCACCACAATGAAGCGCATCCTTTCTTTCCTCACCGTGGCCCTCCTCGGGCCGATCTGGCGGATGCCTGCCTGGGCTGAAGAGCCCAGAGCGTTCGCTGCTCGCCACGCTTATTTCAGCCGCATCGCGGCCCAAGCGCGCGAGATCGCTGGCGATTCCTGGGGCGAGGTACGGAAGCGCTTTCCCAAAGCCCTCGGCAAGGCTGCTGCGAACGCTTTGGTGGCCGGGCCGGCGCTTGCGTTGGGACTTTGGGCCGGACACAACGGCCTGAGGATGCTTCTCGACGCCGCTGGCGCGATCGCGGCAATCAACGGCGCCGTTGGCCATCCCGGTGGCGCGTTCGATCGGTTATTGAAGACGGTCGAAAGGGTCGGTGTCAGAAGCCCCCAGCCGGGACCCGAGAGGGATCCGAGGGCGAGGAACAATCGCCGAAGCGAAAGGCGCAAACGAGGAGGGGCGGGAAACGGACTCCTGTAAAACAGAACCCGAACAGGAACGGCGCAAGACCTGGCGCGCACGTCGGGCCAATTATCGATTTTCTGCGCGCGTAGGAGGAGTCGACGGCATAAAGTCATGCCCGCGAAAGCGGGCGCCCAGCGCTTTGAATCCTCCGGTGGATTCCCGCGCGCGCGGAAATGACACGCACCCTCATCCGCCCTTCGCGGCTCCTTCTCCCAGAGGGAGAAAGGTGAGAGGCGCCTCATCCGGCGCTTCGAAGGGTCTACGAGCGCGCCGCGCTGGTGAGGGTCGGGTCGGGCTTGTAAAGCGCCGGGAAGAGCCGCTTCAGGTTCGCGACCTTCGGCAGGTCGTTATAGACGATGTAAGGGTAGGTCGGGTTCTTCGCCAGAAAGTCCTGGTGATAGTCCTCGGCGCGATAGAAGGTTTTCCCCGGCTCGATCGTGGTGACGATCGGCGCCGGAAACACATGCGCCCCATCGAGCTGCGCGATATAGGCCTTCGCCACTTTCGCCTGCTCGTCGTTCGCGGGGAAGATCGCCGAGCGATATTGCGTGCCTTCGTCCGGGCCCTGGCGGTTGAGCTCGGTCGGGTCATGCGCGACCGAGAAATAAACCTGCAGAATGCGCCCATAGGTGATCTTTCGCGGATCGTAGGTGATCTGCACCGATTCCGCGTGTCCGGTGTCGCCCTCCGAGGTCATGTCGTAATGCGCGGTCGCCTTGGCCCCCCCGGCATAGCCGGAAACCGCGTTGGTCACGCCGGCCAAATGCTGAAAGACGCCCTGCACGCCCCAGAAACATCCCCCCGCGATCACCGCGACCTCGGATGTCTTGGCGCCCGCCTGTTCGTCAACGGTCGGCGGCGGCGCGACGAGGGCCTCTTCGGCGGTCGACCGGGTGGCGACGAAACCGGCCGCGGCGAGAAGCCCGACCAGTATCAGCGCCGGGAAAGCGGCGCCTCTTGTGAATGACGAAATCATTCGGCCCAGACTCCAGTGTTGGGAATTGCGAATCATGAACGCGGGCCTCCGATAAAGAGTCAGTATGGCGTCGACGCGACAGTCGGGCTTGCTCACGCAGTCGTGTCATCACACTTGCGAGAGCTTCGTCCCGCGCCGCTCAACTTCGTTCGCGCGGGCGTTGTGTTACAAGGGCGAGGTTCTTAACCAAAGGTAAACGCAAAGCCGCCTCACGCGGTCGCCGGCTTGAAGCTCAGCGCCAGGCCGTCCATGCAATAGCGCAGGCCCGTCGGCTTCGGTCCGTCGTCGAACACGTGGCCGAGATGGCCCTCGCATCGCCGGCAGGCCACGGCCGAGCGGATCATGCCAAAGGTTTTGTCCACATGGGTGTCCACCGCATTATCGAGGGGCGCCCAGAAGCTCGGCCAGCCCGTGCCGCTGTCGAACTTGGTCGAGGACGAGAACAGATCCAAACCGCAGCCCGCGCAGGCGAAGACCCCTTTCCGCTCTTCATGCAGAAGCGGACTGGTGAAAGGCGCCTCGGTGCCTTCCTTGCGCAGGATCTCATATTGTTGAGGGGTCAGCCTCGCGCGCCACTCGGCGTCGCTCAGGACGACATGGTCGTTCCCCCCAGCCCGCGCGCTCCTGAATTGCAGCAAACCGGCGCTCGCGATCGCGGTGAGACCCTTGAGAGCCGTTCGACGCGTCAACATTCTCGACCTCCCTGGCGCAGGGGATCGACGGATCGATCCCGGTCCACGAAAGCCTATACGCTCGAAACCGGGGCCGGTTACAGAGGCGGACGAAATTCTTCGGCCTTGCGCCGGACGACTCCCGGCGACGGCGGGAGTTGACCGGAGGGGCCGGCTGCTGAAACATATCGCGAGCGCCGCGCGACAACAAAGCGTCACGCTCCCCGATCGCCATCGAGCGTTCGTTTCGCCCGCTGCAGAGGAAACGCACCATGGCCGCCATCAATTCGGTCGCCGACCTTACGGTTGACGGCGAGGTCGCGCTGGTCACGATCGACTCCCCACCGGTGAACGCGCTGTCGCAGGCCGTTCGCGACGGCCTCAATCGAGGCGTCGAGGCGGCGGAGGCGAACGGCGCCGTCAAGGCGATCGTCATCATCTGCGCCGGGCGCACCTTCATCGCCGGGGCCGACATCGCCGAATTCGGCAAGCCCCACGCCCGGCCCTACCTGCCCGAGGTCCTGGATCGAATCGAGAACGCCTCGAAGCCGGTGATCGCCGCGCTGCACGGAACGGCGCTCGGCGGCGGCTTCGAGGTGGCGCTGACGGCGCATTACCGCATCGCCGTTCCGTCGGCGAAATGCGGCCTGCCAGAGATCAAGCTCGGCCTCATCCCCGGCGCCGGGGGCACGCAGCGCCTGCCGCGCCTCATCGGGGTCGAGAAGGCGCTGGAGATCATTCTGTCCGGCGCGCCGTTCTCCGCGCGCGAGGCCAGGGATTGGGCCGTGGTCGACGAGCTCGCCGAGGAGGGAAAACTGCGCGAAGGCGCGATCGCCTACGCGAGGCGCCTGATCGCCGAGAAGGCGCCTTTGAAGAAGGCGCGCGACCGGTCGGACAGGATCGAGGAGGCGCGGAGCCATCCTGAGATCTTCGAGACGGTCCGCAAGGCCAATGCGCGCAAGTTCCGCGGCTTCGAGGCCTGGGAGAAGGCGATCGAGTCGGTCAGGAACGCGGTCGACCTACCCTTCGATGAAGGCGTGGCGAAGGAGCGCGCCATGTTCATGGCCCTGCTTCAGACGACGCAGTCGAAGGCCCAACGCTATGTGTTCTTCGCCGAGCGGCAGGCGGCCAAGGTCGCCGACATAGAGGCTGACACGCCCACCCGGAAAATCGCCAGGGTCGGCGTGATCGGCGCCGGCACCATGGGCGGCGGCATCGCGATGAATTTCCTCTCCGGGGGCATCCCCGTGACGATCGTCGAAACGTCGAAAGAGGCGCTCGACCGCGGCGTCTCGATCATGCGCCGCAACTATGAGAACACGGCAAAAAAGGGCCGCATGACGCTGGCTGAGGTCGAGGAGCGGATGGCCAGGCTTTCGCCGACCCTCGACTTTTCCGCCCTCGCCGACGCCGACCTCGTGATCGAAGCGGTGTTCGAGGACATGGATCTCAAGAAGAGCGTGTTCGAGCGGCTCGACAAGGTCGCGAAGCCCGGCGCGATCCTCGCCTCCAACACTTCCTATCTCGATATCGACGCGATCGCCGCGATGACCAAGCGTCCCGAGGACGTCATCGGCATGCATTTCTTCTCGCCCGCCAATGTGATGCGCCTGCTCGAAATCGTGCGCGGGCAAAAGACGTCAAAGTCCGTGCTCGCGACCATCGTCCAGCTCGCACCGAAGATCGGCAAGGTTCCCGTCGTTGTCGGCGTCGCGCATGGCTTCGTGGGAAATCGCATGCTGGCCCAGCGCCAGCGCGAGGCGCAAAAACTCATTCTGGAAGGCGCGACGCCGTCCGACGTCGACCGCGTCCTTACCGACTTCGGCCTGCCGATGGGGCCGTTCGCGATGAGCGATCTGGCGGGGCTCGACATCGGCTGGTCCGCCGCGACGTCGAAGCGCTCGACGATCCGCGAAATCCTGTGCGAGGAGGGCCGGCGCGGGCAGAAGACCGGCGCGGGCTTCTACGACTACGACGACAAGCGCAACGCCAGGCCTTCCGCGCATGTAGAGGCGATCATCCGCGACTTCGCCAAATCGAAGGGGATCGAGCAGCGCAAGGTGAGCGATTCCGAAATCCTCGAGCGGCTCATCTATCCGATGATCAACGAGGGCGCGAAGATCCTCGAAGAGGGCAAGGCGCAGCGCGCCTCCGACATCGACATCGTCTGGATCAACGGATACGGCTGGCCGGTCTATCGCGGCGGCCCGATGGCCTACGCCGATGACGTCGGCCTGAAGACAGTGTTGGCCAGGCTCAAGGACTATCAGGGCAGGTTCGGCGACGACTTCAAGCCCGCGGCGCTGCTCGAGAAGCTCGCGTCGGAGGGCGGAACGTTTACTGCGTAAGAACTATGTCTAATCTGGCGGTGATGACGGATTCGCGAACCGTTCTACGCACTTCGTGGATAATGTATGCGCTGTTTTGTACTATCTTTGGTCTTGTATTTCTAGCGGGTGCGCTCGTCGCCGTAGCAAAAGACCCTGCACTCTGGTTGCCCACGGTGATAATGGGTGGCGTTCCCGCGGTCTTTGTATCTTGGATGGCGACGACTTCATTGACTCTAGTAGAGGATAGCATCCATTGCCGGTCGCTATTTGTCACGAAGGACGTGTTGCCATCGCTGGTGGTGAAGGCAAATTTCGTCGCTGGCCTTAGCAGTTTCAAACCGTATCAACGACTCGTCCTCTCGGTTCGTGGAACTGGCGGGAACAGGGAGATAACAATAAACCTCGGACTGTTCGACCGAGTTGAAATTAGAGAATGGCTGGCAACTCTAAATGCGCGATTGTCAACCAGATGACCCGCCAAGTCAGTTGACAAATGGGTGTACAAATTGATACACAGATAGATGCCGAAATTTGATTGGGACGAGGGCAACCGGAATAAGCGTGCCGCGCGGGTCCCGATTAAAGAGATCGAGGATGTGTTGAGCGACCCGGAAACGATCGTCACGCCTCAGTTCGCTCTTTCCACGAGGGATGATCCCGATGCTGAAGAGACCCGGTATCGGGCGACGGGGAAGAACCGCGAAGGCCGCGGCGTGTTCGTCGTCTTCACCATGCGATCGGTCGAAGACGGATTGCGCCTGCGGCCAGTCAGCGTTCACTACATTCACCGGAGCGACAGATGACGAAGAAGCCCTATCCAAGGTTCAAGAGCGACGAGGAGGAACAGGCGTTTCTCGATGCGGCGAATCTAGAGGACTATGAGCTCACCGCCGGTGGCGCGCCGATGCGACAATGGCTCGCCGATTATGAGGATTTATACAAGGACGCACGCGTGAACTTGCGCCTTCCGCGAGCCCTGGTGTTAGAGTTCAAGCGAAAGGCGGCTAAGCGCCGCATGCCCTATCAGCGATTGATGCGGGCTGTTCTCCAACAGGCCGCGAAAACCCTTTAGCCAAAGATACCCGACGCGAGAAAGTCGGAGTTTCACTTAACCCTCTTCCTAGTTCTACCGTCCAGGAGCACCCGGAGACCCGTCATGCGTGAAGCCGTCATCGTCTCAACCGCCCGCACGCCGATCGGCAAGGCCTATCGCGGCGCGTTCAACGACACCCAGGCGCAGGCGCTGGGCGGGCACGCGGTCGCGAACGCCCTGACGCGCGCCCGCGTCGAGCCGGGCGAGATCGACGACGTGGTGATGGGCGCGGCGCTCCAGCAAGGCGCGCAAGGCGGCAATGTCGCCCGCCAGTGCGCCTTGCGCGCCGGGCTGCCGACCAGCGTCGCCGGCATGTCGCTCGACCGGCAATGCGCCTCGGGCCTGATGGCGATCGCCACCGCCGCGAAGGAAATCATCGACGACGGCATGAGCGTCACCATTGGCGGCGGACTCGAATCGATTTCGCTCGTCCAGAACGACAAAATGAACCGCTATCGCGCTCTAGATCCCTGGCTCGTCGAGCACCGCAACGACCTCTACATGAGCATGCTCGAGACGGCCGAGATCGTCGCGGAGCGCTACCAGGTCACGCGGACGCGCCAGGACGAATATGCGCTGCAGTCGCAGCAAAGGACCGCCGCGGCCCAAGCCTCCGGCCGGTTCGACTCCGAGATCGCGCCCTTGCCCAGCGTGATGAAAGTCGCCGACAAAGCGACCGGCGCGGTCTCGGACAAGCCGATCACCTTGAAGCAGGACGAGGGGCCGCGCGCCGACACGACCTTGGCTGGCCTCTCCGCGCTGAAGCCGGTGTTCGCCGACGGGCAGCGGGTCAAAGCCGGCTCGTTCATCACCGCCGGCAACGCCTCGCAATTGTCCGACGGCGCCAGCGCCTGCGTGCTCATGGACGCCAAGCTCGCGAGCCAGCGCAACCTTCAGCCGCTCGGGATCTATCGCGGCATGGCGGTGGCCGGCTGCGATCCGGACGAGATGGGGATTGGCCCCGTGTTCGCGGTGCCGAAGCTGCTCAAGGCGCATGGCCTCAAGGTGGACGACATCGGCCTTTGGGAATTGAACGAGGCGTTCGCCGTTCAGGTCATCTACTGCCGCGACCGGCTCGGCATCGACAACGACAAGCTCAACGTCGACGGCGGCGCGATCGCGGTCGGCCACCCCTACGGCATGAGCGGGGCGCGCATGACGGGCCATGCGCTGATCGAAGGGAAAAGGCGCGGCGCCCGTTATGTCGTCGTGACCATGTGCGTCGGTGGCGGCATGGGCGCGGCCGGCCTGTTCGAAATCGCCTGAATCTTCAAGAACGTTCGCTCGTGGCCGACTCTAACCCCATAGCTCCGCTCGCAGCCTTTCGCGGGCAAAAGCCCCCGGCGCCGGCATGGTTCGAACGCGTTGTCGCAATCGAGCCCGAGCGGACGTTCGTCGCCGTCGAGGGCGCTGAGGTCGAGACCCTCGCCTGGGGCGAGCGCGGCAAGCCAGGCCTGATCCTGCTGCACGGCGGCGCCGCGCACGCGGATTGGTGGAGCTTCATCGCGCCGTTCTTTGCCGGCGAACGACGCGTCGTCGCGCCGACGTTCAGCGGCATGGGGCGCTCGGACTGGCGCTCCTCCTACAGCTTCGGCCAGTTCGTCCGCGAGGCCCGCGAAGTGGGCCGTGAAGCCGGCGCGTTCGAGGCCGGCCCGCCCGTTGTCGTCGGGCACTCGTTCGGCGGGCGTATCGCGGTCGGGCTCGCGCATGATTTTGGCGACGAGCTCGCCGCGGCGGTGATGGTCGATCCGCCCTTCTTCGCGCCGCAGAACCAGCGCAATCCCGCGCCCCCCCGGCCGAACTCGCGCGAGCATAGCGTGCGGCCCTCGCTCGAAGCCGTTATCGCCCGCTTCCGCCTCGCCCCGCCGCAGGCCTGCTTCAATCTCTTCATTCTCGACTTCATCGCCCGCCGCTCGGTGCGAAAGGGGGTCGACGCAGAGGGCAATGCGACCTGGTCCTTGAGCTTCGATCCGCATTTCTGGGAAAAGTTCGGGCGGCTCGATCCGGTCGCGATGGTCAAGGGCGCACGTTCGCCCCTCGCAATCCTTCGCGGGGCGAAGTCCCAGCTCTTTCAGGCCGAGGACGCTGCCTATCTTCGAAGCCTCATCGCTCCCGGCTCGCCTTGTGTCGAGATCCCCGAGGCCGAGCATCACGTGATGATCGACCAGCCACTGGCCTTCGTCGCCGCGCTGCGCGCGCTGCTCGCGGCGTGGCCGGCGGCGAAGGTGGGGTAGCCTGATTATTCCAGCCTGACCGTCACCGCGTCCGACGCGCCCTTGGCGTCTGTAACCGTCACGCGGGCGAAGCCGGCGCCGTCCGGCTTCCAGGCCGATTGGCGCCGGATCTCGGCTTCGCCCACCGGCGCGCCATTGACGAACCAGGTGAACGGCGGCGCGCCGCCGAGCGCCTTCAGAGCCAGCGGATGATCGGGCATGCCCTCTTTGAGGCCGAGGTCGATACGCGCGCCGTCGGGCGGGAAGGCGATCTTGAGCGAGGCTGCCTGTGATGCGCCGAAGCTCTTCGGCGCATCCTGCCGCAGCCGTCGCAAAGGCGGCGGGAGATCGGCGGTGATGGCCGCTCTCAGGACGCCCCTGGGCGCCGGGATCGGCTCGATGCTACGGCCGAGCCGCTCGAAAGCGTCGAACAGGATCGGCGCCGCCGCCTCGCGGCCGATGAGGCCGGCCGTTGGGCCATTGTCGGGCCGTCCGACCCAGACCGCGATCGTGGTCCGCCGGTCGAAGCCAATCGCCAGCGCGTCGCGGAAGCCGTAGGACGTGCCGGTCTTGAAGGCGATCCGGCCTTTGAGCGCATTGGCGGGCGGCGGCGCCCCGCGCAGGATGTCTCCGACGTAATAAGCCGCGACCGGATCGGTCACGCGGCGCTCGCCAATGACCGGCGGTTGACCGTCGAGCCGCTCGACGAGCGGAGGCGCCTCGCCGCCGCGGGCGAGGCCGGCGTAAAGCCGCGCAAGATCGGTGAGCGAAATGCCCAACCCGCCAAGGCCGATGGCGAGGCCGATCGGCGTGTCTTTCGGCAACGCGATCTCGGCGCCGGCGCTGTGGAGGCGAGCGAGAAACGTCGCTGGACCGACAGCGGACAAGAGCTCGACCGCGGGCAGGTTGAGCGACATCTGCAGCGCCTTGCGCGCCGTCACCGCGCCCTCGTAGCCGAGATTGAAATTCTCAGGCGCATAAGCCCCGTAGCGCATCGGCCGGTCGAACAGCCGCGTCTCCGGATGGGCGAGGCCCTGTTCGAACGCCAGCGCATAGATGAACGGTTTCAGCGCCGAGCCCGGCGAGCGGGGCGAGCGCGACATGTCGATCGCGCCGTCGCGCGAGGTGTCGTCATAGCCGGCTGAGCCCACGCGGGCGCGAATTTCGCCACTCGCATTGTCGATGACGACGATCGCCCCCGACAGTCTTGAGCCAAGCCGCGCGACGCTCTCCTTCGCCAGCGTCTCAAGCTTCGCCTGCAGGCGCGCGTCGATCGAGAGTTTGATGACTTTAGCCTCTCGGTCGGCGACGACGGCCTCTTCTGCGGCATGAGCGGCGAGCGCAGGAAAGGCGAGACGCGCCTCAGGAACCGGTTCGCGCTTGGCCGCCGCAACGTCGGCGCTGCTGATCAGGCCCCGCGCGGCGACACGGTCGAGCACGCGGTCGCGGGCGGCGCGCGCGACCTTAGGCGAGCGATCCGGCCGGCGCGCCTCGGGCGATTGCGGCAGCGCGACCAGAAGCGCCGCCTCGGCAAGGGTCAGCCGTAGCGGCTCCTTGCCGAAATAGGCGAGCGAGGCCGCCCGCACGCCCTCGAGATTGCCGCCGAACGGAGCCAGCGTGAGATAGCGGTCGAGCGTTCCAGACCTGCCGACTTCGCGCTCGATCTCGAGCGCGCGGGCGATCTGCCTGAGCTTGGCGGCGATCGTGCGATCTGGCCGCGGCTCGATCAGCCGCGCGACCTGCATCGGCAGGGTCGAACCGCCGGACACCACATGGCCGCGCATCAGCCATTGCGCGCCGGCGCGAATAAGCGCGCGAAGGTCGACGCCGTTGTGCTCATAGAACCGCCCGTCCTCGTAGGCGACCAGCATCGCGACGTAGCGCGGATCGACGTCATGCGTGGTCGCCGGCAACCGCCAGCGGCCGTCGGGCAGAGTGAAGGGCCTGAGCAGCCGACCGTCGCGGTCGACGACGATCGTCGAGCCTTCGCGCGACGCGGCAAGATCGAGCGGGCCGAGGCTTGCGACGTATCGCTTCCATGCGACGGACGCGCCGAAACCTGCCGCTGCGATGAGCGTGAGCACAGCGGCGAGCGCGATGACGATGAGGCGGCGAGGAACACGCGTCATGCCGTGCCCTCGCCTGTCGGCGAGGCCCTCATCCGGCCCTTCGGGCCACCTTCTCCCCGAGGGAGAAGGGAGGGGCGCCCCTTCCCCCCTGGGGGAAGGTGGACGCGCCAAAGGCGCGGCCGGATGCGGGTCTCGCCTGACGAGCGCCATGCCTCACTTCGCCTTCACCTCCAGGTCGCCAAAGGCGGTGCGGCCGTAGCGGTCCGGGTCGTACATGTCCTCGGCCGTCGCTGGCGGATAGATGTAGCGGCCGGGCGCGACGGCGCGCACCACGTAGGCCATGGTGATGAACGCCGACTGGCCCTCGGCCCGATCGAAGGCCGCCACGAAACGGTCGTCGCGATATTCGGTGTGCGTAGGCTCGACGTCCTTGCTGAGCCAGGAGAAGGCTTCGACCGAGCCGCCGTCGACCAGAGCCGGATTGTCGATCTCAAGCCCTGCAGGCAGACGGTCGACGACGAGCAGCCGCGCATAGCGCGCTTGCGCCTCCGTCACTTTCAGCGACACCACGACGCGCTCGTTCTGCGCCATGCTTTGCAGCGCGTCGAGCTTCGTCCCGTCGAGCTTGTAAAACGATCGTTCGATCGCATAGCCCTTGGCGACCGCCGGGTCCGGCTCGATCGGCGCGCCCGAAACCGAGACGACGAGTCGCGCCGGATTCTGCCCGGCATTGGCGATGACTATGGATCGCCCAGGCAGCGACGGTCCGCTCCATCGCCGATAGAGCGCGCCTTTGACCGGCTCGCCATCGACGCGAAACTGAGCAAGCGATGCATGCTCGGCGAGCCCCTCGGCGGCAAGCGTCATCCAGTTCATTTCCTGTGTGCTGAGAAACGAGCGCTCGGCCCTCGCCTGTTCGAGGACGGCGCCGGCGCGCGCGATCGCGTCGCCCTCGATAGCGCCGAGCTTGGCCTCGGCGACGAGCGCGAGCACGGCCGCAGCGTCACGCAGCCGCGAGCCATAATCGGACCGCGAGCCCTCGTCGCGCTCGGCGTCAAGGGCTTTGAGCGCCGCGCCGAAGGCGCTCGTCGCGCGCGCCTGGTCGCCGAGCATCGCGAGCGCGGCCGCAAGCTGAGCCTTGGCCAGCGGCGACGTGAACGCTTCGAGCTTGGCGTCGGTGAGATAGCGCAGGTCGCCAATGACGGGTCGCCCGTTGCGGGCGAGAACATAGAGCGCGTAGGCGATCGCCGCGGCGTTATCTTTGTTCGGCTCGGGCGCGTTGACAACCTCGTTGCGCAGCCGGTCAAGCGCCTGATCGAAGGCTTGTTGCGGCATAGAGAAATTGCGCTCGCGCGCGCGGGTCAGAAAGTCGGTGACGAAGGCGTCGAGCCAAGCGTCGTCATCGTTGCTGTCGGCGCTCCACATGCCAAAGGCGCCGCTCGCGCTCTGGCGGCTGAGCTCGCGCTCGATCGCCTGGTTGATCCGGGCGTCGAGATCGGGGTCGACGCCGAGATGCTCGATCGAAGCGAGACGGTTCACGTAGAGCAGCGGCATGGCGATACTGACCGTCTGCTCCGAACAGCCGTAGGGGTAGCGTTGCAACGCGGCGAGCAGCGCCGGCGCGTCGAACGCGCCGAAGGGCGAAGCGGAGATCGCGATCGAGCCCGTGCCGGGAATGAAATCGGCGAGAAGATCGCCCGAGATGGTCTGGCTTGCTCCGCCCGGCAGAGGCGTCACCGTGCGCCGATAGGAGTCGGGCGCGCCTGACGCGATGCCGAGGCGGAAATGCTGGGTGAGATCCGTCTTTGGCCCCGTGAGCCTCAGGTCAAGCTCGGCGACGCCAACGCCAGCCGCTGCAATCGGCATCGCCAATGATTTGCGTTGATGCAGGTCGAGGCGCACCGACTTGGTCATTGCGTCCGCATCGGCGGTCAGCGGCCCGTGGATGTCGAGGTCGAGCTCGTACTCGCCGGCGTCACCCTCGACATTGTCGATCTCGACATGCATTTCGGAGCGGTCGCCGACATTGAGGAAACGCGGCAGGGTGGCGGCGACTACGACCGAGTCGCGCACGACGACGTCGGCCTGCCCGGACCCGACCTTGTCCTTCGCCCAGGCGACAGTGGTCAGCCGCACCGAACCATTGAACGCCGGCAGGTCGAACGAGACGGACGCGTTGCCCTGGTCGTCGACCTTGACGACGCCGGAGAACAGGGCAAGCGGCTCTTGCGTCGGCAGATTGCCTTCGACGCCGCCGCTGGAATCGCCGCCGGTGTGGATGGCGCCGGCCGCGCCCTGCATGCCGTCGATCAGCATGCCCCAGAGATCGCGGATCTCGACCGGCAGCTTGCGCTGCCCGAAGAAATAAGCGTTCGCGTCAGGCGTCTTGAATCCCGTCAGATTGAGAATGCCGATGTCGACCGCCGAGACGGTGACGCGCGCCTCCTCGCCCGGCGCGAGGCCCGCAAGATGAATGGGCAGCGTCATCGACTGGCGCGGCCTCGCCAGCGGCGGCGCGTCGAGCTTGACGTCGAGCGTATGCGAGCCGCGATCGATGGCGAACCAGGCCAGCCCAAGCGCGCGGCCGGGCATGCGCTTCGCCCCAACGTCGAGCGGGCGATGGGTCAGCGCGACGGCGTACGCGCCGGGCCCCCAGTCGCCTCCGACAGAAAACGGAACGACGTTGTCGCCGGAGACAAGATCCACGTCGATGAAGCGCCCGATCTTGTCCCCGACCAGCGCGATCGTCGCCTTGCCCGCGAAGGCCGACGCAATGCGCAATTTCGCCTGTTCGCCCGCCGCGTAATTGGTCTTGTCGAGGGTCACGACCACATTATCGGGCGTGTCGGCGCTGGCCGTCCCCGACCAGCCGACGTCGAACGCGACGCTCGTCTGCTCGCCGTCGAGCGTCTTGACGTCCAGCCGATGCGCGCCCCAGCCGACGCGGCCGGAAAACTTCGCGGCCACGTCAGCGCCAATGTCGATCGTACCGCTCGCAATGCGCTTCGAGGACTTGACGGATTCGTAGCTCCAACGGCCGTCAGGATTGAACCACTGGTAGTCGTTGGTGACCTGATAGAGCGACCATTCCGCGCCTTTGCGCGCGATCCGCGCGCCGTCCGGTGCAATAGCGATCGCCTCGAACGTCGCGACATCGCCCGCGCTCAACGAGGCGTCGAAGTCTTTTTTGATCCCGACCGCTACGCCCTTCGCGCGCACAGGCAACACGAGCGTGCGCTCGACCGTGCGTCCGCCGGGCTCGCCAACGTCGACGATCAGTTTCGCTTCAAGCGGGCGCGTGCTCGCGCCGTCCGGCAATTCGACCGAAAGGTCGGCATGGCCCTTGTCGTCGGTCTCAACCTTGTCGGAAAACTGAGTCTCGAGGGTGGTGAAATCGTCGTCGGCGAGGCCCGCGACGTAGCCAGGAAAACCGGCGAGCGCCCCGCCTTCGACCGCCTGCAGCCGAATGGCGCCGGTGACATCGAGCCCGCTCGCCGGCGCGCCATAGAGGAAGCGCGCATCAAGTGAAAAGGCAACCGGTTCGCCGGGGGCGATGACAGGCTTCGCTGCATGAAGCGTGAAATCGAGCCGCTCAGGAATGTAGTCCTCGAGCAGGAACTCGACTCGGCCGATGCTCGGGCCCTTCGGATCCGCGTAGGCCTCGATCGACCACTTGCCTGCGGCCGAGCCCGGCAGCAACGGTATGGCGTAGGCGCGGCCGCCGAGACCCTGGTCGGGCAGCGTCGCGCGCCGATACTCGACGCCGTCCGGCCGCTTGACCACGAGCGTCAGGGCCAAGCCGGATTTCGCGACGCCTTTCGAGTCGCGCAGAAGAGCGGTTGCGAACACGGTTTCGCCGGAGCGGTAGACACCGCGCTCGGTGTAAAGAAACGCGTCCAGCGCGGCAGGCGGATCGCGGCCGGCGACGCCGCGGTCGGTGAGGTCGAACGCGTTCTGGGCGAGGCTGAGAAATCCGTAGTCGCCGGCGAGGGTTGCGACCAGAAGGCCGGGCGCCGAACCGCCCTTGCCGCGCGACAAGCCCGGATCGAAATCGGCCCGCCCGTCGACGCCGGTCGTCTTCGTCGCCAGCACTTCGTTGTTGCGCGCGATAAGCCTGAGCTCGACGCCCGGGAGTGGCCCGGCGGTCCCCAGCGACTGGACGAGCGCGTGCACGCCGTCGTCGCCGGAGATCGCGGTGAGTCCCAGGTCCGAGACCACCATCCATTGCGCCGCGAGCTGCACGCTCTCGTCTGCGCTGGCGTCGGCGGGATTCGAGGCGCCCTTCCACGGCCGCGCGGTGATCACATAGACGCCCGGCTCGAGCTTGCCGACCGCGTCAAGCACCGGAAAGTCGGTCACGACGTCCTGATTGAGCGCGGCGGCGACGTCCATCGTCCCGCTCCAGACTTTCGCTCCGTCCTGCGAGGCGATCTCCTGCGCGCGCGACGAGTCGATGGGTTTCAGAAAGTCGTCGCGATTGACGGTCGCCAGCAGATTGCGATCGCCTATGCGATAGACGTCGATCGAGACTTTGTCCGTGTTGACGGTGACGAGGGGCGCGCCCTTCTGGCCCTCACGCGGCAACACATAGGCCCGGCCGGCGAAATGCGCCTGCGGCGAGCGGTCGCGCACGTAGATCTCATAGTCAGCGGATTTGAGCAGCGATTCGCCGACCGCCGAGGGCAGGCCCTGCCGCAGCACGATCGCGTAGCGCTCGCCATGCTTGAGGCCCTCGACGCAGATCTGCTGGTCCTCGTTCGAGATGGCGGTATCGCTCGATCCCGACACCGCGACATAGGGCGAAAAATCGGTGCGGCGCGCGAGCGGCTCCGAGAAGTTGAAACAGACGCGCGGCAGCGCGGATTCGTTGTCAACCTTGTAGTCGAGGATGCGGAACCCGTGCTCGGCGCGCATCGCCTCGTAGGTCTTGCGCACGTCAATGGAGTCCCGGCGGTCGAGCGAGGCTTTCAGGGCGTCGAGCGCGGGGCGCCATTGCTCGTGGCGCGCGAGCAGATCAGCGAGCATGGCGAGCGCCTCGGCCTGGGCGTCCGGCGTCGTCGAATGCTGATAGGCGGCGTAGGCCGCGGTCGCGCCCTGTGTGACCATTTGGTAGCGGTCGTTCGCCTTGGCGTCGTCCGCCGCAGCGGCAATCCCGGCAAAGCTGAGCCAGTTGGCTGGGTCCTTGGGCGCAGCGGTGATCGCGGCGCCCGCGAGTTTTTCGGCGTCGGCGAAATTGGAGCCCATGACAGCTCTGGCGGCCTCGGCCAGCAATTGCTGCGGCGTCTTGCCCTTGACCTGCGCGCCGATCGCGGCGGTCGCGATGCGTAGAGTCTCCGTCAGGCGAACAGTATCGCTCGCCATCTCCTCGCGCGCGAAGGGTTTGGTTTCGGCGGCGACGGCGCTTCCGGCAAGCAGGACGAGCAGAAGGGCGAGCGAGCGCAGAGCGTGAAGCATGGGCGACCCTATCAATTTTTCAGCGCGTCCTTGCGCTGTGAATTTAGCACGCGGTTTAGGCGCGTTGGATGAAAAACACCCGCGGATACTTCAACAAATGTGGCGCGACCACCGGCGAGACGGGGCTCATGAGCAAAGCCGCCCGCCTGGCCGTCTGGCGCGTCTAGTTTCGAGACAGCCTCGATCCAGTTCAGAGCCTCATCATTTACGCTCCGCGACGAAATCGCCCTTTGTGTTTCCCCAGGCCATTGCCCTTCAGCGACAAGGCGCGCGGCCGGATCTGAATCTTGCGCCTGGTGGGTGACACGCTGAATATAGTGGAAAAACCGGCTGCGGCGTCCTAGAGAACCCGACATGTTGCAATCTCTTCTGGCCGAGGGACGGCCGTTGCTGGCCGACGGCGCGACCGGCACCAATCTTTTCGCCATGGGCCTGACCTCGGGCGACTCGCCCGAACTCTGGAACGCTCAGCATCCGGACCGGATCGAGAGCCTGCATCGGTCTTTCGTCGATGCGGGTTCCGACATCATCCTGACCAACACGTTCGGGGCCAATCGCCGGCGCCTGATGCTGCACAACCTCGAGGGTCGGACGCGCGAGCTCAACCGTCTCGCTGCTCAGATCGCGCGCAAGGTCGCCGACAAGGCTGGGCGTCTTGTGGTCGTCGCCGGATCCGTCGGCCCGACGGGCGATCTTCTGGCTCCGCTCGGCCCGCTCACCGAAGACGAGGCGGTCGAGGTTTTCGTCGATCAGATCGAGGGCCTGCGCGAGGGTGGCGCGGACGTCGCCTGGATCGAGACCATGTCCGCGCCGGAGGAAATGCGCGCGGCGGCGCGGGCCGCGGCCAAGTGTGGCATGCCCTACACGATCACCGCCAGCTTCGACACCGCTGGACGGACCATGATGGGCGTTACGCCCGCGGCGTTCAGCGATTTTGTCCAGGCTTTCGACCCGGCGCCTGTCGCCTACGGCGCCAATTGCGGCGTCGGCGCCTCCGATCTCCTGGCGGCGATCCTTGCAATGAAGCCCGGCGAGGTCCTGATCGCCAAGGCGAACGCCGGCGTGCCCCAATGGCACGGAGCGGAGATTCACTATTCCGGTACGCCCGAACTGATGCAGAGATACGCGGGTCTCGCGGCGGATTGCGGCGCGCGCATTATCGGCGGCTGTTGCGGCAACAGCCCAGCCCATGTCGCGGCTATGCGGCGCGGCCTCGACGCGCATAAAGCCGGCGCGCGTCCCGACGTAGAAGCGATCGTCGCGGCGCTCGGCCCGCTCGTCGCACCGCCCGCGGCGGAGACCAGCGTCAGTCGACCGCGCCGCCGGGAGCGTACGTGAACTCAAAGGCCAAGCAGCGCGCCTGGAGTCATGCGGCCGAGCCTGATCCGGTCAACGTGGACGACGTTGCCGTTGATGCGGCGCGAAGCCCTCCGCTTGTCGCGCCCGAAGGGCTGCAGGTTTTCCACGTCAAGGAAGAGAACGCGGGCGAGCGGCTCGACCGGTTCCTGGGCCAGGCTGCGGGCGCAAGACGCATCGCGCTGTCGCGGACCCGGCTGAAAGTCCTGATCGAGGCCGGCGAAGTGAGGA
Organism: Roseiarcus sp.; assembly: GCA_036489975.1. Taxonomy (GTDB): domain Bacteria; phylum Pseudomonadota; class Alphaproteobacteria; order Rhizobiales; family Beijerinckiaceae; genus Roseiarcus. The sequence goes on from DASXES010000002.1 coordinate 41,467, forward strand.
TCAACGACAGCATCGCGCGCGATCCGTCGATGCGACTCGCAGCAGGGACGCGCATCGCCTTTGAAGCGCCGGCGCCGGAGGACTCGAGCCTCGCGGGCGAGGACATAGCCCTGGCCGTGGTCTACGAGGACGAGCATCTGATCGTGATCGACAAGCCGGCCGGCCTCGTGGTCCATCCGGCGCCAGGCCACGCCTCTGGCACCCTTGTCAACGCGCTGATCCGGCATTGCGGGGCGAGCTTGTCGGGCGTCGGCGGGGTCAGGCGGCCTGGAATCGTGCACCGGCTCGACAAGGACACGTCCGGGCTTCTGGTCATCGCCAAGACGGATGCGGCGCATCGGGGCTTGGCGGACCTCTTCGCCGATCATGGGCGCACCGGCTCGCTCAAGCGCGAATATCTCGCGCTGGTGTGGGGCGCCTTCGATGCGACCGTCGGCAAGGTGGACGCGTCGATCGGCCGTGATCCGCGGCGCCGGGAGAAAATGGCGGTCATGAGCGGGGAGCGCGGGCGGCGCGCCACGACCCACTGGCGGCTTGAGGAAAACCTCGGCCCGGCAAGCCTTGTCGCGTGCCAGCTCGAGACCGGGCGGACCCACCAGATTCGGGTTCACATGGCCTCGATCGGCCATCCGCTATTGGGTGATTCGGCGTATGGATCGGGGTTCACGACCAAAGCCGCGCTGCTCGGCGACCGCGCCCGCTCGGCGCTCGCCGATCTCGGGCGGCAGGCTTTGCACGCCGCGGTGCTCGGCTTCGAGCATCCCATCACAGGGGAATCGCGCCGGTTCGAAGTCTCCCCGCCCAGGGATTTCATGAATCTCCTCAGTGCTTTGGAAGATGCGGGGGTGTAACAAAGGCCAAATTGAACCGAAAAGGCCAACATAAGGTTCACAATTGTTTCAACCGACTTTGCCAGCTTGGGCCCTCTTTCGGCCATGCTTAGCGGCACAATAGTCCACAACGCGGCCTTGAGCCGACGGAGACGGGCTTTGACGACCCGGGCTCCGACTGGAGATTCCTTATGGCTGCGACGCTTCCCGTCATCGCGGGCGAGTCTGGGCTTGCCCGTTACCTGCAGGAGATCAAGCGGTTTCCCATGCTGGAGCCGCAGGAGGAATACATGCTCGCCAAGCGCTGGCGCGAGCATGGGGACCGCGAGGCGGCGCACAAGCTCGTCACCTCACATTTGCGGCTCGTGGCCAAGATCGCGATGGGCTATCGCGGCTACGGCCTGCCCATAGGCGAGGTGATCTCCGAGGGCAACGTCGGCCTCATGCAGGCGGTCAAGCGCTTCGAGCCGGAGAAGGGCTTCAAGCTCGCGACCTATGCGATGTGGTGGATTCGCGCCTCGATCCAGGAATACATCCTGCGCTCGTGGTCGCTGGTGAAGATGGGCACGACGGCAAGCCAGAAGAAGCTGTTCTTCAACCTGCGCAAGGCCAAGAGCAAGATTTCCGCGCTCGACGAGGGCGATCTGCGCGACGACCAGGTCGAGACGATCTCGAAGCGGCTCGGCGTCGGCAAGCAGGACGTGATCGACATGAACCGCCGTCTCGGCGGCGACGCCTCGCTCAATGCGCCTCTGCGCGAGGGCGGCGAGGGCGAGTGGCAGGACTGGCTCGTCGACGACAGCGCCGACCAGGAAACGCTGCTCGCCGACCGGGAGGAATCCGACGCCCGCCTGGGCGCGCTGCGCGGCGCGCTGAGCGTGCTCAATCCGCGAGAGCGGCGTATATTCGAGGCCCGCAGGCTCGCCGACGATCCGATCACGCTCGAGGAGCTCTCGACCGAATTCGGCGTGTCGCGCGAGCGGGTGCGACAGATCGAGGTGCGCGCTTTCGAGAAGGTGCAGCAGGCGGTCAAGGCCGGCGTCGCCAGGATGCAGGCGCCGAAAAGTCAGGCGGCGTTGCCGGCGCGGTGAGGCGGCTCGCGAGCTTTCGCCCCCGCCTTAACGCAGAATTTGTCGCGCGATGGAGAAGAATCTGAAATAGGCTGGGCGCAAGCTCGGATTGTCCTCGCTCAACCGAACAGGCCGCCCATGCTTTCCGTCCGCTTCCACCCGCGCCGATCGCGCCGCCGCCTTGCGCCCGTGTCGCTGGCTGCGGCGCTGTGGGCGTTTCCCGCCCTGGCCGGCGACAAGCCCGCCACGCCCGATGGCGCGGAGGCGCTGAAAGCCCTGATCGCGAAGTTTTTGCCCGCCGCTGAGGCCGGCGCCTCCCCGGTCGTGACGGTGACCCCTGAAAACTCCCACTATCTCGTCTCCGCCGATTTGAGCGCGCTGAACGCCCTCATCAAGGAAACCGGCGTTTCCTACGATCCCGCCGTCATCGCATCCAAGGCGGTCGAGCAGGATGACGGCAATTGGCGGGTCGGCATGGATTCGCTTCCCAAAATCGCCTTCCGCGCCAAAGACGCGAGCGGCAGCCTCGAGCTCACGAATTTCAACTCGACGGCGCTGATCAGTCCCGCCATCGCGTGGATTCTCTCCGGCTCGGCGAAACTGGACAAGGGCGCCTTCCAGCTCCAGAATCCGAAGCTCGCCGAGTCGATGGATTTCGGCCCCGTCGAGGAGACCATCACCACCACCACCGGCGCCGACAATTCGGTGTCGACGGCGGCGAAGGAGGACATTTCCGACATCGGCCTCAAGGCGACGGGGATCGGTGCGGAGAACGCCGCGGTCAATTTCAGCGCGAGGGTGGAAAAGGCGCTGATCAATCTTGGCGTCGACGGCTTCAAGAGCCGCAAGGCCTTCGACCTCTGGAGCCTCATCGCGGCGCACCCGGAGCGCGCCGACCTCGCCGGCCACGAAGCGGAGCTCAAGGGCCTGCTCAAGGACCTGGCGGCGCCCGGGCTCAAGTTCAACGAGGGGATCGAGGCTAAGAAGACCGTCGTCACCGCGTCCCTGGGCGCCATTGCGCTGGCGAACGTCAAGTATGAGCTCAGCGCGGCCAATGCGGGGCCGCAGAGTTCGATCAGCCTCGGCGTCTCGGCCGAAGGCTTGAGCCTGCCCGTCGGGCTCATCCCGCCCAACGCCGGCGCCCTCACGCCGTCTAAGATCGATGTCGCGGCGACCTTGAAGGGCGTCGACATCGCAGCGGCGGCCAACGAATGGATCTCCGACCTGAGCCTTCAGGGCGACGGACCCCTGCTCAGCGACGACAATGCGGACAAGGTCGAGGCGGCTCTGCTCAGCGCCGGTCCGGTGCGCATCGAGTTCGCCCCCTCGCATGTCGTCGCGCCAGCGGTCGACGCGGACTTCACCGGCGCCATCCGCCTCGACCACAACAAGCCGACCGGCGCGATAACGGTCCGCATGCGCGGTTTCGACAAGACAATGGCGGCGGTCCAGGCGCTCGGCCCCGACGTCGCCGGCAAGGCGATGCCCGCCCTGGCGCTGGCCAAGGGCCTGGGAAAGAGCGAGAGCGACGGCAGCCTGAGCTGGCTGGTCGAACTGGACGCCGCGCGATCGATCAAGATCAACGGCATCCCGTTCGGCAAGGCGCCCGACTGAGCCAGGGCCCTGCGGCGGCCAATGCGATGATCTACACTTCAGGCTAGGCTACTTTAGCTTCGTCGCGGCGGGCGCGGTTTTCCGTCAATTTGGGTTTCGTTGGCCGCGGGCCATTTGGCGCGAATTTGCCCTCGCGAGGCCCTTGGATTTCCTTGGATTTCCTTGGATTCTCTCGTCCGAATCGAGACTTATCAATGAGTTATGATGGATTTTCGGTGGCAGAGAATTTTCGCGGGCGCTTTGGCCCGTGAAGCCGCGATGGGGCCGGCGCCGACTCGAGGGTTTTTTGGCTGAAGGGCGGAATCGGTCATGGGGAGAGCTTAACGCCATTTCTAATTTTCTGCAATAGATTGTGTGGCTTCGTGGTTAGCCATCCTCGTCCAGAGTGACGGCGACGCGCGAATTGAAAGGGGCAGTCCGGCGCTCTTCGCGGCCGCTGTCCCCGCCCACTTATACCCGTTCCATTTGAGCGCGACTTGATCCGCGCAACGGCGCGGGCGCGCATTCGCGCTTTCGGCCATGAAGGCGATGATCGGTTCCGATCATCGAGTCTCGGCATTAAGCGTTGATAGAACCCGGCTGCACGAGATTGACCGTGATCCGGCGATGGCCGCCTGGCCCGGCCACGGCCGGGGGATAACCCTTTAGCGGGCGCCCTTGTTTGGCAGGCTTTCAAGCGCGCTGTTGAGCTTTTCGATCACACCTCACCGCCACAGCAGGGGGCGCGGCCAAGCTTGTCCATCCGGCCTCGTCGAGCAACGCTGTCGACTGGCGAGCGCGATCGAAGACACGGCCCAACGGGAGCGCCGATGACGCGAGGGACGGGCCGACTGCCCTGGCGGCGGCGCCCCAGCGCTCTCTTCCAAAAAGCGAGCGACGAAGGAGCCGCTTCAGTACCGGTAGGTCTCCGGCTTGAACGGCCCGGCCTGGGGGACGCCAAGATATTTCGACTGCTCCGCCGTCATCTTGGTAAGCTTGACCCCGATCTTGGCCAGATGGAGCGAGGCGACCTTCTCGTCGAGATGCTTGGGCAGCGTGTAGACCTGCTTGTCATACTGCCCGGGCTTGGTGAAGAGCTCGATCTGCGCCAGGGTCTGGTTGGTGAACGAGGCCGACATCACGAACGAGGGATGGCCCATGGCGTTGCCGAGATTGACGAGGCGCCCCTCCGACAGAAGGATGAGCTTCTTGCCGTCGGGGAACTCGATCTCGTCGACCTGGGGCTTGACGTTGCTCCACTTCATGTTGCGCAGCGCCCCGACCTGGATCTCCGAATCGAAGTGGCCGATGTTGCAGACGATGGCGCGGTCGTGCATGGCGCGCATGTGGTCGAGCGTGATGACGTCGACATTGCCGGTCGCGGTGACGAAAATGTCGGCGCGGGGCGCGGCGTCGTCCATGGTCGTGACTTCGTAGCCCTCCATCGCCGCCTGAAGCGCGCAGATCGGATCGACCTCGGAGACCATCACCCGGCAGCCGGCGTTGCGTAAGCTTGCGGCCGAGCCCTTGCCGACATCGCCGAACCCCGCGACCATCGCCACCTTGCCCGCCATCATGACGTCAGTGCCGCGCCGGATGCCGTCGACCAGCGACTCGCGGCAGCCATAGAGGTTGTCGAACTTCGACTTGGTCACGCTGTCGTTGACGTTGATCGCCGGCCACAGGAGCTTGCCTTCCTTGGCCATGATGTAGAGGCGATGGACGCCGGTGGTCGTCTCTTCGGTGACGCCGCGGATCGAAGCCGCGTTCTTGCCATACCAGCCGGGATGGCTTTTCAGCCGCGCCTTGATGGCGGCGTAGAGCACCTCTTCTTCTTCGTTCGAGCCGGTGTCGAGAAACTTCGTGTCGCCTTTCTCGGCGCGCTGGCCGAGATGGATCAGCATGGTGGCGTCGCCGCCGTCATCGAGGATCATGTTCGGCGTGCCCCCGTCCGCCCATTCGAAGATGCGGTGGGTGTAGTCCCAATAGTCCTTGAGGCCCTCGCCCTTGATGGCGAACACCGGCGTTCCGGTCGCCGCGATCGCAGCGGCGGCGTGATCCTGCGTCGAATAGATGTTGCACGAGGCCCAGCGCACATCCGCCCCGAGCGCCTTCAGGGTCTCGATCAGGACGGCGGTCTGAATGGTCATGTGCAGGGAGCCGGCGATGCGCGCGCCCTTGAGCGGCTGGCTCTTGGCGTATTCGGCCCGCGTCGCCATCAGGCCCGGCATCTCGGTCTCGGCGATGGCGAGCTCCTTGCGGCCATAGTCGGCAAGCTTGATGTCGGCGACGGCGTAATCGGCGGCTTTGCTCATGAGCTGGGAACGTCCTTGATTATGGAGGGCGTCTCTTACCAGCGGCGCCGTGAACGCGCAATAAACATATAAGCAAGTCTTTATATCAATTTTCGAGCCCCAAATTCTTCCCCCGCAAGGGCAGTCGGTTAATCCACCGGTGCTATCTGACAATCTGGCTGTTGCAGGCCGGGGCAAACGCCGTTAACAATTCACGGACGCGCTCGGCGACGCGATGACCTCGAAATCCTTTCGAGGCGTGCTATAGAGCGGGCGCGTTCCAAGCAAAAAGCGGGCCGCTTGCGCGACGTCGCTGAGGCATGGCGAGCCGTGGCGGCAAAATGAGTTTTTGGTGGGTATGGTGAAGGGCTGGCTTTAGGTATGGCGCTCTCGGCCAAATTGGCGTTGCGGCAAGGTCAGGCCATGGTTCTGACGCCGCAGCTTCTCCAGGCGATCAAGCTGTTGCAGATGCCGAACCTCGAGCTGACCCAGTTCATCGAGAACGAACTGACGAGCAATCCGCTGCTTGAGCGGGCGGAGGACCGCGAGGAGCCGAGCTCGGAGCCGACCGACCCTCCCGGCTTCGCCGAGGCGCCGGCCGAACCCGGTGATTGGGCTGGAGAGGCGCTGGAGACGGACGCAGGGCGCCTCGCCGCCAATCTCGGCACGGAGGTCGACAACGCCTTCGACGCGGACCGGAGCGCCCCGCCGCCCTCGGCGCCGGCCGAGTCTTTGAGCGCGCAGGCGTGGACGGGGGTGAGCGCCGGGCACGACGCCGGCGAAGCCCCCGATCTCGAAGCTTATGTCGCCGAGTCCGTATCGCTTCGCGATCATCTTGAGCGTCAGGCCGCGATCCTGCTGGCCGACCCGGCCGAGCGCATGATCGGCGCCGCGCTGATCGACGCGCTGGACGAGGCCGGATATTTCGTCGGCTCGACGGGCGAAGTCGCCGAGCGGCTCGGCGCCGATGTCGAACACGTCGAGCGCGTGCTCTCGCGCATGCAAACCCTGGAGCCGACCGGCGTCTTCGCGCGCTCGCTCGCCGAGTGCCTGGCGCTTCAGCTCAAGGAACGCGACCGTTTCGATCCGGCGATGCAGGCGCTCATCGAAAACCTGCCGGGGCTCGCCAAGCGCGACTTTGCGCTGCTGCGCCGCGCCTGCGGCGTCGACGACGAGGACTTGCGCGACATGATCGCGGAGATCAGGCGGCTCGAGCCGAAGCCTGGACGCGCCTTCGGCGATCCGCCGGTGGCGCCGGCGATCCCCGACGTTCACGTCACCGCAGCGCCGGATTTCGGCTGGCGGGTCGAGCTCAATACGAGGGCGCTCCCGCGCGTGCTGGTGAACGAGGTCTATGCGGCCGAGATCCGGCGCGGCGCCAAGCGGGACGAGGACCGCCAATACGTTTCCACCCACCTGCAGGCGGCGAACTGGCTGACCAAGAGCCTCGAACAGCGCGCGCGCACCATCCTCAACGTCGCGAGCGAGATCGTGCGCCGGCAGGATTCCTTCCTGCTCGAAGGCGTATCGGGCCTGAGGCCGCTTAATCTCAAGATGGTCGGCGAAGCGATCGGCGTGCACGAATCGACGGTCTCGCGCGCGACCGCGCACAAGTTCATCCAGACGCCGCGCGGCCTGTTCGAGATGAAATATTTCTTCACCGCCGCGATCGCCTCGAGCGAGCCGGGACAGGCCCATTCGGCTGAAGCGGTGCGCCAGCGCATCCGGCAGATGATCGACGACGAAAACCCCGAAGACGTGCTGTCGGACGACGTGATCGTCGAACGCCTGCGCAAGGCGAATATCCTTGTGGCGCGCCGGACCGTCGCTAAATATCGGGATAGCCTCAGGATCCCTTCGTCGGTCGAGAGGCGCAAGATGAAGATGGCGCCGATGCGGGCGAGAGTTCAGCGCGAAAACTCCCTGGCGGTCGAGGCATAATAGCGATTTCCCTATTGATATGAACAATTTACCGCAACGATTGACATGCGCCGAGCAGACTCCTAACCCTAGCTTCGAATTGGCCGTTGCGGGAGCGGCCGAGGGCGAATCGGAAAGGGCGGGCAGAAACGTGCGGGGGGCGCCGCGCGGGCGGGAGGCGGCAAGGATCGCCGCCGCGCCTGAAAGGTAAGGCCAGCGGTCGATGACCTTAAGGGTATCGGGCAAGAACCTCGACATCGGGGAAGCTTTGCGTCGGCATGTTACTGAAAAGGTCGACGCGACGGTCGCCCGCTACTTCAGCGGCTCCGTGGACGGACATGTGGTGGTGACGCGCGACGGCTCCGGCTATCGTTCGGAATGCACGTTGCGTCTGAGCTCGGGGATCAGCCTGCACGCCGAGGGCCGGGCGCACGAACCCTACCTGTGCTTCGATCAGGCGGCCGGCAAGATCGAAAGCCGGCTGCGCCGCTACAAGACCCGTCTCAAGGGCCATCCCGGCCCCTCCGCGACGAATGCGCGGGGCAAGGTTGCTAATTATCTTGTCGAGCAGCCGGGCGAGGAAGAGGAAGAACCAGCCGAGGGGTTTAACCCCGTTGTGGTGGCGGAAGGAACAAACGACCTCAAATCTCTTTCCGTCGCCTCGGCTGTCGCCGAGCTCGATCTCACCGGCGCTTCGGTCGTTGTATTTCAGCATGCCGGCAGCGGCCGGGTGAACGTTGTCTATCGGCGCCCCGACGGCGCGATCGGCTGGCTCGATCCCCAGGCCCCTCGCGAACCGTCGCGCGTTGCATAACCGGGACGAACATGTCGTTATTGCAACTCCTTAAGCCGGACGCCGTCCTGGGCGCCCTGAGAGTGAACGGCAAGAAGCAGGCCCTGCAGGAGATGAGCGAGCGCTCGGCGCTGGTCTCGGGCCTGCCAGCGCGCGAAATCTTCGATGCGATCTTGCAGCGCGAGCGGCTCGGCTCAACCGGCGTCGGCGACGGCGTCGCCATTCCGCATGGCAAGCTGGCCAAGTGCCGCTCCATTTTTGGCGTCTTCGCCAGGCTCGAGCGGTCAATCGATTTCGAAGCCCCGGACGGCCTGCCTGTCGATCTCATTTTCATGCTGATCGCCCCGGAAGCGGCGGGAGCGGACCACCTCAAGGCGCTGGCGGCGAGCGCACGCCTGCTGCGCAACGGCGCCGTCGCCGCTCAATTGCGGGCGACCAAGGATCCCACCGCCCTTTACGCGCTTCTAACCATGGCGCCGACCTCGAACGCCGCCTGACCGGCCGGAGCTTCTTCATGAAAGCGCGCGTCATCGTGACCTTGAAGTCGGGAGTGCTCGATCCGCAGGGCAAGGCGATCGAGGGCGCGCTCAAGGGATTGGCTGTCGAGGGCCTCACAAGCGTGCGTCAAGGCAAGATCTTCGACATCGAACTCGACGGCGACGACCAGGCGACGGCGCGGCGCCGGTTGAGCGAGGCTTGCGAACGCCTGCTCGCCAACACCATCGTCGAGAATTACGCAATCGAAATCACATGAACGACGCCATGCGCGTGGGCGTGATCCTGTTCCCCGGAATCAATCGGGAAGGCGACGTTGCGCGCGCCCTTCGCCAGGCGACGGGCGTCAAGCCGGCGATTGTCTGGCACGCCGAACACGAACTGCCCCCTGGCCTCGATCTGGTCGTCCTGCCGGGCGGATTCTCATATGGAGACTATCTGCGCTGCGGCGCAATCGCCGCGCGATCGCCGATCATGCGGGCGGTCGCCGACCATGCTGCGGGCGGGGGCCTCGTGCTCGGGATCTGCAACGGCTTCCAGATCCTGTGCGAAGCCGGCCTTTTGCCTGGCGTGCTGATGCGCAACGCTGAGCTCCGCTTCGTCTGCAAGATGCAGCACGTCCGGGTCGAGAACGCGCAGACTTCATTCACGCGTCGTTATGCGCCGGGGCAGGTGGTCAAGTTCGCCATCGCCCACGGCGAGGGAAACTTCATCGCCGACGATGACACGATTCGCAGAATCGAGGCGGAGGGGCGCGTTGCGTTCCGGTATTGCGACGCGACGGGGAAGGTCGGAGCCGCGTCGAACCCCAATGGGGCGATGCATTCCATCGCCGGCGTATTCAATGACGAGTTCAACGTGCTGGGTCTGATGCCCCACCCGGAAAACCTGATCGACCCTCTGGCGGGCGGAGTCGATGGACGCGGCTTATTCGCTTCGCTGGCGGCGTAAGGAAGCCGACTCGCGATTAAATTCGGCTCGCCGCAGCAATCCGACGGCTTTTACGAAAAAGATTTCGTCTTTCTTCTTTTTGTCATAATGCGTGAACTCTTAACCGGCATGATCGGCTCTGGATAAGGATCATGCGGACTCATGAGTGATTCGCTCGACAGACTGTTCGCCGCCGTCCAGCAGGCCCGACGCCGGAGCCCGTCGGAGTCGCGCACCTCCAAGCTGTTCCGCGACGGCGTGCCGAAAATGGCGAAGAAGCTGGTCGAGGAGGCGACCGAGGTCGGACTCGACGCCGTGCAGATGAACCGCGAGTCGGTCGTTCTCGAAAGCGCCGACGTCCTCTATCATCTGGCGGTCATCTGGGCCGAATGCGGCGTTTCGCCTGCCGATGTGCTGGGCGAGATCGACCGGCGTGAGCGCGTCTACGGGATTGCTGAAAAACTGCCCAAGCAAGCGAGCGCGGCGCAGATCCGGCGCATGGCGCCCTGGGCGGCGCGCCGCAAAGCCTCCTGACCCGCAGCAGACGCTCGAGCCGCGAACTCAGGCGTCGGCGTTCGGGGCCGGCTCAAGCTCGGTCCGCAAAAATGGCGCCGCTTTTCGCGAAACGCACACGAAATCAAGGAAATCCAAAAAACCTCGGCGAATTCTGTCGAATTGGTGAGAACGCCAGGATTGGGTTGTTATCTCATTACCTTTTGATTTTGGATAAAGACGTGAATTGACCAAAAGGTAGGCACGCGACTACAAGACTGGCGTATGCTCAGTACTTGGAAATACGCGCTCTTTCTGGCGTTAACGCTTCCAGTCCTGTATGCGTTCGCGCCGCTCAATATCGAGGACCTCGCCAGGCCTCGATGGCTCGACAGTTTCGGCGTCTTGATCACGAAATCCCTCGCGTCCGTAAAGCCGGAAGCGGTCGAGCCCCCGGTCGACCCCGTCGCCGCAGCGAATGTCGACGAGGACCTGGACTATCGAATTGCCCAGCGGAAGAGGTCGAGCGAGGGATGGCGCGCGTTCCTGACCGCTCATCCGGACGGCCCTCATGCGCAATCGGTGCGGGCGGAGCTTGGCACGCTGGCTCCCTCCGAGACGCCTCCCGCGCCGGCCGCTGTCCAGACGGAGGATGCCCGCGCGCCCGACCCGAAGACTTCGCCGGAGGTCGCCGCCTTGGACGGGTCGCCGGCGCAGTCCGAAGCCGCTGCGTCCGCGTCCGATGAAATCTGCAAGCAGGACGAGGACCGCCTGGAGCATTTGTCCGATAGCCCGACGGCAGACGGAGTCATTCGGTTCCTGATCGAACTGCGCTGCGAGAAGCTGCGACCGCAGCTCGTCAGCCTTGCCGAACGCGTGGAAGACAAGGCTCCGCCCGCCGCCGCGAACCCGGATGCAGGGGTCCCCTCAAGCGTCCTCCCCGAAAAGGTTGTTTCGTCGCCTCCCTTGCCGCCGCCGAGAATGCGCGCGAACGAACATCAGAAGAGGACGCCCACGATTCTCTCTTCGCGCGGCGTTCAGCGAAAGCGCCACGCGAAGGCGCGAACCGCTCCCAACCTGCCGCAGCTCCTTTTGGCTTTGTTCGGCGAGGGCTCGAGGAACTCGACGGCGGTCCGACGCTCCCATGGCGGCGGATCGGGCGGCGGAGGAAACTGAGATCTCCCTCGGCGCTGGCGAGCGCCTCGCCTAAAGCACGACGGGATTCTGTCCGCCATCCATCGAGAGGGTTGCGCCAGTGATGTAGCTCGCCTTCGCCGAGGCGAGGAAGAGAACCGCGTCGGCGATTTCCTCCGGCGAGGCCATGCGGCCCAGGGGGAGCCGCGCGACGCTGCGGCGGCGCGCCTCGTCGATCGAGATGTTGGCGAGCCGGGCGTCGGCGGCGAGCCCCTCCGCCACCCGCTCCGTCTCGGTGAGACCGGGACCGACGGCGAGGACGCGAACGCCTTTCCCCGCGTAGGTCGCGCCAAGCCCGGCGGTCGCCAGCATCAGAGCGGCGTTGGCCGAACCGCCCGCGAGATGAGTCGACGAGGCGACTTTGCCGCCCGATCCGATGACGCTGACAATGACCCCGCTGCCGCGCGCGCCCATGCGCTTGACCACGGGATCTATGACGTTGATGTAAGAGAAGAACTTGGCGTCAAACGCCTCGCGCCAAATTGCGGGGGTGAGATCGTCGGGCGGAGTCCGCTTCGCCGCGCCGGCCGAGTTGACGAGGACATCGATCGGCCCGAGGCGGTCCTCAACCGTATCGATCATTTTGTCCGCCGCAACGGCGTCAGTGAGATCGGCGGCGACGCCGAAAGCATCCTTCAATCTGGCGCGGGCTCGTTCGACATTGTCGGGCGAGCGCGAACAGACGGCGATCCGCGCGCCCTCGGCCGCGAAGGCGAGGGCGCAAGCAAGCCCGATGCCCTTCGAGCCGCCGGTTACCAGAACGACCTTGCCTTCGAGTCCAAGCTCCATGGCTCGAACTTATAGCATCCGATTCGCCATCCGCGCTAACGACGCCGCTCGCCGAGTCCTCACGAGCCCGTTACTGCAGGTTCGTGTGGCGGCCCAGCATCGTTTGGTGCGGATCGGGGACGGCCTGCATCAGATCGAGCACGATCGCGTCGAGGAGAATGAGGCTCGTCTGCTCGAAGAGGCTGCCGCCAAACTGTCGCGTTGTTTCGACAGGCGCGCGAAGGATGCAATCCGCGAGCTTCGCCAGCGCGCTATTGTGTTCCCGGGTAAGCAAGGCGATCTGGGCGCCCTCCCCCTTCGCAATGCGCGCGAAATGGACGGTGACCGGCGTCTCGCCAGAGCCCGAGACGAGGCAGAGACCATCGCCGGCGCGGATGGACGGCGCCGTCGCCTCGCCGACAAAATGCGCGGGCCGGCCCATGTGCATGAAGCGCATCGCGGCCATCTCCGCGACCAGCCCGGAGCGGCCTTGGCCCGAAAAGAACCAGCGCCGCCTCTCATCCCGGAATATGTCGACGAAGCGCTGGAGCGCTTGAGCGTCCACGCGATCCAGCGTTTCCGCTATCTCGCGTCTGACGGCCAGCCACGCCCCGGGTTGCGCAGTCGCTCCTTGATCCATTTGGCAATCCCCCTCGGGTCATCCGCGCCGGTGATGGCCCCGCCCACGATCACGATCTCAGGCTCGACCTCAAGCACTGCGTCGAGGGTCTGCGGCCCCAGTCCGCCAGCGAGCGCGACGCGGAAGCCTCGGCGGCGTATATCCGAAACGGCGTCGATATGCGCCGACGACCGGTCGCCAGCGACCCGCACGTCGGTCGGAGAATGAACGCCGACATAGGCGAAGCTCTCCGGAAAGGTTGCGCCCGCGGGCAAGAGCTCGGGCTTGCCCGACTCGGTGATGGTGTCGACGACCACAAGCGCCCCGAAGCGCGCCGCGGTCCGGCCGACCGCCGCATGGGTCGCGGCCGAGGTCGAGGAGAGGACGGTCATCAGCCGCGCGCCGGCGCCCAGCACCATCTCGGCCTCGAGGTCGCCGGCGTCCACCGTCTTGGTGTCGGCGAGAACCGGCGTGTCGGGACAAAGCTCACGCGCCGTCGCGATCGCGCCGATCCCGAAGCGTTTGAGGAGCGGCGTGCCAATCTCGATGATGTCGGCTATTCCGCGCAGCTGCGCGATCACGCCGAAGCTTTCCGCCCTGTCGATCGCGACTTGCAACAACACCGGGCGTCTCTCTCCCCGTGACGGCTCCGTCCCGCCTCCGTCAGAGCCGACAGCGATGGGACCTTGTGGACGCGATCGTCGACCGCGCCGCCACGCTGACGAGCGCGGCCCGCATCAATCCAGACCTATCGGCTCCAGGACAGAGTTAGACGCTCGGCCGGAGCGTTGCAATATGGCGTTCAGGGCTCGTGGTGAGGCGCTCAGCGACGACGCAGCCCTTTCGCGACGTTGACAACCCTTGCCGATGACATTCTTCTCACTCGCGCTTGAAATCCGGCGCGGGCCGCGCTCCGCGGCGAGACGTTGAGCCATGAGGGGAAGCGAAATGGAGGGGCGGAAGCCGCAGATCGCGGTCATCGGCAGCAACATGGTTGATCTCGTCACCTACGTGAATCGCATGCCAGTCCGGGGCGAAACAATCGAGGCGCCGAGCTTCGAGATGGGGCATGGCGGAAAGGGCGCGAACCAGGCCGTCGCCGCGGCCAGGCTCGGCGCTTCCGTCATCATGGTCACGGCGGTCGGGGACGACATGTTCGCTGACGCGACCGTCCGCAATCTGAGCGAGCTCGGGATCGATACGCGCTATGTCAAACGCGTGCCCGGCCGATCGAGCGGCGCGGCCCCGATCATGGTCGAGCCCTCGGGCGAGAACTCGATCCTGATCGTCAAGGGCGCCAACGCCGACCTTCTCCCGGCCGACATTGACGCCGCGGCCGAAGTTCTCAAGACCTGCGATCTTATCCTGTTGCAGCTGGAGATTTCGCTCGAGACCGTCTACGCAGCGATCGACTTCGGAAAGCGCCATGGCGTCAGGACCGTGCTGAACCCCGCGCCGGCGACGCCTGAGCTCGACCCTGAGAAGGTCCGGGACGTTAGCTTTTTCATCCCCAACGAGACCGAGCTTGCGATCCTGACCGGCATGCCGGCCGCGACTGAGGCTGAGGTCGCCGCCGCCGCCCAAAGCCTCATTGACAAAGGCGTCGGCACGGTCGTCGTCACGCTCGGGGCGAGCGGCGCTTTGCTTGCAACCGCGATGCAGGTCCGCCGGATCGAGCCGGTCCCGGTGACGCCCGTCGACACGACGGGGGCTGGCGACGCCTTCGTCGGCAGCTTCGCCCGTTACTTCGCCGGAGGCCTGGGGCTGGAGGCCGCGCTGTCGAAGGCGGCGCGCTATGCGGCCGATTCCGTGACGCGACGCGGGACTCAGAAAGCCTATGCCTCCGAAGCGGCGTTCCGCACGTTCTGCGAAAGCCTCGATGCGGCCGGGGCCGGCGCATCGAAGTCATAGCGACGACTGCCTTCTGACCATTTCATCGAAGGCGCCACGACGAGAAGCGCCCTCGCGCAGAAAGCGGCGGCGACGTTGAACTCCGACGCTCGACCCTTGCTATTGTCGGGGGAGGCGCCGTTCGCGGGTTGGGAGCTTGCAAAAGATAGTATGCTCGTTATTGAAGTTCGGACTGTTGTGAGGCAAAAGACCGTTCGCGAGTCGGCTTGCGCCGACCCGAAACGCTTTCGGGATGGGAACGCCGGGATGGGTACGGAATGACGCCCGCGGGTCATTTTCGCGTCCATTGTTCGCCTCGAGGGCGTCCAGAAGCATTCGGCGCGGTGCGTGCGCTGCGCGACCGGCATGCTTGAGCCGACAGCGGGCAAGATCCTGATCCGTGATCGAGAAATTCAGCCTGGCGAATATTCGGTCCGTATGGCGCACGACCTATCGGTCGAGACGGTCTACAGGACAAGTTGCTACCCGAGAAGCCGCCGCTCTGGCGCAATGTCTTCGTCGGCCGGCAGATCACCGATCGGCCGAGCCATGCGCCACAGCGCGCTCGACGACTCGACAGCGCTGCGAATCGGCGCCGTTGACGCAGAACTCGATAAGATAATATAATATTACTTATTGATCTCCGAGTTTTTTTAGGCAAAAAGCCATTGGCAAGTTGGTTTGCGCCGGACTCGGAAAGCTCCAACAGGCGATGGTATGGTTCTCACAACGCCAGGCTTCGCGTGGCGTTTCCAAAGGGAGGAAGACAAATGAATCTGAAAACTCTGGCCGCCGCGGCCGCAGTCGGGCTCCTGACTGCCGGAAGCGTCGCGTACGCGCAGGACAAAGGCACGATCGGCATCGCCATGCCCACCAAGACTTCTGCCCGTTGGATCGCTGACGGAGACAATATGGTCAAGGTTCTCCAGGCCAAGGGCTACAAGACTGACCTTCAATATGCCGATGACGATATTCCGAACCAACTCGCGCAGATTGAGAACATGATCACCAAGGGCGACAAAGTCCTGGTGATTGCAGCCATCGACGGCACGACACTGTCGGGGGCGCTGCAGAAAGCCGCCGACGCCGGCATCAAGGTCATCTCCTATGACCGTCTCATCGTCGGCTCGCCCAATGTCGACTATTACGCGACCTTCGACAATTTCAAGGTCGGCGTGCTCCAGGCCAACAGCCTCATTCATGGCCTCGGCCTCGACGCCGGCAAGAAGGGCCCGTTCAACATCGAATTGTTCGGCGGGTCGCCCGACGACACCAACGCGTTCTATTTCTATAATGGCGCGATGTCGGTGCTGCAGCCCTACATCGACAAAGGCGAGCTCGTCGTCCAGTCGAAACAGATGGGTATGGACAAGGTCGGAACCCTGCGCTGGAAGGCGGAGGTCGCCCAGGCGCGGATGGATAACCTGCTGAGCGCCTATTACACCCAGAAGCGCGTCGACGCCGTCCTGTCGCCCTATGACGGACTCAGCATCGGCATCATTTCCGCGTTGAAGGGCGTCGGATATGGCACGGCGGGTCAGCCGATGCCGATCATCACCGGTCAGGACGCCGAGATTCCATCGGTGAAGTCGATCATCAACCACGAGCAGTATTCGACGATCTTCAAGGACACCCGCGATCTCGCGAAG
This sequence comes from Roseiarcus sp., assembly GCA_036489975.1. GTDB lineage: Bacteria > Pseudomonadota > Alphaproteobacteria > Rhizobiales > Beijerinckiaceae > Roseiarcus. Next base: position 58,004 of record DASXES010000002.1, read on the forward strand.
ACGGCCGCGAACATGGTCGACGCGGTGGTTTCCGGGGGCAAGCCCGAGATCAACGATACGAAGACCTACAACAACAAGGTCAAGATCGTGCCGGCCTATCTGCTAACCCCGGTCACGGTCGACGCGACCAACTGGCAGAAGGCGCTGGTCGACACTGGTTATTACAAGGCTGACCAGCTCAAGTAATCCGGCCAAGCGGACGAGCAGGGGCTTCGCGCCGAACTTTTCGCGCGCTGAAGCCCCTTTTTCGTTGCCGGCGGACGCGTTCGCATTACATGGTCTGGCGGATTAATCGCCTGCCTCAACTGACGAGCCTTGAGTCATGACTCCCATTCTGGAAATGAGGGGGATCACAAAGACCTTTCCCGGCGTGATCGCGCTGCGCGATGTCAACCTGTCGGTTCGCGAAGGCGAGATCCACGCGATCTGCGGCGAGAACGGCGCCGGCAAGTCGACGTTGATGAAGGTGCTGAGCGGGGTTTACCCTTACGGTTCTTATGAAGGGCAGATCGTCTTTCAGGGGCAGGAACGCCGCTTTTCGCGCATCGCCGACAGCGAGCACCTTGGCGTCATCATCATCCATCAGGAATTGGCGCTCGTGCCGCTCCTATCGATCGCCGAGAATATCTTCCTCGGCAATGAGCCAGCCAAAATGGGCGTCATTGATTGGAACGTGGCCTTCAACCGGACGCGGGAGCTCCTGAGCAAGGTTGGGCTCAAGGAATCGCCGAAAGCGCTCATCACCAATCTTGGAATTGGCAAGCAGCAGCTTGTCGAAATCGCCAAGGCGCTCGCCAAGAAGGTGAAGCTCCTGATCCTCGACGAGCCGACCGCCAGCCTCAACGAAACCGACAGCGACGCCTTGCTTCGTTTGCTGGTCGAGTTCAGGGCTCAGGGCATCACTTCGATCATCATTTCGCACAAGCTCAACGAATTGGCCAAGGTCGCCGACCAAATCACAGTGCTGCGCGACGGAGCGACGGTCGAGACCATCGACTGCCACCGCGAGACAATCAGCGAAGGCCGCATCATCAAGAGCATGGTCGGGCGAGAGATGTCGGATCGTTATCCGCCGCGCGCGCCCAAGATTGCCGAGCGCCTGTTCGCGGTCGAGAACTGGCGGGTCGAACACCCGCTTCATGCCGGACGCGAAGTGATCAAGGGCGTCGACCTGCATGTCAACCGAGGCGAAGTTGTCGGGATCGCCGGATTGATGGGCGCCGGGCGCACCGAGTTCGCCATGAGCATTTTTGGACGCGCTTATGGACGAAACATTACTGGCCGCGCCCTCATGGAGGGTAAGGAGATTGACGTCTCGACGGTGCAGAAGGCTGTCGCCAACGGCATCGCCTATGTGACCGAGGACCGCAAGAGTCTCGGATTGGTCTTGAGCGAGGACATCAAGAACAACGTCACGCTGGCCAATCTGCCGGGCATCGCCTGGCGCGGCGTGATCGACAAACACAAGGAAAACCGGACCGCGCAACAATATCGCAGCCTGCTCAAGATACGCTCCTCGGGCATCTTTCAAAAGACGCTCAATCTGTCAGGCGGCAATCAGCAGAAGGTCGTGTTGAGCAAATGGCTGTTCGCGCAGCCGAAGGTGCTGATCCTCGACGAGCCGACCCGCGGCATCGACGTCGGGGCCAAATACGAGATCTATACGATCATCAACGATCTGGCGGCCGCGGGAAAAGGCGTGATCGTCATTTCATCGGAAATGCCAGAATTGCTGGGCGTCTGCGACCGCATTTACGTAATGAACGAGGGCAAGTTCGTCGATGAAATGCCGGCGAAGGGCGCCACCCAGGAGATGATTATGGCCTCGATCATGAAGCAATATGGGGTTGCAGCGGCATGAGCACGGAAACGATCATCACCGGAGCGCCAGTCGCTGAGCCCTCGGCCGCGGACGCGAGCTTCTGGAAGAATAATCTTCGCGACTACGGCCTGCTTGTTTCCCTGCTTTTGATCATGGCGTTCTTCGAAGTCGTCACCGGCGGCGTGCTTTTCCGCGGCGTCAACGTGACCAACCTCATCCTGCAGAACAGCTACATCGTCATCATGGCGCTCGGCATGCTGCTGGTGATCGTCGGGGGCAATATCGATCTTTCGATCGGCTCCATCGTCGGATTTGTCGGCGGGTGCGCGGCGATTCTGATGGTTGGCTTTCACCTTCCCTGGGTGGACATCGACATCAAGATTCCCTGGCAGCTGGTCATCCCCCTGGCGCTCATTCTCGGCGGCGCGATCGGCGTTTTCCAAGGGTACTTCATCGCCTACAGCAAGATTCCCTCATTCATCGTCACGCTCGCCGGCATGCTGATCTTCCGCGGATTGACAGGAAACATGCTGCAGGGCCAGTTCGTCGGTCCTTTCGCAAAAGGCTTCCAGGCGATCAGCGCCGGGTTCATCCCGGACTTCAGCGACTTCGGCTTCCTCAAGGCCTCTGCCCACGAGCCGCAGTTTCACTGGCTGTCGATGGCGGTCGGAGTTTTGGGCGCCGCGTTGCTCATTTACACCAGCACCCGGCGATGGACGCGCGACAAGGCACAGGCCATGGAGACCGAGCCGTTCGCACTGTTTGTCGGCAAGAACGCGATTTTCGCGATCCTGATTATCGGCTTCAGCTACCTGCTCGCCTCGAACAAGGGCTTGCCCAACGTTCTGATCATCATGGGCGTGCTGATCCTGCTCTATACATTTGCAACGACTCGGATGACGATCGGGCGCCGCATCTACGCGATGGGCGGCAACCGGCTGGCGGCGCAGCTTTCTGGCGTCCGCACCGAGCGGCTGACTTTGCTGACCTTCGTCAACATGGGCATGCTTGCCGGACTTGCGGGCCTGATTGTCACCGCGCGCCTTAATTCGGCGACGCCAAGCGCCGGAAATTCGTTCGAGCTCGACGTCATCGCCGCCTGCTTCATCGGCGGCGTGTCCGCGTCCGGAGGCGTTGGCAAGGTCATGGGCGTCGTCATCGGTGCGTTCTTCATGGGCGTGATGAACAACGGCATGTCGATTCTCGGCATCGGCATTTTCTGGCAACAGGTTGTGAAGGGCGTCGTGCTGCTGGCCGCGGTCTATGTCGACGTCTATCAGAAGAGCAAAGAGTAATGCGTTTGGGCTCCCGCCGTTGATCATTCTGATGCGCTTGCGCGCGCGTTCGCCGTTGAGCGGCGGACCTGAGCGCTATCGAGCCACGGAGCGCTCATGTTCAGCCTAGGCGTCGATTTCGGAACCAACTCGGTGCGCGCGCTCGTCGTCCGCTGTTCGGACGGCGCGGAATATGGCAGCCGCGTGGTCGATTACCCCTCGGGCGCGCAAGGGATTCTGCTCGATCCGAAAGACGGCCTGCTGGCGCGTCAGCATCCCGCGGACTATCTGTTCGGCCTTGAGGAGAGCATTAAAGGCGCGCTCGCCGAGGCCAGGCGCAAACCGGATTTCGACCCGGCGAAGCTCGTCGGGATCGGCGTCGATTCGACGGGGTCGAGCCCGATCCCGGTCGACGCGCGGAATCAGGCGCTCGCGGCGAGCGCCAAGTGGAAGGACGACCTCAACGCCCAGTGCTGGCTGTGGAAGGATCACACCAGTTGGCGCGAGGCGGCCAAGATCACCGAGCTCAGCGCCGAGCTTCGGCCCCAGTACATTGCGAAATGCGGCGGCATCTACTCCTCGGAATGGTTCTGGGCCAAGCTCTGGCATTGCCTGAATGTCGCTCCCGAAACCTTCAGCGCCGCCTTCTCCTGGGTCGAGCTTGCCGACTGGATTCCCTCCGTGCTCGCCGGCGTCGTCGACCCGCGGCTGGTCAAGCGCGGAATCTGCGCCGCCGGCCACAAGGCGCTCTATTCGGACGAGTGGGGTGGCCTCCCCGACAAGGAATTTCTGACCGCGCTCGACCCGCGCCTGGCCGATCTCCGAGACCGGCTCTACGAAAAGGCTTACGACGCGAGCGTGCCTGCCGGATCGCTCTCATCCGACTGGGCGATGAAGCTCGGGCTCCCAGCCGGCATTCCAATCGCCATCGGCGAGTTCGACGTTCACTATGGCGCGATCGGCTGCGGCGTGCGTGAGGGGACGCTGGTCAAGGTGATCGGCACCTCGACCTGCGACTGCGCGGTCGTTTCCGCCTCGAAGCCGGTCGCCGACATTCCCGGCATATGCGGCATCGTCAAAGGCGCGATCCTGCCCGACTTTTTCGGCATCGAAGCGGGCCAGTCGGCGGTCGGCGACATCTTCAAATGGTGGGTCGAGGGCGTTCTGGGCGGCGATTCCGGGCTGCATGCCAAACTCAGCGCCGAGGCGGCGAAGCAGCGTCCGGGCCAGGCCGGTCTTCTGGCGCTTGACTGGAACAACGGCAACCGGACGATCCTCGTCGACCAGCGGCTCACTGGGCTCCTGCTCGGTCAGGACCTTTATACGACGCGCGCTGACATCTATCGCGCCTTGATCGAGGCGACCGCATTTGGCGCGCGCGCGATCATCGAGCGCCTTAAAGAATATGGCGTGCGAATCGATCGGGTGGTGTGCACGGGCGGCATCGCCGAGAAAAATCCCCTCCTCATGCAGATCTATGCCGATGTTACGGGCTGTGTGATGGAGGTCGCGGGCTCGTCGCAGACCTGCGCGCTCGGCTCGGCGATCGCCGCCGCGGTCCTCGCCGGCGCGCATCCTGACTTTGCCAGCGCCGAAGACGCGATGACGTCGCTGAAGCCGGAATCGTATAAGCCGACGCCCATGCATCGCGCGGTCTACGATCAGCTTTACGCCCTCTATCGCGAGCTGCATGACAGTTTCGGAGGGCTCACCAGATCCGCCGATCTGTCGGGCGTCATGAAGAGGCTTTTGGACATCAAATATGCGCAGCGTGCATGAAATGAGGCTATTATGATTGGTCTCGCCACCCCGGAAATCTGGCTCGTTTGCGGCTCTCAGCATCTGTATGGCCCCGGCCCGCTTGAGCAGGTCGCGGCTCACGCGCGGGAGATCGCAGGCGCATTGGCGGCCTCGCCGAAGCTCCCGCTCAAGACCCAATTCAAGGCCCTGCTGACGACGCCGGACGAGATCGCCAAGCTCTGCCTCGAGGCGAATTCCGATCCCGGCTGCGCCGGCCTCATCCTTTGGATGCACACGTTCTCGCCCTCGAAAATGTGGGTGCGAGGCTTGAACGCGCTGCAGAAGCCGTTCGTGCATCTTCATACCCAGTTCGGTCGTGACCTGCCCTGGGACACGATCGACATGGACTTCATGAACCTGAACCAGTCGGCGCATGGCGACCGGGAGGCAGGCTTCATTCACACGCGCATGCGTCTCGCTCGTAAAGTCGTCGTGGGCCATTGGTCCGATCCGGAGGTTCAGGACCGCGTCGGCGCGTGGATGCGCGCGGCGCACGCATGGGCCGACTGGCAGGGCGCGAAATTCTGCCGCTTCGGCGACAACATGCGCCAGGTCGCGGTCACCGAGGGCGACAAGGTCGCCGCCGAAATGAAATTCGGCTTCGCCACAAACACTTATGGCGTGGGCGACCTCGCCCATGAGGTGAACGCCGTCGCCGACGCGAAAGCCAAGTCGCTCGCCAGGGAATACGAGGCGCTTTATGCGGTCGCGCCGGAGCTCAAGGCGTCCGGCGCGCGGCACGACTCCCTTTTGTACGGCGCGCGCCTTGAACTCGGCCTGCGCGCCTTTCTTGAGCAAGGCGGCTTCAAGGGCTTCACGACGACGTTCGAGGACTTGCACGGCCTCAAGCAGCTCCCGGGCCTCGCGCCGCAGCGGCTGATGGCGGAAGGCTACGGCTTCGCCGGTGAGGGCGACTGGAAGACCGCCGCTCTGGTGCGGGCGATGAAAGTGATGGGCGAGGGCCTCAAGGGCGGCACCTCGTTCATGGAGGACTACACCTATCATCTGGCGCCGGGCGGACATCAGGTTCTCGGCGCGCACATGCTGGAAATCTGCCCGACGATCGCCGCGGGCAAACCGAAGCTCGAGATCCATCCCCTTTCCATCGGAGGCAAGGAGGATCCCGTCCGCCTCGTATTCGACGCGCCGCCGGGCCCCGCGCTCAACGCCAGTCTCATGGATCTCGGCGCGCGCTTCCGCCTTCTTGTGAACGAAGTGACCGCGGTGGATCACCCCGCTTTGCCCAAGCTGCCGGTTGCCCGCGCTGTCTGGGAGTGCATGCCAGACTTCAAGACAGCGTGCGCGGCATGGATTCTGGCCGGCGGCGCGCATCATACCGGCTACAGCTACAGCGTGACCCGGGAGATGCTCGAGGATTTCGCCACCATCGCCGGCATTGAAATGGCCGTGATCGGCCCGGAAACGACGCTTGCGGCGTTCAAGCAGGACCTGCGCAACAACGACGTCTACTATTATCTCGCGCAAGGGTTCCGCGCCTGACGCGCGGGCAGGATCGAGGGCCATGTTCAAGGAACTCAAGCGCGAAGTCTATGAAGCCAATGTCGCTTTGCCCAGGCACGGCCTCATCAATCTCACCTTCGGCAACGCGAGCGCGGTCGATCGCGCGCGGGCTGCGTTCGCGATCAAGCCGAGCGGCATCGATTACGCGGCGCTCACGCCTGACGACATCGTCATTGTCGATTTCGAGGGACACAAGGTCGAGGGCTCTCTCAACCCCTCGTCGGACACTCCTACCCACCGCAGGCTGTTCCTCGCCTTCCCGAACATCGGCGGCGTCGTGCATACGCATTCGACCCACGCCACAGCCTTCGCGCAAGCCGGCCGGCCGATCCCGAACTTCGGCACGACGCATGCCGATTATTTCAATGGCGAGGCGCCGGTCACCCGCAAAATGACGCCGCGGGAGATCGCGACCGACTATGAATGGGAGACGGGAAACGTCATCGTTGAGACGATGCGAAACCGCGATCCCGCCGATTGTCCCGGCGTTCTCGTCAACCGGCATGCGCCGTTCACCTGGGGATCGAGCGTGGCCAAGGCGGTGGAGAATGCGGTCGCTCTCGAGTGCATCGCGCATATGGCGCTGATGTCCCTTCAGCTGAACCCTGCCCTCGGGCCGATCGAGGAAGAGCTTCTGAACAAGCATTTTCAGCGCAAGCACGGCGCCCAAGCCTATTACGGGCAGATTTCGGGCGGTTGAAGCGCGGCGACGGCGCGGAGCCGACGGCCGCGTCTATTGGAAACGGAGACGCCCGCAGTTCAGGGCGCGACCAGCAATGCGTTCCGGTTGACGAGCGTGGCGTTTGTACCCTTCACTTGTCCGCAATTAGGCGCTCAAGTCGCGCCCGGGGAGGATTGATGAGGGAGCTCAAACGCAAAAAGGACGCAGACCTTCCCATGGATTCGCCGCCGCAGGCACGGGTCCCGCTTGGCGCCGACCAGAAGCCCCGGGCCGCGCTTTCATCCCCGGACCGGCGTTCGCCGGACTACGGCGTTCGGCGCCTCACTAAGCTGCTCGGTGTGGCGAGAATGCTGACATCCGAACTCGATCTGGCCGAGATCGTGCGTCAGGTGCTCGTTCGCGCGATTGAAGTGATACCGGCCGCCGACGCGGGCACCCTCTACTTGGCCGACCCGGAAACCGGCCGCCTCATCGTCTCGGATTCGGTCGGTTTCGGGCCCAGCATTTTCAAGCTTTCGCTCGAGCCGGGCGAAGCTGCCGCGGGAAGAGCCTTTGTCGCCGGGCGCGGGACGATCTATCCCGATCCGGAAGCCGTTCAAGAGGCCGTCGTCAACGCCAAACCGGAAACCTACCGCGATTTTTGCAAGGCAAGCCTGCGCTCCCCGAAGGCCGCGATGGCGGCGCCGCTGATCTTCAAGGGCGCGCGCCTCGGCGCGCTCGTTGTCGACGCTCTCCTGGGCGAAACAGCTTTTACGCCGACCGACCTCGCGATGCTCGAGGACTTCGCGCAGATCGCGGCGATCGCGATCGTCAACGCGCAGATCTATGGCTCCGAGCACACCAAGCGGGTGCGGCTTGAAGTGCTCAACGACGAGATCACCCGTCAGCGAGACGATTTGAACAAGCGCCTTTCCGCGCTCGACTCGATGTCGGAGATCGCGCGGCAGGAACTCGGCCTTCCCACGCTCGCAACCCGTCTCGCGGACCTCACGTCGTCGCGCGCCTATATTCTCGATGGGCTTGCGCGGGTCCGCTCCGCCGAACCCAACCAGACCAACACCGAGCATCTGAAGGAACTGTTGCGCTCGGAGCGCTGCCTTGAGCTCCTGCGTCGCGTCGCGCAGGATCACCATCGCCACACGGCCGATGTCGGCGGCGTTCAGCTTACCGTCAGTCCGATCGTGAGCGGCCCGGATCTCCTCGGCCATGTGCTATTGGAGGCGGCCAACCCGACTTCGCTCAATGTCAATGAGGCCCTGTCCGACATGGCGGCGCTCATCGCCTCGACAGTGTTCGTCCGCGAACGGGCGCTTGAAGAAGGGCTTGGGCGACGGCGGGCCGACCTTCTCACCAGGCTCCTCGACGGCGACGCGCCGAAGAGCGCGTCCTCCTTCAAGGCGCTGCCGCCGCCGTTGCGCCTCGCGGTCGGCAAGATCCGCGCGAAGGGCTCCGACCAGGGTCAAGGGCGCGCCGACGTCAATATTCTGCGCGAGGTCCGCTCAGTCGCGGAACAGATGTTGCGGACCTCTGCAGTCGCTACCGTCGCCGCGATTTACGGCGAAAACGTTGTGCTCGCCTGGTCGGTCGCGCAGCGGGAAAGCCGGTTCAACGCGACGGAGAAACTCGAGGCGATCGCCTCGCTGGTCGAGTCGTCAACTGGCGTGCGGGTCCGCTTCGCGGTGACCGAGGCCGTCAGCGATCCCCAGCTTATTCCCCAGTGCTATCAGGAAGCCCGCCTTGCCGCGGAAATACGGCCCTGGCAGGGAAGCGCCGTCGTCGACGCGGAGGGTTTGGGCGCCTATCGGTTCATCATCGGCGCGAGCTCGAGCCGGCATGTGCTGGACTTCTGCCGGCGGACGCTCGGCAAGGCGATCGAGCACGACGACAAGCGAAACGGAGAGCTGATCGGGACGCTGCGAACGTACTTTGAGAACAACTCGAGCGTCTCGCTCGCCGCCCAGGTTCTTGGCGTGCACGTCCACACCGTCCAATATCGGCTGAGCCGGCTTGAGGAACTGACCGGGCTGAAGCTCCGGAACGCCGAGGAACGCCTCACGCTGGAGCTGGCGCTGCGCATTCTCGAGCTCGCCGGCCCGGCTCAGGCGAGCGCCGAGTAGCGCGCGCTCTGGCAAGCCGCACAATCTCGCTCTCCGCCATTCGGCCAGATCGCCATCGCCTTTCGACACGGCCGCGCGCCAGACTGACCGTCCAGTCGTCCAATAGCCCACCGGAGGAAACGCGTGCCCTATCCCCCGTTCTCGATCAGCGAGACCACCACCTACCCGGCGACCTTCGAAGAGGATCTCGCCGCCTATAAGACCGCCGGCGTCGAGGGCATAGGCATCTGGGAGTTCAAGCTGCCCAAAGGGCAGGACGAGCGGAGCCTCGAGGCGCTGCAAGCGTCAGGGCTTAAGGCGACCATCTGCGTTCCGGAAGTTCCTTGCATCATGCCCGACGCCTACTTTCGCGAGCCTCGGGACCCGCTTTCGCGCCGCAAGGCGCTTTGCGCCGCGATCCGCCGGTTCGCCTTCTTCAAGCCGGTGGGCGTGATGGTGCTTTCCGGCGCTCCGGGCGACGATCCCGTCAAGGACCGCCGCACGATCGTCGAGGGTCTGAAAGCCGCCGCGGACGCGGCGGGCGAGGCCGGCGTCGAGCTCGGCTTCGAGGCGATCCGGAAGGACGCCGGCTCCATCATCTCGACCCTGCCGGAGACCCTCGGCCTCCTTGAGGATATCGGCGCCCCCAATATCCGCGTCATCTTCGACGCCTGGCATTTCTGGGACCTGCCAAACATCGTCAGCGATCTGCAAAAGTACGCCGACCGGTTTATCTGCATCCAGGTCAACGACCGGCGCCGCCCGCGCAGCTGGGCCGACAGGCTGCTTCCTGGCGACGGCGACCTCGACCTCCCGGCATTTTTCGGCGCGCTGGACGCCGGCGGCTTCAAGGGCTGGTATGATCTCGAAGTCTTCTCGGACGACGGACGTTGGGCCGAGGCGTACCCCGATTCCATCTATAAGCTCAAACCCGTCGACGTGGCCACGAAGGCCGTCGCGGGCTTCCGAAAGGCATGGGACAGGCGCAAGGCCCCGGCTGGGTAAAGCTGGGCGGAAGCGGAGCCAGGGGATAGCTCCGCCGCGGCATTGTACGCACAGACGCTGTGTTCGATTTTGCGCGCGACTCAATCTTTTCAGTCGCTTGACCTCATTTTTCTGCAACTCGAATCGGCCGCGCCATCCACGCTATTGTACTAAATATCTCAGTATAATATCCATTCGGCCTCACTTCCGGACCGCCTCGCGCGAAAGGCGAGCGCGAAGGCGACGATCAGGAGCGGCAGGAGCGCCCACGGCAACGCGCCGGCGCCGAGCCGATTGAGAAGAAATCCGCCGATGACGCCGCCCCCCGAGATGGCGAGGTTCCACGTCACCACGAGCAGCGATTGAGCGACGTCGGCGCCGTCGCCGGCCGCAGTCGCAAGCGCCGTCTGGAACAGCGTGGCGCAGCCACCGAAGGCGATCCCCCAGGCTGCTATGCCGACGAAGACGACCGCCGGATCGCTCCCCGCAAGCCCCAGCGCCAGCGAAGCGCCCGCGAAGATGAGGCTGCTCGCGAGGATGAGCGGCCGCAGCCAGCGGTCGACCCAAAGCCCGGTGATCCAGATGCCCGCCATCGCGGCGAAGCCGAATACGAGGAGCACAAGGTCGACGCGCTCGCCCAATCCCGCTCGCGCCACGAAGGGCGCGATATAGGTGTAGAGGATGTTATGGGCGAGGACGAAGGCGAAGGCGATCATCAGCACGGCCTGAACGCTCGGACTCGCGAGCGCCTGACGCACCGAGGCGCGCTTTCCCGCCGCGAGCCCGGGAAAATCGGGCAGGCCGAAAATGATCCAGGTTATGAGGGCGAGCGCAAAGGCGCTGAGCGCGCCGAATGTGGCGTGCCACCCGATCGCCTTGCTTAGGAAGGTTCCGGCCGGAACGCCGATCGACATCGCAACCGACACGCCGACCATCGCGATCGCGATCGCCCGGCCGCGCAGGTTGGGCGGCGCCATGCGCGAGGCGTAGCCCGGCAGCAACGCCCACAGGAGGCCGGCGCCGGCGCCGGCGCAGAAGCGGGCCCCGAGGGTCAGCGCATAGTCGTTCGACACCGATGTGACGATGTTGCCCGCCGCGAAGCCGCAGATCGCGGCGAGCAGCAGGGGCTTGCGCCGCACCCCCTGCGTCATCGCCGCGACCGGAATCGCCACGATGAGGGAGGCGATCGCGTATACGGTGACGAATTGTCCGGCCGCGGCCTCGGACACGCCGAGGTCGTGAGCCATCTGCGGCAGGAGGCCGGCCGGAAGGGCTTCCGTGAGAATGCTGACGAAGCTCGTGGTCGCCAGCGCCAAAAGGCCGAAGAGAGGCAGGCGGGCAGGCGCCGTCCGGTTGGCCGCGGAAGAAGCTGTCACGATATTTCCGCCCGGGTTGGCTGTCAGATCTTGGGTTGGCGACGGAGGCCGGGCGCGAGAGAAGACGAGGGGGGGGTGGGATCGGCGGCCCCCGGCGAGGCCTAGGCTCCGCCCGGCAGGGGCGCCTTCGGATGAATGAGGCCCTGTTCGCGCAGCTCCCGCCACAGCTCGGGCGGAATTGGCGTCTGCATGAGCCTGACGTTGTCCTTGATCTCGCTCGAGGCTTTCGCGCCGGTGAGAACCTGCGCAACGACGGGGTGCCCGAAGGGGAACTGAATCGCCGCGGCCGGCAGCGGAACGTCGTATTTCTGGCAGACGGCTTTGATCTTCAGTGCCTTCTCGATCATCTCCGGGGGCGCGGCCATGAAGTCGAAGGTCGAGTCCGGCTTCGGATCGTAGAGGATGCCGGTGTTGTAGGGACTGCCGATGATGACCGAGATCGTCTTGCGCTGGCAGAGCGGCAGAACCTCGTCGATCGCCGACTGATCGAGAAGCGTGTAGCGCCCGGCGATGAGGAAACAGTCGAAGGCGCAGGCCTCGCCGAGATCGATCAGCACCTGGTTGACCTGGGCGCCGACGCCGGCGGCGGTGATGACGCCCTCGTCCCTGAGCTCGGCGAGCACCGGATAAGCCTCGCTGATCGCCTGTTTCGAGTGGTCGACCCCGCTCGCAAGCTCGACGATGTCGTGGATGTGGGCGATGTCGATGCGTTCGAGCTTGAGCCTCTCCAAGCTCTCCACCAGCGACTGGCGCGTCGCCGCCGCGCTATAGTCGTAGACGCTGCGCAGGGCGCCCGCGGGCCTTCCTTTGGGAAAGTAAACGGCCTCGGCGAACGGATCTTCCGGCGCGTCCGCCCTCAGCAGCCGGCCGACCTTGGTCGAGATCACGTAATCGCTGCGATCGAACTTCGACAGCGCGCGGCCAAGCCGGATCTCGGACGTGCCGAAGCCGTAATAGGGCGAGGTGTCGAAACTGCGCACGCCCGCGTCCCAGGCGGTCCTGATGATCTCGCTCCACGGATCGTCCTCATGCAGCGCCCCGAGAAGGCCGGTGCCGAGGCCGAGGCGGGTGACCTTGAGCTTCGTCTTGCCTATCGCGACTTTTTCGGCGGGATTCATCGGGTGACCTTTTGAGTTCGCTTCACATGCGCGACCGGCCGCGCGCGCTGAGCTTGGCGAGAATGATCGCCACGAGCAGCACCGCGCCGTCGAAAACCGGCTCGGTGTAGGAGGAGGCGCCGAGCATGAAGAGGCCGGTCGTGCCGAGGCCGACGAGATAGACGGCGATCACGGTGCCCCAGATGTTGTACTGCCCCGGCCGGATCGAAGTCGCGCCGAGAAAGGCCGCGGTGAAGGCCGGCAGAAGCATCGTCTGCAGCACGCTCGGGTTGGCGGAGCCGACGCGGGCGGACTGAACGACGCCGCCAAGTCCCGCCATCACGGCGGAGGCGACGAAAACGAGGACGACGAGGCGGTCGACCTTGATGCCGACCAGGCGCGCGCCCTCCTCGCCTCCGCCGATCGCGTACATGTAGCGGCCGAGCGGCCGGTATTCGAGGATGTACCAGGCGATCAGCGCCACAATGATCACGTAGACGAACGGCAGCGGGATTCCCGCGACGCGCGACTGGCCGACAGCCAGAAACAACTGCGGAACGTCCTGGTAGATGGTGGCGCCGCCCGAATAGATCTCCGAGGCGCCGAACAGAAGCGAGCCGGCGGCGAGCGTCACGACCAGAGAGTTCAGCCGGGCGTAGGCGACCAGAAGCCCGTTCGCCAGTCCGACGAGAGCGGAGGCGACAAGGGCGACCAGGATCGCGAGCCAAACCGGCGCATGGTTGAAGGATAAAAGTCCGACGACGAGGAGGCTGGCGAAAGTCGCCATGAAGCCAGCCGAGAGATCGAACTGCTGGACGATCAGGGGCAGCGTGACGCCGATCGCAATCATCGCCAGCGCCGCGCTTCCGGTCAGGATGGAGCCGGCGTTGGCGAGGGTGGGAAAGGTGTCGGGCCTCAGAAGCGAGAAGGCGGCCGCCAGCAGGATCAGCGCGATGAGAAGCCCATAATTGTAGAGAATTGACCAGGCTCGCCCAAGCCCGGCGCGCAGCGCGCCGCTCCGACCCTCACGCTCCATGCTCGATGCGTGCGGCATGCGCTGCGTCTCCTTTCTCTTCGACCGAACCGTCGTTCATGCGATAGGCCTCGGCGAGCACTTCCGGCAGGCTGAACGGCGGCTCGGCGAATTCCGCGCTGATCCGTCCGGCGTTCATCACGATGATCCGGTCGGCGTATTTGACCAGTTCCTCGATATCCGATTCGAGCCATAGCACCGCGAGCCCGTCGACCCGCGCGCGCTCCTTGATCGTCGTCATCAGGTCGTGTTTCGTGCCGATGTCGATCGCCTGGGTCGGCTCGTCGAGGATGACGAGCTCAAGCGGCAGTTGCAGCCATTTTCCCAGTGCGACCTTCTGCTGGTTGCCGCCCGACAGGACGCCAACCGGCGCCACAGGGTCGGCGGGACGGATCTGAAACGAGCGGATCGCCTTCATCGCGGCCTCCCGCACCCGCCTGGGGGAGAGCCCGTACCATTGGTTGAGCCGATCGGCGGCGGTGATGGTGATGTTCTCCTGAACCGAGAGCCCGGGAAAGAGACCGGCGCGGCGATCCTGCGGGATGTAGCCGACGCCTTTGGAGGAGCGCACGCCGCCGACCGGCTTGCCGTTGACCCGCACCTCGCCCGCAGTCCGCCCCTGCAGGCCATAGACGATCCGGCCAAGCTCCGATCGGCCGGAGCCGATGAGCCCGGTGACGCCCAGAACTTCGCCGCGATGCACTTTCAGGCTGAGACGGGTCAGCCGCCGCGAACTGACCTCGTCGACCTCGAGCACGACGGCGTCGGCCGCCGAGCGGGAGCGCGCGACGGCGGGCGCGGCCGGGCGGCCCGGCCTGGCGCCGGCGCCGGTGATCAGCCGGCTGAGGTCGTCGCCACTGAGCGTCGACAACGGGCCCGTAAACGCTTCGCGGCCGTCACGCAGCACCGTTACGGCGTCGGCCGCCTTGTAAACCTCGTCCAGCCGGTGCGTCACATAGACGATCGGCAGGCCGCGCGCCTTCAGCGCGACGAGCCGCGCGAGGAGCTTCGAGGCTTCCGACTGGGGCAGGCGCGCGGTCGGCTCGTCGAGCACGAGGATGCTGCGCGAATGGTCGAGATGGTCGAGGGCGCGGGCGATCGCGACCAGAGTTCGATCGACCGGACCGAGATGGGCGACGCGTTCGCGCGGCGAGGCATCGACGCCGACGCTTTCGAGCTCGCGCCGCACGCGCTCTTCCTCGCGCCGCCACCGGATGCCGCCGACGGAATCGCGCACATAGCCGCGCTCGAGCGCGAGGTTGTCCATGATGGAAAGATCGGGGATGAGGGCAAGGTCCTGGTGGACGAAGCGGAGCCCGGCCGCCCTTCCCTGCTCGGCGAGCCTGTTGGGGTTCAGCGCCTCGCCGTGAATCGTGACGGCGCCCGCGTCGAGCAGATGATAGCCCGCGAGAGCCCGGATCAGCGTCGACTTGCCCGACCCATTGGCGCCGAGCAGCGCGCAGATGCTTCCCGCGGCGACGCTAAGACTCACATTGTCGAGCGCGAGCGCGTTTCCGAAGCGCTTCGTCGCTCCAGTCACCATCAGGGCTGTCGGCTTCTCGTCCGTCATCGTTTGCGGCTCGCGAAAAGGCGGGCAGGCGAGACGCCGCGGGAGATCCGTCCTCTCTCCCGCGGCGGTTCGCGGCCCGCCCGCGCTTACTGAACGCCCCACATTTTCGCGTAGTGCGCCTTATAATCGATTCCGCCTTGCCATCCCTCCTTGCGGTCCTCCGCCGTCAGGTCCGCGAGGTTGCTCTTGTCGAACAGCCGCACCGGGATTTTCTGATCGACGAACGGCTGACCCTGCATGAGGCGGTTGGCGGTGTCGACCGTGGCCCACGCTTCCCAGTCGCGCGGGTCGGCGATGCAGACACGCTGCACCTTGCCGTTCTTGATGAGCTCGAGGTTCTGGGCGTTGCAGTCGAAGCCCGCTCCGGAGATATCGCCCTGCAGGCCGCGCGCGATGAGATCGGTCGCCACATTCGCCATGCAGAAATCATAGCACCAGACCCAGTTGATCTTGGGGTCGCGCTGCACCGCGGCGGCGGCGAGCTGCGCGGGCTGAGAGTTGATCTGCGCGATGGTGAAATCCTCGACCGTCACCTTGCACTCGGGGCAGGTCTTCGGATCGGAGAGCCTGCTCTTGGTGCCAGCGAACTGGCCGTACTGGACGACGGTCGTCTCCGGATTGTTGAGCAGGAGCGCGTCGACCTTGCCGTCGGACTTCCAGATCATGTAGTCGCCAATGAGCTCGCCGGTCTTCAGCCAGTCATGCGAGATGTCGGGAATCTGGCTCAGCGCCTTGCGCTCGGCGGTGTAGAACGGCTGGCCGAGCGTCACGACCGGAATCTTGGCGGCGATGGCTCGCTTGACGCCCTCGTTGACCTGGATCGGATCGATGAGGATCATGATGATCGCGTCGTATTTGCCGTCCACCGCGGCGTTGATGGCGGCGAGCTGCTTGCCGGTGTCGGCCTGGCCGTCGAGCACCGTCGGGACCCAGCCGATCTTCTTGGCGGCCTCGGTCGCGGCGCGCGCTGGGCGGTTGCAGCCCTCGGTGAGCAGCGCGCACGGGATGATGGCGACGCGCTTCCCCGCGATCGGCTTGGGCCCGGTCGTCGGACCCTCCCACTGGCTCGGCGACGACAGCGCGGCCTCAGCCGCTTTTTGCGCCGCCGCGACGGCGGCCGCGGCGTCCTGACTATACGCGACGCCAACTTGGCCGCAGGCGAAGGCGAACGACAGCCCCAACAGGGCCGCGATCGCCAGCAGTCTCTTCCCGATCGGCATTTTTTCCTCCACTTCGATTAGCCCGACTTGTTCTTCCCGCGGGCTCCGCCCGGAGCTAACACCCGAGGCGCCGCGCAATATATGGCCGATGCGCCAAAGACGCCGCGCACCCATTGGTCAATAGGCCATGATCTTATGAGAAGACGCCTCGATCTTATGAGAAGACGCCTGGCCGCTCGCAAGGCATTACACCGCCCGCGGCGGCACGATCGGCGCCAGGACGTACGAATCCCGCGCGCCGCCCGAGTAGAGCGTCACCTGGCCGCCAAAGATGTCCTTCGGCCGATCATCGGGGTCGGCGTGCTGGAAGGGGCCGACCCCGCGGTGGGCGTAGTGAAAGGTCTTGGCGAAGTCGCTGAGCGGGCCTTCATATTCGTAGTCCTTGCCACGGATCGTCAGCGCCATCCGGTATCCCTTGGGCGCGACGATGCAGGTCGGCCAGATCTCGACCAGGAGCTCGCAGACCTCGCCCGGAACAAGCGGCTGGTATTCGTCGTGCGTGTGGTAGGGCCGGTAGGGCAGGGACTTCGCCGGGTCGAGCTTTCGATGCGAGGCGCGCAGCCAGCCTTGCGTGATCGGGATGTTCGGATCGAGCGCGCCCTGGAACGTCACCTCGGCGCCATCGGGATCGAAGAGGCGCAGGACGAGGAAAAGGTCGGCGTCCGCCGTCGTCGACGATATGAAGAGGCGCGCCATCGCCGGCCCCGTGACCTCGGTCGTCTCGGAAAACGGCGGCAGCGAGAGGGTGACGCCGTCGCCGAGCGCG
Source organism: Roseiarcus sp. (assembly GCA_036489975.1). Lineage (GTDB taxonomy): Bacteria > Pseudomonadota > Alphaproteobacteria > Rhizobiales > Beijerinckiaceae > Roseiarcus. Next base: position 75,245 of record DASXES010000002.1, read on the forward strand.
TCATACTGATATTTCTGCTCGGTCTTGAGCGGGGTCGCGCTCAGCGCCTTGGCGTTGAAGTCCAAGTAATATTTTGTCCACTGGGTCCGGGCAAGCGGCCATTCGTTCTCGAACCGCTCGATGAAAGTCGAATCGACGTGGCGTATGTTCAGGCGGACGCGCGGCGATTTCTCCCAGCCGTTGTCAACGCCCTTCAGGTAGTGATCGAAGAATTGCTTCTGCAGTTTGGTTCCGTAGTCGGTGTAGAAGTGAGTCCAGTGTTCGAGGCCATGCACTTCGAGCCATTTCTGGTCGGACGCGGCCTGGACGAACGCCTCGACATTGCCGCGGAGATGCAGCCCCTGCCCGCCCCAGTTGCCGGCTGAGAGCATCGGCGTCTTCACCTTTGACCAGTCGGCGTTGAAATCCCGATTCCACTTGTCCATCCAGGCGTGTTTCTTGATTGCCTGACCGAACTCGACACGATTGCGCTTGAGTTCCTCCTCCGGCAGCGTTTCTGGACCGGCGACCGATTCGCCGGTCGTGAAGCTCTTCGCCGCCCGCGCGCCGAGCCCATACTGCACCGTCGACACCTGGCGGGGGAACCAGCCGAGCGTGAAGGTCGAGAGGATGCCGCCGTGGCGCCCCATCTCGCGGTAGAAGTCGGACGCGCCTTCCCAGGGACACATGGCCATGAGATGGGGCGGCTCGAGGGCCGCAACCTGGTATTGGTTCATCGCGTAATAGGAGATGCCGGCGAGCCCGACGCGCCCGTTGCTCCACGGCTGCGCCGCCGCCCACTCGATGCAATGATAGAAGTCCAGCGTCTCCCGCGGGGACCATACGTCGACGACGCCGGGCGACTGGCCGGCGCCGCGTGAATCGACCCGGACGCAGACATAGCCGTCGGGCACCCATTTCTCCGGATCGACCGCCTCCCAGGTCTGGTACTTGTTGGTCGAGCCGGCGAGCACGTCAGGGTGCTCGGAGACCATCCTGTCCCATTGCGGCTTGTAGGCCTCCTGGAAGGCGAGGCCTTTCGCGTAAGGGCCATAGCTGATCAAGACGGGAAACTGTCCTTCCCCGACCGGACGGTACACGTCCGCCCTGAGCGTCAGTCCGTCGTCCATCTCGATCGGAACGTCGATCTCGATCTTCATTCCATCGCGGACCATGCTCTTGGCTTTCAGTCCGTCCTTGCTCATTCGCCTCCCTCCGGCTTCGCCGTTCCGGCCGCCAAAGGCGCCTCGGCGCGCCAAGAGATAGGCTTCGAGACAGGACCGCGTCGTTGGCAGTCAGCCCAGAGCCGCGCTGATTTGATTGTCCATCTCGCCATGCGCAGGAGAGCGGGCGCCGGGAACGCCTTTCAGTCCGCCGTCCAGCCGCCGTCCAGGACCAGCGCCGAGCCGGTCATGAGGGAAGAGGCGTCGCTCGCCAGGAACACGATGGCGCCCATGATGTCCTCGAGCTGTCCGAGGCGGCCGAGCTTGATGTTCTTGAGCACCGAGGCGAGGAACGCGGAATCGGCGAAAAACGGGCGCGTCAGCGGCGTCTCGATAAAGGTCGGGCAGATCGTGTTGACGCGAACGCCGAGCGGCCCGAGTTCGATGGCCGCGGCCTTGGTGAAGCCCTCCATCGCCCATTTGGACGCGCAATAGACAGAGCGCCGCGCGCCGCCGACCAGCCCCATCTGCGACGAGACGTTGATGATCGAGCCGCGCCGCTTCTCCGCCGCCATCTTGCGCGCCACGGCCTGCGCGACGAAGAAGGCCGCCCGGACATTGATCGCCATCACCTGATCGAAATCCGCCGCCGCGACTTCGAGGAACGGCGCCGGGCGATTGGTTCCCGCATTGTTGACCAGAATGTCCAGCGAAGGCATTGCCGCGATTGAGGCCTGCATCGCCGCGAGATCGGCGACGTCGAGCGGAATGGCCTCAGCCGCCCCGCCCGCCGCGGCGATCGCATCGCGCGCCGCCTCGATCTCGCTCCCTGTGCGAGCCGCAAGGATCACTTCGGCCCCGGCCTCAGCAAGGGCGGCCGCCGCCGCGAGGCCGAGGCCCCTCCCCGCGCCCGTCACCAGCGCGCGCTTTCCCTCCAGGCGAAACGGCGGCGTGCGGGGAATCTGCGTCATTCAGCCGCTTGGGCGTAGGGCACGTTGCGCCCGCCGTAGCGTCGCACGCGGACATTCGCCTGCTCGGCGTGGCCGGCGAAGCCCTCCAGCATGCAGAGCCGCGAGCAATATTCGCCGATCATAGCGCTGGCCGCGTCGGTGAGGACGCGCTGATAGGTGACGGTCTTGAGGAACTTGCCGACCCATAAACCGCCGGTATAGCGCGCGGCCTTCTTGGTCGGCAGCGTGTGGTTGGTGCCGATGACCTTGTCGCCATAGGCGACATTGGTGCGCGGCCCCAGGAACAGGGCGCCGTAATTGGTCATGCGCTCAAGGAAGAAATCCGGATCGCGGGTCATCACCTGCACGTGCTCGGAGGCGATCCGGTCGGCCTCCCGCACCATCTCGTCGTCGCTGTCGCACACGATGACCTGCCCGTAATCCGCCCAGGAGACGCGGGCGATCGCGGCGGTCGGAAGGATGGCGAGCAGGCGATCGATCTCGCGCATCGTCTCTCGCGCCAGCCGCTCGGACGTGGTCAGCAGCACGGCGGGTGAAGTGGGCCCGTGCTCCGCCTGCCCGAGCAGGTCGGTCGCGCAGAGTTCGGCGTCCACGCTCTCGTCCGCGATGACCAGCGTCTCGGTCGGACCGGCGAAGAGATCGATGCCGACGCGGCCGAACAATTGCCGCTTCGCTTCCGCCACATAGGCGTTGCCGGGGCCGACGAGCATGTCGACCGGCCGGATACGTTCGGTGCCAATGGCCATCGCGCCGACGGCCTGGACGCCGCCGAGGCAATAGATCTCGTCCGCGCCGGCCAGATGCTGAGCCGCGACGATCGCCGCCGCGGGCTTGCCGTTGAAGGGCGGAGCGCAGGTGACGATACGCGGCACGCCCGCGACCTTGGCGGTGACGACCGACATATGCGCGGAGGCGACCATCGGATATTTCCCGCCCGGGACATAAGAGCCGATGGAATTGACGGGGATATTCTTATGGCCGAGCACCACGCCTGGCAGCGTCTCCACTTCGATGTCCCGCAAGGCCGCCTTCTGGGCCTGAGCGAAATCGCGGACCTGCGCCTGGGCGAACTTGATGTCGTCGATGTCGCGCGGCTTGAGTTCCGAGAGAGCATCCCGGATCTCGCGGTCGGTCAGCCGAAAGTCCTCACGGTCCCAGCCGTCGAACTTGACCGACAGGTCGCGCACCGCCTTGTCGCCGCGCGCGGCGATATCGGCCAGGATGCCTTCGACTGTCGCGCGCACCTTCGCGTCATCGGCCTCGATCAGGTCCGCGTCGCGGCCTTGCTTCAGGAATCGAGCCATTCGCGCCTCCTCTTCCGCCGTCGCCCGCTTCGGCTCTACTTGATCGCTTGCGGGTTGATCGGCGAACCCGCGGCGCCGGGCAGATGCAGGGGCGGCGCCGTGAAGAAAAACTCATAGACCTTGTCGGCGGCGCAGTCTTCGGCAAGCTCCTTCAGATAGAAGATCTCGCCCATCGAAATTCCCATCGCCGGGATGACGACCCAGTGCCACGGCTGGTTCGCCGCGTCCGTCTCGTTCGGCCGCACCTCGCAGCCCCAGGTGTCGGTGCAGATCGCCGCGACATCCTTGTCCTTGAGCCAATAGCAGGTTTCAAACGCCAGGCCCGGCGCATCGCCGCCGGCGTATCCGCTCCAGTCCTTCCTGGCGAGGCAGCGCTCCTGATGGCCGGTGCGGACGATGACGAAGTCGCCCTTGCGGACCTCGACGCGCTCTGCGGCGGCGCAAGCGTCAAGCTCGGCCGAGCGGATCGCATAGCCGTCAGGCAGGGAGTCGAGGCCGTTCAGGCGGGCGATGTCGAGCAGGACGCCGCGGCCGACCATCTTGTCGCGCACATGCTCGATGCCGAGCTTGCTTGCTCCCCTCGCCCCGACAAGCTTGGCGTCGTAGCCGTTGTACATCTTGTCATCGAGGAAGATGTGGCAGAGCGCGTCCCATTGCGTCGAGGCCTGGCAGGGCATGCTGATCGCATCGTCGGCGTAGCGCAGATAGGGGAAGGGGAGGTCCTGATTGCCGGCGGCGGCGTCGGTCCCGGTCGCCAGCATGGTGTGAATGGGATTCCACCGGCCGCCGAACAGGCCGGACTGGATCGGCTCCTTGAGCGAGAGCGCAAGCGAGAACACCTTGCCCTTCCGGATGAGGCGGCTCGCGGCCACGATGTCCTCGGGCGCGATGGTGTTGAGCGTCCCGATCTGGTCGTCCGGCCCCCAGCGGCCCCAGTTCGACACGGCTTCGGCCGCCTCATAGATGGCCTCGCGGGTGACGGTTTTGGCTGGCGCTTCGCCCATCGCGTTCCCCTCTTATTGATCGATCGATCTCTTAGCTTGTGTTTAGACCGCCAAAATGAGGGCTGTCAATGCCGGAGCGACGCGGCGCTCCATGGGCTCAGGACGACGTTGTCGGAGGAATAAGGCGTCTTTAGAGGCCCGGACACCGAGCGGAATCGCCAGCGCCGTACCCGAGGCGCGGGAGTGTCGAAGGCGCGGAGCGAAAGCTATTGAGCATTTGCTCTCTCTCGGCTAGCTTGGCCCGAACGAACCCTTTGCCCATTGCGAGGCTCAATTGGCGCGAGTGAGGCTCGCTCGGGAAGCGCGCGAGAGACTGATCGTCGAAGGCGCGATCCGCTTCTTTGCCGAAGTCGGGTTCGGCGGCCAGACGCGCGAGCTCGCCCGCCAGCTTGGAATGTCGCAATCGCTATTGTTCAAGTATTTTCCGACCAAGCAGGCTCTTGTCGATCGCGTTTACGAGGAGGTCTACCTCTCCCGCTGGAACCCCTATTGGGAGGTGCTTATCGAAAACGCCAGGATGCCGCTGCGCCAGAGATTGCTGAAATTCTATTCAGAATACGCCCAGCGGATCATGGATTATTACTGGATTCGAATCTTCCTCTACGCAGGCCTCTTGGGCAGCGAAATCAACAAGAACTACCTCGACCTCCTGAGGAGCCGGATCATCTACAAGATCTGCCACGCCGTCCGGAACGAGGCGGGCCTGCCGAGCGTGTCCGACGGCGAGCTTAGCGAGCGCGACCTGCAACTCGTCTGGGCCCTCCAGGGAAGCATCCTTTATCTCGCCATACAGCGGCACGTTTATCGCAATCTGCCGGATGAGGAGATCGACGGCGTCATCGAGGATCGCGTCGACGCTTTCCTCAAGGGGGCGCTGTCCGTAGTCGGGCGCGCTGCGGAAGCGCCGGCAACCGAAGAGACCAGCGCTTGAGGCGCCGGTGCGTCTCGGCCAGTAACGGAGGGAAGCGCCCTTGAAGAGCCTCGGCAGAATCGGCAGCGTCGAGATTGGACGCGCGCTCGACAGCGTCATTCTGGGCGAGACCATGCAGGCCTGGTTTCCCGATTTCGATCGGGAGGCGGTCAAGCCGCATGAAAATTGGCTGTGCCCGACCCACTATGACGCCGAGAGCGGCCATTTTCCCATGCCGGTGCACAGCTGGCTCGCGCGGGTCGGCCGGTACAATGTCCTCATCGACACCTGCTTTGGCAATGACAAGACCCGCCCGGGCCTGGCCGAGGGGCACAGGCTCGACACCCGCTACCTCGAGCGCCTGGCTGAGTTCGGACTGACCCCCGATGACATCGACTACGTGCTGTGCACGCATCTCCATGTCGACCATGTCGGGTGGAACACCCGGCTGGAGAACGGGCGCTGGGTCCCGACATTTCCCAATGCACGCTATGTGTTCTCGAGCACCGAGTACGAAGCGGCCAAGCAGGACGCCCTGAACCCGACCTCGCCGCCGTTTTTCAAGCCTGCGTTCGAGGATTCCATCCATCCCGTCGTCGAGGCGGGCAAGGCCTGTCTCGTCGACGGCGTCCACGAGCTCCTCGACTGCCTGACGCTGCGCCCGGCGCCCGGCCACTCCCCCGGCCATTTTCGCATCGAGCTCAGATCGCAAGGGTCCGTTGGCGTGTTCGCCGGCGACATGCTGCACTCGCCGATCCAGATTCCCCTGTGGGAATGGAGCACGCGCGTGTGCTGGGACAGGCGCATGGCGGCGTCGGCGCGGCGCGAGCTGCTTGAGTTTTGCGCATCCGAGAACGCCATTTTACTGCCTGGCCACTTTCAAGCGCCCCATGTCGGGCGTATCAAACAAGCGGGAGGAACGTTCGCGATCGACTTCGGGTGGTAGCTTCTCGCTCAAGGGCGAAAAAGCGCGCATCGCATTGAAGACGAGCCCCAAGGTTGCTAGCATCGTTGAAACAATGAGCGAAAGTCTTCGGCAGATCCGTCTGTTCGTCGCGGCCTACGAGGAAGGCTCGTTCACCGCCGCGGCGCACCGCGAGAACGCCACCCAATCGGGCGTCTCGCAGCATATCCATAAGCTCGAGGCCCGTTTCGGCGCCGCGCTCTTCTCCCGTGACACCGGCGCGATCCATCCGACCCCGGCCGGCGATCTCTACTATCGCTATTGCATCGAGATCCTGCGGGTGCACGAGGCCTCGCGGAACGAGATGAAAAGGTTCGGATCGGGCCTCAGCGGCGAGATCGTGGTCGGGCTGATGCCGACGATGACGCGTTCGGTGCTTGGGTCGGCGCTCGCGACGTTCATCAAGCAAAACCCTAACGCGCAAGTCAGGATCGCCGAGGGCTTCAGCGCCCTCCTGACGGAGCGCGTGCGGGCGGGGGAATACGCCTTCGCCGTCGTCCCCGCCTTTCAGGGCGCCCCTGGCCTGAACCCGAGGCCGTTCCACTCGACGCCCGAAGTGCTGGTGTCCAGGCGCACCTCCAGCCGGGCGCACATGACGCCGGTCCGGCTCAAGGACGTGGGTCCGCTCAATCTGCTCTTGCCCAGTCCGCCCAACACCCGGCGGCGAACGCTCGACACCTATCTCGCTTCCAACGGCGTGCGGGTGCGCCAGGTGCTCGAGATCGATTCGATGTTCGGCGCGCTTGATCTCATCGCAAACAGCGACTGGGTCAGCATCTTCCCGGGCATCATGATGGCGTCCGACATCGATCGCGACCTGTTCACGATCAACGTCATCGTCGAACCCCAACTGATCCTCGATCTGGCGCTGATCGAGCCGATGCGCCAGCCGATGGGCCCGCTGGCCCAGACCTTCCTCAAGCTTCTGGAGGACGAGACCGCGCGGATCGGCGCGCGCCTGGCGACAAGCCCGGCGACCGTTCCTGCCGATGCGGGCGCGATCGGTGAGACGCGGGCCGAAAGCCGCGCGGCCCGCGGAGGCGGTTCCTGGGCGCGGCCCGAGCGCGCCCGCGCGGTGAAACCGTCCGTCGCCGCCGGCGCCGTCCGGCACGCGAAGAGCGTCACCGAAGCTCCCGCGTAAACGGCGCCGCGGCTCATTCCCCGCGTCCGCAGGAAGCGCGCGGGCTGGTTAAAGCCGCCTTCGTCAGTCAGCCAAGCTTCGACCCGTTGGTCATCAGCAGGACCGAATAGAGCGAGGTCGTGCCGCAGATGTACAGGCGGTTGCGCTTCGGGCCGCCGAAAGTCACGTTGGCGACGATTTCGGGGATCAGGATCTTGCCGATCAGCGTCCCGTCCGGCTCGTAGCAGTAGACGCCCTTGCCGGTGCTGGTCCAGATGCGGCCCGCGCGGTCGACGCGGAAGCCATCGTACATGCCGTCCTCGGCGGCGATTTCGCAGAAGGTTTCGCCCGGACCCTTCACGCTCTTGCCGTCCGCGCCGACCGTATATTTGCGGATGGCGCGCGGCGTCTTCGGATTGTGGGTCGCGCCGGTGTCGGCGACATAGAGGAGCTTCTCGTCGGGCGAAAAGGCGATGCCGTTCGGCCGGACCATGTTGTCGATGAGCCTTGTGACGTCGCCGGTCTTGTCGATGCGGTAGACGTAGCAGCCGTCGATCTCGGGCGTCGCCGGTTCGCCTTCGTTGTCGCCGTCGATGCCGTAGGCCGGGTCGGTGAACCAGACCGAATCGTCCGATTTGACCACCGCGTCGTTGGGCGAGTTGAAGCGCTTGCCCTCCCACTTGTCGGCGAGGACGGAAATCGAGCCGTCGAAGTTGGTGCGGGTCACGCGGCGCGTCAGGTGCTCGCAGGTGACGAGGCGCCCCTGGTTGTCGACCGTGTTGCCGTTGGAATTGTTCGAGTGCTGCCGGAACACCGACACCTCGCCCGATTCCTCAATGAGGCGCAGCATGCGGTTATTGGGAATATCCGACCAGACGAGATAGCGGCCAGCGGCGAACCATGCCGGCCCTTCGGCCCAGACCGAGCCGGTCCAGTGGCGGGTGACCCGCATGTAGCCGGCGAACAGCTTGGAGAATCGCTTGTCGAGCACGACCAGATCCGTGCCCTCGTGTTGCCCGTGGAACATGAACCTTTCCCCCATTTGCTGCGGCGACCGTTGAGTCGAAACTGGCGCCTCCGGCGCCCAAGGGCAAGAGCAGCGTCGCCACGTCTCTGTCAAGAATAGAGAGGCGCCGACATGTGGACAGTCCATCGGCGCATTGCGGCCGGCCCTTGCGGCGCGCGCCCGTGTCGTCCACATTATGGAGCATGAATCGCTCGCCAGCGCGGGGCGACGCCTCGCGGCTCATCGCTGTTCTGGGCCCGACCAACACGGGCAAGACGCATTTGGCGGTCGAGCGCATGCTGGGACACGCGTCCGGCATGATCGGCCTGCCCCTGAGGCTGCTGGCGCGCGAAATCTACGACCGGGTGGTCAAGGCGCGCGGCGCGAATGACGTGGCGCTGATCACCGGCGAAGAAAAGATCGTCCCTTTAAGGCCGCGCTATTTCGTCTGCACGGTCGAGGCGATGCCGCTCGATCGCAAGGTCGAGTTTCTCGCCATCGACGAGATCCAGCTTTGCGCCGACCCTGAGCGTGGACATGTGTTCACCCACCGGCTCCTGCACGCGCGCGGCTCGGCCGAGACGATGCTGATGGGCGCGGCGACCGTCGCCTCGCTGATCCGCCAGCTTTGCCCCGAGGCCGAGATCCAGTTCCGGGAACGCTTGTCCGAGCTGACCTATACCGGCCCCAAGAAACTGACCCGCCTGCCGCCGCGCAGCGCGATCGTCGCCTTCTCCGCCGAGGCGGTCTACGCCATCGCCGAGCTCATCCGCCGCCAGCGCGGCGGGGCCGCGGTGGTCATGGGCTCGCTTTCCCCGCGCACCCGCAACGCTCAGGTCAATCTGTTCCAGTCCGGCGAAGTTGACTTCCTGGTCGCGACCGATGCGATCGGGATGGGGCTGAACATGGACGTCGACCACGTCGCCTTCGCGGGTTTGCGGAAATTCGACGGGCGGCGCCTGCGTGGGCTCTATTCGCAGGAGATCGCCCAGATCGCCGGGCGCGCGGGTCGGTTTCGCAAGGATGGCGCCTTCGGCGTAACGGGCGACGCGCCTGATCTCGACCCTGACATCGTCGCGGCGGTCGAAGGCCATGTCTTCCCCTCAGTCATGGCCGCTGAGTGGCGTAATCACCGGCTCGATTTCCAGTCGATTCAGGGGCTGATTCGCTCGCTGGCCGCATCGCCGCCTGCGTCGGGACTGCACCTCTCGGCGGAGAGCCAAGATGAAACGACGTTGCGCCAATTGGCGAGCGACGAAATGATTATGCGGCGCACGCGCGACCGATCCAACCTGATGCGGTTGTGGGAGGTCTGCCAAGTCCCTGACTTTCGCAAGACAACGCAGGACGAGCACACGCGCCTGATCGGGACGATGTTCCAGCACCTCACCCAAGGCGACCGGCGGATGCCGGAAGACTGGATGCAGGGACAGTTCGCGAGCCTCGATCGGACCGACGGCGACATCGACGCCCTGTCGTCGCGGCTCGCCCGGGTGCGCACGCTGGCCTATATCGCCAATCGCGGGGACTGGCTCGCCGATCCGCAAACGTGGCAGG
>DASXES010000036.1:0-14688 GCA_036489975.1 Roseiarcus sp.
CCCGACGGTCCCCGCAACATCGCTGACGCGGTGCGCATCGCCGCCTCGCCGGCGGCGATCGGTCTCGGCGTGATGATTGCCTTCGAACAGGAGTTCCACGCCGCCCGTGACGTCACTAAGACCCACACGTCACGGGTCGACACCTTTGCATCGAGCGAACACGGCAAACTAGGCGAGATCGATGGGGAGCGGGTGTCGGTCCACCGCCGTCCGGTGCTCCGCAAGAACTTCATGGCGGAGCGGATCGAAAGCCGGGTCGACCTGATCAAACTGGTCATGGGTTCAGACGACCGCTTCCTCCGCTTTGCGGCCGACAGCGGCGCCAAAGGCATCGTGATCGAGGGATTTGGGCGCGGCAACGCAACACCGGCGGCCGCCAAGGGGGTCGCCGAGATCATCACGGCCGGCACACCGGTGATAGTCACGTCACGTTGTCCGCGAGGACGCGTGCGGTCGATCTATGGCAATGGCGGCGCCCGGGATCTCGAACGTGCCGGCGCGATCTTCGCCGGTGACCTCAGCGGCCCGAAGGCGCGAGTGCTAGCCGCCGTGATGCTCGGGGCCGGGTTTTCCGGCGAAGCGATGCGCGAGGAATTCGACTTTCTGGGCGGTTAGGTCACGCGGCGCTCAGATCACCTCAATGATGCGGATGCCCGCCCGGCTGCAGGCGCGGCTGAGATGCTGGCGCATATAGTAACGAGCGCCCTCGGGGTCACTGCGCTCGAGGGACTCGACAATACGCTCGTGCTCTACAACCGGCTCCCACAAGGCGTCCCGCCGGATCAGCGGCAGACGCTGGGCCTCAAGCAGGACGCCGGCGAAACTCCCATGCATGTCGGCAAGCAGCCGGTTGCGCGAAAAGCGAATGATGAGGCGGTGAAAATCAAAATCGGCTCTCGCATACTCGCCCAGATCGACTTCCCGAGTAGCCAAGCGGAAGCGTTCGAGATTATGTGTAAGCTCGACCAGCTCCTCTTCGCTATGATTCATAGCGGCGAGTTGCACCGCCTGACTCTCAGCAATGAGCCGGAATTGGTAGACTTCCTCAGGGGAATAGCGCGTCGCAAACCGCCATGTGCCGACCGTCTCGCCGGATCTTCCTCCGTCGACAACGCTGACCAGAAAAGTACCGCGGCCCTGCTCGATCGACAATTGACCAAGCGTACCGAGGATCGAAACCGCCTCGCGCAATGAGGCGCGGCTCACTCCCAATTGCTTTGCAAGCTCGCGCTGGGGCGGAAGCGCCGCGCCGCTTTTGAAGGTGCCGTCGCGGATCATCCCCTGCAACGCGGCGACCACCGCCTGGGTGACGCTAGCTGAGCGGTCGCGCCCACCTTCCGCTATATTACTTGGCAAGAGGACGCGCGCCGCCTCGTTGGGATTGGCGATGGAGTCGCCCATCCTAAGGACTGTACCTCTCAGATCGTTAGTCACAACTTAGGATCACGATCCAACCTGTGAATGACGCCAGGCGGATCGATTCGCAACAGGCGCCGACCTGAGGCTCTTATCGCCATCGGCACTCGCAGCGACCCAAAAGGACTCCGCGATGTCGCACAGCCGCGCCGGCGGTCGGAACAGACGGATTTCGAGCGCAATCGTGCTTCGCGCCGAATCTCCCACGGGCACAAGATCCCCCGATCGACTTCGGCCGGTATGAGGGAGCGTGGTAGCCACGCCAGGCCCCGGCCGTCCACCGCCATGGCTTTTAGCATACCCGCGTGATGCGACGTGAAAAGCAGCTCGAGACCGGTAATCTTCCAGAACGTTGTGAGGTGCTGGCTGAGGAGGCGGCCGAGACCCGAGTCCTCACTGTAGGTGATGAAGGGGTAGGCTGACGAATCTCCTCCGTTCCGGTCGATGAGGGCGACGACCCCAGGCGCGGCGACCGGCACGAGGGCGTCGGCCCCTACCAACACTGAGGAGAACAAGGCGTGGTCGAGCCGAAGCGGAGTCGCCGGATGACTGTGGGCGAGGAGGAACTGAGGTTGTCCTTCCCCCATCAGGCGCTCGCAACCAGAGAGGCTTTCAGAAGCGAGCAGGACGGGTCCGAGGTTGAAAGGGCTCCCAATTGCCACGATCCACTCGGAAAAGCTGTCAAGGCCACGAAATCGGAAAGCCAGTTCAAGTCCATGTCGTTTTCGGCATAAGGCGATGGCGGAACAGCATTTGATCGCAATTGGCGAATGGGATCAAGTAACCCGTCTTTCGCCCTCGGGGCATGTCGGTTCCCGGGTGGCCGACTTGGAGAATTAGTAATGCGCATCGTCGACGTCCGCGAGCGGACCGTCTCGATCGCCTCGCCGATCGCCAACGCTTTTATCGACTTCTCGAAGATGACCTGCTCGATCGTCGCGGTGGTGACCGACGTGGTGCGCGACGGGGCGCCAGTGGTGGGCTACGGCTTCAACTCCAATGGCCGCTATGGCCAGGGCGCGCTTATCCGCGAGCGGCTGCTCCCGCGACTCGCTGAGGCTGACCCGGCGGACCTACTTGACGACGCCGGCGCCAACCTCGACCCGTTCCGCATCTGGGCCACCGTAATGCGCAACGAAAAACCGGGCGGCCACGGTGAGCGTTCGGTCGCCGTTGGCACGCTCGACATGGCAGTTTGGGACGCGGTATCCAAGATCGCGGAAAAGCCGCTTTATCGGCTCCTCGCAGAACGGTTCGGCGACGGCGTGCCTGACGACGACGTCTGGGTCTATGCCGCCGGGGGCTATTATTATCCGGGCAAGGGCCTCTCGGCTTTGCAGGATGAGATGCGCGGCTATCTCGATCGCGGCTACACCACCGTCAAGATGAAGATCGGCGGCGCGTCGCTCGCCGAAGACCTGAAGCGGATCGAGGCGGCGCTGGCTGTCGTGGGGACCGGTCAAAAGCTCGCGGTCGACGCGAACGGGCGGTTCAACCTCGACATGGCGCTTGCCTATGCGACCGCGCTCGAACCCTATGGCCTGTTTTGGTACGAGGAGGCGGGCGACCCGCTGGACTTCGCCTTGCAGGCCGAGTTGAGCGCGCGATACGGCGGTGCCACCGCCACGGGTGAGAACCTCTTCTCTCACCAGGATGCTCGCAACCTGCTGCGTTATGGCGGCATGGATCCGAACCGCGATTGGCTGCAGTTCGACTGCGCGTTATCGTACGGTCTCGTTGAATATCTGCGCACGCTCGACGTTCTCAAGCAGAACGGCTGGTCGAACCGCAGAATCGTGCCGCACGGCGGCCATCAGATGTCGCTCAACATCGCGGCGGGGTTGGGCCTCGGCGGCAACGAGTCCTATCCACACGTGTTCCGCCCTTTTGGCGGCTTTGCGGACGACACGGACGTCGTCGACGGCCGTGTCCGTCTGTCCAGCAGGCCGGGAGTTGGCTTCGAGGCCAAGGGCGACCTGTTCGCCTTGCTCCGCAAGGAGCTCCATGCATGAATGGCCAGATGATCGTCCGACATGAAGGTCAGACCAATCGTCGGACACCTGCGACCGCTTCAGAGTGAAGCTGACGGTCATCCTTGACCACGCAAAAGAGCCGATGTTACGTTCGTCAAAGGTCGGACCAAAGGCGGTGCTCGAGCCGCAGCCACGGGCGGAGTGCGACCGGTGAGACCTCCGGTTCTCAGGGTAGACGATCTCGCCAAACGTTACGGGGCCACTGTCGCGCTTGAGAACGTGTCTTTTGGGTTGAACGCCGGCGAGGTTTGCGGCTTGCTCGGGGAGAACGGCGCCGGCAAGTCAACCCTGGTCAAGGCGCTGAGCGGCGTAGTGACACCTGACCATGGCGAGATTCACCTAAAGGGTGATCGGTTCCGCCCGACATCGATCGTGGACGCCAACCGGCTGGGCGTTTCAACGGCCTTCCAGGAACTCAGCTTGGTGCCAAGCTTGTCGGTCGCCACCAATCTGGCGCTGCCCGACGCCCCGAGGAACGCGATAGGGCTGGTGTCTGGACGCGAGTTGCGACAGCGAGCGGAGGCGACGTTGGCGCAGTGGGGCGCTGCCGACATTCGGCCGAGCGACATCGTCGACTCCCTGCCGCTCGGCGTGCGCCAGCGAGTCGAGATCATTCGGGCGCTCGCCCGGAATCCTTCGGTATTGCTGCTCGACGAGCCCACCTCGGCGCTATCTGACCGCGAATGGCTATTCGGACTCATCGACCGCGTGTTGAAGGAGGGCGTCTCGATCCTCTACATCACTCACAAGCTCGATGAGATTCGTCGTCTCTGCCGACGCTGCATTATTCTGCGTAATGGACAGAAGGTGCTCGACCAAGCAGTTTCGGAGATGAGCAATGACGACATCTTCAGAAGCATGGCCGGGCGTTCGGCGGTCGAGCAGTTCATCGCCGCCCCCTCTTCGGCGCGTCCGCAGGAGGCGCCAGCGTTGGAGGCAAGCCATCTCACCGGAGAGGGCATTGAGGATATCAGCTTTGCTTTGCAGCCCGGCGAAATTCTCGGCGTCGCCGGGCTAGAAGGCCACGGCCAGGGACCCCTGTTCCGAGCCCTGGTCGGGCTGCATCCTCTGCACGGTGGGCGCATCGCAGTGGCGGGGACCGCCCGTGGGCTACACTCGCCAAGGGTCGCTCGCGCTGCGGGCGTAGTGCTGGTGCCGGAGGAGCGCAAGACTGAAGGAATCTTCAAGGATCTATCGACGATCGCCAATATCTCTGTGCCCGTTATTCGGCGCGTCAGTCCGCTGCATTTCCTGAACAGGCAGCGCGAGCGCCAGCTGGTGGAGCAGGTGATCCCGGATGTCGATCTACCTGAGCATTTCCTGCCCTTGCCAATCACAGACCTCTCCGGCGGCAGCCAACAGAAGGCGGTGCTGGCGCGCGCTTTGGTCCTGGGCGCACGCTGCCTGTTGCTGTTCGACCCAACGCGCGGGGTGGACGTCGGCGCCAAGCAGAGCATCTATCGCATGATGCGCGCCTTCGTGCATGAAGGCGGGGCAATTCTATTCTACTCCACCGAACTCGACGAGTTGGTGCATCTTTGCGATCGCTGCTTGGTGCTTTACCGCAACCATGTCGCCGGTGAGGTGAGTGGGGGAACGCTGTCGCAGGAGCTGGTGCTTTCGCTCGCTTCCGGCCAGGCGGCGCAGGCGCAACCAATCGCGGCGGGGTCACCATGATGTCGCTCGCCACGCGACTGCGCCCCGCTCGGGGGGCGGCGATCGCCGTATTGATCTACTTGGCGATGTATTTCGTTTACGCGATCAGCGAGGCGAGCGCGACCTCGGTTTTCGCCATTACCAACCTGCTTGACAATACCATTGTACTGGCAGTCGCCGCGGCCGGGTTGACGCTCGTGGTGCTCACCGGGGAACTCGATCTCTCCGCCATCGGCGTCATCGCCATCGCCAACGTCGTCGTGGCGACGACAAGCGCCGGCGTCCTCGGCTGGTTCGGCTCGCTCGTCGCAGTGATGCTGATCGGAGCCGCGGTGGGGCTCATCAATGGCTGGCTGGTAGTCGGGCTCGGGCTCCAATCGCTGGCGGTGACAATCGGCACGATGATCGCCTGTGAAGGGGTGGCCTTAGTGATTCTGGCTGCCCCCGGTGGTGAGGTTTCCGACACCATCGCCAACGGCCTCACCGGGGATATCGCCAACGTCGTGCCGGTGGCGGCCGTGATCATCATCGGCGTTCTGGCGCTATGGTTTGTCTTCGCTCGCACCCGCTTGGGTATCGCGATCTATGCTGTAGGCTCCGACGAGAATGCGGCCGGTCTTTCGGGCCTCAATGTGCGTCGCACCAAACTACTTGCCTTTGTGCTCGCCGGCGTCGCCTATGGCTGCGCCGGCTACTTGCTGAGCGCCCAGACCGGCAGCGGCGATCCGCGGGCGAGCAACACCTTTCTGCTGTTCATGTATGCCGCGGTAGCCATAGGGGGAACTTCATTGACCGGGGGGCGCGGCGGCGTTTTCGGCAGCGTCGTCGGCGCGGGCATCCTTACGGTGATGCAGAAAATGCTGTTCGCGCTCGGAGCGGCTTCGTTCTACACAAATGTGTTCAGCGGCATCATCATGTTGGTCGCCCTCTTCGTCGGTAATCTTTCAGGGCTGCGGCTCCGTCGGCAAAGGGGGGCTGAATGGCAAAGCGCGACGCCCCGGCCTTGAGCGAATCGAAGCCCGCAAAGCTTCGGGCTCGCGCCGCCTGGGCCAACCCCGAGCTGCTGCCGGTCGCCGTGGTGCTGGCCTGCGCGGCGCTCCTGATCATCGCTACCAAGATACTTAATCCGGGTTCCAGCCTGACGCAGCAGCTCAGCGCCGTGCTGGTGACCTCGATCTTCCTCGTGATAGCATCCTTCGGCCAAGGGCTGACGATCCTGCTGGGGGGGATTGATCTGTCGATCGGTGTCGTCGCTGGCCTCAGCGCGATGATGATTTCGGTGCTGACCGACGGGCAAAATGCTGCTTTGCCTTGGGCTGTGCCAGCGACGCTAGCCTTCTGTGGCGCGATTGGGATGATCAACGGGTTGGGCATCGCGCTTTTTAAGGTGCCCCCATTCATCATGACGCTCGCTTCGGGTATTACCTTTTTCGGCGTCGGGCTTGGCTTTACTTCGGGTCTTGCGCAGCAACCCGTTGCGCCGGCGCTGCAGGCGTTGATGAGCGGGTATTGGCTGGGCGTGCCGATTCCAATCTATCTGATCGTCGGCTTTGTCATCATCGCCGCCACCTTTCAAAATGGCACCGCCGAAGGGCGCCAGCTCTACGCCATCGGCAGCAGCCCGCAGGCCGCATTGGTGTTCGGCTTGCCGATTTCCGGCCTGACCATCCTGGCCTATGCGCTAAGCGGATTGTGCGCGGGTATCTGCGGGCTGCTTCTGGCCGGCTATTCCTCGGCCGCAACGCTCGATATTGGCGACCCGCTGCTGCTCCCGACGATCGCGGCGGTGGTCATCGGCGGGGCGCGCGTCGTCGGCGGCAAGGGGATTTACGTCGGCACATTCGCCGGCGCGATTTTCTTGAGCGCGCTGGAGACCATCATCACAGTGCTGAGCCTATCGCAAGGGTTGCGCAACATTATCGAGGGCGTCATCATCGTCGGCGCGCTGTTACTGCAGAGCGAGCGATGGGGCGCACTGCGACGCTGGAGCCACTAAGAAAAGGGAGAGATAAGATGAATAGTTTGCCAAGACGTATCGAGGCGTTACCGAGGTCCCTACTTTACTGTGCCGGCGTACTTGCGCTCATGGGGGGACTGGCGCGACCGACCTCGGCCGAGGCGGAAAATTACAAGGTGTTCCTCGACCTCAGCTATAGCGGCAACGTGTGGCAAACGGCGGCCGCGAACGGCATCAAGGCCCTGGCCGGCACGCCGCCCTACGACAAGACGGTCGAGTTCAAGACCGTGATTTCGGGCACCGACGTTCAACACCAGATTTCCGACTTGCAAAGTATGATTGCCGCGGGGGCCAATGCGATTCTGTTCTATCCGGTGTCCGGAACCGGGCTGAACCGCGTGATTGAACAGGGATGCAAGCATAACGTGCTGATGTTCGCTTATGACAGCACCGTGACGGCGCCCTGCGCCTATAACGTGAGCAGCCTGTCTGGCCGCTACGGCGCCAATTCGGCGCAGTGGATGGTCAACGAGATGGGCGGCAAGGGCGAGATGGTCATCAACCACGGGGTCGCTGGCACAGCCCTGACCGATCTGATGGACCGGCAGGCGCTGGGCGTGTTCAAGCGCTACCCCGGCATCAAGATCGTAGGCGACTTCTACGGCAACTGGAACGACGCCACGTCGCAGGAGAATACGGCAAAGGTTTTGGCCGCGCACCCGAACATTGACGCGATTTGGACGGTCGACGGCACGTATGGCTCGTTGCAGGCGGTGAAGGACCACCGGCCCGACCGACTGGTGGTGATTGCCGGTCAGTCAAACAACGGCTATCGACTGGACATCGGCAACCAGGCGATGCAGACGAAAGGGCTGAAGGGATTGTCGGCGAGCTTTGGCCCGGCGGATGGACCGTACGCGTTCAAGGTGATGATGGAAGTGCTGACCGGGAAGCTCAAGCTGACGGCGCACAACGTCGAATACCCACTGCCCTGGGTGCCGTATAACGAAATCAAGCTGTGCACTGGGCTGGCGTTTGAGAACGGCTGTAATACTTTCCCGGAGGACAAGGTGCCGGCGCTGTTCATCGACACGGCGCTGAACGGCGACTTGCTGCCTGAGCTGAACCTGACGGCAGTGCAGAATGGCACAGCAATGTCCGGCGCAACGATCAAGCCGCTGCCTGCAGTGACATATGCGGATAGCCTGCCGGGCGTGAACTGCACCGACTGCAAGCCGCCCGCCGACTGGCTCGAGCCGAACCGGGTGAAGCCCATCCCGGTTCCGAACTGAGCGCTTCGCGACTGAGCCGGACATCCGGCGCAGCCCGATTCTGACATCATTTCCGGGGAGCAAACGCGTGATCCGGTCTTCGGCCCGTCGCGCTGGGGCGCGGCGGCTTCGCAGGTCCAACAGGTCAACTACGGAGAATAGAGATGGCTAAAGAGATCATCTGTGCGTTTGGCACAGACGTCGATTCCGTCGCGGGCTGGATCGGCTCCTACGGCGGCGGCGACTCGCCGTCCGATATTCAGCGCGGCATTTTCGCGAGCGAGGTTGGCATCATCCGCCTGCTGAACCTGTTCAAGAAATACAAGTTGAAGACCACGTTCTTCATCCCTGGCCACTCCATAGAGACCTTCCCTGACGAGTGCCGCATTATCGTCGAAGAGGGTCATGAGATCGGCGCGCATGGCTATACGCACGAGAATCCTGTCGCAATGACGCCCAAACAGGAAGAAGCGGTACTCGTGAAGTCCATTGAAGTCATCGAGAAGCTCAGCGGCAAGAAGCCCCGCGGCTACGTGGCGCCATGGTGGGAAATGTCGGCCTCGACCGCGGCGCTTTTGCTAAAACACGGCTTCAAGTACGACCACAGCCAAGGCTACCGCGACTTCCAGCCTTTCTACGCCCGGGTCGGCGACAGCTGGACGTTGATCGACTATTCCAAGCAGGCCGAGGAATGGATGAAACCTCTCCAGCGTGGCAAGGAGATTGACCTCGTCGATATCGCCGCCAACTGGTACGTCGACGATCTGCCGCCGATGATGTTCATCAAGAAATCTCCGAACAGCCACGGCTTCGTCAATCCTCGCGACATCGAGGACCTCTGGCGCCAGCAGTTCGACTGGGTCTACCGCGAGATGGACTATGCAACGTTCTGCTTCACCGTCCATCCGGACGTGAGTGGTCGGCCGCAGGTCATCATGATGCTCGAGCGGCTGATCGAATACGTCAACGGCCACAAAGGCGTTCGCTGGGCGACCTTCGAGGAGATCGCGGAGGACTTCCGGAAGCGCTATCCTTTTATCGGCAAAGAACGTCCTCCGGTGATCTGAAGACAACCAGAGGGGACAGGCCGGGATGTGTGCGAATTGCGGGTTTCCGGCCGCTAAGGGCCATTGGACGGATGCGGGCGCAGGGAGCGCCTTCGACCGCATTCGCGGCCGGCTGCAACGGGCTCGCATTCTCGCCCCAGTCCTCGCCTCCTACGGCCTGGCTGTGCATGACGATGGGTCGGGCTCCGGTTTCATGCTGGCCAACCGGACTGGCCATCAGGTTATGGTCAATACTTTAAGTGAGCTTTGGGAGGCGGCCGAGCGTATCATCGGTCGGCCTGTCGATCCGCTCGACCCCCGCTTTACCGACGAGGCGCCGACGCCTTGACGAACGATCCGCGCGAAGGTCGGATGCGGCTCACAATTCTCGGCGGCTTTCTCGGCTCCGGCAAGAGCACTTGGCTGCGCCACCATCTCCACCATGTCTTGCTGCAAGACGCCTTAGTGGTGGTCAACGAAGCCGCCATCGCGCCGGTGGATGACGCTCTGCTGATCGGCTCGATGCGATTGCGAGTTCTCGCCGGCGGCTGCGCATGCTGCGAGACGCGCCCTGCCCTCGTGACACTGCTTCGCGACATCTGCGACGATCGGGTGGGAGGAGATGTCTCTGCGCGGAGAATCGACCACATTGTGCTCGAAACCAGCGGGCTTGCCGACCCGGGCCGCATCGTCGACGCCATAGTCACAGATCTCGTCCTGCAACATCACATTGTCGTGGGTGAGATCATCGTAACGGTCGACGCCCTGCATGGGCTCGCGCAAATCCGGGACGAAGATCTTGGACGGCGGCAGATCGAGACCGCCGACAGGCTCGTGGTCACCAAAGTGGACACCGCGGAGCCCGAGCGCCTACCCCGACTCATTGCGACCCTTCGCATCCTCAATCCAGGCGCGACCGTGTCCGGCTCCATCATGGGCTCGCCGGCCGATCTGCCGGATGCCTCCAACGTCGATCCCGAGACCCTGCCGACCTTGGGCGCTAGCGCGGCGCCGGCGCCAATCGGATCCGCTGCGTTGGACCTGGGCGAGACCCCCGACTGGCCCGCGCTCACGGTGTGGCTCAGCGCATTGATTCATGCCCGCGGCGACGACATCGTGCGGATCAAGGGGATCGTTCAGACACCGCGCGGCCGCATCCTGCTCCAGAGCGTCCGCAAGGTCGTCCAATCCCCGGAGATCCTGGCCGACGAACCCACGGCCACCGACACCCGGGACGGCTTACTTGTCTTGATTGGGCGCCGGTTCACGACCGGCGAACTGGTTCGATCGTTGAACGCGTTTGGCATTGGCGGCGCCGTCGCGATCGAAGCCGGAGTTGCGTCTGCAGCCGGCCGGCCTGGTCACGGAGATCGATGAATGAACCGGGCCCGGGCGCCCACCGGTGATGGTTTTGGAGGGCCGACGTCGGACGCTGTGGATCCGATTCCGCGCGGGGTCGCCATCGATGTCAGCCGGGGCGCGACGGGCGCGCTAGGCGTCGCAAACCACAGAGTAAAGAGATGGAAATGAGCGGTAGGATCATCGACCTAACGGTCAGGTTGACGAACAATATGCCTGCGCACAAATTTTCCCGAAACCTGTCGTTGCGCCTCATTTCCGGCACGAAGAGTTTTGCCAATGGAATCTCGGAATCCCTGGCGATCAATTGGTCACGTCGTTGGTGACGGCCGTGTGGGCCTTGTAGGGGACGGCGGGGTACTGTCAAACTAACGAAACTCGTCGATATGCCGCGCGACGTCATCTCGCGAGCGGCGATCTACGCCGCGAGAGCGCGCCACTCAGCCAAGGCAGCAGAACGTCTCTCTTGTAGACTTGCCTCGTGACGAGATGGCGCTCCTGATTGAATTGGTTGTGTACCTGGCCATGAACTGAGACGAACTTCTGCGGCGTCTTCAGACTTCGAAAGCGCTGCAGTGCCCGTTCGCGCCGCCGAAAGGGCTGATGGGAATTCTTAGCGCGGTTGTTAAGCCGACCGCCGACCTCGTGCCGCTCGGCAGCACCACCTATCTCGTTCATCGCCGCCGAATAGGCTCGAAGGCCATCGGTGACGATGCTGCCAGGAGCCCCGTATTTCTTCATGATCCGCTTGAGAAGTTTAAGCACCGCAGCCTTGTCCTGTCGTGAAGTGACCACAGCCTCCAAGACCTCGCCCTCATGGTCGACCGCGCGCCACAGATAACAGAGCTTGCCGTTGACCTTCAAGGAGCTGAGGGGATTCGAACCTCTAACCTCCGCAGTGGAGGCATCCCCGCGCTTCACAGCGCCGCCGCCCCGATTCTGCAGGGCTTGCTATCGAAGGCGCGGCGCTGGATCCTGCTTTAGACCGGCGCTGCTTCAAAACTTGGTGGGGTCAAAGCCTCGGTTCATCGCCGCTCGGCGCCGAGGCCAAGTTCCTTCCAGATCCAGGTGAAGTCGTGGCTACCTACCGGGTCGTCCCCCCCACTGCTGTGCGGAATGGTTCTCCAGCATCTTCAACCAGGCGATCACCTTCTCCCGACCCTTCCTTGTCTTCGCCGCCTTGCGCGGAGACTCGTTGCCTAGACTCGAGATCGGCTCGTCCAAGGTCCGGCGGTATTGATCCGTGAGCCCTTGGTGAATAATGCGGCGCTCTTCGTTTGGTGGAAGACGAGGGGCGTCCTCCGCCCTCGATCGGGAGCGCGGCGATGCCATCATCTGCTCGACGGTCTGCCGCTCGATAAGGGGAGCGTGCACGAGCCCCGTGAGAACCGGTTCCACAGCGTCCGCGCTCCGCTGGCAAATCTTCGACGTCGCGGAAGTTCAAAGTGAATTGAAAATACAGCCAGATCGCCTACTGAATGATCGCAGGCGGGAAGCGATAACCGTCGTAGTCGCTTTTCTTCATCCTCCTGGCTACCGAGCCTCGAAGGAGATCACAAGTCCCGAGCCGGCGTGACAACGCCGATCGGCGTATTCCGCGCTGACGCGCCTCGAAGAAAATCCGCCCGAGACTGTTTCTGAGCTGCGCGTATTGGAGGCCAACTGCGCCGCATCTTATTTTCGTAGCTGGGTCGGTATTCCGATTAAGTGGCGCGGAATAAGCCGTAGGCCAATTCCCGACAATTGGCGTTCCATCGGCGCGCGCTCATCGCCATATCATTTAGCAGGCAACCGCAACGCGGCTCATCCGGTCGACGCGATCTTGAATTATGCCTTTTCAGCCCTCGAAAGCGAGCTTCGGATCAAAGCCATTTCCGACGGCTACGATCCGACTATTGGAATTATGCACGAAGGCAGCAATGGGTCGTCGAAATTCATTTTCGATTTAATGGAGCCTGAGCGACCGAAGGCCGATCGCAGCGTGTTGGACTTTGTCAAGCTTCACGTCTTCGAACCGGCGGACTTTGTCATCCGCAGCGATGGCATTTGTCGGCTTAATCCGGAGATGACGCGATTGGTGGTGGCAAAGCTGTCGATGTAGAAACAGAGCTGGTCCCGATCGTCTGAACAGGATTCCGCGAAGGCTAAGTGGACTGCTGCCGGGGTTGGTCCTTTGCAATTTCGCGCGCGGGGCGTGACGGGGGAGGGCGTAGCCCGACCGGAGACACGCCCTGCGCGCGGCGGAAAGTTCATGCCACCGCCGCGAGGGACGATGGCGTGAAGTAGGCCTCGTCCGGCGTGCGCCGGTCAAGGCTCGAATGCGGGCGCCGATGATTGTAAAAAACCAGATAGCGATCGATCGAGTTGTGCGCCTCGCTGACGCTATCGTAGGCTCTCAGGTAGACCTCCTCGTATTTGACGCTTCGCCACAGGCGCTCGACGAACACGTTGTCTCGCCAGGCGCCTCTGCCGTCTATGCTGATCGCGACGCCATGCTGCAGCAGCACGCCGGTAAAGTCGACGCTGGTGAACTGGCTGCCCCGGTCGCTGTTGAAGATGTCCGGCTTGCCATGCCTGGCCAGGGCCTCCTCCAGCGCTTCGATGCAGAAGTCGGCTTCCATCGTGATCGACACCCGATGCGCGAGAACCCGCCGGCTGAACACGTCGACGACCGCCGCCAGGTAGACGAAGCCGCGCGCCATCGGGATGTCGGTGATATCCATCGCCCACACTTGATCGGCCCGTTCGATCTTCAACCCACGCAGCAAGTAGGGGTAGATCTTGTGGCCGGGCGCGGGTTTGCTGGTGTTCGGACGGCGATAGATGGCTGCGATCCCGATGCGCTTCATCAGGCTCGCCACGTGGCTCCGGCCGATCGAGACACCCTCCCGATTCAGGAAGTCGCGCAGCATCCCGCTGCCCGCAAACGGGTAGTCGAGATGCAGTTCGTCGAGGCGGCGCATGATCCGCAAATCCTCGGCCGAGGTTGGCCGGGGTTTGTAGTAGACGACGCCCCGGCTGACGCCGAGCGACTCGGCCTGCCGGGAGATCGGCAAGTCGTGCTCACGGTCGATCATCGCCTTGCGCTCAGCAATCCCGCCTTGGCGAGCGCCCCTTCTAAAAAATCGTTCTCCAGGGTCAGCTCGCCGATCTTGGCGTGAAGCGCCTTCAAGTCGACGCTCGGCGCCGCCTTCGTCTCGCCCCTGTCCGCGCCGAACAGGCCAGCCGCCCCTTCCAGCACCTGGCTTCGCCATTGCGTGATCTGGTTCGGGTGCACATCGAAAAGCTGAGCCAGTTCGGTCAGCGTCTTGTCGCCATTCATGGCAGCCGACGCCACCTTCGCCTTGAAGCCCGGCGTGTGGTTCCTGCGGGTTCGCTTCGTCATCGTTGCTCCTGATTCGCGACGAGAACTCTCGCCGCCGTCAGGCAGAAAATCCACTCAACCGACTGTCCAGATTCTCAAAGCCAGCTCTCTGCGTATGCTCAAGACGCCGGGCGGCGACCGCGAGATGGTCGAGATCTTGGCTCTCGTCCTCCAGCATGACGAGCAGGCCGTGCTCACCGCCGTCGAACTGGCGTTGGAGGCTGGCGCGCCGACGAAGACGCATATTCTGAACCTGCTGCACCGGTTGATCAACGGCAAGCCGATCGACCCACCGGCCGTGAAGCCGCCTCAGGCTTTGACGCTCACCTCCGAGCCGCAGGCCAACGTCGAACGCTACGATGCGCTGCGAAAAGCCCGGGAGGCGCGCCATGCGTCATAATCCCGCCGCCGGCGCCGTCGTCATTATGGCTCACGAACCCTGAAGATGCACGGCATGGCGCAGGCCGTCGGCGAGCTGACCGAGCAGGGCTCGCCGGCCTTCGAGGCGGCGCTGCCGATCTTGTCGCAGCTCCTAAAGGCGGAGACGGCCGACAGAGAGGTGCGGTCAACCGCCTATCAGCTCAAA
>DASXES010000079.1:0-68043 GCA_036489975.1 Roseiarcus sp.
CGCTGCTGGTCTACGAGTTCACCGGCGCTTACCGGAAACTCTACATCGCGATGCTCGTCTGCAACGTCATCGCGCCGCAGCTTCTCTGGTTTCCGGCCCTGCGTGCGAGCCTGACGGTCCTTGTCGGCGTTTCGATCGGGATTCTGGTCGGCATGTGGCTCGAACGGATTCTCATCATCTGGAACACGCTGTCCTACAGCTTCCTTCCCTCGATGGATCGCGTCTTTTTCCCGACCGTTTGGGACTGGCTCTTCCTGTTCGGGCCGATGTCCCTCTTCGCGTGGATGTTCCTGCTGTTCTGCCGCGTCGCGCCGGTCGTGCCGATGCACGACGTGCGGGAACTCCTGCATCGGGAGGGCGCCCGATGAGGGAGGCGAAAGGGCCGGCCTTCGTTGCGGAGTTCCGAAGCCCGTCGGATTTGACCGCCGCTATCCGGCATGCGCGCGACCAGGGATTTCCGCCCCTCGACGCTCTGTCGCCTTACCCGGTCGAAGGGCTCGATGAGGCGCTACGGCTGCCAAAATCACCGATCCGCTGGCCGATGCTGATCCTCGCACTTTGCGTCGCGGCGCTGGCTTACGCGCTGCAATACTGGACCGCGGTCTACACCTATCCGATCCACTCGGGCGGACGGCCGCTGAACAGCTGGCCGATTTTTCCGCTGGTGCCGTTCGAAGTCGGCATCCTGGCGGCCGGCGTCGCGGGTTTTGCCGCGCTGCTCACGCTTTGCGGGCTGCCGCGCGTCAATCATCCGCTGTTTGATTGGGACGCCATCGAGCGCGCAACCGATGACCGCTACTTCCTCTTGCTCGGCGCGCCTGACGGCGGCTCGGAAAGCGCACGGCTTCGCGCGGTCCTTGAGGGCGCGCGGGCGATCCGGGTGCTGGAGCTTTCGCTTTGAGGGCGCCCGTGCTCCTTCTCGTCGCGACGGCTCTGGGCGGCTGCTCCGACCAGTCGATGACCCGGCAACCCCATTACGGACCGAACAGTCCGGCATCGATCTTCGCCAACGGCTCGTCGGCGCAGACGCCTCCCGAGGGCGCCGTGTCGCGGGAAAGCCTCGCTTACATGAAAGCCGAGGCCGATCCTCCCCCGGTCGACATGGCGTTGCTCAAACGCGGCAAGGATCGTTTCGAGATTTTCTGCGCGCCGTGTCACGGCTTCGAGGGCGATGGCGACGGCGCCGTGGTGCGGCGCGGCTTTCCGCGACCGCCTTCCTATTACGAACCGGCGCTGATGGCGGCGCCCCGCAAACAATTCTTTGACACGATCACCGACGGCTTCGGAATCATGTATTCCTACGCCTCGCGCATTCCCCCGCATGACCGCTGGGCGATCGTCGCCTATGTCCGTGCGTTGCAGCAAAGCCGCTCGATGCGGCGCGCGGACGCGCCGGAGGTCGACAAGGCCAAGCCGCGCGAGGGAGCGACCCCGTGAGCGCGCCCCGGCCGCTTGAAAGCCTTGCCGCGCCGAACGCGCTCCTGCTCGTGGCGACGGCGGCCGCGATCCTGCTCGCAGCGGGCGTCGCTCTTTCCCCGCGCGCCGGCGCCTTGGGCGGGCTCGCCGGATTCGTGTTCTGGAGTTCGGCCCCGCTCGGGGCGGTACTGCTCGCCCTGATCCACGAAACGACCGGGGGCCGTTGGGGCGCGGCTTCGACGCCGATCCTGCGGCTCGGTTGCGTCGGCGCGCTGTTTCTGCCGGTCTTCTTCGTGGCCGTCCTGCCCACGCTCCACCTCATCTATCCGTGGGCGCGCGGCGACGCGCCGGCGCTGGATGTCGCGCGCTTTCTTCTCAACGTGCCGACCTTCGCGGCGTGCGGGCTTGTCGCCCTCGTCATGTGGGCGATCATCGGCCTCCTGCTTGCCGGCGACCGAGTGAACCTTCTTGGCGCGGCGCTGGCGCTCGTCTTCCATGCGGTCGCTGTCAGCGTGGTCGCCGTTGTCTGGATGCTCTCGCTCGATCCGGGCTTCACCAATTCAGCCTTTGGCGCGGAATTGGCCGTGCAGCAGATCATGCTGGCGCTGGCGCTGGTCGCCGCGCTCATGCCGGAAAGGGCGATCGCGCTCGCAAAAGGCGACATCGGGGCGCTCCTGTTCGCGACGTCGCTCGGCGCCTTCTACCTCGGTTTCATGACCTTCGTCGTGAAGTGGTACGGCGACCAACCCAACGACGCGGGCTGGTACCTCGCGCGGGCGCATGGCCTGCCGTTCGCGCTGCTTATCGGCGCGCTTGTCTTCGGCGCGGTCATCCCGATCATCGGCTGCGCATGGGAGCGCGTGCGGCTCAACGCGCGCCCGCTACGAGCCGTGGGACTTTGCGCCATTTTCGGCGTCTTCCTGCACGACCTCTGGCTCGCGGGCGCGGATTCGCCCTGGGTCCTCGCGTCGGCGCTGTTCGGGATCGCAGGAATGGCGAGCCTTTCGATGTGGTTCGGCAGCCGTCTTGAGGGGCGGCTCGGCAGCCGCGCGGCGGAAGGGGCGGGAGCGCGATGACCGGCGAGAGCGCCAAGGCGCCCGGACAGCCAAAGGGCAGGGAGGGCCTATTCCCGACGGGCTGGGTGTGGGCTGTGCTCGCAGCGGCGGCCCTCGTCCTGCTTTACCCGCCGCGCTCCCGCGATCCGGCGCTCGTGAGGGCGCGGGACGGCGCCGCGCCTGGTTCGCAGATTCCCTCCGCAGGCCGCGCCGATCGCGAAAGCCGGCCGCCGACCCGCGCCCTCGCCGCAGCGCGAGAAAAACCGGACGTGCGTGCGGGGATACTGGCGGCCATTCTCGTGGGGTTCTTCGCCTTCGTGCTGCTTGCGGCGGCGGGGCTGTTTGTTTTTTACAACTCGCGTGCCCGCGACGCGACCTTCGTCAAGGTGCAGGCGTTTCCGGCTCCGCGTCTCCAGACGCGGTCCGACGGCCTGACCGATCCCGAGATCGCGCGTCAGAAGTCCGCTCTCGACAAAGCGCGCTGGATCGATCGCGCGAAGGGCGTGTTTCAGGTTCCGATCGATGAGGCGATGCAGGCCGTCGCGGCCCGCGGCGCCAAGGCCTACGATCCCGTCCCGTAAGCCCAGAAGAGAAAGCCGTCACCATGACTCCGCTTCGCTTCCTAATGCTCGCCGCCGCGCTCGCAGGCTTCGCCGGGCCGGCCCTCGCCTCGCTGACGCCTGACCAGCTGGCGAGCGTCGGCGTGCGGCCTCCGCCCGACGCCGCACTCCCGCTCGACGCGCCGCTGACCGACATCGACGGTCACGCGACGACGCTCGCCGCCGCCATCGCAGGGCGCCCCGCAATCGTGATCTTCGCCGACTATGATTGCCAGCAGCTCTGCTCACCGATCATCGCTCTGGCCGGATCGGCGCTGAAGGATAGCGGTCTCAAGCCCGGCGTGGACTATCGCCTCGCGATTATCGGGTTCAATCCGGACGCCACGGCCGCGGACGCCAGGCGGATGGTCGACGGGCAGATCGGCTTGAGCACGCCCGTCGGGCGCGTGACGAGCGCGCTGATCGCCAGCCCTCCCGTCGCGAAGCTTTTGACGGCAGCAGTCGGCTATCACTTCGTGCGCGACGCCGAAAATCACCGCTACGCCCATCCCGCGGCGCTCCTTGTGGTGACGCCGGACGGGCGCCTCTCGCGCGTCCTCTCCGGTCTTTCGATCAGCGGCGGCGACGTGAGGACGGCGCTCAAGGGCGCGGCGCATGGCGGGGTCGTCGCCGTCGTCGATCAGATCCGCTCGCTCTGCTACGGCCTCGGCGCCTCGGTCGGCCGCTACGCCAATCCGGTGCGGCTGATGCTCGCGGCTGCGGGCGCGCTCACATTGCTCGCGGTCGCCGGCGGCATCGGGTTTCTCGTACGGGCCGGCGGGGAGAGACGCGTTTGAGCGCCTTTCCGATCTTTCCCAGAGAGGCTTCGAGCTTCGCGCCGAAGACGGACGCGCTCTATTTCACGCTCGTTGCGGTATCGGGCGCGATCGCGCTTCTCGTCTTCGTCCTCATCGTCGTCTTCGCCGTCCGCTATCGTCGCGGCTCGTCCTCGCCGCGCGGCGCGCTGCCGCCGCTTATCAGCCACGAATTCGAGATCGGCTGGACGACCGCCACGCTGTTCGCCTTCCTGATGCTGTTCTGGTGGGCGGGCTCCAACCAGATCTACCAGCTTCTTCCGCCGGCCCAGGCGATGGAGATCCACGTCGTCGCGAAGCAATGGATGTGGAAGATCGAGCATCCCAACGGCGTGCGCGAGATCAACATGCTGCATGCTCCGATCGACGAGCCGATCCGGCTGGACATGACGTCGCAGGACGTCATCCACTCGTTTTCCGTCCCGGACTTCCGCATCAAGCAGGACATATTGCCCGGCCGCTACGTCGAATCCTGGTTTCGCGCCACCAAGATCGGGACCTTCCGGCTCTATTGCACGCAGTTCTGCGGCACGGCCCATTCCGGAATGGTGGGCTCCGTCGTCATCATGAGCAAGCCGGATTTCGCCTCATGGCTCGCGGCGCAGCATCCCGCGGGCGATCTCGCTGGACAGGGCCGCGCGCTCTTCACGAGCCTTGGCTGCGCCGGCTGCCACACGCCGGGTGGCCCGATCCACGCCCCCGATCTCGCGGGGCTCTACGGGCGCAAAGTGCCCCTCTCGAACGGCGCCTTCGCGCTGGTGGACGCCGCCTATATCCGCGATCGGATCCTCGATCCGCAGAGCAATCCGCCTGCCGGCTACGATCCCATCATGCCCTCCTTCAAGGGCGAGGTGGACGACGGCCAGATCCTGGCTCTCACAGCCTACATTCGTTCGCTTGGGTCCTCTCGAGGAGCGCTCCGATGACCGACGCCGTCGTCCCGATCGATCACGCCGAGCCGCGCGCCGCGCGCGTCGCCGCTGGCAGCTACCTCGATTCGGAGGGCGGGGGACTGAGCGAATGGCTGCTCGCCACCGACCACAAGCGGATCGCGCTTCTCTACGCACTCATGATCACGGCGTTCTTCTTCATCGGCGGCGCGGCGGCGACGCTGATCCGGCTCGAACTGATCTCGCCGCACGGACACTTCCTGACCGATGACGAATACAATCATGTGTTCACGCTGCACGGCATCATCATGGTCTGGTTCTTCCTCGTGCCGCTCATTCCAGCGACTTTCGGCAATTTTCTGCTGCCCCTGATGATCGGCGCGCCCGACGTCGCCTTTCCGAAGCTCAATCTGGCGAGCTGGTATCTGACCCTGATCGGGGGGATCTGCGTGCTCGCCGCCATGATGCTGGGCGGCGTCGACACGGGATGGACCTTCTACCCGCCATACTCAACCGCGTTCTCGAACAGCAACGTGGCGGTCGCCGTCGTCGGCGTCATCATCGCGGGTTTCGGCACGATTGCGACCGGCGTCAATTTCGTTGCGACGACCCACATGTTGCGCGCCCCCGGCATGACCTGGTTTCGCATGCCCCTCTTCGTCTGGACGATCTACGCGACGAGCCTTGTCATGATCCTGGCGACGCCGGTCCTGGCGATCACGCTGGCCCTCGTCGCAGCGGACCGGCTCTTCGGTTTGCCGGTCTTCGACGGCTTTCGCGGCGGCGATCCGCTGCTCTTCCAGCATCTCTTCTGGTTCTACTCGCATCCCGCCGTCTACATCATGATCCTGCCCGCGATGGGCGTCGTGACGGAGGTCATTACCTGCTTCGCCCGGCGCCGCGTCTTCGGCTACGCGATGATGGTCTATGCGGTGCTGGCGATCGCCATCATCGGCTTTACGGTCTGGGGCCATCACATGTTCGTCTCGGGCCAGTCGGTATTCGCCAACTTGGTCTTTTCCTTTCTTTCGTTCATCGTCGCCGTGCCTTCCGCCATCAAGGTTTTCAACTGGACGGCGACGCTCTATCGCGGGCAGATCACTTTTGAAGCGCCGATGCTCTATGCGCTCGGCTTCGTCGGCCTGTTCACGATCGGCGGCCTGACCGGGCTCTTTCTCGCCTCGGTGCCAATCGACATTCAGGTGACCGGCACTTATTTCGTCGTCGCGCATTTCCATTACGTGATGGTGGGCGGCGCGGTGTCGGCTTATTTCGCCGGCCTGCATTTCTGGTGGCCGAAGATCACCGGCCGGCTCTATCCGGAATCGTGGGCGCGCTTCGCGGCCGTGCTGATGTTCTTCGGCTTCAACTTCACCTTCTTCCCGCAATTCATCCTTGGCTATCTCGGCATGCCGCGGCGCTATCACGAGTATCCGCCCGAGTTCCAGCCGTGGAATATCATGTCGTCCGCCGGCGCGGTCGTCCTAGCCGCGGCTTATCTCATGCCGCTCGGCTATCTCACCTGGGCCTGCTTCTACGGAAAGCCGGCGCCGGCCAATCCGTGGAACGCCAAAGGGCTCGAATGGTGGACGAGTTCACCTCCGCCAAAGCACAATTTTCTGCGCACGCCCGTCGTAACCGAAGACCCCTACGACTATCACGATTCCGATATGTCGCCTGAACCGCAGGCCCGGCCAGTAGACGTGGCGCGCGCCCATGGCTGATGCGGCCGTCGCCCCCGATCCTCTGCGGGAGCCATGGTCGGATCTCTCGCGCCAGCGCGAGGCGGCGACGCTCGGCATGTGGCTGTTCCTGATGAGCGAGATGCTGTTCTTCGGCGCGCTGTTCATGGCTTTCAGCTTTTCGCGGGCGCTTGATCCCGCCGCCTTCGCGGAGGCGGCGCGCCATGCCGAGATCGCCTATGGCGCGGCCAATACCGCCGTGCTGGTGACGAGCAGCCTCACGATCACGATCGCGGTGCGAGCCGCGGACGTCGAACGCGGCAGGCTCGCGGCGCGGCTTCTCGCCGCGACAGCGTTCTTGGGCGTCGCCTTTCTCATCATCAAGGGTTTCGAATATCGTGACGATCTTCGCCATCATCTCGTTCCGGGTCACGATTTCGCGCTCGGCCAGAACGCGACCCAGATCTTCTGGGCCTTCTATTGGGCCATGACGGGCATCCACGCGATCCATCTGACGGTCGGCGTCGCTCTCGTCCTGCGACTGTTCTGGCTCGTGCGGCGCGGGCGCATTAGCCTCGCCTCGCCTCAGCTCGAGGTCACGTCGCTCTACTGGCATCTGGTCGACGCGTTCTGGATCGTGCTGTTTCCCGTCCTTTACGTGGCGGTGCGGGCATGAGTGCGCAGAGAGTCGCGTGGCTTGGCTCCACCTTTGCGTGGATTGTGCTCATCTGCGGGACCGCGGCGGTGACCTGGCTGGGCCTCGAAGCGTCGGGACGCCTGCGGTTCGGGGGCGCGCTGGCGATTGCCGCCCTCATGCTCGGAACGCTCGCCTTCGGGCTGGTCGGCGTCGGGCGCAACCCGGCGCTGCTGCGGCTCATCGCGGGCGCCGCATTCCTGTTTCTGGCGCTCATGTTCTTCCTGAGCTTCACGGATCTCATGACCCGCCTGCGTTGAGGCGCGCGCCCGGTGAAACGCCCACAATCCAGACCGATCGAGGATTACGGGTTGATCGGCGACGGCCGCACAGCGGCGCTCGTCGCCCGGGACGGCGCCATCGATTGGCTGTGCTGGCCGCGCTTCGACAGCGACGCGTGTCTCGCTGCCCTGCTCGGCGACGATCAGCACGGCGTCTGGCGCCTCGGCCCGACCGAAGCCGCGGAGGTGTCGCGCGGCTATTGCGGCGACACCAATGTCCTTCAGACCGAGTTTCGCACCGCTGGCGGCGTTCTGCATCTCACGGACTTGATGCCGATGGGGGAAGAAGACTCATCCGCCGTGGTGCGCCGTCTTGAAGTCCGCGAGGGCGAGGTCGAGATCGAGCTCACCCTCGCGATACGTTTCGGCTACGGCGATATCCCGCCCTGGTTCTCCCCGCTGAGCGGCCCCGGCGGTGACGGCTTCTCGCGCGAAATCGGCCCCGACCTCGTCGTTCTACGCGGTCCGGGCCTATCGCGAGATGAGGCTGTGCTGCGGGCTCGCATCACGCTCAGCGCGGGAGAACGCGCCGATTACATCCTGCAGCACGGTCCTTCGGAGCTGCCAATTCCCGATCCGGTCGACCCGGAACGGGCGCTCAAACAGACCCTGGCGGCTTGGCGGGACTGGATCGCGCGTTTCGACAGGAAGACGGACTGGCCGGAAGCGGTGAAGCGTTCGCTGCTGACCCTCAAAGCGCTGACCTATGCGCCGACCGGCGGCATCGTCGCCGCGCCCACGCTCGGCCTGCCGGAAAAGCTGCGCGGGTCGATGAACTGGGACTATCGCTACTGCTGGCTGCGAGACTCCACCTTCACTCTCACCGCGCTCCTGAATGCCGGCTTCCACGAAGAAGCGCAGGCATGGCTGCGCTGGCTCTTGCGCGCCGTGGGCGGAGCGCCAGACAAGATGCGGGTGATTTATCGCGTGGACGGCGGCCGCCAGATCGAGGAACGCGAGATCGACCACCTTCCGGGGTGGAACGGCGCCCAGCCGGTGCGGGTCGGCAATGCGGCCGCGGAGCAACGCCAACTCGACATCTATGGAGAGGTGGTGGACAGCATTCGCCTTTGCGACCGGGCGGGGCTGCCCGGCGCCGCCAACGCCGTTCTAACAAGCTCGCGGCTGGTCGCCCATGTGGAGCGGATCTGGCGCGAGCCCGACCAGGGCTTGTGGGAGTCCCGCGGCAAGCCGAAGCATTATGTCTATTCCAAAGCGATGGCCTGGGTGGCAGTGGATCGCCTATTGCGTCTTGGCGGAGCCCAGGATCGCCGAGCGGAGCTCGAATCCCTGCGCGACGCCATTCATGCGGACGTTTGCGCGCAGGGCTTCGACGCGAGACGAAACTGCTTCAGGCAGGCTTACGAGTCCGACAGCCTCGACGCCAGCGCGCTTCTTCTTCCCCTTGTCGGCTTCCTGCCGGCCACCGACGAGCGGATCGCCGGCACGATCGCCGCGATCGAGGGGGGATTGATGGAGGGCGGGCTGGTGCGCCGTCAGGAGGCGCCATGGCTCGGTCGCGAGGAGGGCGTCTTCCTGCCCTGCTCCTGCTGGCTGGCGGATTGCATGGCGATGCAGAACCGGCCCGAAGAGGCGCGCGCACTCTTCGAGCGTGTGCTGGCCGTCGCCAACGACCTCGGACTGCTTTCCGAGGAATATCACGTCCCATCGCGTCGGATGCTCGGGAACTTCCCGCAGGCGATGACTCACGTCGCCGTCATCAACA
This sequence comes from Roseiarcus sp., assembly GCA_036489975.1. GTDB lineage: Bacteria > Pseudomonadota > Alphaproteobacteria > Rhizobiales > Beijerinckiaceae > Roseiarcus. The sequence goes on from DASXES010000079.1 coordinate 9,159, forward strand.
CCGCCCTCGGCCTCTGCGGCTCCGTATTGCAACGCGGCGGGGGCTGATACGAGCCCCGATCAATCCGTCCGGCGGGAGCCGCAGCCGACCCGCAGCCTCGTCCCGAAGGCTCCTTTGGAATGTCTTGGCGGAGCGCGATTTTTCTCGGAATGGACCCTCAAGCGGGCTTGGAAAGGCTTGGATTTCCTTGGATTCTCTCGTCCGAATCGAGCCTTTTCAATGGGTTACGGTCGAATTCCGCGCAACGGAATTTGTCAGCCCCTTTGGCCGACACGGACGCTGACGCCATAGCCTTGCTGTCCCTGGAGCGCCAATGCTTCATTCGAAAATCCTATCACGCTTCTGATTATCCGCAAAGCGATTGTTGCCGCTCCGTGACCGCGAGTCACCAGCACAGTCTGTCCCAGAAGCGAGGCGACCGAGCGGATCTCGTCGGGAGCGCGTCTCCGATCATTCCAGCGTCGCGAACGGATCATGAGGGTCGCGCTCTGCGTATGGAGAACGAAGGACAGGAGCGCGCCATGCCGGAGATCGAACTCGTGCTGGATTGCCGGGCCATCATCGGCGAATCTCCGACCTGGTTCGCGCCTGAGCAGGCGCTCTACTGGATCGACGTCAAAGCGCCGACCCTGCATCGGCTCAGCGCCGACGGCTCTCAGGCGCAATGGCGCCTTGAGGCGGATATCGGCGCCTTCGCATTGCTGGAGGGCGCCAAGGGCGCGCTCGTCGCGCTGCGCAACGGGATCTTCCGTCTCGATTTCGCGTCGGGAGAAACCGGACTTCTCGCCCCGCCGCCGTTCGACCCGGATCTCTTCCGCTTCAACGAGGGCGTTTGTGACGCCGAGGGACGTTTCTGGGTTGGTGATGTTCGATCCCCGTCCCGGCGTTACGGCCGAGCGAAGCGCCGCGCCTCTGCATCGATTCAGCTTCGGCGAGGGGCTCGTCGCCGGCGATGACTGGTCGGATCTGCATAACGGCTTCGCCTGGAACGCTGGAGAGGACGCGTTCTTCCTGTCGCATTCTCACGCGGGTGAGGTGCTTTGCGCGCCGTATGACCGGGCGAGCGGCAGCCTAGGAAAACCCAGTCCGTTCGCCGAAATTCGAACCAAAGGGCATGTGCCCGACGGCGCAGCGATGGACGAGGAAGGTTGCTATTGGTGCGCGGTCCATGGCGGCGGCGTTCTGCATCGCTATGATCCGTCGGGCGGCTTGATTGCGCAGGTGGACTTGCCGGTCAGCCAGCCGACCATGTGCGCCTTCGTCGGGCCTGACCTCAATGAGATGGTCGTGACCAGCGCCAGAGAAAAACTGACCGAGGATGAGCTCAAGCGCGAGCCGCATGCTGGCGGGTTGCTTCGGCTACTTCCCGGCGTCCGCGGTCTTCCTCGCCCCTGCATCGTGCGATGAAGCTTTCCATCGCGGCGGAACCTCTGTTCGACTTACTCGTTGGGGAGTCGTCAACGCCACCCAAAGTGCGACAATCGGCGTGGAGGTTCCTCCCTTGACCATGAATGTCAGCGAATTCGTCTGGAAGCGTCTTCAGGAATGGGGGCTCAAGCGGATATTCGGCTATCCCGGCGACGGCGTCGGCGGATTGGACGTGGCGCTGCAAAAGGCGCTGCCGGGCATGGAATATGTCCAGGTTCGCCACGAGGAGATGGCGGCCTTCATGGCCAGCGCGCATGCGAAATTCACCGGCGGCGTCGGGCTCTGCTACGCGACCTCCGGCCCCGGCGCGATCCACCTGCTCAACGGCCTCTATGACGCGAAGATGGATAACCAGCCCGTCGTCGCCATTGTCGGCCAGCAGGCGCGCTCCTCACTCGGCGCCCATTACCAGCAGGAAGTGGATCTGGTCGCGCTGTTCAAGGATGTCGCGAGCGACTACGTCGCCATCGGGACGGTGCCGAGCCAGGTTCGTCACATGGTGGATCGCGCGGTGCGAATTGCGCAGACGAAACGCTCCGTCACCTGCATCATTCTGCCCAACGATCTGCAATTGATGGATTACGAGGACCCACCGCTGGCGCATGGCTCGACGCATACGGGCGTGGGGTTCCCGGCGGAAAGCAAAGTTCCCGAAAGCCAGGGATTGCGCGACGCGGCCAAGGTGCTCAACGAGGGCAAGAAAGTCGCCATGCTGGTCGGCGCCGGCTGCCTGGAAGCGACCGACGACGTGCTCGCGGTCGCGGATAAACTCGGCGCAGGCGTTGCGAAAGCGCTGCTCGGCAAGGCCGTGCTTCCCGATGATCTGCCTTTCGTCACCGGCGGCCTTGGTCTCCTCGGGACCAAGCCGTCGTGGGACATGATGAAGAATTGCGACACGCTGCTGATGGTCGGTTCATGCTTTCCCTACAGCGAGTTTCTGCCTGACCCCGGAAGCGCGCGAGGCGTGCAGATCGACATCAAGGGGGAGAATCTCAGTCTTCGCTATCCGATGGAGGTCAACCTTCTTGGCGACAGCGCGGCGACGTTGAGAGCGCTGCTGCCGCTCATCGAACAGAAGAGCGATACGAAGTGGCGGGACACGATCAAGGACAATCTCGCCGACTGGTGGAAGGTGCTCGAAAGCCGCGCCATGAACGCCGCCGACCCGATCAACCCGCAGCGTGTCTTCTGGGAGCTTTCGCCGCGCCTGCCGGATCATTGCATCGTCACCGCCGATAGCGGCTCGGTCGCCAACTGGTACGGACGCGACCTGAAATTCCGCCGCGGCATGAAAGGCTCGCTATCGGGTTCGCTCGCGTCGCTCGGCGCGGCGACCCCATACGCGCTGGCTGCGAAAATGGCCTATCCGGAGCGGCCTGTGATCGGCACGATCGGCGACGGCGCCATGCAGATGAATGGCATGAACGTGATGATCACCGTCTCCAAATATTGGAAGCAATGGTCGAACCCAGTGTTCATCATGATGGTGCTCAATAACCGCGACCTCAGTCAGGTCACCTGGGAAGAGCGTGTGCAGCTGGGCGACGGCAAGACGGAAAGCACGCAGTCCATCCCGGACCTGCCCTACGCAAAATATGCCGAATTGCTCGGGCTCAAGGGCATATTCTGTAGGGACCCCGATAAGATCGGCGCCGCGTGGGACGAGGCGTTCGCCTCCGACCGCCCCGTGATCCTCGAGTTCTATACAGACCCCAACGTCCCGCCTTTGCCGCCGCACATCACCCTCAAGGACGCGGCGCATTTCATGACCATGATGCCGGACGAACCGGAGCTCGGCAGCGTCCTGAAAAATACGGCCAAGGAGCTCGTCTCCACCGTTCTCCCCGGCAGATAGGGCCGTGCGTGCGGAGGCGCCCATCCGGGCCGTCACGGCTCGCGCCTACACGATTCCGACGGATGCGCCGGAGGCGGACGGGACTTTTGCCTGGCGCGAAACGACGATTGTCGTGATGACGATCGAAGCTGGAGGTCAGAGCGGACTTGGCTACACCTATAGCGCGGAAGCGATTGTCGCGCTTGCGGAGGGTCCGCTTGCAACCGCGTTGCGCGGGCAGGATGCCTTCGACATTCCGCACTGTCATCGCCTGTTGGTCAATCAGGTTCGCAACCTGGGCCGGTCCGGCTTGGCCGCGACCGCGATCTCCGCGCTCGATGCGGGGCTGTGGGATCTGAAAGCCAAGCTGCTCGACTTGCCGCTCGCGGCGTTGCTGGGGCGGGCGCGAAGCGACGTGCCGATCTATGGCAGCGGAGGCTTCACCTCTTATGACGATCGGCAACTGACGCGGCAGCTTTCCGGCTGGGTCGAGCGGGACGGCTGTCGCGCGGTGAAAATGAAAATCGGCAGCCATCCGGACGACGATCTGCGTCGGGTCAATGTCGCCAAAGAGGCGATCGGGGACGCGTCGCTGTTCGTGGACGCCAACGGCGCCTATTCCGTCAAGGAGGCGCTGCAAATGGCGGATGCGTTCGCCGCGGAGGCCGGGGTCGCATGGTTCGAGGAGCCGGTCTCGTCAGACGATCTGGACGGGCTGGCGCAGGTGCGCGCGGCGGCGCCGGCCGGCATGGACGTCGCCGCCGGCGAATACGCCTATAATTCCGACGATGTGCGGCACATGCTGGCTCGCCGTGCGGTCGACGTGCAGCAGGCGGATGCGTCGCGATGTCTTGGCGTCACGGGGTTCCTGCAGGCAGCTGTGCTTTGCGACGCGCATCATATCGATCTTTCGGGCCATTGCGCGCCGGCTCTCCATGTGCATGCAGCCTGCGCGGCGCCGCGTTTGCGACATCTCGAGTGGTTTCACGACCACGTTCGCATCGAGCATATGCTGTTCGACGGCGCGCCCGTCGCCAAAGACGGCGCGATCCAGCCAGATATGAGCCGCCCTGGCCTCGGCCTCGAGCTCAAGGAGCGCGACGCGGAGCGCTATGCAGCATGACGATGGAGATTGAAAGACCATGGTCGGGCCAAGTCGCGAACAAGCGGCCGACGGATGACATTTTCGTCGCGCTGCTGCTTCTTGGCGCCGCGACCGCGGTGGGGACCGTTGCGCTGGCGTCGAGGCGGGAACCACCGGTCGTTCCAAGGCGAACGCTCCCAAGCACAGTCGCGGCGAAGGGAGACGGTGGCGGGACCGTGCTCGCCGCCCGGCGCCTGAATCGGGCGGCGGGAACGATCGCCGCCTCGGTGCTGATCGACAGCGCAATGGAGCACTATCGCGGCGCCTTCAAGAACAAGGCGATGTACACGCCCCTTGCAACGTCTGCGCTCACGCTCCTCGCATCCTTTCACGGGCATAAGGACCTCACGCCGCGCGCGCATTGGGCGCGAGACATTGTTTACGCTCTGGCCGGATTGACCGGCGTGGTCGGGACGGGCTTCCACCTCTACAACGTCGGCAAGCGGCCGGGCGGCTTCTGCTGGCAGAACCTGTTTTACGGCGCCCCGCTCGGAGCGCCGGCCGCGATCTCGCTTGCGGGAATGACCGGGTTTCTGGCGGAGAGGGTGCGCGACAATGCGCCCGGCGCGCCGCCCGACGTGCTTGGATTCCCGGCGGGCCGGGTTGTCGCCGCGCTGACCGGCGCAGGCCTGGTCGGCACGGCGATGGAAGCCGGGCTCCTCCATTTTCGCGGCGCCTTCCATAACCCCGCCATGCTGCTGCCGGTCACCGCGCCTCCGGCTGCTGCGGCGATGCTTGGCGCAACGGCTTTCGGGGACGCCGACCGGCCTCGACGCCTGACCCACCTGTGGCTGCGATTCACCGCGCTCATGGGCGTCGCCGGCGTCGGCTTCCACGCCATTGGCGTCGCGCGCAACATGGGCGGTTGGCGGAACTGGACCCAGAACCTTCAGGCGGGCCCCCCGCTGCCGGCCCCCCCTTCTTTCACCGGTCTCTCGCTGGCGGGTCTCGCGGCGTTGACGCTTGTGCAGGACAATCCGGATGACTGAACGCGTCGGCGGCGGGCGCTATCCCGGCTACGACGTGCTGTCCAAGCGCGACGGCCAGTCGTGGAACGACAAGACGCGGGAGGTCATCGACGCCCGGTTGGCGGTGGACTCGCGCCCCGCTTTCTTTTCCGCTGACGAATGGAAGACGCTCGTCGCGCTCTGCGACCGCGTCATGCCGCAACCTGAAGGGCGGCCCCCCGCGCCGCTTGCGGCCTATGTCGACCGGCAGCTCCTGAAGGGGAAGACGAAGGGATACCGGCTCGCCGGCATGCCCCAGCCCGGGGAAGCCTGGAAGCGGGCGCTGGCGGCGCTGGACGAGGTCGCGCAACGCAGGCATGGCCGGACTTTCGCGCTCCTGACGGAACAGGATCAGGACGCGATGCTCGCGCAGATGGCCGAGGGGTCATTCGAGTCCGACGTTATGCGGGGGATGCCGCCGAAGACCTTCTGGACCTCGCATGTGATCCACGATGTGGTCGGCGCCTATTACGCCCATCCTTCAGCATGGAGCGAGATCGGCTGGGGCGGGCCGGCTTCGCCGCGCGGCTATGTTCGCCTGGGTCTCGACCAGCGCGACGCGTGGGAACCGGAGGAAGCCACGCCGGGCCACGAGGAGCGGGCCGCGCGGGAAAACAGCCATGTCCGCTGATCCGTTCGCCGCTCCGCGCGCTGCAAACGGGCGAGCGCCAGACGTTTTTCGTCGCGGCGCCTGGACGCCCATGCGGCAATTCGAAGATCACGACGCAGTGGACTTCGCCGTTGTGGGCACCGGCGCGGGCGGCGGCCCGGTGATCGCAGGACTTGCGGAGCAGGGCTTTTCGGTGGTCGGCTTTGACGCCGGCCCCTACTTCCGGCCGCTCGAGGATTTCGCCTCGGACGAGGCCGAGCAGGAGAAGCTCTACTGGAACGATGACCGTATCTCCGAGGGCGCGAATCCGCTGGTGATGGGGGGCAAGAACAGCGGCAAGTCCGTGGGCGGCTCGACGGTCCATTTCGCCATGGTCTCGCTGCGCTTCCGGCCGGAATGGTTCAAGTCGCGTTCTGAGCTCGGTTACGGCGCCGACTGGCCGCTCGACTGGCGCGAGATGTGGGACTGGTACGGGCGCGCGGAAAAAGCGCTGTCGATCTCCGGGCCGATCACCTACCCGTGGGGCCCGAAGCGACCGCGCTATCCCTTAAGGGCCCATCCGATCAACGGCGCCGCGCAACTGCTGGCTCGCGGCGCCGAGGCGATGGGATACGCCTGGACGGAGACGCCGCTTGCCACCGTCTCGTCGCCAAAGGGCGACAGCCACCCTTGCGTCTATCGTGGCTTCTGCCGTTTCGGCTGCTCGACCAACGCCAAGCAGAGCCAGCTCGTCACCTTCATTCCCCGCGCGCTGGCCGCTGGCGCCGAGATCCGCGATCTCGCCATGGTCGGGCGGATCGAGATGGGGCGCGACGGGCGTGTCAGTGGGGTGCATTACGTAAGGGATGGTCGCTGGCGGGTTCAAAGGGCGCGCGCCGTGGTCGTCGCCGGCTACGCGATCGAAACGCCGCGCCTGCTCCTGAACTCGGCCAACGACCGGTTTCCTGACGGGCTGGCCAACAGCAGCGGCCTGGTCGGCCGGAACCTCATGAGCCAGTCCAATCAGGCGGCCTGGGGCTACATGGACGAGCCGGTGCGGGCCTATAAGGCTCCCCCCTCGACGACCATCACCGAGCATTGGAACTACGAGGACCGCAAAGACTTTCACGGCGGCTATTGTTGGATGGCCCAGGGTCCGCTGCCCATCGAGGCCATGACGATCATTACGGGATCCAAGGGGCTCTGGGGCGCGGCTCTGCACGAGGAAATGCTGCGCTACAATCACCTTGCCGGCCTGAAAATGGTCGGGGAGCAGCTGCCCAACGAGAACAACCGGGTGACGCTGGCCGACGACACCGATCAATACGGACTGCGCATTCCGCGCATCACCTATTCCTGGGGGGATAACGACAAAGCCCTGATCGGCCACGCCCTCGACCAGATGAGCTTGAGCCTTGAGCACGTGGGCGCCAAGGACATCTGGCGGCAGGACAACGACATGAACCATCTGGCCGGCACGGCGCGGATGGGCTTCACGCCTCGCGATAGCGTGATCGACGCCGATTGCCGAAGCTGGGACATCCCCAATCTCTTCATCTGCGACGGGTCGGTGTTTCCCACCACAGGCGGCGTGAATCCGTCCCTGACCATCACCGCAATTGCGATGCGCGCCGCCGAGCGGATCGGGCAATTGGCCCGGCGGGGGGAGTTATGAAGTTACGCTGCTATCTCCCGCGCGCGCCTCAGGGCTAATCCACCGCAAGCTCGAGGCCGTCACCGCCTGCTATCAACTCTGTCCGAACTCGCTTCGACTCCCGGGTGAAGCGGAGGGAGACTGTTCCTCCGGCCGCGCGGACATCGTGCAACGATAGCTCGTTCACGCCGTCGGGCAGATGCGGGCGACGAATGTGAATGCGTTTCTCGAACCCGTCCGCGTCAAGACCCAGGAGTTCGCTCGTCATGAAGGGGACGGCGCCCGCAGACCACGCCTGAAGCGGATCCGCGCGGGGGGTATGGGTGGGTCCGTCTCCAGGCAGACGCTGTGTCCCGGCGATGAACTCGGGCAGTCGCTTCAGGCGGAAACCGTCCGCCGCGTCCAGCGTCGCCGCAACAACGCGCAGCGCCGCCTTGTCCTCTCCGTACCGGCGCAGCCCGGATACGATCAAGGCGTTGTCGAACGGCCAAACGCTTCCCTGCTGATAGGCGAGCGGATCAAATCGAGGATGGTCCGCTGACAACGTACGTATGCCCCAGCCCGAGAACATATCCGGCTTCATCATCCGTTCGGCGACGCTGCGGGCATGGCCTGCCGTCGATATTCCTGTCCATAGCGCCTGCGCCGCGTTCGACGTGATCGAGGCGACCTGTTGGCCGTCTCTTTCCAGCGCCAGGCAATAGCAGCCTTCTCGCTCCATCCAGAAATCGCGGAGGAAGTTCGCCCGCAAATCGCGAGCATCCGCTTCCAGCCGATCGGCTCGTGCGCTCTCGCCGCTCCGGCGGAACAGCGGCGCGATCAACATGCGGGCCTGATAGGCGTAGCCCTGCACCTCCACTAGGGCGAGCGGAGGAACGGGATAGCTGCCGTCCTGGCGCAAGACGCCCGTTCCCGAATCGCGCCAACTCTGGTTGACAGGTTGGCCTCCGTCGGCCAGCCCGACATAAGTGACGTATCCAGAGTCGTTTTCGTCGGTTTTGCGGCTCAACCAGTCGAGCGCGCGATCGATGTGGGGACGCAACAGATCGAACAAAGCCATCTCGCCCGTCCATGCGACGTGGCGCGCAATGGCGATCAGGAACAGCAGCGTCGAGTCGACCGTCGCGTAGCTTGGCGTCTGCGAGACCTCATCAAGATGGGCGAGTTCGCCGACCCTCAGTTCGTGGAGGATTTTTCCCGGCTGTTCGCGGGTCCTTGGGTCGTCTTTCGTTCCTTGCCAATGCGCCAAAGATTCGGTGGTGTGGCGGCCGAGATCCGAATTGAATGCAAGGCACTGAATCGTCGGCAACAAGCTATCGCGACCGAACAGACCGACGAACCACGGCACGCCCGCAGCGGTGAATTTATGCGTTCCTCGTCGGACTTGCAGGAGCGCGACATCGGTCAGGGATCGCGCCAGGGCTTCACCAAAACCTTTGCTCGGCGTATCGATCCGAGCGTATCCGTCGAGCAGCGCCTTCGAAGCGGCCTCTTTGGCCTGTCGCATCGCCGCCGCGCTAACGGGAACTCGCCCCGAGCCGGGCGGCGCGGCGCTGACAGGCCGCTCGTCGACGCGACAGGTCACGATCAGATCCTGACTGGCCTGAGGTTTCAGGGAAAGCTCGAAATTGGCGATGCTCTGCTCCGACGTTCGCGGCGCGATTACAGGCGAGAGCGAGAAGTCCACAAGCAATGTTCGCCTGACGTCATCCGCGCCGTCGTAGGAGAAGCGCAGGGCGGTCTCATCCCATTCGGGCGCATGCATACGCCCGCGCTTGCCAGTTGGCGCCCCGCGCAAGACAAACATACTTTCGAAAATCGTCGAGAACTCCAGGGATGCTGGAACAGCGACCGGATCGGTCCCAAAGTTGCGAAAGGTGATCGTGTCGATGAACAGCGGCCCGTCATCAAGCAGCTGCAATGTCCGCCGGATGCTGAGCTTGTGGTCGGCGATGACCCGGCCGTTGGCGGTAGCAAGATGGCGGTTGGTGAGGGCGATTTGCGCCGACACGCCTTCGCGGTCTGACGACATCAAAAGCAGCGGCGATGTCCCGTGCAGCCGCAACGCATAGGCTGCGAGATAACAGGTATCGCGATAGAACAAGCCGAAGCCTGGCACGTCCTGAACAATTTCTCCGTCCTCGCGGGTCAGGAGGAAGAGGTCGTTGGCCTTGAGCAGCAGGGGATGGCGAATGTCGATGGAAAGCGGACGATCAGCCATGACTTGTGCCCTGAGCGATTGGGCGGACGCCCACCTTGGATATCGCCTTGCAATGGGTCGGCCGTGAGGCGAAGCCGCCGTAATCCGGCGCTGCCTCGCGGAACCGGAGGTCTCCGAGCGGCGTTACGATCTTATGCGGCGCGGTGAGCACGGAGGAACGAAATGACAAACGTTGTCGTGATCACAGGCGCGGGGGCCGGCGTCGGACGTGCAGTCGCGACCGAGTTCGCTCGAAATGGTTTCGACATGGCCCTTTTGTCACGCGACCCCGAACGGCTTGAACGGGCGGCGATGGAGTTGCGGGCCTTCAATATTCGCGTGCTGCCGATCCCTACCGATGTTGCCGACGCCGCCGCCGTCGACACGGCCGCTGCGCGGGCGGAGGAGGAACTGGGCCCAATTTCGGTGTGGGTGAACGTGGCGATGGCGACCGTTTTCGCGCCCGTTCATAAACTCACCGCGGAGGAGTTTCAGCGCGGCACGATGGTCACCTACCTCGGTCAGGTGCACGGCGTCATGGCGGCGCTGAGATATATGCGCCCGCGAAACCGGGGAGCGATCGTATGCGTCGGATCAGCGCTTGCCTATCGTTCCGTGCCGCTTCAGTCGATCTACTGCGGAGCGAAATTCGCCATCCGCGGATTCCTCGACTCGCTGCGGTCCGAACTCTATCACGACGCAATTAACGTAACGCTGACCGAAGTGGATCTCCCCGCGATAAATACCCCGCAGTTCGACTGGGCGCGCAACAAGACGGGCCACAAGGCCCGGCCGGTGCCCCCGGTTTATCAGCCGGAGGTCGCGGCCCGAGCCATCGTCTTTGGCGCGCTTCATCCCAGGCGCCAGATCTGGGTGGGACTGCCGACGGTTCGAGCGATTCTTGTGAACCGAATCGCGCCTGGCCTCATCGACCGCTACCTCGCGAAGTTCGGCTACAGCGGACAGCTGAGCGACAAACCGTCTGATCTCGACGCGCCGGGCAATTTGTTCGAACCGGCTGCCGGCGACTATGGCGCACATGGCCGGTTCGACGCACAGGCCCGAAACACAAGCTGGGAAATGTTCACGGATCGGCATCGGGACGGGGTCATGGCCGCCGCCTTCCTCGGATTGGCCGCGGCGGGAACATATCTGTTTGCAAAGCAGTCCCAACGCGCGCCTTCGCGTCGCCGGGCCCAACGGCGCTTGTCCTCGCGCTCGTGGCTCTGAGAACCGCATTCACTGCGAGGCGCCGTGCTTACCTCTAATCGGATCGGGAGGACCTGTCTCCATCGACGAGACGAACTTCGCATCGCGATCCAAAAGATCCGTCAGATCGCCCTTCGATGACAGCCAGGTTTCCGCGTCCGCACGCACCAGATCAGCGTGACGCAGCAGAGTCTGCAAGCGAGCTGGATTCCGATCGCGGCTCGCCACCCCAACCTCTCGCAGATGACGGACGCGGGGATCGCAGCTGCCCGCGCTGGCGCGAACGCCAAGCCCAGCTCATGGCGCCCCGCACCACCCGCAGACCCAAGGCAAGGTCGAGCGCATTCTCGGGCAGACGCAAATGACCCGCCTCAATCTTCGCCGTTCGAGCTTGCCGCCTTCGGGACGCACACCGATTGGACGGAGCGTTCCCGGCGCGGGCGAACATGGGAGGTCCTGAAGCAGGTTCATCCCGGGACCTGCGTCCTCAATCAGCACGCGGCTGCATTTGTGTTCCTGGGCGAGCGCGGTCACCTTGCGCCGTAGCTCGGGATATTCCAGTCGACCACGGAAGACGTGCAGCAGGACACGCGGCTAGACCAACAACCCTTTGGCAGCATTCCCTCACACGATCCCCAGCGCGCGCCCTGCGTCTTCGAAGGCCCCGATCGCAAAGTCGATGTCGGCTTCCGTCAGCGCCGCCGACATTTGTGTGCGGATGCGCGCCTTGCCCTTCGGCACGACCGGAAAGAAGAATCCGGCGACGAACAGGCCGCGCTCGTCGAGCGCCCGCGCCAGATCCTGCGCGCGTTGCGCTTCGCCCAGCATCACCGGAATGATCGGCGTCTCCCCGGGCGGAACCTCGAAGCCCGCCTTCTCAATCCCCTCGCGAAACCGCCGCGCATGGCTCTTCAATAAAGCGCGCCTTGCGTCGGCGCCGATAGCGATCTCGAGCGCCTTCAGGGCTCCCGCCGCGATCGGGGGTGCGAGTGAATTGGAAAAGAGATAGGGCCTCGCCCGCTGCCTTAAGAGATCGACGATCGGCTGGTCGGCGGCGACGAAGCCGCCCATGCCCCCTCCCAGTGTTTTGCCGAACGTGCCGGTGACGATGTTCACGCGATCGCCCGCGCCTGTCAGCGCCGGCGTGCCGCGCCCCTTCTCGCCCAGATGCCCGGTCGCATGGGCGTCGTCGACCAGAACCAGCGCGCCGTAGCGGTCAGCAAGTTCGCAGATCTCCTTCAGCTTGGCGATATAGCCGTCCATCGAGAACACGCCATCGGTGGCGATAAGCTTGAACCGCGCGCCTGCGCTGTCGGCTTGCCTAAGGCGATCCTCGAGCTCGTTCATATCGGAATTGGCGAAGCGGTAGCGCTTGGCCTTCGAGAGCCGCACGCCGTCGATGATCGAGGCGTGGTTGAGGCTGTCGGAAATGATCGCGTCCTGTTCGTCGAGCAGCGGCTCGAACACGCCGCCGTTGGCGTCGAAACAGGCCGCAAACGCAATTGCGTCATCCTTGCCGAGGTGTTTGGCGATCGCCTGCTCGAGCTCGCGATGGAGCGTCTGCGCGCCGCAGATGAAGCGCACCGAGGCCATGCCGAAGCCGAATTCGTCCATTGCGCGACGCGCCGCCGCGATGACGTCGGGGTGATCGGCGAGGCCGAGATAATTGTTGGCGCAGAGGTTGACCGCTTCGCGCTTGCCTTGCGGCGAGGCGACATGGATCCGCCCGCCCTGCGGTCCGGTCAGGAGCCGCTCGCGTTTGGTGAGGCCCTGCGCCTCGATATCGTCGAGCGCAGCGCGGATGTGATTGAGAAAGGCGTCGGTCATGAGCCGGCTCGGTGGTTAAGGTGAACGCGAGCATAGCAGCGCGACGACCGCGCTCAAATTAGCACAGGGAGAAGGACCGGCATCACGATAGCTCCAACGAGCCACAAAAGCGCCTTGTGGCGACTGCACCAGCCCGCGCGGCGCCTGACACGGGCCGCCTCCGACAAGACATCCAGGACGATTCGCCATGAATGGTCTCGCCACGGAGCAGCGCGTCGCTCCGGCGCTCACGCGGTACGGCTCGACCGCCGTCGCCTTCCATTGGGCGGTCGCGGCGCTGGTGGTGTTTCTCGGAACGCTGGGCATCCTGTTCGACGACATCCCGAAGGCATCGCGTCCGCTCTGGATCAACGTCCATGGCTGCGTCGGGCTCGTCTATTTCGCGCTCGTCATCGCCAGACTTGGGTGGCGACTCTCGCGCAAGCCACCCGATCCGCCGCCCGACATCGGCGAGTTCGATCGCCGCACATCGCTTTCGGCGCACCACCTTCTTTATGCGCTGATGGTCGTGATCCCGATTTTCGGCTTCGTCGCCTTTGTCTGGCATGGGCGGGCCTTCGACTACGGATTCGCCAAGCTGAACTTTGGCGTCGTTTCAAATCGCCCCGTGTTCGAGACGGCGGAGGAAGTGCACCAGCTGCTGGCCTATTGCCTGTTTGGGCTGGCCGCCCTGCACGCCGCAGGCGCGCTCTATCATCATTTCGTTCGTCGCGACGGCGTGCTGATGCGCATGCTCCCGGGCGGAACGGGGTAGGCGCGAGCGCCTCGGCTTCGCTCGCGACGCTATTGCGAGAGCCGGATGTAAAGCTCGTACCGGCCGGAGCTGAAGGTGAGCCCGGCCTGCGCGGCGTTGAGGCGCATGATCACGCCGTTGCGGTTCTCAAGCCAGATTTCGCCGTTTGCCCTGGAGGTGATGGCGAGACTGCCCGTGCCCTGGATCCAGGGGCCGGAGAACTGCGAGACGTCGTGGAGGTTGTAGACCTCGCCCGAGGCCTGCATCGTCGAGATGGCGCCGAGCCCTATCAGCGAGCCGAGCAGCATGAACGGATAGGTCCTGCCCCGGAACGCCAGCGTTCCGCTTCCGACGCCTGTGCCGGCGACGAAGGCCTGGTCCATCGTCACCCTGCCTGACGGCCTCAAGCCCCGGATGCTGGCTTCGGTCGGAATGCCCGAAGGCGGAATGGCGCAGCCGGCGAGCGGCAGGAGGGTCAAACTCGCGAAGACCCCTGCGATCACGCGCCTGTGGATAGGCCCGACGATGGATTGCATGTCCTTCCTCCTTGTCGAACCGGCGCGAGGGCCGGCGGAGCTGTGAGAAGGTCTAGCCAATCTGACGTCGAGATGTCAGCAGCCAGTCTTCGCGGCGGTGTTGAGGCGCGTTTGATATAACATTCATACCATGTATTTATACTGTTTCGAGTTGCAGAAAAATGAGGCTAAACCATTGAAAAAGCTGAGTCGCGCGCAGAATCGTACACTGCGCCGGCACGTATAATTCTTGAGGCAACAAAGAGCCTAATCGCCCCACGCGACAAGCCGCTGGCCGCGATGGATGGCGTCCGCTTCCGCGGTCAGGCGCCCATCGGCCTCGTGCAGGATCAGCCCCGGCGCGAGGCGCAGGGGGGCCTTCGAGCCTTTCACCCCCGAGACGAGCACACGAATCGCGCTTGCGCCCACCGCCGGATGAACCGGCAGGAGCGCAATTCCCCCGAGCCGGCTCCCGATACCGGCCAGGATTGCGCCGAGCGCCTCGGGACGGTGGATCATCACGAACCGGCCGCCGGGCCTGAGCATCGCGAGAGAGGCGGAAATCCAGTCGGCGAGCGTCGCGCCAGCGTCCGCGGGCATGACATGGGCGCGCGCTTTGCTCTCGTCAGGGGAAACCCGAACCGTCCCGGCCTCGAAGAAGGGAGGATTGGTGACGACGTAATCGGCGCATTCGGAGAGCCCGGCCTTGCGGCGCGCGCCCGGGTCGAGCGCGTCGATGCGCAGGATCCGAGCTTGCGGCTCAAGCCCGTTCCGCGCCGCGTTGCTCGCCGCGAGCTCCGCCAGCCCGGGATCGATCTCGACGAGATCGGCGGATAGAGGCGCTGAGCGCTTCGCGAGCGCGAGCCCGACCGCCCCGACGCCCGCGCCGACGTCGACAATCCGGCCCCGGCCAGCCTCGCCCGCCGCCGCGACGAGGAGAGCCGCGTCGGTGCCGACGCGGTGGCCGCGCCTTGGCTGGAGGAGCGTGAGCACGCCCCCGAGCCACCGGCCTTCGGTCACGCCGTCCGCGTCGGCGAGCGTCTCGACCAGAGGCGGCGGCTCAGGCATCGCGCAATTCTTTTCCCAGGCCCGCCTCGACCAGGAGACGGCGAACCCGCGCCGCCTCTTCTCCGTCGACCAAAATCCGCCTCGGCAGGAAGCCGAGCGAGCCTTCGACGGCGGCCATGTGCTGGTCGGCGACGAAATAGGCGACCCGCTCCGCCTTCAGGATCGATTCGATGACGCTGATCAGAACGAGATCGTTGGTGCGCAGGATTTCGACCAAAACAGACCTCAATTGGCTCACTTGCCGCGTCGTTGGGCCGTCTTTATGGTCGAGCCGCAGGATCTGGCAAGGGAATGCTTGCGTGGGAATTGTCATTCCGCTCGAAGACAAATCGGCCGATCGCCTGATCGAGCCGCTGACCATGCTCGTCGCTGGCGACATGGCCAAGGTCAATCAGACCATTCTGTCGCGGACGGGATCGGAGGTGACGATGATCCCGCAGGTCGCCACCCACCTGATCGCCTCGGGGGGCAAACGGATGCGTCCGATCCTGACCCTGGCCACGGCGGGCCTCTGCGGCTATGGCGGCGAGGGCCACATCAAGCTCGCCGCCGCGGTCGAATTCATGCACACCGCGACCCTCCTTCACGACGACGTCGTCGACGAGAGCGACATGCGGCGCGGCAAGGACGCCGCGCGGGTGCTTTGGGGGAACGAGGCGAGCGTTCTGGTCGGCGACTTCCTCCTGGGCCAGGCCTTCAAGATGATGGTCGAAGTCGGCTCGCTCGCCTGTCTCGAGGTGCTTTCCAGCGCCGCCGCGGTGATCGCCGAGGGCGAAGTGATGCAACTCTCCGCCGCCAAGGACACGGAGACGACCGAGGACGCCTATCTCGCCGTCATCCGCGCCAAGACCGCCGCGCTATTCGCCGCGGCCTGCGAGGTCGGGCCCATTCTCGCCGGCCGCGCGAAGGCCGAGATTGCCGCCTGCCGGGGTTACGGGGCCAATCTCGGCATCGCCTTTCAGCTCATCGACGATGCGCTCGACTACGGCGGCTCGTCCGCCAAGCTCGGAAAGAATGTCGGCGACGACTTTCGCGAGGGCAAGATCACCCTGCCCGTCGTGCTGTCGTTCCGGCGTGGCGCGACGCACGAGCGCGAATTCTGGCGCCGCACCCTGGAAAGGGGCGAAGTCGCCGACGGCGATCTCGAGTTCGCGCTGGCGATGATGAAGCGACATCGCGCGCTCGAGGACACGATCGAGCGGGCGCGCCACTATGGCGCGATGGCGCGCGACGCGCTCGAGCTGTTCGCGCCTTCGCCATGGAAGCATGCGCTGCGCGACGCGGTCGACTTCGCGATCGGCCGGGCGCACTAAGGTGAAGGCTTTCGGGGGCGAGAGATTATCTAAAGGCGGTCATAAACGAGCCTTTGACCGCCTTGCCATTTTGTCGCCTTTTTACAGCGGATTGTGAGGCGCGTCACAATCCGTCAGCCGAAAGACTGGACAAGTTTTCGCGCGGCGTTTAGCGAAGGGGAAAGCGGTTCTGGGCTAGATGGGCCAGGCCGAGAAGGACCATGCGAATGGACTATCAGCGGAGCTTCGAGGACGCGATTGCGCGCCTGAAGGCGGAAGGGCGTTATCGTACCTTCGCCAATCTCGAGCGTGACGCCCGCCGGTTCCCGATGGCCCAATGGCGCCCCGAGGGCGAGGAAGATAGCCCACGCGAAGTCACCGTCTGGTGCTCGAACGATTATCTGAGCATGGGCGGCCATCCCGACGTCATCGAGGCCTCGGTCAAGGCGGTCTGCGCTCACGGGGCAGGGGCCGGCGGAACCCGCAACATTTCCGGCACCCACAATCCGATCGTCGAGCTGGAGGCCGAACTCGCCGACCTGCACGGCAAACCGGCGGCGCTCGTCTTCACCTCCGGGTGGATATCTAACCTTGCGTCGATTTCGACCATCGCCGGGCTCCTGCCCGATTGTCTCGTCCTGTCCGACGCGCTCAATCACAATTCGATGATCGAGGGCGTCAGACGCTCCGGTTGTGAGAAGCGCGTATGGCGGCACAACGATGTCGCCCATCTCGAAGAGCTGCTCGCCGCGGAGCCTCGCGACCGCGCCAAGCTCATCGTGTTCGAGAGCCTCTATTCGATGGATGGGGACATCGCGCCGCTGGCCGAGATCGTGGCGCTGGCGGAGAAGTATAACGCGCTCACCTATCTCGACGAGGTCCACGCGGTTGGCCTTTATGGCCCCCGAGGCGGGGGGTTAAGCGAACGTGAAGGGCTCGCGGCCCGGATCGACATCATCGAGGGCACGCTCGCCAAGGGCTTCGGCTCGCTCGGCGGCTATATCGCGGCGAGCGCCGCGATCGTCGACGCGGTCAGGAGCTTCGCGCCCCAGTTCATCTTCACCTCGACCCTGCCCCCGAGCGTCGCAGCGAGCGCCGCGGCGGCGGTCAAGCATCTGAAGCGATCAAGCGCTGAGCGCGACCGCCACCAGCACATGGCGCAGCTCGTCAAGCATGCGTTGCGCGCCGCCGGCCTGCCGGTGATCGACAATCCCTCGCACATTGTGCCGGTGTTCGTCGGCGACGCCAGGCGATGCCGCGCGGCGAGCGAACTCCTGCTCGAGCGGCACGCGATCTACATTCAACCGATCAACTATCCGACTGTCGCAAGGGGAACCGAGCGGCTGCGGGTCACTCCAACCCCTGCTCACAGCGAAGCCCAGGTCGCTGATCTGGTCGAAGCTCTGGTCGACGTGTGGAAGACGCTTGACCTCAAGTTCGAGGAGGCGCGAGTGATCCCGCTCGTCCGCGCCAAGGCGAGCGAGGACGCCCATTGCGTCTATCCCGAGATGAAGCGCGCGGCGGAATAGGCGGGCGTTCGGAGTTCCAGGTAAGCTTGGTCAAACCCTTCCTGGCCGCGCTTTCAGGCGAGCGGCAAAAGACGCCGCCGATCTGGCTCATGCGCCAGGCGGGCCGCTACCTGCCAGAATACCGGGAGCTTCGGGCCCGGGCTCCGACGTTTCTCGATTTTTGCTATGACCCGGCGCTCGCGGTCGAGGCGACCTTGCAGCCGATCCGCCGTTTCGGCTTCGACGCCGCGATCCTGTTTTCTGACATCCTCGTCATTCCCGACGCTCTCGGCCAGCGCGTCTCCTTCGAAAGCGGCGACGGGCCCCGTCTCGACCCGATCGGCGACGCGGAAGCGTTCGCGAAGCTGAGAAATGAGCCCGACTGGAGCCGGCTTCAGCCGGTGTTCGAAACTCTCGACCGCCTCAAGGCTGACCTGCCGAAGGAAACAGCCCTGATCGGCTTCTGCGGCGCGCCCTGGACGGTGGCGAGCTATATGATCGCCGGCCGCGGGACGCCGGATCAGGCGCCGGCGCGGCTCTTCGCCTACCGCCACCCGGACCTGTTCGCACGCCTGATCGATCGGCTGGTCGAGGGTTCCGCCGAATACCTGCGCCGACAGTTCGCGGCCGGCGCGGACGCCGCGCAGATCTTCGATTCCTGGGCGGGCGTGCTGCCGCCGGCCGAATTCGACCGCTGGTGCGTCGCGCCAATCAAGGCGATCGCGGCGAAAGTTCGCGCCGAGACGCCGAACGCGCGGCTGATCGTCTTTCCGCGCGGCGCGGGTACGCAACTCTCGAAGTTCGCTGGCCTTGCCGACATCGACGCAATCGGCCTCGACACCGCCGCTGACCCCAAAGCCGCAATTGTCGCTCTGCCGGAACGGCTTACCCTTCAGGGCAATCTCGATCCCCTCGCGCTGGTCGCCGGCGGGCGCCGTCTCGATGAGCAGATCGAGCGCGTGCTGAGCGGCTTCGCATCCCGCGCCCATATTTTCAATCTCGGCCATGGAATCGTGCCCGAAACGCCTGTCGAGCACGTCGAGCGCCTGGTCGCCCGGGTGCGCGGCGGGCAAGCGTCATGAACGATTCGGCGCCTTCGCCCGAAGACCCGCGCCTCTTGCGCGCGCGAGACTGGTTCGAGACCCTGCAGGCGCGGATCATCACGGCGATGGAGGCGCTCGAGCGCGAGTTTTCTCGGGTGGGCGCGGATCGTCCGCCGGGGCTTTTTGTGCTCGAACCCTGGGAGCGCACCGACGCCAGCGGCCAGCCTGGCGGGGGCGGCCAGATGGCGATGCTGCGCGGGCGCCTGTTCGAGAAGATGGGCGTGCATTGCTCGCTCGTCCACGGCGCCTTTCCGGCGGAATTCGCGGCGCAAATTCCCGGCGCCGACACAGATCCGCGCTTCTGGGCCGCCGGCGTCTCGGTGATTGCCCATCCGTGGAGCCCGCATGTTCCGACGGTGCATATGAATACGCGGCTCGTGCGCACGACAAAGACATGGTTCGGCGGCGGCGCCGACCTCACGCCGACGCTCGATGAGCGCCGCAAGCCGGACGATCCGGACGCACTGGCGTTTCACGCGGCAATGCGCGGAGCTTGCGAGCGCCATCCCGGCGTCGCCGACGCCGAGCGCTTCAAGACCTGGTGCGACGAATATTTCTATATCAAGCACCGCAAGGAGCCGCGCGGGATCGGCGGCATCTTCTTCGACTATCTCAATAGCGCGGGCGATCCCGGCAATTCCGCCTTCGAAGCGGACTTCGCCTTTGTGCGCGACGTCGGCGAGAGCTTCATTGCCGTCTATTCCGATATTGTCCGGCGCAACGCCGGGAAACAATGGAGCGAGGCCGATCGCGAGCAACAATTGGTCCGTCGCGGACGTTACGTCGAGTTCAACCTCCTGTATGACAGGGGCACGATCTTTGGCCTGAAGACCGGCGGCAACGTTTCGTCTATTCTGTCCTCGATGCCGCCGCTGGCCAGCTGGCCCTGACCGCGCCTACCGAAAACCTTCGGAGAGAACCTATGACAAACGCCGCTGAATCCGGCCGCTTTCGCATTGCTGGCGCCTTTGACGTCAACCGCCTCGGCTACGGCGCTATGCGCATTGTCGGCAAGGGGATCTGGGGTCCGCCCGCAGATCGCGATGAGGTTCTCAAGACGCTGCGCCGGCTGCCCGACCTCGGCGTGGATTTCATCGATACCGCCGATTCCTACGGGCCGAATTTTTCCGAGGAACTGATCAAAGAGGCGCTCGCGCCCTACGGCAAGATCCATGTCGCGACCAAGGGCGGGCTAACGCGCACCGGGCCGAACATCTGGATTCCTGTTGGGCGCCCGGAATATCTGATCCAGCAGGCGCACACCAGCCGCTGGCGCCTCGGCGTCGAGACGATCGATCTTTGGCAATTGCATCGCATCGATTCGAAAGTGCCGGCCAAGGAGCAGTTCGACGCGATCGCCACGCTGATCAAGGACAAGGTCATTCGTTGCGCGGGCCTGTCGGAAGTCAGTGTCGCCGACATCGAGGCGGCTCAGAAGGTGTTCCCGGTTGCTACGATCCAGAACCGCTATAATTTCCTCGATCGCGCGAGCGAGGCGGCGCTCGACTATTGCGAGAAGCATGAGATCGGCTTCATTCCCTGGGCGCCGCTCGACGCTGGCGCGTCGGCGAAGCCCGGCTCCGCCCTGGACGCGATTGCGCACAAGCACAAGGCGAGCCCGGGCCAGATCGCGCTCGCGTGGCTCCTGAAACGCAGCCCGGTCATGCTGCCGATCCCCGGCACCGGCAAGGTCGCGCATCTGGAGGAGAACGTTGGCGCCGCGGCAATCAAGCTTACCGACGAAGAATTCGAAACGCTTGGCCGCGCGCGGCGCGGGGAAAGGTGAGCGGCAGGGCGAGCAGCGCCGATTGTGGCGGAGTTCCACCACATGCGGTCAGTCGTGCCTGACGCACCTGATCTTGATGAACTCGCCTTCGGCGAGGTCGTGGAAGAGCACGCTCTTGCCGAGATCTTGCTGCGCCTCGACGCCACACCAGAGCTCGTTCGAAACGCGCCCGATCACGGCCACGTCGCGCGAGAAACCCGGCTCGGGCCCGCAATCCGCCGGGCTCACGCCGGCGACGCAGATCACGGCGACGATGGTGAAAGTCATGGCATCTTGCTCGTGTCGACGAGTCTTCTTGCGTGGGTTAGCGACTTGAAGGGGATGCGACCGGCGCCGTCTGCGCTACATTTGTTTGGGCGGAGGCGGCAGCGCTCCGATCTGGTGAAGAAGCGAGAATCTGTCGGGCACGCCCCAGTGCTCCACCAGCTTTCCATTCGCGAAACGACAGACGTCGATGACATCGATGGTCACCGGCTTTCCCGAACGCGGATCGAAGCCAGTCGCCTTGCTGCGCGCCCACACCGTATCGTCGGTTTCCACGATCGCCTCGATGGTCAGCTTCAGGTCCTTAATGCTGCGCCTCGCATCCTCGATCTGCGCTTTCAATATCTGCGGACCGGAAATGCCGGTCTTTGACAGATATTCGTGTTCGATCAGCTTCTCAGCGCAAATTTCGTCTGCAACAGTCAGGTCACCCTGAGAAAAGCCACGCTCGGCGATGGCTTTGAAGCGTTCCAGATTCGTCGACATGCCCACCGCTCCGGTTGTCGGATTGGCGACGGCGGCCGCGATCGCGGCAGTGATCATGCCGAATTTGCGTCGCGTAATTCTCATTGCCGCCTGCACCCCACGTTCGGGCAGAAGGGTGCAGGAGAACCGGCAAAAGCGCTTGTAGAATTCAGTCACCCGTCGGGAAAAAAATATTGTCCCAGTCGCCGATGAGGCTGGTTGGCGGCAAGCCAGCGAAAGCGTGGCACTCGCGGATGAAATGGGCCTGATCAAAATATCCGAGATCGTGAATGATGTCGGTCCAAAGCCGGTTCGGGTCGTCTCGGTGCGCGACCAGCGCCCTGTCGAACCGGATCGTTCGTGCAAACAGCTTCGGCGTAATTCCGACTTGTGTCGCAAAGCGGCGCTGGAACTGACTGGCGCTAAAACCGGATTTTGCGACGAGATCCTCAATTCGTGCATAGCCCCGGACGGCGATCATTCGCCGTGACGCGAAGCCGATCGCATCGTCCGAGCCCCGCTTCTCGAGCATCATCCCAATCCAGTGTTCGACGGCGGCGACGCGCGAACCGAAGTCCCGGGCCATGCGTGCGGCCTCGCGAAGAACAGCGGCGGACTTGCCGAGAACATCAACGGCTGCGGGGTCTTGATTGACCATGACGTCATGTTGACCCCGATCAACCTGTTCAAGCCGGTCGGTTGGAACAAAATATTGAAAACGTGGATCGAGCCGGACAGACGAACGTGGGCTCGGCGATAGGTTTGCGGACCTACGACACCCACATCGGGCGTAATGCTCTCCTGGCCGCCGTCTATACGAACTCGGTATGGCTCGGCCAGGTGGATATTCAGGATTTGATGAGGCCGCGCGGCGACAGGCCAGCACAACGACGCGCTCCCCAGTTCGAGGCGCCTCTCCTCGAACGAGCGCACGATGCCTCGAATTTGAGAACTAGGTAGCGCCCGTTTGATATCCACGGCGGAAAGCCTAGGTCGCGCCGATAGATGCGACAAGACCTCTTGTTGGCCCAACTCTGATCTGTTGCGGGCTCCGCTATTGCGCTGTTATCTGGGAAACAGCAGACCTCATGGGCGGCTCAGCTCCGGAGCACGGCGCAGGCGCCGCCGACGGCCTGGATCCGGGAGCAAAGCCTCCGCGCTTCGCCGCCGGTCTGAGCGGGCAGGCGGACGCGGTAAAAGGGCCGCCAGCCGCGACTGCGCAGCACCGAGCCCAGCACGAATGGCTGCATGTCTCCGATCACGCTTGAATAGTCATGCCGCGCGCGGGCGAAGGCGCGCAAGGCCGAGCCCTTCGAGAAGCTTGCCGCGATCTGCACGCCCCAGGGCGCGAACCAGCCTGAAACGACTGAGGAGGGCGCCGTCACGCGGAGCGCAGCCACGAGGCTCAGGCAGGACGAACTTTTGCCTGGCGCGGGCTCGGGCGGCGGCTTGTCGCTTCGCCAATCCTCGGCGTCATGGCCGGTGACGGCCAGCACATAGTCCTGTGTCTCGAATGGAAGCGAACCCTTCTTGGCGAGCCAGCGGGCGACCGCCGTCGGGCCGGCGTTGTAGGCGGCCGCGGCAAGGCCCAGATTGCCGAAGCGGAGTTTCAGTTCGTTCAGGAACCTTGCGGAGGCTGGGATCGCCGCGGCGGGATCGAACGGATCGATGAGTCCGCGCTCGTTCGCCGTGCCGGGCATGAACTGGGCGACCCCTTGCGCGCCGGCCGGACTGACGGCGTTCGGCCGGAACGAGCTTTCCCGCCAGATGAGCTTGGTGAAGAAGTCGGCCGGGAGCCCCTCGGCCTTGGCAGACGCTTCGACAATCCCGCACAAGGTCGCGACCGCGTTGTCAGACTCGGCGCCGGCGTCGGCGTAGGCCGGCCCGCTTAGGCAAAACACGAGCGCCGCAAGCGCGATCGCTTTCCCCCTGGCGCCGGTCAAGTCCCGCATGCGGCACGCCTCGTGCATGCCTTTGCCCGCCAAGGCGCCGATGCTATAGGGGCCTGTCGCCCGCACGCCGCGCGTCTCCCGCCAAAGAAAGACTCTCGCAGATGGCTAAGATCAAGGTCACGAATCCGGTCGTCGAACTCGACGGCGACGAGATGACACGCATCATCTGGCATCTCATTCGCGACAAGCTCATCCACCCCTATCTCGACGTCGACCTCCAGTACTTCGACCTCTCGGTCGAGCA
Organism: Roseiarcus sp.; assembly: GCA_036489975.1. Lineage (GTDB taxonomy): Bacteria > Pseudomonadota > Alphaproteobacteria > Rhizobiales > Beijerinckiaceae > Roseiarcus. Next base: position 32,981 of record DASXES010000079.1, read on the forward strand.
CCGCGACGCAACCAACGACCAGATCACTATCGACGCGGCCGAGGCGATCAAGCGCGCCGGCGTGGGCGTCAAATGCGCCACCATTACCCCGGACGAAGCCCGGGTCAAAGAATTCCATCTGAAGGAAATGTGGAGAAGCCCGAACGGCACCATCCGCAACATCTTAGGCGGCGTCATCTTCCGTGAGCCGATCATCTGCAAGAACGTGCCGCGTCTCGTCCCGAGCTGGACCCAGCCGATCGTCATCGGCCGTCACGCCTACGGCGACCAGTATCGCGCGACCGATTTCAAGGTCCCTGGCAAGGGCCGCCTCACGATGCGGTTCGAGGGCGACGACGGCAAGGTGATCGAGAAGGAGGTGTTCAAGTTTCCTGGCGCGGGCGTGGCGATGGCCATGTTCAATCTCGACGATTCGATCCGCGACTTCGCCCGCGCCTCGCTCAACTTCGGCCTGACGCGCAAATACCCCGTCTATCTGTCGACCAAGAACACGATCTTGAAAGTCTATGACGGCCGCTTCAAGGACATTTTCGAGGAAGTCTACGAGAGCGAGTTCAAGAGCCAGTTCCGGGCGCTCGGCATCACTTATGAACACCGCCTGATCGACGACATGGTGGCGGCGGCGCTCAAATGGTCGGGCGGCTACGTCTGGGCGTGCAAAAACTACGACGGCGACGTGCAGTCGGACACGGTCGCGCAAGGCTTCGGTTCGCTCGGCCTCATGACCAGCGTGCTGATGACCCCCGATGGCAAGACGGTGGAGGCGGAGGCGGCGCACGGCACCGTCACTCGGCATTACCGCGAGCATCAGAAGGGCAATGCGACCTCGACCAACTCGATCGCTTCGATCTTCGCCTGGACGCGCGGCCTCGCCCATCGCGCCAAGCTCGACGACAACGAGGCGCTCGCCAAATTCGCCTCAACCCTCGAGAAGGTCTGTGTCGACACGGTCGAGGCCGGGTCCATGACCAAGGATCTCGCGCTTCTTGTCGGGCCTGAGCAGAAGTGGCTCTCGACCGAGGGCTTCCTCGACAAGATTGACGCAAATCTCAAGAAGGCGATGGCGTAGCCGACCTCGCGGGTCTTCGTAGCTCGTCAGCCTGCAGCCAGCTTGCACTGGAACGGGCGCCACAGCTATCCTTGGGCGAAAGAGAGCGGTCGCCGGAAGCGGCGCAAAGCTCCGATGGGAGGACCGCCTTGTCATGACAGCCATCGCTCTTTCACCGGACGGGCCGCCGCCTTCCGCGCGCGCCGAGCGGGCTCCGCTGCTCTATTGGCTCATCTTCACCGGCGTCACGGTCTTCGCCGCCACGCTGCTGTGGCGCTACGGGCTTTTTCAGCTCATGTTCGTCTCCGATCGCACGCACATCAGCGCGGCGATCATGGTTCTCTATGTCGCCGCTTCGCTGCACTGCCTGTGGCGCACCATCGTCATCTCGCGCGAGGCTGACGCAGGCCGGCGCGCCGCCTCGCGAATCGTGGGCGGGCCTAATTTGGCGAACGAACGTCTCGAGGACCTGCCGCCGGGCCTCGTGTGCGACCATATTCGCGATCTTGCGCTGAAGGCGCGGACCCAAGGGGGAGGAAAGCTCGACCAGACTCTGTTGCTGCGTTCGCTCGCCGACAAGCTGCGCGGTTCGAATGGTTTCGGCGCCTTCGCCAGCGACACGCTGATGAAGCTCGGCCTGCTCGGCACCGTCATCGGCTTCATCATCATGCTGGCGCCCATCGCCGGGCTCGACGCGAGCGATCGCGCGTTGATGAAATCCTCGATGGGCCTGATGAGCGGCGGCATGGCTGTCGCGATGTACACGACGCTGGCCGGGCTCGTCGGTTCGATCCTGCTCAAGTTTCAGTACTACATGCTCGATGCGGCGACGGCGAAAGTATTTTCCCGAGCCGTCGCGCTGACGGAGACGCGGGTGGTGCCGGAACTGGAGCGCGCAGGTGTGGGATGACTTCGGCCTTTACCCGCGCGAGGAGCCCTTCGATCCGTTCAGCGTCATGCTGTTCAAGGCGCTGCAGGTCGTCGCCTTCCTGTTCTTCATCGCCCTGCTTGCGATCTCGCCGGAAGAGAAGGCAGGCAAGGCCGACTCAAAGGCCGAGTTCCTCATCACCATGGACTGGCCGGACAACCATCCGGACGATCTCGACCTGTTCGTGCAGGATCCCGCCGGAAACATAGCCTGGTATCGGCATCGCGAAGCCGGATTCCTGGTGCTCGACCGCGACGATCGCGGCGGCGCCAATGATTTCATCGTTGTGAACGGCAAGAAGATCTCCTCGCCGATCCGCGAGGAGATCGTCACCATCCGCGGCGTCGTTCCCGGCGAATATACCGTCAACGTCAGCCACTTCATGGCGACGACGCATGAGCCCGTGCCGGCCAGCGTGAAAGTGCAAAAGCTCAATCCGACGGCGCAGGTCGTCTTCGACGACCAGGTGTTTGTCGACCACACTGGAGACGAGAAGACCGCTGTCCGGTTCACGATCGACGCCGAGGGTAAGGTGACCGATGTCAATCGCCGGCAAAAGTCGCTGATGGAGACGTTCCGCGCCGTCGCCAGGAACGGCTCGGACCTCGATCCCAAAACCCGGACCCGGACGCGATGACGGATTATGGCGACGTCATCCTCTGGCTGGCGCTCAGCTATGCGGTGCTGGGGGCGCTGCTGCTCGCGATCCTGACCTTCGCCAGGCTCAGCTGGCCGATCAAGGCGAGCCTGATCGCGGTCACAAGCGCATTCTACGTGGTGAATTTCTTCGCTTCGCGCGCTTTGCTCGGCTGGTCGTCGATCGATCCGCTGCCGCCGCGGTTCAAGCTCCTGGACGCGCGCGTCGTCGAGCCCCACTCGCTCGCGGGCGACGCGGGGGCCATCCACCTCTGGGTGGAGGAGCTGGACAAGGACAACTTTCCAAGCGGCGTGCCGCGCGCCTACCGTCTTCCCTACGACGCCAAGCTTGCGGAAAGGACCGAGGCGGCGATCAAGGCGAGCGCCGAGGGAAAGCCGCAGGGCGGCCGGACTGCGGATTTCGGAACGGGAGGCGGCGGCAACGCCGAGGCGACCGCGCGGGAGGTCACGCCCACGTCGATCACCGCGACCGCCGGCGGCGATCCCTCGACCGGCGGTTCGCCCGATCCGGCGGCCACGCAGGGCGATCGCGCGAGCATCGTCTTCACGCCGCTTGCGCCTCCGCGCATGCCGTCCAAAGACGCACAGTAAAGAGACGGACCGCGCCGGACTCGGCGGCCTTGGCGGGGCGCGCGCCGCCCGAGGAAGCCTGACGCCTGAACGGGTGACTTCTACCCGTTCCATTTGAGCGCGACTTGATCCGCGCTTCGATTCCGCGCAACAGCGCAGGCGCGCATTCGCGCTTCGGCCATGAAGGCGATGATCGGTTCCGATCATCGAGTCTTGGTATTATGCATGGGTCACCCGCAATCCCGCATTCGTGTCGAGGCATATATTCGGGTTGACCGCCCGGACAGGGTTGTCGAGCTTGAGGAAACTGGCGCCATCGCTGCCGGGCTTTGCTTCAGGGGGCAGTCCAATGAAAATTTCACTCATTCTCGCAATGGCGGCAGCGGCCATCGCCATAAGCTCGGCGGCCGAGGCTGCTTCGGTGACGATCGATTTTCCGACCGCCGGCGACTTCTGGGGGGAAATCGCTGCCGGTGAGTCCGGCTTCCTGGCCGCCGGCGACTACACGGACCCGTTATCGAGCCAATATTCCTGGATCACGAGTACAGGAAACAGCTACCCGTCGCTCAATAACTTCGTCGCGACCTCTTTCTCAGTCACAATGAATATATCCACAGGGCCTGACACAATTGCTTACGGTATCGACGGCGAGTCCGTTGATGTCTGGCTCCCCGACTGCTGCGGCACGGAGCTGTACTCCACGGGCACTTTGACGCTGCCCAGGCCGATCCGCTTGTTCTCGACCAGCCAGATCTCGTTCACGCTCCTGTACGACGTCGGGCAACCCAGCCCACCGAACTTTATCGAATTCGGGACCGGCACAGTCACGATTAACGGGGCCTACGCCACCCCCGAGCCTTCGACCTGGGCCATGATGCTGCTCGGCTTCGCCGGGCTGGGCTTTGGCGGTTATCGCAAGGTCAAGGGCGCCGCCGCCTAACGCGATCGACGCGCCGGCGCGAGCCCTTCCCCGCCCCGCGATCGGGGGGCTTTGTGCGCCCTCGACCCTCGCTCACCGGACGCAGCGCATCCAGCCGTTCAAGCGTTGCGGTTCACGGCGTTCTCGCAGCTTCCTGCGGTCCGGAGCGCGGCTTCGGATCGATTGTTTCGTCCGCGCCGCGCCTGGCGATCGACTGGAGACCCAGGCGGCGCAGCCCGCCCGCCGCCATGGGTTAAAGAATCCTTTCCAAGCGGGGGGCCAGATCCGGTCTCGCGTGTTATAAGGGGGTCGTTCGTCAGCGTTGAGTAGGAGTACCGATGGCCCCCCCGCGCCCCTACTGGAAAGGCTATCTCAAGCTTTCCCTCGTCTCGTGTCCGATAGCGCTCTACACGGCGACGTCCCCAGGCGAGCGCGTCGCCTTTCGGCAAATCAACAAGAAAACCGGCAATCGGCTTCGTCAGCAGCTCGTCGACGAAGAGACGGGCGATCTGATCGACCCCGACGACAAGGGGCGGGGTTACGAGGTCGACAAGGGAGTGTACCTGCCCGTCGAGGACGAGGAGCTCGACGCGATCGCGATCGAGAGCAGCCATACGATCGACATCGACAGCTTCGTGCCGAAATCGGAAATCGACGAGCGTTACATCGACAGCCCGTATTATCTGATTCCGGAGAACAAGGTCGCCCTGGAGGCGTTCGCGGTCATCCGCGACGCCATGCAGGACAGGAACATGGTCGCGCTCGGCCGGGTCGTCCTGTCCAAGCGCGAGCGCGTGATCATGCTCCAGCCGCGGGGAAAGGGTCTGCTCGGCGCGACGCTCAGGTACCCTTATGAGATTCGAGACGAGGGGATCTATTTCGGCGACATCGCCGAGATCCAGATCCCGAAGGACATGCTCGCGCTCGCCGAGCACATACTCGACAGCAAAACGGCGACGTTCGACCCCTCGAAATTCCACGATCGCTACGAGGAGGCGATCGTCACAATGCTGAACGAGAAGAAGGCGGGGATGCCAATCGCCAAGCAGCGTCCGATGCCGAGGATCGTCGCCGGGACGGATCTGATGGCCGCGCTGAAGCAGAGCATCGACAAGGCGAAAGAGGAAGCGCCGAAGGCGGCCGCCAGACAAGCCGCGGCCCCGGCTCCGACAGCGGCGGCGAAGCCGGCTCCGGCGCCCAAAGGCAAGCGGGCGGCGGCGAAGGGCAGCCCTGACCAGCGCGAGATGCTGTTGCCGATCGCGGGCGGGGGTCGCGCAAAGGAGGCGGGGGCGCCCGCGAAGCAAGCGCCCACGGAAGCGCCAGAGAAGCAGACGGCGCAAAAATCCGGCGCCCGAAAGAAAGCGGGCTAGGGGGTTTATGGCCCGCTTGAGGAGCCGTGCGCTCGGCGAAAGAAGTCGACATTTTGTTGACCGGCCGGCTGGCGTATGTTATGATTTTCAGAAATGAGCGATGTGAGCCGTGCTCACGTTGCTCATGGGCGCGTGACCGGGTCTTTTGGGGCGCGTGACCAGGTCTTTGTCGGCGAGCGGGAATGACGCGCAAATGGCGCCGTAACGCATTGGAATCGCTCGAAACGGACGCGAGAATGGCTATCCGCCGGCTCGGCCGTCAAGAATCGGATAATGCGCCGGCCTTCAGCGGGCCATGAACCCGATCGCCGCAGCGTTGGCGATGTCGATGAAGAAGGCCGAGACCAGCGGCAGGATGATGAAGGCCCGCGCGCAGGCGCCGTGCAGCTTGGTCACCGCCGTCATATTGGCGATCGCGGTCGGGGTCGCGCCGAGGCTGACGCCAGTGAAGCCCGCGGAGATCACGGCGGCCTGATAATCGCCGCCCATCGCCGGGAAGACGACGAAGACGATGTAGGCGACCGCCGCGATCGTCTGGAGCGCCAGCACGACGACCAGCGCGAGCCCGAGCCCGCCGAGCGTCCAGAGCTGCATGCTCATCAGCGACATCGCCAGAAAGACATTGAGCGACAGGTCGGAGATGAGCGCGAGCGCGCGGGTTCGCGTCGGCCATTCGAGGCTGGGAAGAAGGCGCGGAACGGTGTTGGTGGCGACGATGCCGACGAGGAGGCAAATGACGAACAGCGGTAGCTTGACGCCTGTCTCCGCCACCACCTCGTCCAGCGCATAGCCGATCAGGATCACCGCGTTGAGGACGAGCAGCGTGCGCAGAAGGGCGACATGGCTGAGGTCGTCGGCGGCCTTGCCGCCCGGATCGTCGGGCAGGCCCACGACGGGATCGGGCGCCAAAGGTCCGCTCAGACGATGCCGCGCAATGAGAAAGCCGGCGATCGGACCGCCGACCAGACTCGCGAGGACCAGGCCGAGCGTCGCGGTCGCGATGCCGACTTCGAGCGCATTGGCGATGCCGAACCGCTCGGTGATGATCGGCGCCCAGGCAATGGTGGTGCCGTGGCCGCCGATGAGCGAGGCGGAGCCGACGAAGGGCGTGATCCCATGGGGCAGGCCGAGCGCGGCGACGCTGCCGGCGGCGATCAGATTCTGGATCAGGAGATAGACCAGGGTCAGAGCAAGCAGGACAAGGAGGGGACGGCCACCGGAAATGAGGTCGCCGAGCCTCGCGTTGAGGCCGATGCCGGTGAAGAAATAGAGCAGCAGCATGTCGCGCGCGTCGAGCGTGAAGCTGATCTCGACGCCAAGCCCGGCATAGGCGATCAGCGTCGCCGCGGCCGCCAGGAGACCGCCCGTCACCGGCTCGGGAATGTTCCAGCGCCTGAGCGGCTCGATCAGGCGATTGAGCTCTGCGCCAGCGAAGAACACCAGAATGGCGATCGTGAACGTGAGCAGCCCGGGAACGTGAATCGCCGTCATCGTGAGTGAGCCCGCGCGCAGCCCGGCGCAAAGACGCCGGCGGATTTCATGGCTCCGCCTGCGAGGCGAACAGGCTGAGGCCCAGGCGCTCCGAAAGAAAGCGCGCAGCCAGGCGCCCCTTGACGCTGTTGCCCGCTTCGTCGAGCCGCGGCGCGAAGGCGCCGAATCCGCCCTTGCCCGGCGAGACGGTCACGATCCCGCCGCCGATCCCGCTCTTGCCGGGCAGACCCACGTCGTAGAGCCAGTCCCCCGATGTTTCATAAAGGCCAGCCGTCGCCATGACCGCGAGGGTGAACTTGCAGCTCTCGGCGTCGACCACGCGCTTGCCTGTCAGCGGATTGACGCCGCCGTCGGCGAGGGTTGCGCCCATGACGGCGAGATCCTTCGCTGTCACGTCAAGCGAACATTGCATCGTATAGAGCGCGACCGCGTCGGCCGGATCGATAGCGATCCGCCCATAATTCAGAAGCAATTGGCCGATCGCCTGATTGCGTGAATTGCTTTGGCTCGCCGAGGCGAGGATCGCCTCGTTCATGGCGAGCGCGCGGCCAGCGAATCGAGACAGGCCATCGAGAATGAACCGCCACTTTTCCTCGAGCGTGGAGCCGGGCGCGAGGCTGGTCGTGGCGATCGCGCCGGAATTGACCATTGGGTTCGTTTTGCCATTCTCGCCGCGTTCGACGGCCATGAGGGAGTTGAACGGCAGGCCTGTTGCATTGACGCCCACGCGCTTCCGCGCGGCTTCCGCGCCCAGGACCTGCAAGATAAGCGCGAACACGAACGGCTTCGACACGCTCATGATGGCGAATGGAGCGTCCCAGTCGCCGCTCGCGTAAGAAGCGCCGTTGACGCCGACCACGCAGAGACCGAACAGATCTTCCGGAACCTTCGCCAGCGCCGGGTAGATATCGGAGACCCGCCCGTCCCTGTCCGCCCTGAAGCGCTCATGGGCTTCCGACACCAGGACCCGCACAATCTCCGGAGACGGGAGACGCCCGGTCGAGACAAAGCGCGGTTCGACAGAGGCGTCAGTGGACACTTCGGAAGTCACCGCTTGCTCCTCGCGCCGCGCCAGATCAGATCGGCGCGCCGCGGACCGAAACGTCCACATTGAGCCCGATCGGATCGTCGGCGGCGCCGACATAGCCTCCCGAAACGGGCAGCGCTTGCGTTGCGGACCGGGCGACGCCGACACGAACGAGGTTGGCGCCGGCGACCAAGCCGTTGGTCGGATCGTATTCCACCCATCCCGCTCCCGGCAAATAGACGTTGCACCACGCATGCGTGCTGCCGCCGCCGCGCGTCGTTCCCGAGGTGTCGTCGTAGAGGTAGCCGGTGACGAAGCGCGTCGCGACGCCAAAGGAGCGCAGCGCCTCCATCATCAGCACGGCGAAATCGCGACACGTGCCGGATCCGAGCCCAATCGTCTCGGTCGCCGTTTGCGTGCCTTGCTCGTGTCGAGCGCCGTAGCGAAATTCAGCCTTGATGGCGTGCGTCATCGTCTCGAGGACCGCAAGCGTGCGGTTCTCGCCCCTGGTCGCGACGAAGCGGCGAGCCCAAGCGTCGACCGTTCCGTCCGGATCCGGCTCCTGCCGGTCGATGAGGCTCTTAAGGTCCGGCAGCTCATCGGCGTCGTAGGCGAAGGGCAGCGTCTGAGCGCCGGGGTCGAGGCTATAGACCGGCAAGGGAGGTCCATCGGGATGATGGATCAGATCGAGGGTGGAGACGATGCTGAGGCGCTTCGTCCGCAAGTCCTCGGGCCATTCGAGAAAACAGATCGAATTGTCGAAAGGGTCGTGGGTCCAATGAACCAGCGATGGCTTCGGATCGACTTCGAGAGCGGCATGGTTCAGATGCAAATCATGGCTGTCGTCAGGCCGCAGCATCAGGCGGTGACGCATGAGGCCGACCGGATTGCGGTAGGCGTATTCGGTCGAATGAACGATGCTGATCCTAGCCACGGCGCCCCTTAGCAGATATTTTGGCCCATCGTCGGAGCAACGATCACCAGGCCGCGCGGCCCGAGTTTCCTGCTCTACGGATTCCTGCCGTGGCGCAGCGCATTCACTCCGGCGGCACGACGCCTTTCTTGAAGATGAAGCAGCCGTAAAAGCGCCGTTCGCCGGTGGGCACGATGGCGAAAGCGCCTTTCGCGCGCTCGTAGAAAGCGAAACGTTCGACGCCGAGCAGCGGCGCGTGCTTGCCCGCGGCGGCATCGACGGCCTGCTGCACCTCGCGCTGCACCGGCGGCACGGCGTCGGGATCGCCGACGATTTCCATGCGGCACGCAGGATCAGGCACGAAAGTGTCGAGCGGCATCACCGACAAGATCGCCTCGACCGCGCGCGCCGCGTTGACGCCGGCAAGCGGGATCGGCTCGCCAATCACGGTGGACATTGCGACCGAGGCGGCGGGAAAGTTGGTGTCGCAGACGACGATCTCGTCGCCGTGTCCCATCCGTCGCAAGGCGTAGAGCAAGTCCGCCGTGAGCACCGGATCGATCCCCCAGAGCATGATTTTCCCTCCCGTCGGCCTCTAGTCTTGGAGGCCGACGATAGCGGGATTTTTCAAACTTGGCGAATGCCGGGCGTCGCAGTCTCGGCGCGTGGTCGGGCTGTGCTTGACAACGCGATTGATCCATCAATAGCCTCGGCGTAACGCCGATCGTGGAGCGCGTCGGCCAGCTACGACCGCAAAATACGCGGGCGACCAGGGGGAACGCTCATGTTCACGCTTCGCCGCCGACGCGGCGGGTTTCTGGGCTTTCGCCCCGCCGGGCTTTCCATGAGTCAATGCTATCCTGCCGATCGTGGCGGCTGCGCTCTCCGGAAAGAGCGGGACCGTGTCCGCGCAGGCTGAAATCGCCGCGGCTCCCGCGCGCCGCTTCGGAATTGTGAGGCTTGGTCAGCCCGCGGCGATCACGCTTGCGGTTCTTATCATTTGCGTCGTGATGGCTCTGATCTCGGAGCCGTTCCGCAGCTACGACAATCTCTACAATGACAGCCGCAACTTCGCCTTCGTCGCCATCATGGGCATGGGGCAGATGCTGGTGATCATCACCGGCGGCATCGATCTGTCGGTCGGATCCGTCATGGGACTCGTCGGCATCGTAACCGGGCTCACGCTCCAGGCCGGCTATCCGCTATGGATCGGGGCCGGAGCCGGGATGGGCGTTGCGCTCATCTGTGGCCTCATCAATGGGTATGCGATCGCAAGGTTCAAGCTGTCGCCCTTCGTCGTCACACTGATCATGCTGTCGGTGGCGCGCAGCCAGGCGCTGATCGTGTCGAACAACAAAATGGTCTACCAGTTCGGCCCGGACGAGAAGCTCTTCAACGCGCTCGGCGGCGGCAGTCTCTTCGGCATACCATCGGTCGTCATCGCGATGGGGCTGATTGCGATCGTCCTCTCGATTGTCCTCGCCAACACGAGCTGGGGCCGCTACGTCTACGCCATCGGCGGCAACGAGCAGGCGGCGCTGTTGACCGGCATACCGGTCGTGCCGGTCAAGGTCTCCGTTTATGTCATCAGCAGCCTCTCGGCTGGAGTCGCCGCCATTCTGATGGTTGGATGGCTCGGGTCCGTCACCAACGGCCTCGGCGTCGGCTACGAGCTGCAGGTGATCGCCGCAACGGTCATCGGCGGCACCGACCTCATGGGCGGCTATGGCGTTCCTTATGCGGCGGTGATCGGCGCCGCGCTCATTGAAATCGTGCGCAACGCGCTCTTGCTCGCCGGGGTCGATCCCTATTGGCAGGGCACCTTCGTCGGTCTCATCATCGCGGGTGCGTTGCTGCTCGAGCGGGCGCGCCGAATGCCCGCGGAATAATCTCCGTCTGCAACAACGCAGGGGACGAAAAAAGGAGGAAAGTCCATGAGGATAACGAGTCTTGTCGCTCTCGCCGCCCTGATCGGGGTGGCCCAACCGATGACAGCCGAAGCCAAGGACAAGGTCTTCGCCCTCGTTCCGAAGGCGATGAACAATCCGTTCTTCGACCAGGCGCGCGACGGCTGCATGAAGGCGGCGAAGGAGATCGGCGGCGTGCAGTGCCTGTTCATCGGCCCGGCCGACGCCACCGAGCAGGAACAGGTGCAGGTCGTCCAGGACCTCATCACCAAGCATGTCGACGGTATTGGCGTTTCGGCGGCCAACGCTCCCGCGATCGCCAAGGTGCTCGCCCGCGCCAAGGAAGCCAAGATCCCGGTGGTCACCTGGGACAGCGACCTGCTGCCGGCCGACAAGGGACTGCGCGCAAGCTATATCGGCACGGTCAACGAGGAGGTCGGCAAAGCGGTAGCCAAGCAGGCGATGGCGCTGAAGCCGAACGGCGGCACGTATTGCATCCAGACCGGCGGACCGGCCGCAGCCAACATGAACGATCGCATCAAGGGCATGACCGAGACGCTGCCGGCCGACAAGTGGAAGCAGGTCGCGGGTTGCCCGCTTTACAATAATGATGATTTCCCGCTGTCGATCACCCAACTCACCGATCTTTTGGCCAAATATCCGAAGATCGACGCCGTCCTCGACGCCGGCGGCGCTCCGCAGATGGAAGTGAAGGCCTATAAGGAGCTCATGAGCAAGTACAAAGATCGGCTCGACAAGAAAGAGCTGGTTATGCTGTTCGTCGAGACGCTGCCGATGCAGATGGATGATCTGAAGGCGGGCTTGAGCGACGGGCAGGTCGGACAGCGGCCATTCGAGATGGGCTATAAGGCGATCTATCTCCTCAACGATCTGACGCAGGGCAAGTCCGTTCCCGATCCGGTGACGATCGGCCTCGACGTCTGCACGCCGGAGACCATCGCCACCTGCAAGAAGCAGTAGCGGCGCAAGGGCGCAGGCGTCGCCTGCGCCCCGCCTCAATAGCCGCGCCGGCGATCGACGGCGTGGGCGAGCGGCTCGCCGCATTCGTAGGCCTCGATCTGCCGGGCGACGAACGCAGCGATCGCTTGCGGCGAGGACACCGCCGCGTTGTGTGGGCTCACATAGGTGGCGGGGTGGGTCCATAGCCGCGAATCCCTCGGCAGCGGCTCGTGTTCGAACACGTCGAGCGAAGCCCCATGAAGCGCGCCGGAATCGAGCGCTGCGAGGATGTCGGCTTCGACCTGGAGGCCGCCGCGTCCGGCGTTGATGAGGACCGGGCCGCCGAGCGGACCGCCCTGTCTGAGCTGAGAGAGCAGCGACGCGTCGACGATTCCGCGCGTGGCGTCGGTCAGCGGCAGCAGCACGACGAGCATGTCGGTTTGCTCAAGCAGACGCTTCAAGCCCTCCGCGCCGGAAAAGCAGGCGATTCCGGGCAGCGACTTCGGGCTTAAGCTAAAGCCCGCGACCTTGAAGCCCAGCGCCTTCAGCTTCAAGGCGGCGTCCTGGCCCAGGACGCCGAGCCCGAGCACGCCGACCTGGACGTCGGCAGCTCTGGGCTGATCGTCGTCGTCCGTCCACACGCGCTCACGCTGCTGGCGTTCGTAGCGGCGCAATTGCCTTAAGTGGACCAGCGCATGCATGGCCACCCACTCGCTCATGCGCTCGGTCAGATCGGGATCGACGATCCGCACGATCGGCTTATCCGGCAGCGCCGGATCGGCGAAGACGTGATCGACGCCAGCGCCGAGCGAGAAGATCGCCTGAAGGTTGGGAAGATCCCTGAGCGCGCCCGGCGGATGGCGCCAGGTCACCGCATAGCGGATGGCGGCTCGGTCGAACGGCTCGCCGAGCGTCGAAATCGAATGGGACGGCAAAAGCGATTCCAGCGCGCGGCGCCAGGGCGTCGGGTCCCAGCCGGAAACGGCGATGAGCAGGCTCACGACGCCCCGCCGATGCGTTCGATCACCGGGTCGGCCGGCGAAAGCGGCGCTTCGTCGAGGCGATAGGCAGCGCGAAGGCGGCGGATCGCCGCCTCGGCCTCGTCGGGGTTACGCGCATGCACGCGGGCGAGGGCCAAGTCAGGACCGACCTCGGCGCCGATGGCTGCGAGCTCGGTCAGGCCGACTGCGGGATCGATCGTATCGTGCGCGCCCGCCCGCCCGCCGCCGAGCTCGACGACCGCGAGCCCGACCGCGCGCACGTCGATACCGACGACGAAGCCAGGCCTATCGGGCTTCGCCTCCATGAGCGCCGGGGCCCGGGGCATAAGCTTGTGCGCGCGCGAAACGAAATCCCTGGGGCCCCCGAGGGCCATGACCATGCGATCGAACCTTTCCGCCGCCGCGCCCGTCTCGAGCGCGCGTTTCAACGCGGCGGCGCCCGCGTCGACGTCGTGCGCGAGGCCCGAGAGCGCAAGCAGTTCGGCGCCGAGCGCCATCGTCACCCGGTCGAGGCGCATGTCACGCCGCGCGCCGGTCAGATAGTCGACGGCGTTCATGACTTCGACCGCGTTGCCCGCGGCGCTGGCGAGCGGCTCGTTCATGTCGGTGATGAGCGAGACCGTGGGCAGGCCGGCGTCAGTGGCGACCGCCGCGATGCTCGCCGCAAGCTCGCGTGCTCCCTCGAGGGTGGCCATGAAGGCGCCGGAGCCGGTCTTGACGTCCATGACCAGGCCCTGCAGCCCTGCGGCGAGCTTCTTCGACAGGATCGAGGCGGTGATGAGAGCGACCGATTCGACCGTCGCGGTCACATCGCGGATCGCGTAAAGGCGCCGGTCAGCCGGGGCGAGGTCGGCCGTCTGACCGATAATCGCGCAGCCGGCCTCCTTCACTACGCGCTTGAACAGATGGAGGTCCGGCTGCGACGCGTAGCCAGGGATCGCATCAAGCTTGTCGAGCGTGCCGCCGGTGTGGCCGAGGCCGCGGCCGGAAATCATCGGCACATAGGCGCCGCAGGCGGCGAGCATCGGCGCCAGCATCAGCGAGACATTGTCGCCGACGCCGCCGGTCGAGTGCTTGTCGAGGATCGGGCCGGCCAGGTTCGCGTCGCGCCAATCGAGGCTTGACCCGGAGCGGGTCATCGCCTGGGTCAGCGCCACGCGCTCGTCGAGCGACATGCCGCGAAAGCAGATCGCCATGGCGAAGGCGGCGGCCTGCCCCTCGGTGACCGCGCCGCTTGTCAGGCCGGCGATGAAGTCGCCGATCTCGCCGGCGCTCAAAGCGCCGCCGTCGCGCTTGGCGCGAATGATCTCCTGGGGCAGAATCATGCCGCTTGTGAGCGATAGGAACGGATGAAGCCGCGCAGAAGGCGCTTGAAGCGGTCGGCGGCTTCATGTGCGACGGCCTGCGTCTCCTCATGGCTTGGGTCGCCGCCGGCGAGACCCGCCGCATAGTTGGTGACGACCGAGACCGCGGCGCAGCGCAAGCCCGCGCGGCGGCCCAGGATCACCTCGGGCGCGGTCGACATGCCGACGAGATCGGCCCCCAGGATGCGGGCTGCGCGAATCTCGGCCGGCGTCTCGAAGCTCGGCCCGGAAAACCACATGTAGACGCCCTCGTTGAGCTCGACGCCGGCGCTTTGCGCCGCGTGGCGCAACTGCGCGAGCAGCGCCCCGTCATAGGCTTTGGTCAGCGGCACGAAACGATCGGCGCCCGCATGGCCGATCAGCGGGTTCGTCCCGGAAAAGTTGATATGATCGGTGATCGCGACCAGCGACGGCGGGCGCCATGCCTCGTTGAGGCCGCCAGCCGCATTGGTCAAGAGCAGCGCTTCGCCGCCGAGCGCGCGGAACGAATCGATCGCAACCCGCATCGCGCCCGGATCGCCGCGCTCGTAATAATGGCCGCGGCCCTGAAACAGCGCCACGCGCTCGCCCTCGATCATACCCACCACCAGCCGTCCCGCATGGCCCTCCACGGATGGGACAGGGAAGCCGGGAATGTCGATGTACGAGATGGCGACCGCCTCGCGCGCCTCGTCGGCGAAAGCCCCGAGACCCGAGCCGAGCACGATCGCAAGCGGAGGCAGGGAATCGAGGCCGTGGGCCTTCAGCGCCGCAATCGCCGCGTCCGAGTCTGTCTTCATGCCCGCTGCTTAAGCCTGTATCGGGTCGAAATGAAGCATTCTGCGCGGCGACGCACGTTTGTCCAGGTCGACACCCGGCGCCCCGCGCTTTACGCGCCAGGCGCCTTTACGGGCCAAGCGTCTTTACGGGCCAAGCGCCCGTCGTCTAGTCTCTGCCCCGCGCCCGCGTCCGTGGGCCGCCCTTGCCCTGCAACCGAGGACCGCGCCCCATGACCATCAAAGTCGGCGATCGCCTGCCCAACATCACCGTCCGTCTGGTCACCCCCGACGGGCCGAAGCCGGTGGAGACGAAGGATTACTTCGCCGGCAAAAAGGTCGTGCTGTTCGGCTTGCCTGGCGCCTTCACGCCGACCTGCCACAAGAACCACCTGCCCGGCTTCATCGTCAGCGAGGCCGCGTTAAAGGCCAAGGGAGTTGACGCGATCGCCATGACCGCGGTCAACGACCATTTCGTGCTTCAGGCCTGGTCGGACGCAACGGGCGCCAAGGGCCATATCGACTTTCTCGCCGATGGCGCCGGCGATTTCGCCAAGGCCCTCGGCCTCGACTTCGACGCTTCCGCCGGAGGCCTCGGCGTCCGCTCCAAGCGCTATGCGATGCTGGTCGACGATGGGGTGGTCAAGCAACTCAATATCGAGCCCAAGCCCGGCGAAGCCGACGTTTCCAGCGCCGCGCATCTTCTCGAGCAGATGAAATAGGGTTCACGCCCGGACGAAGCGGACGCCAGCTTTCGACCGTTGGCGCCCAGGGAATTGGCGCGACCGCAACGACGCTGGGGTCGACGCTAGGCGCCCGATGATCGGCGTCGTCGAAGGCCTGCGGAGTCAAACGAGCCACTTGTCGAATCATCAGTGCTTGCGGTTTTGAGACTCCACGATTCCCCTGGCGTTTACTTCGTAGATGTCCGCGCCTTCGATATAAACGAACGCACAGTGCTCACCGCCGCTTCCCTCCCGGTGACAGAATTGGTCTCCCTTCACGCGCGCCGTTCCTGAAAAGCTCCCGCTCTTGCCGCCGAGGGTGTATGTCCCGTGGTGCGAGTGCGCTCTCAGATCGTAGGTGTCGGTTCCAGTCAGCGATTGCTTCATTGTGTAATTGTTGAAATTAACCGTCGCGCCGTCATAGAGCGCCGTGATTTCTTTGCCCGGAAGCTTTTTCGCCGAAGCCGGCAGCGCCGGGGCGCCTTCCGCGAAAGCTGCATTTGAGAGTGATGCGACGGCGAGCAGACTCGCCCAAACGGCCATGCGCATTTTGGTTTATCCTTCGCGTCAATATGTGATCCGGGGAAAATGCTTGGTGAATGGATATTTTGGCTTTCGTCCCGGCCCGAGAAGGTGAGCCCGAAGGGAAAATGAATATGCAAACCTGACAGGCCGACATCGGACAATGAGGCCTCCAAACCGGAGCGGCAATGGGCAGAAGTACTCATCAGACTGGCGGTCAGCCGCTGCGAGGAGGAACCGCTCGCCCCTCAGGCAGGCTTGCTCGCCTTTGTCAGCATCGTGATCCCGGGCAGCATCGTCTCCGTGCCTTCAATGCGGCCAGGGCCGCGAGTTCGGCCGAGAAGAATGTGGTCCAGTCGGGCGTGAGCGGCATGGACTTAAGGCTCGCAGAAGGCCGATGAAAGCAGGGCTCTCAGCGCATATTGCCGGTATGGCCGAGCGAATAGCGCCCGGGCTGCGGCCAGACGGTGAGCCCGTGCGGCATGCCGCCCACGGGAATCGACTTCACCGAGCCGTCGTCGGTGTTGAAGGCGTAGATCGCGCCGTCATAGCGGCCCGATAGCCACAGCCATTTGCCGTCGGCGGACAGGTTCCCCATGTCCGGGCTGCCGCCGCCCGGAATCGGCCAGTTGGCGACGACCTTGCGGGTCGCGAAATCGATCACCGAGACGCTGCCGGGGCCCTTCCTTCGTCCGCCGAGACTGTGGGTGCCGCGGTTGGAGACGTAGAGCTTCGTTCCGTCGCGGCTGGGGTAGAGCCCGTGCGCGCCGACGCCGGTCTTGATGAAAGCGACCTGGCCGAAGGAATCGCCGTCGATCACCATGACGCCGTCGCCGATAAGATCGGCGATGAAGAAGAACTTGCCGTCCGGGGCGACCCTGATGTCCTGCGGCATGTGGCCGGAGGTCAGCGGCAGCGTCTCGACGAGCGTGTGATGGACGAGGTCGATCTTGGCGAGGGAATCGTTGAATTCGCAGGTGAAGATCGCGTAACTGCCGTCCGGCGCGAAATCGGCGTGATTGATCCCGGCGCAATTCGGCGTCGCGATATAGCCCTGCAGCGCCATTGTGTGGGGGTCGCGGAACTCGAGGCGTCGCATCGCCTCGGCGACGATGATCGCGGAGGCGCCGTCGGGGGTGAAATAGATGTTGTAGGAATCAGGGACATCGATGGCCTTGCCGATCTTGCCCGTCCTCGGGTCGATCGGCGCGACGCCGCCATGTCCGCCGCGCGCGCTCACGTCCGCCGAAACCCAAAGGGTCTGAAGATCCCACGACGGAACGATATGCTCCGGGCTCGGCATCACAGCCAGGCTGTCGATGACCTTGAACGTCTCCGGATCGATGACGTCGACCCTGCCGGTCACGACGTTCGGCGAGTAGACGCGCGATGGCTCGCCCGCGACAGCGGGACTGAACATGCCCGCCCCCGCGCCGGCGTAGACATTATGGGGATCGACGGGCGCTGGCATCGTCAGGTTCGCCGGCGGCAGAAGGATCGGCCGCTCGGGACCGAGCTGATAGGCGGCGAGCGCGACAAAGTCTGCGGGCATACGGTTCTGATCGTCGAGGCTGCGGCAAATATGAGCGCAATCCGCCGCGCCGAGTGCGCAAGCGTCCGGAATGGTCAGCGACTGCGCGCTGCGCAACGCGAGGCCCGCGCCTAACGCCATCGTCGCTGCGGCCGCTGCGGCCAAGCCCTTGCGAAAAGCCATCCCGTCTTTTCCCAGTCGAACTCGCGTCCGCCGAACCCCGATTCGGCGCAACTCGGGAAGCGAAAACTGCAGCCGAGACAATGACTGTTCGATGAACGGCGGGCCTGCCGTCCTTTCGATCAGCGTGGATGCGTAAAGAACAATTAGCAAGCGTTCAACGTCTTTGCTCCGCGCTATGAGGATTCGCGGAGGCTCGAGTTCATGGATTTTCCCCGCGGAGCCGCGCGATGAAGGCCGCCAGAAGGTCAATCGCCAGCGCCAGCGTCATGGCGGCGGAGCCGATCCCAAACAAGAGACGATAGTTTCCGCCGCTCTCGGCGAAGACGAACGAAAGGCCATAGGCCGCGACAGCCTGGCACAGCGCGAAACCCACCGTCGCATGACTCCACGCCGCCTTCTGCTGCGCGGGATGGTGCGGAAGCAGTTCGTGGAGCCGTCCGAGCACCAGCGGAACCGTGGCCGTCAAGAAGGACCCAACGACGAAGCTCGAGCCGATGAGCCAGACCCGCCCCAGTCCGAGAGCGGGGATCGCAATGGCGGCGATCTGAACCAGGAACGCCACACGAAGCGCCGCCTTGAAGCCCGAGCGATCGGCGAGATGCCCAATCAGCAAAGGCCCGACCGTCGCGCCAAGGCCGAAGATCACCCAATATTCCGACCCGGTATTTATCCCTTCGCCCCGTCCGCGGGCGATGAAGTCCACGAGGAACACCATGTGCGGAAGCCAGCCCGCCGCATTGAGCCCGTATTCCGCGTAAAGCGCGCGCAAACTCCAGAGCTTCGGCGCGTGAGATGAAACGGCCGCGGACGCGGGCGCCGACGCGCGCGGCCACCCGCTCCATCCGACGAGCGTCAGAAGCAGCGACACGGCACCGAGTCCGAACCACGTCTCCCGAAGTCCCTGCGCAAGCAGGAGCGGCACGAGCGTGCCGGAGATCGCGATCCCGATGCCGACGCCCATGAAGATCGCACCGCCAGCAAGGCCGCGCCGGGAAGCCGGAACATGGGGGAGAACGTTCGGCGCCGCGAGCACCATCAGCGCGCCGCCCGCCGCGCCCGCGACGAAACGCCAGACGAAAAACCAGGCGAAGCCGACCGGATAGGCGCAGGCGAAGAATGTCGCCGTCGCGAGCAGCATCATTGCCCGCAGCACGACGACGAGAGGCATGCGCGCCGAAAGGGGCCGCCCCGACAATGCGCCAAGAAGATATCCGGCCAGATTTGCCGCGCCGAGATAGGCGGCGGCCGCCGGCTCGAACCAGTGGGCGCCGATGATGACCGGCAGGAGCGGCGTATAGGCGAACCGCGCGAGACCGATGCCGATGAGGCTCGTGCAGAAGGCCGAAAGAACCGCCCGCCATACGACAGCGGGCGGCTCGGCATGTTTGTTCTTGGCGATTGGAACGCTGACCATCCTCTAGATATTACTCGAGATGCCGGCTGAGAAAGTCGAGCGTCAGCGCGGCGATCTCGTCGACCTTCTCATCGAGGGCGAAATGGCCGGCTTCAAGGATATGAACCTCCGCGTCGGGCAGGTCGCGCTTATACGCTTCGCCTCCCGTCGCAATGAAGGAAGCGTCATAGCCTCCCCATACAACCAGCGTCGGAGGCTTGTGTTCGCGGAGCCACTGCTGCCAGGCCGGATAGGCTGCGACATTGGTGCGGTAGTCGTAGAGCAGCGCCTCCTGGATCGCCTGCTGACCCGGCCGCGACAGCAGGGAATATTCGTCCTCCCAGAGAGCGGGATTGTAACGCTCGGGATGAGGGCTGCCGCCCTCGTGGCGAATTCTCGCAGCCTCGAGCGAGGTGAAGGCCTTTGGGATCTCAGGATGCGCCTTCGGGTCGGCCCAGTACTCGGCGAGAGCTTTCCACTTCGCCCCCAGACCCTCGCGATAGGCGTTGGCGTTCTGGATGACGAGCGCCTGGACCCGCTCGGGATGAGCGAGCAGAATGCGGAAGCCGACTGGCCCTCCATAATCCTGCAGATAGAGGCTGTAGCGGTCGGCCCCGAGTTCGTCGAGCAGGGCGCTCGTCGTCCTGGCCAGATGGTCGAACGTGTAGGAATATTGCGCGGGCGGAGGCGCGTCGCTCTGGCCAAAACCGGGATAGTCGGGCGCAATCACGTGATAGCGCGTCGCCAAAAGCGGGATCAAGCTTTCGAACATGCGCGACGACGACGGGAAGCCGTGCAGGAGCACGATGGTCGGCGCGTCTTTGGGGCCGGCCTCACGGTAAAAAACGCCGACCCCGTCCACCATGGCGCGGTGATAGGTGATCGTCGCTGAGGTCGAGGGAAGCGTGAGCGGCTGGGCGGCGACCGTTGTGGCGGCCGAAAGTGCGATTGCGGCGACGATATGGGTTTTCATGGAGGCAGGACTCCCCGGTGGCGTTGAACGGCCGAACCGCCGCGCGTTCGCCGCCGTGACGACGGCGAGCGCGAGAGAGCGGTCACGGCCGATGGTCTGCCTCTTCTTGCCGGACTGGTAAATCCGCTGGAATTGAGAGGGACCCTATTGAAATTCGAGAGCGCGCCGCGCCCTGCGGAAATCCTTGACCATCTGCGAGAGCCGCGCGCTCGCGGATCGTGAGGAAGGCTGACCGCAGTCTCCATCGAAAGGGACCGGGCCTCGCCTGGATGGCGCTTCCAGGCCGCATCGCTTATGTGAAGGCCCATGACCCAGCCCCACCGTCCGGTCGGTCCCGGCGACCATGTTTTTCTCATCGACGGCTCGTCGTTCGTCTTCCGCGCCTATTATCAGTCGATCCGCCAGGACCAGAAATACAACTACCGGATGGATCGCCTGCCGACCGGAGCGGTGCGCTTGTTCGCGACCAAGGTGCTGCAGTTCATCCGCGACGGGGCGGCGGGCTTCAAGCCGACCCATCTCGCCATGATCTTCGACAAGACGGAGAACTCGTTCCGGCGCGACATCTACCCTGCCTACAAGGCGCACCGGAAGGATCCGCCAGACGAGCTTGTGCCCCAGTTCCCGCTGATGCGCGCCACCGTCTCGGCCTTCGGCATGGTCCCAATCGAACAGAGCCGCTACGAGGCCGACGACATCATCGCCACTTACGCCCGCCAGGCGCGCGAAGCCGGCGCCGACGTCCTCATCGTCTCGGCCGACAAGGACCTCATGCAGCTCGTCGATCCCTGCGTCTCGATGTACGATCCGGCGTCGGGCCAGGCTGGGGTCGCGGGCTCTCGCGAGGAGCGGAAGTTCGGCCCGGCGGAAGTGGTCGAATATTTCGGCGTCGGCGCGGACAGGGTGATCGACGTCCAGGCGCTTGCCGGCGATTCGACCGACAACGTGCCGGGCGCGCCAGGCATCGGGCTCAAGACCGCAGCCCAGCTCATCACCGAATATGGCGACCTCGAGACGCTGCTTCAGCGCGCCGGCGAGATCAAGCAGCCGAAGCGGCGCGAAGCGCTGACCGACCCGGAGAACGTCAAGCGCATCAGAATCTCGAAGGAGCTCGTAACTCTGGATCGCAACGTGCCGGTCGAGACGCCGCTCGCGGCGCTGGCGACGCCTCAGCTCGACGGCAGGCGGCTCGTCGCGTTCTGCAAGGCGATGGAACTGACCACTCTCACCCGCCGCGTCGCCGAGATCTGCGGCGTCGACGCTGGCTCGATCGACCCCGACCCGAATTTCGTCGGCCAGGCCGCCTGGCCGGGCGGCCAGGGCGTGGCGCTTCTGCAGCGGGAAGGCGAGGCGCCGACGGAGGGCGCATCCCCCACTGGTGCGGCCCCTGCTCCCGCGCCGCGCGAGCCTAGGGCCCCCGCCCAGGGGACGGCGCCGGCTGACCTCGCGACCGCGCGTGCAAAAGAGGCGCGCGCGCCCGTCGACCGCGGCGCCTACAAGATCGTGCGGACCGCAGCCGAACTCGGGCCATGGATCGCGCGCGCCTATGACGAAGGCGTCCTCGCGATCGACGTGGAGACGTCGTCGCCCGACCCGCTGCAGGGCGATCTCATCGGCGTCTCGCTGGCGGTGAAGCCGGGAGAAGCCTGCTACATCCCGATCGGCCACCGGATGGCGGCCGACGATCTTTTCGACGGCGCCGGCCTCGCCCCCGATCAGCTCCCGGAGGCGGAAGCGATCGCGCTGTTAGAGCCGCTGCTCGAGGCGGCGGGCGTCGTCAAGATCGGCCACGACGTCAAGTTCGACCTGCACGTCTTCGCTTTGCGCGGCGTCGCCGTCGCGCCTATCGGCGACGCGATGCTGCTCTCCTACACGCTCGACGCCGGCGCGACCGGCGACGATCACATGCTCGGCACGCTCTCCGAGCGTTTTCTCGGCCACAAGCCCATAGCTTTAAGCGAGGTGGCCGGCTCGGGCCGCAACTATCAGGGATTGGCGCGCGCGACGATTGAAAAGGCGTGCGAGTACAGCGCGGAGAAGGCGGACGTCGCCCTGCGCCTCGACCGGGTCTTAAGGCCGCGCCTCGTCGCCGAGCATATGACGACGGTCTACGAGCGGCTCGAACGGCCGCTCATCGACGTGCTGGCGCGCATGGAGCGGCGCGGAATTTCGATCGACCGCGCCATCCTGTCGCGCATGACCGGCGAGTTCTCGCAGCGCATGGGATCGCTCGAGGACGAGATCAGCAAAATCGTCGGCGCGCCCTTCAACCCCGGCTCGCCGAAACAGCTCGGCGACATGCTGTTCGGCCAGATGGGCCTGCCCGGCGGCAAGAAGACTGCGACCGGCGCCTGGTCGACCACCGCGAGCGTGCTCGAGGACCTCGCCGCCGAAGGCCACCAATTGCCGGCGCGAGTGCTCGAGTGGCGCCAGATCGCCAAGCTGAAGTCGACCTATACCGACGCTCTGCCAGGCTTCGTCAATCCGCGAACCGGCCGCGTCCACACGGCCTATGCGCTCGCCTCGACCACGACCGGGCGCCTGTCGTCGTCCGAGCCCAACCTGCAGAACATTCCGATCCGCACCGAGGAGGGGCGCAAAATCCGTCGCGCATTCGTCGCGCCGCCGGGCCGCAAGCTGATCTCGGCTGATTACAGCCAGATCGAGCTCCGGTTGCTCGCGCATCTCGCCGACATTCCCGCGCTCAAGCGCGCCTTCGCTGACGAACTCGACATTCACGCGATGACCGCGTCCGAAATGTTCGGCGTGCCGATCGCCGGCATGCCGAGCGAGGTGAGGCGCCGGGCGAAGGCGATCAACTTCGGCATCATCTACGGCATCTCGGCCTTCGGCCTCGCGAACCAGCTTGGCATCGCTCGCAACGAGGCCGGCGACTACATCAAGAAATATTTCGAGCGCTTCCCCGGCATCCGCGATTACATGGAGGCGACGAAGAAGATCGCGCGCGCCAATGGTTATGTGACCACCCTGTTCGGCCGCAAGTGCCACTACCCGCGCATCAACGCCTCCAATCCGTCCGAGCGCGCCTTCAACGAGCGCGCCGCGATCAACGCGCCGCTGCAGGGCACGGCCGCCGACATCATCCGCCGCGCCATGGTCCGCATGGATGACGCGCTTACAAAAGCGGGCCTCAGCGCTCAGATGCTGCTCACGGTCCACGACGAACTGGTTTTCGAGGCGCCGGACGAGGAAGTCGAGGCGACGCTGCCGGTCGTCGCGAAGGTGATGGTGGAGGCGCCGGAGCCCGCCGTCCGGCTGCATGCGCCGCTTCGAGTCGACGCGCGCGCGGCGCAAAACTGGGAAGAGGCGCATTGAGGACAGACATCGCGACGCCGGGCGCGCGCCAGGGAATTTTATACGCAGATCCGTGCTCAGGGGCCCCCGACGTCGCTGCGGCGGCCGCAGGCGTAGACGTCTGGCGTACAGGGGGATCGGCGGACGATCCCCGCCAAGTTTCGCCGAACCGGGTGAGCGGTCTTTAGGCTGAGACGGCGCTCCGGCCGCGTCGGGTCGCCCGCACGCGGAGGCCGAGGAACCCAAAACCGACAGTCATCAGCACCCAGACACTTGGCTCAGGAACGCTGGGGGTCAAAGGTTCCGTTGTCGAGGGCAAAGCGTCGCCAGCGTAGACGAGAGCGTCGATGCCATTGCCCCGCACGCCGCTGTCACCGTTGTCGCTGAGTTCCTTGAAGATGCTGGCCGTGACGGGTTGCGTCAGCCTCTGATCCAGCCAGAATGTGATTTCGTAGGCCTGACCGGCCACGGTGGCGATCGTCTGAGACAGGCCATCGTACCCCTCGGTCGAACCATCGAGCCAATCATGGGCTCCGGAATGAACCGGAGCGCTCCACGGGATCCCGCCGACCACAGTCCCGACGTCGCCGACGAAACCTGTATGTGAGACCCCGGACTGGGCGAAATAGCTCCACGACCCGATTCCGCCCTCAAATCCACCATCGCTGAGCAGGTTCGTCGAGCCCCCGCTGGCGATGACCGAAGCGTCGTCGAACGCGAACCAGCCAGGATCGTGCCGGAACACGAAAGTGACGATCGAGGACGATGAGCTGGCGGTGAACGACGCCGAATATTCGGTGTAGCTTGTCGGAAGAGGCTGACCCGCCAAGTTCAGCGCCAAAGGACCAGCTGGCGGCAGAAGGTTTTCCGCCTGGGCGGCCCCAGCGAAGAAAAGTCCGGCGGCGATCAAAGTTGCAGTCTGAAGTCGAACCATCAAAGTGCCCCCCTTAAATATTCATTTATAATAGATAGACGAGAGAGGCGTGTCAATTCTGACGACGACGCCGGGTCGACAGCGGAACCACCGACCTGCAACGCCGCGCAGTTACGGAACCATCGGCGCGCAATTGCTTCCGTTTGAAATCCTCTCCACAAGCGACCCTCATGACCCTCATCGCCGACCGCTATCGCGCGCTCGTGTCGGACCGCCGTTTTGAATCCGACCCCGCGCAAACGAAGCTTGTCGCCAAGCTCGACGCGCTCGCGGTCGAGCTGAAAGGCTACAAGGCGGAGGGAAAGCCAAGTGGATTGGCCCGCCTGTTCGGCATGAAACCGCCCGAGCCGCCGCGCGGCCTTTACATCTACGGCCCCGTGGGCCGCGGCAAGACGATGCTGATGGACATGTTCTTCGACGCGGTCGAAGGCCCGCGCAAACGCCGGGCGCATTTTCACGCCTTCATGGCCGACGTCCACGCTCGCCTGCACCAATGGCGCCAGGCGCTGAAGCGCGGCGAGGTCTCGGGCGACGACCCGATCGCGCCGGTCGCGGCGGAGCTCGCGCGCGAGGCTTCGCTGCTTTGCTTCGACGAATTCTCGGTGCGCGACATCGCCGACGCGATGATTTTGGCGCGCTTGTTCTCCGCTCTGTTCGCGGCCGGCGTGGTGGTCGTCGCAACCTCGAATGTCGCGCCCGACGACCTCTACAAGGACGGACTCAATCGCGCGTTGTTCCTGCCGTTCATCGCGCTGATCAAAGAGCGGCTCGAAATCGTCGAACTCAACGCGCGCACCGACTATCGTCTGGAAAAGCTTAAGCGCGCGCCGGTCTATACCATACCACTCGGCCCGAAGGCGGACGCGGCGCTCGACGCGGCGTTCCTGAGGCTGACCGGCCATGAGCGTGGCGAGCCGGCCCGGATCGAGCTTCTCGGCCGCCACCTCGACGTGCCGCAGGCGATCGACGGCGTCGCGCGCTTTGATTTCGACGCCCTTTGCCGCCGCCCGCTCGGCGCCGCTGATTATCTGAAGCTCGCGCAGCGCTTCCACACACTCGTGCTCGACCGCATCCCCGTGATCGCGGCAAGCGAGCGCAACGAGGCAAAGCGCTTCGTCATCCTGATCGACGCTCTCTACGACATGCGCGTCAAGCTGATCGCGTCGGCGGCAGGCGAGCCGGAGACGCTCTATTCCGGCGAAGGCGCGGAGGCGTTCGAATTCAAGCGCACCGCCTCGCGTCTCTACGAAATGCGCTCGACCGACTACCTCGCGCTGCCTCATGGGCGCGAGAGCGGAGCGCAGGCTGGCGATCTCGGCGGCATCGCCGAGACGTGAGCGCGCGACAGCTCAGGCGAGCCGCCCGTAGCCCGCGGCCG
Organism: Roseiarcus sp.; assembly: GCA_036489975.1. Classification (GTDB taxonomy): domain Bacteria; phylum Pseudomonadota; class Alphaproteobacteria; order Rhizobiales; family Beijerinckiaceae; genus Roseiarcus. Next base: position 58,845 of record DASXES010000079.1, read on the forward strand.
TGGCGCCGCGCTCGATCTCAAACACCCGATCGTAGTCGGCGGGCGTCGCAACGCGGGCGCCCTTGAGGCCGACCGCCGCCCGCGCTTCGGCGAGGTCCGGGTCCTCGAGCGCCGCGAACAGAGCCGCGCGCACGGCGGCGATTGTCGTCTGCGGCAGGCCAGCGGCGGCGATGAACGGCAGGCCCGGCGAAAGCGGGCTTCCTGCGACCAGGGCGACGCGCTCGACAAGATCCGGACGACCGCGCTCAAGGAGCGCGAAGCTGACGCAGTCGATCGCGGCGAGGTCCGCGACGCCCTCTGCGACCGCCGTCACGCTCGCTTCATGCGAGCCGGTGACGATCGTTGCGCGGAAGAAGGGCGCGCCGCGCGCAATGGGCGCGATCGCGGCGCGGAACAGATTCATGCCGGTGTTGCTGTCGTGGGCGTTGAGCGCGGCGGTCGCGCCCCTGAATTCGCTTAAAGCACGGCGCGGGTCGCGGGCGGCGCGGATGATGAAGCTTCGATGCGAGGCGCCCTCGCAGCCGGGAAATCCGTATTCCGGCGTCGCGATCAACGTCACCACGTCTTTGAGGCCGCTCACATAAGGGTAGCCGCAGGTCTGACCGAGAATGAGGTCAGGACTTCCCCAGAGCGCGGCGAGGTCGCCCCCTCGGGTCAAGCGCACAGGCGCCTGAACGCCGGCGTCGCCGAGCCGGGTGGAAATCGACGCCCAGAGCGCGTCGTTGGCCGCGGCAGTCCACGGAAAATCGTACATCGGCAGGACTGCGATCGGGCCTACGCCGCTCACGCCGCCCGTTGGTCCCAGTCTGGATGAATCGGCTTATCGTGGGGCCTCAGGAGATAGCGCCGCGCGACATCGAAATAGCCGTGATAGACAAGGCCGCCGTTGCGCTTGATCAGCGCCGCCCGATTGAGCCGATAGAATTTCGGCAGTTGATACCACGGCAGCCGGTGGCGAAGGTGGTGCGCCGCATGGAGGTTGTTGAACAAGAACAGCGGCCCCAGGATCCATGCGTTCTCGACGATCGCCGTGCGCTGCTCCGCCTCCGGCACCGCCCGATGTTCGGCGAACGAGCGCACCATCGCAAGGCTCGCGCCGGGATAGACGAAGCAGGCGAGGTAAATCCAAAGCGGCATCCGGCAGATGGCGATCAGCCAGATCAGGACCGGCCCGCACAGGATGAGATGGCGCGCCAGCGCGTGGCGCGCGCCTCGCTCGCCGCGCCAGGCGTCGCGCAATCGATCGCGGACGAAGCCCCCGATCAGAAAGGCAGGCCCGATGGCGATCCGCCCGAGGAGCGTCGTCCGCGCGACAGCAAGCTTACGCCATACTGGACCGAGGCCGCCCCATCCGGACGAGGTCCAGTAGTAGCTTTCCGGGTCCTCGAGGGGATCGGTGAGATTCTCGTCGCGATGGTGGGCGAGATGGGTCGAACGGTAGATCGAGTACGGAAGCCACAGCGCCAGGGGCCAACAGCCGATCATTTCATTGGCGCGGCGGTTGCGGGTCGGGTGGCCGTGGATGGTCTCGTGCTGCAGGTTCAGTTGCCACGCGATGATCCAGGCGCCGAGCGCGGCCAGGGTCCACCAGGGAAGGTCCCGGTAGAAATACGTCCCCAGGAGCCACGACCCGTAGATGGCGAAAGCCAGCCCGGCTGTCGGCCATTCGATGCCGCGTTTGAGCGGCGGTAGTTCGACAATCTCCACGATTTTGCGTCCCCGCCTGACGCCCGCGACAAATCACCTGTCCCGAATCGGATGATAGCCCCAAACCCTGTGCCCGCAAACATTATTTTGCTATAAGGCCCTCAATCTATAGACAAAATTCTAGACGGCGCTGCTCATGCAGCGGCGCCGCGTGCGGTTACGGTTGAAGCCGCGAGGTCGGCCGGGGGCTTGGGGGTTGGGCGAACACGTCCCGCATTGTGGCGCTGGTGGCTTGCAAGCCCTCGAAGCGATCAGACCGGCAGCCTGCGGCCCAACGCTCGCGCGATCCGTGAAGCCGTCAGGCTCGCTTACGCATCCGTCAACCGGAGTCCGAGACCCCGGTCTTCCTGCCGACCACGACAATCTGGCTGATGAACAGATGTTCGAGTCGGCCGCCGCTCAGTTTGGCGATCAGCTTCGCCGCCGGGCCCGGCGCTCTCAGCGGCTCAGTGGAGAGCACCTCGAAGCCGCAGGTTTGGAACATGTCGGCGTAGGACCTAGGGGTGAACCACCGGAGATGGGTCCGGTCCATTCGGCCCATGTCCGCCAAGGTCCAGTTCCCTTTCAGAAGCATGCCGATGACCGAATAATGCGAAACGTTCGGCGAACTCGCCATGACGAGCCCGCCGGGGCGCAGATAGGTCCTGAGCCGCCGCAGAACCGCCCACGGATCGACCATATGCTCCAGGACTTCGCCGGCGATCAGAACGTCGAAGCTTTCGCGCGGCTCGGGCGGATCGAAGCTTTCGATGTTGGCCGTGTAGACCCGATCGATGCGCGACGCCGCCACGCTCGCCGCGGAGGCGAACAGCTCCACCCCCACATAGAGTCCGCACTTGCCCTCATGCTTCGCATAGGCGCCCGTCGATCCCTCGGCGCAGCCGATCTCCAGAATCGCCCGGTTGCGATCGACGCCGAGCCGGTCGATGAGATCGCTCCGCTGGCCGGCGAAATAGGCTTGCTCCTTGTGCTCGTAGGACGGCGCTAGGGAATCCATCTTTGCTCCTGATCGCCGCCCGCCCCCGGCGCCGCCTCGTTCACTGGCGCTTGAGGCCCAGCATCTTCGGCAAGCGGCCAAGGCGCTTGGGGATGCCCGTCGCGAGGACGGCGTTGAGGACCGGAGACACCGCCGCGGATCCTCCAAGATAGACCGCGGTCGTCGTCGTTGTGGCGGTGCGCGGACGCATCACGCGACGATATTTGGCGATTAGCGCCGCACGAAGCTCCGCGAAGCCCGGCGACTCATACTTGCTCGCGCCGCTGCTCAGATGGCGGAGGTGGAAATCGACGACATAGGCGGTGTAGCCGAGCACCCGCGCCACTATGCAGAGATCCGTGCCGTAAAGATGAAATCCCTTCAGATCGGCCGATACGGCCAGGTTGGCGTCGCGCCGCACGACGAGGAAGTTCTCATCGAGGCCGCTTACCTTCTGCGGCAGCGGCTCGGTGAATTGATTGTCGCCATGCGGGTCCGTAAGGCGAAGCGCGAGGCGCCCCGGATACATGCCCCCGCCATTTCCACAAACACCCCAAGACGGGTCGATGCGATCGAGTTCCGCCAGGACGGCGTCGAGCTTCTCGCGGCCGTCGTCGACCAGAAGCACGTCCTGGTGGCAAATGATGATATATCTCCCATTTGCCGTCGTCAGGAATTTGTTTATCCCTCGATAGGCGTCATATTCATTTTTGCCAGAATTGTCGATATAGATATACTCACAGTCGTGGTAAGAAAATCCATGATCTACAAATGTTTTAACTGCCGCTTTGTACTGCTCAAATCGAGTTACAAATGTACAAATCGAATAGACGATGCCGTTATCCTTTATGTCAGTAATATTTATCGGCTCGCTCATCCAATATCTCCGGGTCGTCCTGTCTTGTCAGAGAACCCGCACGAAGCGTAGGTGGAGAGTTTTACCGGGTGGCTCGCGGCGACGCGTTGCTGTTCGACACACCTTGTATCGAAACGTCGGATAATCGAGCTCAACCTTTCCTTAGCCAAGACTGCTGACGGCCCGATCTTGCCAGGGGGAGCCCATATTATGTCTATGCGACCTCCGAAAGGCAAGCGATGGCAGCCGCCTTCCGGTCCACCCTGAATTTCCGCCTCGCTGGCCCTGAGGCCAAGTTGGGCTGCGGCGGCCCCCCTGCAGACGCGGGCGGCGGAGGGGCGCTCCATGCGCCGCATGCGCCCGGGCGCCGCTTGATCTGGCCAGTTTCCCGGTTAGCCGCCGGGCCGGAACGCTTTCGCCGTGAAACTGGCGGCGAAAAGGCGCGCTCGATTCACCAGAGACCGCATGAACGCACGCCAATCCTCCGAGAAAATAAGGCTCAACGCGATCGCCGCTGCAGCCGTGAGGGCCGCGACGAGCAGGTCTACGACGACGTTGGAGCCCAAGAAAAAGCGGGCGACAATCAGGGTGGCGACCAGGAGCACGGCCGGGGGCAGCAGCGGAAGGAGGTCCCGCCTTCTCATTCCAGAAGCCCAGAAAATCGCCAAGGCGTCTGCTGTGCAGCGCAAGGTCCAGGCGCCAGCCGCCCCAACGATCCCGAAAGTCACAGTCAAAACCCAGAGAAGGCCCATGAACGGCAGAAACTCGATCATGCTCAGTTTGCCCGTAAGGTCCGCCCTGCCCTGGCTTTGCAGGAGCGTAAAACCGACGAGGGACAGCCCTGCCATCCACATTCCCGGGAAAAGGATTTGCGCCACGGGCGCCGAGACCCGGGCGAAATCGGCGCTGATCCAATACCGAAAGAAGATTGGCGAGAGGACAATCGCAGGAGCGCAGACGGCGGCAAAGCCGTACGCCATCGTCGAAAGCGCGCGCGCGCCGAGCGTGAAAGCGGCGCCGCCGGACAGGCTCGACATGCGGGGAAAGAACGTGCGCCCGACCGCCGCCGGGATCGCTCCGCTCCTCAAGACAAGGTTCATCGGAACCGCATAATGCGCCACCGAGGCCACTCCCATCACTGACCCGATAATGAATTGATCAGCCGAAGCCAGCGCGGGATTGACCACATTCGTGGCGAACATCCACCCGCCATAGCCAAGCAACTTGCGCGCCTCGCCCCAATCCATGCCGCGAAGCGAGAATGGCCCCTCGAGACGGACGACGAAAACCAGCACAGTGATCGCGCCGAACGCCTGCGCCGCGACGGCCGTGGGAATAACGACCCGGAGCGAGGGACTGACAAACACAGCCACAAGCATCGGCGCGACTTGCGCCAGCGTCATCGCGACAATCTGGATCAAATTCACGAGCAGGAAGAGTTCTCGGCTTTCCAGCGCGCCCGCGCCGGCGGCCGAAACAAGCGTGAGAGGCAGAAGACAGGCGATCCAGGGCAGCGACCCGGAGACCTCGGCGCTCAGCGCAGTCGGTACTGAAATGAAATGTCTGAGCAACAATCCGCCGGATATGTAGAGAACCGCGCCGCCGATCAGGCCAATTCCAAGGTTGAGACCGAGCGTCGTCAAGAGCACACGCGCGCGGTGCTGCTGAGGGGCGTCGCGCAGCTTCGCCAATGCGTTGGTGACCGCGCGCGAGAGCCCGAGATCAAGAAAGCCGAATAGTCCCAGGAGGACCCATACGATCGATATGATGCCGTATCGCGCTTCGCCGACATGGCGCAGATAGACCGGAATCGTCACGAACGCGACTGCGATCCGCACCGTCGGGTACAAAAGATTAACGATGAAATTTCTTCTGAGGGGCCTGGGGGGCATATGTAGTCCTTTGGGACGAGATATCAGGTCAAAAGTACAAGTTCAAATGATGACAAGCTGGCTCGTCAGGTCGCCGCAGGTCCAGGTCCTCCTCTTCACGAATGTTTGCGATGGTTCTCGAAGTCGCTCTTTGTTATTTCGCCGCGGGCTTAAAGTTCCCGATCCCGTCCTCTGGGAATAACGTCGGCGGCAATCCTGGAGCGAGGCTCGCTGGCCTCGATCCGGCGGCTTTACGCGCCAGCCCGGCGCGACGGCCGGTCGGCCGTTGTCCAGATTAGCGATCGCCCGATCCGGGCCGGACTCTGACCAGGGCCGGGTCTGGGGCAGCCGCATAGGAGGAGTCGCGCCGCCTCGATGGCGTGGGTAAATAGAAGTCCGCAATTCGGTTGGCAAGGAGTCGTCTTTTACGCCCGCAAGACCGGCCGAAAACCAGATCAGCGACGGAGGGCCGCGGCGTCCCGGTCGTCGTGCGCGCCGCGCTCCGGTTGCGTCAATCGACGTTTTCATGGAGTCATAACATGGACGGCGCAGAGGAGGCGGCCAGGGAAGTTCGTCAGAGAAGACCGCGTGGGCGATCCGAGCGTCATGGCTTTGGCGTCACAAGCGGGTATCCGCGGCGCGGATCGCCGTCTCGCCTTGGATATCTGATGGCGCTGCACAAAAAGGCGCCGTATTTTAGCCTCGGATGAGGGCGACTAGCGCGGCCTCGAAGCCGGAACGGAGTTCGACAGGAATGGCAGTTTGGACCGGCAATCGCTTTTCCCTGTCGCGGACCGCTCTCGTAGCGGTGGCGGAGGCGAAACTTGCCGCGCGCGTGGCGCCCAGGGTCGTTCGCTACCTTGCGCCAATTGTCGCATGGGCGATCGCCTCGATCGGCCTGGGTCTCATTGTCGGCCTGGCGGCGGTTTTTCTGCCTCCGCTCGGCGCCTTCGGGATCGTTGCGATCGCCGCCATGGTGCTGCTCTGGGTCATGCCGGATCTGCCCCTCGTATGGCCGAACCTCATTCGCAAGACGTTTTTCGTCATGCTGGTCGCCGATCTTTGCGTCCCCAATTACTATGCGGTTCAGTTGGGCAGCCTGCCCTGGATCTCCGCGCGCCGTCTCGCCACCTTCGCGCTGTTCGCGCCATTCCTTATCGCCGTCGCGGCTTCGTCTGACACCCGACGCAGAATTATGGAACGCGCCGGCGCCTCGTCGCTGATTTTTATTTGCGTCCTCGGTTATCTTGTCATGGCGATTCTATCTCTTTTCACGTCAGCCACGACCTCGGAGTCCATGTCAGCCCTGGTCGAGGCGCTCTTGTCCTGGTATGTGCCGTTCTTTGCTATGATTTACATAGTCAGAGATCATGATGACGCTATATTCATACTAAAAATAATCTGCTGTTGCGCGGTATTTATTACCGCGTTCGGCTTCATGGAGTTTTACGAGCATCGTAACATCTTCGTTGATATTTTTCCCCGAGGCATGCTCCAACAACTCATCGAGAACAACCCGAATCTGGCGTTGCTTCTACCCGGTGACGCCAATCACTTCAGAAATGGCCTATATCGTGCAGAGTCTGCTTTCGTCACGCCTCTCTCTTTCGGAGAGTTTGAAATCATTGTCATTCCCATTGGCCTGTTCTTCGCCTTGTACCGGGAGAGTTCGTTTGAGAAGAGCCTTGGCTGGGCGACCGTATTTGGCGGAATCATAGGGATCTTCGCCTCGGGCTCGCGAGGCGGCTACATCGGCGTTCTCTTTTCCGTGGCTGTATTCGTGGCAATCTGGTCGATTCGTAAAGCCGTGGGTAACAAGGCCAGTCTAGCCCCGGCGATCGTCGGTCTCACAGGTATTGTGTCGTTCGCGTTTTTAATTGGATTGATTCTGTTCTGGAGGCGCGCGCACAATATGGTGCTTGGGGGCGGCGATGCTGCGGCCAGCAACCAGGGCCGTTACAACCAGTGGGTTGCGGGCATTCCGCTTATTCGGTCGAACCCGATCACCGGCCACGGTTTCGCGGCCGGGGGTTACGTTATCAACAGTTCGATCGACAGCTACGTCCTCTCGGTCCTGCTTGAGACCGGAATCCCTGGACTTGTGTTTTTCGTCGGGATGGCGCTGCTCCCGATTTGGTATGGCCTGCGAAATTTTGTCTCCGACATGTCGGAATCCGGCGCGGTCGCCGGGGCGCTGGCCTGCAGTTTCATCGCCTTCTCCATGAACAGACTCGTTCTGTCGCAGCGAGAAAATCACATGTTGATCTTTTCTCTGCTGGCGATCGTCGTTGTCATGAATTACGAATACGCTCGGAAACAAGCTCCGGCGCGAGTCATCGACAAGCCGCCGAGGAAAACCTATCTTCACCCCGCTGAAGGCCATCGGGCTCATCGCGTGTGATCCTGGCGTTCAGTCCGACCGCGGCGCGGCGGCGAGCAACCGGCTTTCGACGGTCGGTCGAGTGAAGACCTATGGCGCCGGACGGCCGGGCTCATTCTCCGCCGATATCCGTGCTGGGCTTACGGGAAAGCGCGGGGATGGCCTTCAACATCGAGATCACGCCTCGAAACGACGCGACAGGGGTGACGGTTTACGCGGTTGTCGTGACGATCGATGACCACGAGACCGTCGTGAGCTTTCAATCGAGGGAGGCCGCGGAAAGCTTTGCCGAGACCGAACGCGCCCGGCTTGTCGATGACGCTCGACGGCGAGCCGCGCTCTAAAGAAAGCTCTGCGGGTCGACGTCGATCGCAACCTTTACCCCGCCGCGCGGCTCGGGCGCGGCGGCCAGCATGGCGCGTAAAAACCCTTGCAGATCGGCGGAGCGCGGCGCCTTGGCGGCGAGGCGGAAACGGTGGCGTTTGCGCACGACCGCGATCGGCGCCTCGGCCGGGCCGAGCAGGACGATCTCGTTCTCTTGGCGCTCGCCGCCGAGCGGCGCGACACGCCAGTTCTTATCCCCCGGCAGGCGATGGGCGGCGCGCGCCAGGGCGCGCGCGTGCGCTTCCGCGGCGCCCCGGTCCTCAGCGGAAACGATGATCGCCGCCAGGCGCCCGAACGGGGGCAGGCCCCCGAGGCGGCGCTGCTCGGTCTCTTGCGCGTAGAACCGCTCCGCGTCGCCGGACAGAAGCGCCTTGATGACCGGATGCTCCGGCTGCCAGGTCTGCAACAAGGCGCGCCCCGGCCTGTCTGCGCGCCCGGCGCGCCCGGTCGCCTGGCGCAGGAGCTGGAACGTGCGCTCGGCCGCGCGCGGATCGGCGTTGGCGAGGCCGACGTCGGCGTCGACCACGCAGACGAAGGTGAGCAGCGGGAAGTTGTGCCCCTTGGCGACGAGCTGCGTGCCGATGATGAGGTCGTAGGCGCCTTTCGCCGCCGCGTCGAGCTGTCCGCGCAGGGTCTCGATCCCGCCCGGCGTGTCCGACGACAAGACGAGCGTGCGGATGTCGGGAAAGAGAGCTTCCGCCTCCTCGGCCAGGCGCTCGACCCCCGGTCCGCAAGCAGTGAGCGTGTCGGCCTCGTGGCATTGCGGACAGAGCTTCGGCCGGCCCTCGACATGGCCGCAATGGTGGCACACGAGGGATGCGCGAAATCTGTGCTCGACCAGCCAGGTCGAGCAATTGGGGCATTCGAAGCGATGGCCGCACGATCGGCAGAGCGTGAGCGGCGCGTATCCACGGCGATTGAGGAACAGCATGGCCTGCTCCCCCTTGGCTCTCGCCTCATCAACCCCTGCGATCGCGCGCGGAGACAGCCACCGGCCGCGCGGCGGACCTTCGCGCTTGAGATCG